>CP073750.1:3000000-3600000 GCA_024398135.1 bacterium SCSIO 12643
CGTTTAATTCAAATTGCTTGAGTTGTTTTACCGGAGATTGAAGTAGAAAACGTTTTAGCGCGTGTGTTTCATTTAATATTCGATCTTCCCATAATTGAAATTCCACATTATGAGAACGCATCATTAAGATAGCATCACTATTTTTCTTAACCAGATCAATATACGGAGCAGTAAAAGTTCCTTCAAAAACGACTAAATCATAAGTGTTTTCTCCAAGTGTTTTTTGAATCAGATTCGCAAAATCAGGATGATCAAATCTATTGACAATATAGTTGTCTTTTTTCCAAACGCTTTTGAGTAGTGCACTCACTTTGGGAGTGGTGTCCACTTCAATATATTCAGGAACTGTTTTCTTAAATACCGGATCCAGGGGCATCTCTGTGTATGGATGTTTGGAGGTAGCAATACTTAATATTTTAACTTCCCATCCCATATCAATCATGGCTTTAGCCAATTGATAGGTAGCCAAAGTTCCACCGTCATTTGGAGGAAACGGTATTTTATGACATAATTGAAGCACTTTCATAATTAGGCTTCTTTATTTTTTTTGAAAATTTTTAAAATCGGTGCAAAAATTTTCTTGAGCTTATTGGTCAAAGAAGAATAAAATGAAGAATCCAATAAAACCGAATCGGTTGTGGCTTTATAGGTGAGGAAGATTCCCAAAGGTACCAGAGTTGCAGTGGCCATCCACATTCCGATAATCGCTGGCAATTCTCCCTGTTTAACCAACTTCATTCCCGACATCGATATAATGTGGTAGATGATGAATATAAGAATAGAAAATACTACAGGCATTCCTAAACCACCTTTACGAATAATAGCTCCTAATGGGGCTCCGATAAAGAATAATACTAAACAAGCAATTGAAAGCGTGAATTTTTTATGCCATTCAATTTCATGTAAGTGAATTCTTTTTAATCTCATTTCTGTTTCATCATCAATACTCTCCGAGTATGTTTTAGACGAACGCGCAATATTGATTGCGGTAGAATAGATCCCAATTTTTTCTCTGTCATTCATTCCTTCAAAAACGTCTAATGTTGAAGTTGTATCCTCAGGGAGTCCATTAACGGCCACATTTGAGTCTGAATAAATTTGTAATCTATTATGCATAGATTTTCTATAATCTGATAATCTTTCGTCTAGCTTAAAGTTGAGGGTATCCATTGAAGCGACTAACTGATCCAGATTAAGCATTTCATAGTGATCTTTAAACAGATCATCGTCAGTACGGTTAAACTGGAAAGAAGAAAGGTCAAACCTTACCGTATGTTGATCAATTTCTGAATACGTAAATGGATGTGTTTTCCCTTTATTTTCCTTGTATTGTTTTACATTATACATGTCGAAGATCAGATATCTTTGATCCGGAGATAATGCCATTTTACCCCTTTCAGCTAAGGTAACCTGTTTATTCCCGTTGTGCTCAGAATGATCATAAATCTGAATACTACGCATGTTCTGTCCATCATCATCTTTTTCCTTGATGCGAATGACATAGCCATCGATCCCCTTATAAAAAACTCCCGGTTTAAACTCTAATGCCGGTCTTTGATGCATCACATCATAAAGCAATGTTTTAAACTTAAGATTGGCAACAGGCATTACATAATTAGAATGGTAAAATGCCATACTACTGATGATGAGGTTGAATATCAGAAGTGGTCGCATGATACGGTTGAGTGAAATCCCGGAAGATTTCATCGCTACTAATTCGTAATTCTCACCAAGATTACCAAACGTCATAATAGAGCTTAGCAAAACGGCTAAAGGCAGCGCCATGGTAACAAGGTTCGCAGACGCAAAAGCAAATAGTTCAATTAGGACAATAGCTTCCAGACCTTTTCCAACCATGTCTTCTAAATAATTCCAAAGGAACTGCATTTCAAAAATGAAAAGCGTAATAAAGAAGGTCATAATAAATGGCCCCAGATATGTCTTAATGATGAAAATGTCGAGCTTCTTCAACACGAGAAAGATTTATGCAAATGCAAAGATATCCCATCATTCATTGAGAACAGATGAGATATCTATAAAAAATGTTAGAAGAATTGTAACTTAAGTATTAAGATCCAATTACGTGTTTTAAAGCGTCAATTTGACGATCCCACAATTGTTTGGATTCTTCAATTTCGTCAGGCTCAGCAAAGTCAGTAACCAATAGAGCAACGTCTTTGGTTAACGAATCAATTTTAATGGCCATCTCCCAGTAATAATCAGTATCAGCATCATCTTCCCATTGGAAACGAATAGAAACTTCTTTAGTTTTAGATACCAGTTGTGCGTATTCTTCAGCACCATCCCAGGTAAATGTAAAGTTACCGTCTTTGTTTACAACGTTATCCGCAAACCACTCTGCTAATGCACTAGGAGCACTTATATAATTGTATAATACATGCGGAGAAGAACGCATGTAATATTCTTTAGTATATTTTTCTTTTACCATTATGTTTAGTTTTTCTTGTCAAATTGTTGCCGCACAATATATGCAAATTGTGAGAACAAAAGAATTATTCTGGCTATTTAGTATGAAAATTAATTAACGGTTGGTCCAAATTCACCTTTAATTTCATTTTGCTGGAATATAATATGTTATAAGCCAACAAAGCGATTAAGATACCTAAAATGGAACCTGCAAAGACATCAATCAAAAAATGTTGAGAGAGATACATCCTGGAATATCCAACCAGAACCGCAATTAGGATTAGTAAGAAATCAAATTTGGTGTTTTTTTGAGCTAAAAGAAGTGCTGTAGTCAGTCCAAAAATAGCGGTGGTATGGCCCGAAGGAAAGCTAAAAGCGGTATGCATATCAACTCCATCAATGAAGTACAAAGGAATATCTAATTGTTCAAAATACGCAGAAGGTCTTGGGACTGGTCCAAAAACAACTTTCTTAAAAAATTGAGAAATTATTCCAACTAAAACTCCTGTTAAAATAATTTGAAGAGAAAGCCTTTTACTGATGAATAAGCATGCCAAAGCAACAGCCACAAAAGCAAATCCATCTCCTACATAAGTGAAATATTTGAAGAAAAAATCAAATAAACCACCATGTATATTGTTGATAAAAAGATGAATATCTTTTTTCTCGAAAAGCAGCAATATCAAACCGGAAAGGGAAAATAAAAGCGCATAGACGCCAAAAAAAAGCTTGTGTTTTTGAATATTTTGGATCATAAAAATCAAAAGTAGTTTTTTAGGATTGTTTGAAACCTAAATAAATTTAAAAAAGCATGTTTTATGTGACAATTATTATTATATATTTGCACCCCAATTTGGCGAGGTAGCTCAGACGGTTAGAGCGCAGGATTCATAACCCTGAGGTCGGCAGTTCAATTCTGCCTCTCGCTACGGTAAAAAGCTCGAATGAAAATTCGGGCTTTTTTTATGTGTTTTAAATGGATATTCGTCCTAAAATGCCAAGTATTCAGCAGAGAAAAGTTTACTTTAGCGTATATAAACCAAATAAATCATTGTCATGTTAAAAAAAATAATCTTAGCAATTGTGGCTATCGTAGCGTTAGTTCTAATAGTCGCAGCTATTGTTCCTTCGGAATATAGCGTGAAAAGAGAAGTTGTTATTCAAAGATCGAATCAAGAGGTTTTCGATTACATCAAATATTTAAAGAATCAGGATAATTTTAGTACCTGGGCACAGAAAGATCCTAATATGGAGAAAACTTTTACCGGAGAAGATGGTAAGGTAGGTTTTACTTCACATTGGAACAGTGAAGTAGAAGATGTTGGAGAAGGAGAGCAAGAGATAATGAAAATTGAAGATGGAAAAAGAATTGATTTCCAATTGAGATTTATTAAACCTTTTGAAGCTACTGATATGGCGTATATGACTACAGAAGATATGGGTGGTCAAACTAAAGTGGTTTGGGGATTTGATGGGAACATGCCTTACCCTTCCAATTTGATGCTTTTATTTATGGATTTTGAGCAGATGTTAGGTCCGGAATTACAAACCGGATTAAATAATTTGAAATCTATCATGGAAAATCAGTAAATTGCGTCTTTAACGGAAATACTTAGTTATGAAATTTAGACTGTCTTTTGCTTTAGCCGCGTTACTATCTCTATTTGTTTTCTTTTCTTCCTGTAAGAAACAAGAAGATGAAATAAATTATGATACGATCGATAGAGCAAAAATTCAGGAATACATTAAAGATCATAATCTGGATGCTGATTCTACTTCCAGCGGGTTATACTACGTGATTAAAAAGCCTGGAATTGGGCAAACGCCAAGTTTGTATTCAAATGTAAAAATTAAGTACAAGGGGTATTTGTTATCAGGTAAAATATTTGATGAAGCAAAGTCTCCGGTGGTTTTGAATCTTTCGCAGGTCATCAAGGGATGGCAAGAAGGAATTCCTAAGTTTAAGGAAGGGGGAGAGGGCATCTTATTGATTCCTTCTAAACTAGGCTACGGAGGACAAGCCAATGGCTCAATTCCTGCAAATTCAGTTTTGATTTTTGATATAGAATTAGAAGAGGTGCTTTAATAGCACCTTTTTTATTCGATAGCTGCAAAGTCTACGTAATATCCTGAAAACTTACGGATATTAAGAACTTCGCCATCTTCAAATATGAGATATTGACCTCTGATTCCTGCAAGAGTTCCACTAATCTCAGGTGTTTTATCAAAGTTTAAACTTTTAATTTTTTCAGGATACTCATCAACAGGAAACACGAGTTCAGTAACCTCTTCATCTTTTAAAGCATATTTCTGTAAATCTTCCGGTATTAGTGTAATTGCTTTATCTCGTAATTCTAAAAGATTAATTGAGGTATCACGAACATCTTTTAACATATCTCGCCAGGGCGTTTTATCACCCATATGTTTTTTTAAACTCACTTCGATTAATCCTGCTTCCTGACGTTGTGAAGTTTTTGCAATAGCAATAGCTTTCCATGCACCCTGATCAATCCATCTGGTAGGAATCTGATCCATTCTGGTGACACCAACTTTAACTTTACTGGTTAATGCCAGATAGACGTAATGCGGTTGTAGATGATTTTTTTTCTCCCACTTAACATCTCGACCCTTACCCAAATGAGCTTCGCATAATTCCGGTCGGATAATACATTCGGCATTCATAGGAGAATTCATAAAACAACTGTAACAGAAACCCTGTCCAAAAGCTTTTTTAGTGATTTTACCACAGGAAACACAGTTAATGCGTCCATTGAAAGTGAGTGAAATCTCTGAGCCAATATAATCGTTCATTTCTATGATGTCATCACCTAGATATAAAGCATATTCTACCTCACTTCCCAGCTCGGCTTTCATTTTGGATAAATTCCCTGAAGCTTCCATGTTGATTTAGTTGAGTTTCTTGGCAATAGATTTTGGCACCGCATCCTGATGAATCATGATCCCGATGGTTTTCATTGCCATATATGCTTTTGAAACGTATACATATCCGTCATTTGCACGTTCTGACCCCCAGGAGTTTTTCACGATATAATATTCGTTACCATTTTGATCAATGGCCGTACCGATGATATGCATCAAATGATCATCAGTGGTTTGAAAGTTTAAAAACAACTCTTGTCTGGCTTCTTGCGTAGGAGTCATTTCCTCAATTACTGTTTTAAATAGTTCTTTTTGCTCTTCAGCTGATAACTCTTTGAAAGGTTTATATGGCATAATCGCGATTCCCTTTTTACGGGACCATGTTTTTTCACTGATATCAGCATCCCAGGCAATAGTGTATCCATTTCCCAACGCATGATCAATAATGGTCATGAGTTCACTTAAAGGAACATTGTTAAAAGAACCATTCGCCCAGTTATCAGGAACCTGAAGGATATATTTTTCGTAAAACGGAGCGTTAGTAAATGAAGTAAAGGTTACGTATTCCGAAGGTTTAAGCCCTAGGTAATCCACAAATGATTTCGGGGTATAAGTTTTACCTTCATAAGTGAACTCTTTTGGTGCTTCTCCCATATAATTGTTCAATGTACCTTCTACATTTCCCATCCAAATGGGAGAGATGTTTTTGGCGTTTTTCACCACCGTTTTTACCGTGGATTCTAAAATTGCGGCCATTTCACTATGGTCATGTTTTGAAGAATCGTATGTATTGCCTGAATAGGCACTTTCAGGAACCAATCCATATTTTTTGATGGAATTCATGACATCATGACTGAGTCCTCCTTCACCAAATTGAGCTCTACCTTGCCTAAGGACATAGTTCTGTGCCTTTTCAACGTAATTCATTCTTACATTGAACATTTCAGAAAGATCAATGGCAGGTTTCCCCATACGAATAAGTTCACTTTCAATAAAAGAAGTGGTGCAATAGCTCCAACATGTTCCCGTATTTTGTTGGTTTTTTACTGCAGTAGCATCGATAAATATTTTGTGCGTAAATAAATAGTTTTCAGGTTGTTTTTTTTCTTGTGCAATGAGATTTAGAGTTAAGAAACAACTCAAAAAAATACTGATATAAGCCTTCATATTTATCATATTGAAATTTTTTGTTTAAACATTTTAGGGTAAATAAAGAAACCTAGTTTTCCATTGTTTTTGATCTCCGACCAGGAATCAATATCAAATAGAATACAGGCAATACCCGCAGTAGGAATGTTTTCAAAGTGCTCCTTCGCTAAAAAGTTAACTACTTGTGTAACTCCCGGATTATGGGCGACTACCATAAGTTCATTAACAGATGAATCAGTATTTTGAATTTGATTAATGATGGTTTTGGGAGATGCTAAATACAATTCTTTTTTGTAAGAAATGGATGCAGTATCTAATCCCAGAACTTCGTTCATTAATGATGTGGTTTTTTTTGTTCGTTTAGCAGAACTACTGAGGATATGATCAATTTTTGCTCCTCTGGAAATTAATTTGCCCGCCATGAATGGGCTGTTTAATTTTCCTCTTTTCTTGAGTCCTCGGTCATAATCATCCACTTCTTCTTTCCAGGATGATTTGGCATGACGAACGATGTAAAGTTTCTTCATTAGTATATACCTGATACCACAAAGAAATATTTTTCTAGTCAATAGAAAAAGAAAAAACAGGAGAACAACAAGGTTATATTATGGTAAACAACATTTAGTTTTGAGAATCTGCCGTTTAGGCAGTAAATTAAAAATGGATTGATTTTCGATAGATCGATATTCATGATAGAAGCGTACCAAAGGAAAAATGAACAGCAGCAATATCAACTTTTAAGAAGTATGATTTTTCCAGTTTTTATGTTGTTGATCATGTGGGGCGTTTTTATTTGGGAAACCGTATTTCTGGTAAGTTTTAATACGTATGGTATTTATCCACGAGATCTAATTGGGTTACGTGGAATCTTATTTTCTCCATTTATTCATAGTGATTTTCAGCACATCATTAATAATTCATATCCGGTACTCATATTGGGAACTGCTATTTTTTATTTCTATAGACGTTCTGCGAAGTATGTCCTTTTGTACAGTTTTTTAATGACAGGAATTTGGGTATGGGCTATGGGGAGGTCTTCGTTTCATATCGGAGCAAGCGGCTTGATATATGCCTGGGGTGCCTTTTTGTTTACGAGCGGAGTTTTAAATCGAAATAAGCGAATGATGGGGTTATCATTGCTCGTGGTGTTTTTATATGGGTCGATGATTTGGGGGGTGCTGCCATTGATGCCAGAAATTTCCTGGGAGTCTCATTTATTTGGAGCAATTGCAGGAACAGTTTTAGCCTTTGTATTTAAAAAGGAAGGACCGAAAAGAAGAAAGTATGATTGGGAAACCAATGAAGAGGAATACGAGATTGAGTTTTGGAATATGACACAGGAAGAAATCAATCAGTATTATATTAAAAAATCGCAAGAAAAAACCTCAGGCGGTAGGCCTGAGGTTTCCATAAAATATGATTTTAAACCGAAGAAAGACGATTAATGATTTAGCATTACCGGCATTACCAACATTAATACTTCTTCGTTTTCATCTCCACCTTCAGGAACTAATAATCCTGCACGATTCGGTTCAGATAATAAAAGTCTTACTTGTTCACTGTTTAAGTTATTAAGCATCTCCACAAGGAATCTTGAGTTGAATCCAATTTCGATATCCTCTCCTTCGTACTGACAAGTTAATCTTTCTTTCGCTTCGTTTGCGTAATCTAAATCTTCTGCAGATATGTTTAATTCACTTCCAGAGATTTTTAATCTTACCTGATGTGTAGTTTTATTTGAGAAAATAGATACACGCTTTACTGAAGCCAGGAAGCTTTTTCTATCAATGGTTAGAACGTTGTTGTTTTCTTTAGGAATAACAGCTTCGTAATTCGGATAAGTTCCATCAATTAATCTACAAATCAATTGAACATTGTTGAACTCAAAATACGCGTTCATATTATTGTATTGAATCTTCACATCTGTATCCGCATCTAAAATTCCTTTTAAAAGAGTTAAAGGTTTTTTAGGCATAATGAAAGATGCCGCTTTGTCAGCTTTTGCATCTAATCTTCTATAGCGAACTAATTTGTGTGCATCTGTAGAAACGAATGTAAGATTGTCTTCGTTTAATTCGAACATTACACCAGACATCACCGGTCTTAATTCATCATTTCCAGTAGCAAATAATGTTTTTGATACGGCATTGCTCAATGCATTTGAAGATACAGTTAGCTCAGATGCTTTTTCAATGCTTGGAATTCTAGGGAATTCTTCTCCGTTAAATCCGGTTAATTTAAATTTACCATTGCTTGAAGCCATTTCAATACCGAACGAATTGTCATCAACAGTAAATGTCAAAGGTTCATCAGCAAAAGTCTTAAGCGTATCCAGAATAAATCTAGCAGGAACAGCCACAGCACCATCTTTGTCTGCATTATTAAGCTCAATCTCTGTGGTCATCGTGGTTTCCAGGTCACTAGCTGATACAATCAATTTGTGATCAGAGATTTTAAATAAGAAATTATCTAAGATCGGAAGTGTATTATTGGTATTTAATACTCCACTTATACTTTGCAACTGTTTTAATAATACCGTACTGGATACAATAAATTTCATAATGTTCTAATTAATTTGTGTCACTTATACCATGGGGTTCTTAGAAGAATATTCATAGAAAACCTTGAATATAAAGAGGTACAAGCAAAATTAATTTTTGAGGTTAATTTCCTACATGTAAAATGCCAATTTTACTGAAATTTTATTAACAATAAAACCTTGACCTATTTCTTATAAAAATATGAGATATCGTGATTTAAAGGATCGAAAACAAAGTACTGAATAATCATGAATTCTTTGTCGTTTAGAAGTCCATACATTCGGTCCTGATCGTGATCAATTGGATTCCCATCGATATCCATTCCGCTTTTAAGTGGTTTTAGTAAAGTCTTAATCGTTGTTGTTTCTCCGGCCATATTGGTAACAGTATATACCTCAAGAGGTACAGAGTTACTTACGGAGTCGATAAAGATTGGCGTTTTGGTTTCTTCCCACATTTCAAAATTTACGGATCTGAATCGCTCCATATAATCAAAAATGTAACCGGTATCCCATCCATCTACAGGAACCAAAGCGTTGTTGTATAATGATACCTGGCCGTCAATGGTTTGTTTGATCACAAACCCTTTTTCAGGTCTTCCAGGGAAACTTAACCTGATTTCGGCAATATCTTTTGGATTGTAGTTAAATACAACTTTTGTTCTCCAGTCATTTTCAAATGGTGAAAAACGAGGGGATAAAAAACCTTTAAAACCTTCGATATGTACCAGGTATGGAAGGTTTGTGCCTTCAATCATCATATATGAACCTGTGTGATTTTGGTTTGGTGTCCCAATATAAATTACTTTTTCGGGTGTTGAGCCACTGTTATAAAACTCTACCTTGGTACCACTTGCAGATAAATCACGAATGGTTTTATCATATCGTGCGGTTGCTACAGGTGCTTTAACCGTCATAAGGTTTACGGTTTCAAGAATATTGTTGATATTACTTTGTTTAGCTACATATTCACCATTTACCATCCATTTAGATGGTTCAGTTCTTTCCAATAAGACTTGATTGCCATTTCTATCCGCAATGAATATTTTATTGATTGAACCAGTATCAGAAATACTAAAATCACTTACAGATGCTTTAATAGTAGACTTAGATTCGTTAAAGTACTGACTGATAACTAACGCAGTAAGACCAACTAAAACAACTATGATAATTATATTCTTGTATTTACCCATTTGATGATTTTAAAAACAATTAAAAACGACTATATCTACGTTTACGTAAAAAACTAATGATAGAGCCAATAATAACGATAAAAATTATTGGTAAAGCCGTGTTAAATATTTGCCATTGTCTTTTTTCCTTAGCGATTTTTTGCCGGTTAAGTAGGCGTAATTTGAATTCTTTTACTCTTGAAAAAATGAGACCATCTTCTTCGAGCATGTAATTCATACTGTTAAGAATAAAATCTTTATTACCATAAACACGATTGGTATACTTGTAATATCCCAGGTCATAAAACTGCTTGCCATCCGGAGAAACGTCATTCTTGATCACATCTGCATCCGATACCACAATCATTTTATTCTCCTCACTTTTTGATTTGAATTTGAACTCTGGGTTTTCAGAAATCTTTTCGCTGATTCGATTTTTAAATACAGACTCAAATTTACCTTCTAATAAAACGGCAACCATTTGCTGACCTTTATTGAATCTTCTTTCATCTGGCGGATCTCTTAGAATATTTAAGGCAACTCTGGTAGGTGCATTGGTAACTTTAGAATATTTAGAACTATAGAGGAGAGGTGTCTTCTTGATGTTTTTTCCTCCAACCGTATCAATACTCCCCACATATTTTGTAGCAATCGCATCCAGATTATTGGTGATCGGATGTTTAACCATGCTAAAAATTAGAGGGAAATAATACCATGGGAATAACTCCTGTTTAGGTTGATCTCCAACCATTCCGGTAACAACGGGAATAGGTAAAGATTGCATGTCCATAACAAAGTCTGAGTTTACCCGCGCCCCATATTTAAAAAGTTGATCTGAAAGATTGTTTTCTACGGCAAGCCCTAAACTAATTCCATTTTTTCTTAAGCTATCAGAATTTACCTGTGCGTTTTCGATAAACCACATCATTTTTCCACCATTCATGACAAATTGGTCTAAGACGTATTTATCTTTTTCTGAAAAAGCAGAATCCGGTCCAACAACAATGGCGGCTGAGAAACCTCTTAAGGCTTGAATTTGTCCATCAATTTTTACATGCTGATATCTGTAGAATTCACCTAAAGATCTGGCGATGGACTGCACCTCCATTTTACTGGCTTCACCATGGCCTTGAATAAATGCGATTCGTTTAGGATTATGTTGTGAAGCCTTTTTTATGGCACTGGAAATTTCATATTCTAATTGTTGAATAGAGTTATTTAACATCACCTCAGGATTGGTTCCCATGGTGTTTTTTAACAATTGAATTGGAAATTCCTTTTCGCGATAAACCATTACTGCTCCAGGGAAAACAATCTGTTCGGATTTTTTATCTCCATCACGGCTGGTGATATTTGTATATTTTAATCCTTTTTCAGAGAGTTCTCTGTAAATGTTTTGACGAATTTTTTCGTCAGGATTTTCAGATGGGTCAATGAATTCATACTGAAGATTATCTCCGGCATAAACACGCATCTCATCCAGAATCTCTTTGGTAGCGTTTTGTAGTTGTTTGAAACTAGCTGGTAAATCACCATCTAAATAGACTCTAAGAAAAACGATGTCTTCCAGATTCTCTAATTGATTTTTGCTAAAATCATTTAATGAATACCTGTGATCCGTTGTGAGATCAAAACGTTTAAAGAAAACCTGTCCAGCTAAATTAGCGAGGATAATAATAACCAGAAAAATGCCTAATGAGACAAATGAACTTAATTTGGTGATCGGCTTTCTGTTTTTTGAAGAAGACTTGTTTACCATTTGAAACTATCCAATTTTATTTTCGTTAAATACAGAAAAACAGAGCTTAAGCTAAGGAAGTACAGCAAGTCACGTGTGTCAATTACCCCACGACTCATTGAAACATAATGTTCATTAATTCCCAATTGAATGATGATAGAATCTAATCCAGGGATAGAGAAGAAATCACTGATTTGCTCAAAGCCAACATAGAAAAAGAAAGACAAGAACACTGCAGATATAAAAGCCACGATTTGGTTTTTGGATAACGCGGAAGCAAAAATGCCTATAGCCACAAAACCACTGGCAAGGAATAATAATCCAAAATAAGAACCCCAGGTTGCGCCTTCATCAATACCAGGAGCAAGGCTTAATCCTTTTACCGACCAATAATACGTAAGTGTGGGTAACAAAGAAAAAATGACAATAAATAAGCCTGCAAAAAACTTTGCAGTAATGATTTGCCAATCGGTTAAAGGCTTGGTAAGTAGTAGTTCAATAGTTCCATTACGCCATTCTTCTGAAAAAGAACGCATGGTAACAGCAGGAATCAAAAACATAAAAACCCAGGGAGCGATAATAAAAAGTGTATCAATATTGGCATATCCATTATCAATAACATTGAAGTTTCCAGGGAATACCCACATAAAGAGACTTATAGCTGCGAGAAAGACTATTATTGCTAAATAGCCGGTGAGAGAACTAAAAAAAACTGAAATTTCCTTCCGGAGAAGTGCGATCATTTACAACCGATTTTAAAAAGAGTACAAAATTAATTCAATTTTATCTGGTGGCAATATATGTGATAAAACCCGAAAAATTGAGCAAAAAAAAACAAGAACGCAAATGTTCTTGTTTTAGTTCAATGTTTTTTGTGTTTTAAGCGATTTCTGCCTTTCTGAAGTCTATAAGCTTCTTAATACCGAACGCCAAACCGGCAACTAATAAAAAGACAACGCCACCATCAATAGGAGTCACAGGAGTTGAACTTCCTGGATTTGGTGGGATAGGTGGTGCAAACATGATACTTGGGATCAAAATAAAGACTACCAATTGTACCGTGTTAACCACTTTTAGCACTAATTTATTCGTCATCATACTAAGGCAATTTTTGTGTGTTTTGGGCAAATATATGGGTAATACGTTACCTGAAAAAGAAAAAAAAGAAAAAAAAGAAGTTATTAACACTGAGTTTTTAGTTAAATCAAATCAGTTTTTAGTTAAAACATTGTAAGAAATTGCCTTTGGAGTATCAGAAAATAACTTTTTAGTTAAAGGCCAAATTTCGCCAAAAAGTGCCGATTTTCTGTAGGTTTCGAGGTGTTTTTCATCTTCCCAAAAACTCAATGTTGAGATCAAATTAGGCTGATTTTGATCTTGGATTAAATCCAATTTTAAACAGCCTTCTGAGGCCTTAATTTGATGTTGATATTTTTTGAAAATGTTCATAAAAACGTCAACATTCTCCTTTTCGAATGTCATGTGGACCAATCTGACGATCATATAAAATTGATTGAAATAGTATCATTTATGCGAATTCCAAGTAAGCCTGCTGCTTTTCCGGAATTAATTGCGATTTCCAGTAATCCGGCTGAATTAAACAAAGCCACAATGTCTCCGCCATCTACATCGCTATACTTATTGCTAATCTTGGTTACTCTGGCATGAGGAATTCTAAATCTGATATCCACATTTCTGCCCATTGCATATTTAGAGAAAATGTCCCTACTTAAGTTCGTAATGACGTTTCCATAACCATCAATATGTTGAACTGAGGCGCGAATGGTGTCGTTTTGAATGACCGGAGCGTAGCTAATCATTGAGGCTAAACTCTGTATTTGTTCGCCAATTACTTCAGGAACTCCTCCACGAGAAAGATGGGAAGCAGCCTGCACCAAAATTGATTTTTCCGGAAAACTGGCTAGTTCGGGTGGTGCACTCAAATTGAGTTGATAAGCTAGAATAGGTTCATTTTCAAATACTAAAGAAAATAAGCCGTTATCCTGCCCCACGAAATATTGATCTTTATGTTTGATGATAATATAATCAATATCTGGACTGCTAATTCCGACTAAAACAATGTGTACTGTTGAAGGAGGAAAATTCGTATAGCTATTTTTTAAGATAAATGCAGCCTGAGGGATATTGAATTTTTCAATATCGTTACTGATATCAATAATATTTACGGCTCCCAATTGAGATAGAAGCTGACCTTTCATAGCGGCTAAGTAATGGTCGGAACTCCCTAAATCACTGGTAATTGTAATTGTTGACATACAGTATTAATCCTTTCTTAAATCGCAATACTTATTGAACCACGCGAAAGTAGGAATGTTTAAGCGTTCTAAGAAACGAAAGCTTTTGTTTTTAAATAAAATGGTGCGTTAAAAAACGTTGATAAAGAGTGAGAATAGTGTTTAAAAAAAGAATCCGAATATTTAGGTAGGTTTTAATTTAAATTAAATTTGCCGCACTGCCTTGAAAGGGTATGATTTATAAAAGTATTACTTAATTAGAAAGAAGAATTTGCAAGAGACGGTCATTAGTTTTTATTCCAAAAACCCGGTAGAATTATTTGGGATAAATAATGTTAACATAGCTACAATATCCAAGCATTTTCCCAGACTGAAAATTACAGCTCAGGGTACAGATATTATTGCGCGTGGAGAAAAGTCAGAATTAGAGAACTTTACCATCCGAATGAATTTTCTGATTGAGTTTTTTAATAATCATAATCGGCTAACACCAGCGAATATTGAATCGTTACTTACCGAGAAGGTCGAAGCTGTTATTAAGGCGAAAATTGGTAAAGAAGATGTCCTGGTGTATGGAACCGGTGGAGTTTTAATCAAAGCCAAAACAAAGAATCAGCAGGATTTGGTACGGTCCATTGATAAAACAGATATGGTTTTTGCAGTAGGACCTGCCGGAACAGGAAAATCTTATACAGCAGTAGCATTGGCAGTAAGAGCTTTAAAGGCCAAAGAAGTGAGGCGTATAATTTTAACCAGACCTGCGGTTGAAGCAGGTGAGAAGTTGGGTTTCCTTCCAGGAGATTTAAAAGAGAAATTAGATCCGTATTTGATGCCTTTATATGATGCATTATTTGATATGATCCCTGGTGAAAAACTAGAAGATTATATAGATAAAGGTACTGTTCAAATTGCACCTTTGGCATTTATGAGAGGCCGTACTTTGGATAATGCATTTGTAATTTTGGATGAGGCACAAAATGCAACTGTGAGTCAGATGAAGATGTTCTTAACACGTATGGGAGCAAGTGCAAAGTTTATCATTACCGGAGATAAATCCCAGGTGGACCTACCTAAAAACCAAAAGAGTGGTTTGATTCATGCCATGCAGGTATTAGATGGTGTGGAAGGAATCTCATTTGTGAAGTTTGATGAGTCAGATGTGATTAGACATCGTTTAGTGAAGAAAATTATTAAAGCATATAAACAGGAGGAGTAAGGTATGGAGAATACTTTGTTAAAAACAGATTTCAATTTTAAAGGGCAAAAGTCAGTGTATCATGGAAAGGTACGTGATGTATATCAAATTGAAAATGATGTTTTGGTGATGGTCGCATCAGATCGTATTTCGGCATTTGATCATGTATTGCCTAAAGGAATTCCTTTTAAAGGTCAGGTGTTGAATCAAATTGCAGAGAGATTTTTGGATGCAACCCGTGATATCGTACCAAATTGGAAAATGGCTTCTCCAGATCCAAATGTTACAGTAGGTAAAAGCTGTGAGCCATTTAAGGTAGAAATGGTGATTCGAGGGTATTGTACAGGACATGCATGGAGAGAATATAATTCGGGAAAACGTACTTTATGTGGAGTGGCTTTACCTGAAGGGTTAAAGGAAAATGATAAATTTCCACAACCTATTATCACACCATCAACGAAGGCAGATGAAGGACATGATGAAGATATTTCCAGAGAAGAAATTATTGCGCAGGGAATCGTTTCAGAAGCGGATTATGTGGAATTAGAAAAGTATACTCAGGCCTTATTTTCCAGAGGAACCGAAATTGCAGCTGAGAAGGGGTTGATCCTGGTAGATACTAAATACGAGTTTGGAAAAGATGCAAATGGTGTCATTACACTTATTGACGAAATTCATACTCCTGATTCATCCAGATATTTCTATAAAGAAGGTTACGAGGAGCGTCAGGAAAATGGAGAGAAACAAAAGCAATTGTCTAAAGAATTTGTAAGAGAGTGGTTGATCGAAAAC
The DNA here is from genome assembly GCA_024398135.1 of bacterium SCSIO 12643. Classification (NCBI taxonomy): domain Bacteria; species bacterium SCSIO 12643. Next base: position 3,016,148 of record CP073750.1, read on the forward strand.
GGGTTTCAAGGATTAGAAGGGCAAACAATTCCGCATATGTCTGAAGAACTGGTTTCCAGTATCACGGACAGATACGTAGAGTTGTATGAAATTATTACCGGTGAGAAATTTGTAAAGTCGGATGCGACTCAAATTCTAAGTAGAGTAGAAAAAAACGTTTCTGATTATTTGTCAGAATAATCAATACAGACTAAAATAAAAATAGAGGGCTAGCCCTCTATTTTTTTGTCTATTAGTATGGATTTGATCTCGAGTAAAACACCTTGACTTTCCGATTTATTTTTGAGAATAAAATCGTTAAGTTTTCTCAGGTTCATGTCAACTTTGTCTTCTGTTGTCTCATCAAATTCACTATTATCGATAATGGTCATGATATCTATAGCATTGGTGTAAGAGTTCGTTAATGCAAAATCGATAAGTTCTGTAAGGTATTCAGAGGCATCATAACCTGATTGCCAAATGGCATTTAAAGCCAACCATTTTTTTTCGTCCGAAACATCGGCTTGAATATATTGAATCAAAGACTCTAAAGCACTTTTATCTTTTAGTCCAAACATCAATGACTCAACTTTGTTTTTGATCTTTTGAGAATCGGACTCTGCCCAAAGAGAAATCAATGTTGGAATGAGAGACACGTCTCCTTTAGACTCCATTTTGTCTAAAGCTTTTTGAACTAATACCTCTTCAGACGATAACAATCCACTTTTAATATCAGCAATTTCTTTAGCTCTTTTTGTGCTCATAAATTTTTTTTGCAAAAGTATAGGGAAACCTGAAATAGAACTACCTTTTTGGAGGTTTTAAGTCTTTTGGGTTGTGGTAGACCTTTCCATCTTTTTCATTTCTAGGACTGATGTCTTCAACACGTGCCCAATTCCCCTTTTTATATTGGAATCCATCATATTGTAAGGTGGGCTGATAAAAACTATAAACCCCTTCTAATTCTGGCTTGGATGGTTCTAAACGGTTGTAAATAATCTGTTTTAATTTTTCGTTGTATCTCAACATGAAGTAGGCTTCCTTACTATATTCGAAAATGACTCTTCTTTTATTCATTCGACTAGACTCGAAAACGGCTTTCCCAAACATAGGTTCACCTTTATTATTGAAATACAAACATTCCATTACTTTTTTGTTTGAGAACTTGTTATGTCCTTCCCAACCCAAAAGCACATACATAGTTTTTTTGTCCTTTTTAAAAGGAATGATACTATAATAAAGTGCCCCATACCAGTTGTCCTTTTTTAAACTCCGGTATTCCGGTCTGGAAATATCTTTGTGATGATCCGAAAGTTCAAACCATTTGGAAGACCCGTTTTCTGAAGATTTCATTTGAATGAAACAGAAATAATCATAGGTCCCATCACTTAGTGTAAGATTCCAGGTAATCATTCTAAAAGCGCCATCTGGTGAAAAAATATCACCCAGATAAGGGATGTTAGTTAGATGTTGATCAAAACTATTTTCCTGATCCAGAAAGAGCGCTATTTGTTTTCTTAGAGAATCGGAATAGGTATGTTTTAACCTATCGGTCTCAGATGAAACAGCCAGTTTACGATAAGCGATTACCAATGAATCATTATACTCTTGGGATACTCCTGGAAAATGAGACCCTAAAAATATAATGAGGTATAAAAATGTGTGTTTGATTTTGAACATTCTGTCTTAAAACGTTTCGATTCGAAATATGTTATCAGATGAATAAATCATGAACTATGAATATTAGATTTGCAAAGATATTGCCAAAGCTAGAACATGGAATTAAAAGATAGGATAAAAGCATTTTCGAATTTAGGACAGCAATTAAGATTGTGGTTAAGTGAAAGGTCAGAGGGAGTAGATAATCCATTAGATTCAGTATTGCGAAGAACATTTCATGCCAATGGTTGGTTTGATGAATCTCAGGTTTTAAGCTCTTTAAATGAAATTGTTGAGTGGTTGCAAGAAGATAAGCTTCAAGAGTGGACTGCAGATTATGACTTTGGTGCCGTAAAAAACGCAAAGAGGGTAGGTGTGATTATGGCCGGGAATATTCCTCTGGTTGGATATCATGATTATCTATCTGTGATCATAAGCGGGCATTTTCTTAAGGCTAAATTATCTAGTAAAGATACTGTGCTTATTCAGTTTTTACATGATGAATTGCTTAAGATAGCACCTGAATTATCTGAGATGGTAGATCTGGGGGGGGAGCGATTTACAGATATTGATGCGGTGATTGCTACGGGGAGCAATAATAGTTCGAGATACTTCGATTATTATTTTTCTAAAATTCCGCATATTATTAGAAAGAATAGAACATCGGTAGCTGTTTTATCAGGCAACGAAAGTGAAGTTGAACTAAAGCAGTTGGGAAATGATATCTTTAGATATTATGGGTTAGGCTGTAGAAACGTGACCAAAGTATATTTTCCAAAAGATTTTGATATCAATTGGTTTTATCAGGGTATTGTATCACATGGTAAAGTCATGGACAATCATAAGTATCAAAACAACTATGATTACCATAAAAGTTTGTTCTTGCTGAACCAGGAGAAAATGTGGGATAATAACTTTTTAATTTTAAAGAATGACTCAGGATTGACATCTCCTGTCGGTACATTGTTTTATGAAGAGTATGACGATTTAGGCCATGTAGAGGCTGATTTAAGTATGCTTGAAGAGCAAATTCAGTGTCGTGTTGGACTGGGAGGATTGGAATTGGGAAAAGCGCAAAAGCCCAAACTGACTGATTATTCGGACAATATTGATGTTTTAGAGTTTTTATTGGAGCTCTAATTGATAAATGATATTAGATATTTGGTTTTTTTAGGTATTGGCGTTAATTTGGCGCTCAAATTTGAAAAGACATCTATGCGAAAGATATCTAAGGGTTTATTGCTGTTTTTAGGGTTTTTGTTAGGGGTAACTTTAAACAGTAATGCACAAACTGCCATAATAGCAAGCCCTAATCCCGTACCTTTAAGTATATGTAATGGAGATACTATTTTCTTTGTTGCGGACAATTCTACAGGAACGTTAACTTCATTCCAATGGAATTTTAATGGAGCCGCTGCCGGACCGCAAACGGTTTTTGGACAGAATGTCACTTTTGTAGCGGGAAATGTTGGTTCTTACACCATGCAATTAGTTGTTAGTGACGGAATAGCTCTGGATACGTTAGATTTCAATATGGTGGTGAACGCATGTACACCTCCAACTATCAATATTAGTGGTACTCCGACCACCATTTGTGAAGGAACGCAAGTACAGTTTACAGATGCAACCACGCCAGGATCTCAACCTATTATTTCCAGACTGTGGTCATTCCCAGGTGGAACCCCAGCGACATCTAATGTGACTAATCCATCGGTGACTTATGCTGCGGCAGGCACCTATAATGTATTTTATGAGGTAACAGATGCGAATGGAACTTATAAAGATACTTTAGTGGCATATATTAATGTGGTAAGTTGTCCTCCACCTGTAGCAGATTTCATTGCCAATAAGGTGCAGATTTGCCCGGGAGATTGTATTAATTTCTTAGATCAAAGTCAAAATGTGGTTGTGGGACAGTCTACATGGAGTTGGTCTTTCCCTGGATCTGATTCTGCGGTTTCGGTTCAACAAAACCCAACTAATATTTGTTATCAAATCCCTGGAAAGTATACAGTTACACTTTCTGTGACCAATGCTTTTTCTGGCGATACTGAAGAAAAGATTAATTACATTACAGTAGATTCATGTTTGCCTCCGGAGTCTAAATATTCTGCAGAAAAATTGAAAATTTGCCAGGGAACATGTGTACAATTCTTTAATCAATCATTAAGAGCTGATACCGTGACATGGCATTTCTTTAATGCGGATCCATTGTATGAATGGAGTACTGAGGATGATCCTATTGTTTGTTATTCAGATACAGGGAAATTTGATATTCAAATGGTAACCAATAATCAATATGGTCCTCCAAGTATTTTATTGCATACTGAGGTTGTTGATGTAGAGGCTTTTCCTGAAGTTCAGGCACCAAATGATGAATCTGTTTTAATTGGGCAGTCTGTTCGCTTACAGGCGTATGGTACTGCACCTAGATTTAGATGGACTCCTAGTGATGGAACTATAGATTGCGAAACGTGTTCTCGTGTGAATGTATCTCCTTTGGAAAATACAAAATATTACGTCACAAATATTTCTGATAATGGTTGTGAAAGAACAGATTCAGTGAATGTAATTGTGGTGAAGAATTACTACCGAGGTGTACCGGATGCGTTTACTCCAAATGCAGATGAAGAGAATGATGTGTTATTGGTATACGGTAATGGAATCACGAAAATGGAATTTTATGTTTATGATCGTCATGGTAGACTTGTATTTGAGTCGAGAGATCAAAACGTTGGCTGGGATGGTACATACAAAGGCGAGCCTTTGCAAGCTGGTGTATATGCATACTTCGTAAAACTGACTTATGAAAGTGGGTTCCAGGAAATTTTAAAAGGTGATGTAACGTTGGTTAGATAGGGTCTATGAATAAATTAATATCGTTTTTAGCAATAATTATTTTTTCTGGGGTAGCACTGGGTCAATCTACGGAGCCTATAATGACTCAGTTCTACAATACACCGTTACAGGTTAATCCTGCCAATGCAGGATTGTTTGCCGGAAGAGCCAGAATCATATCAAATTTTAAGCGTCAATGGGAATCCATTGGACAACCTTTTCAGACTATTGCAGCCTCTGGTGATTTTCAATTGGCAAGAGATGTGACCGGTGGTGATTTCTTTGGAATGGGAATTGACATCAATCAGGATAAAGCGGGTATTTCTGAGTTGTCTAATCTTTCTGCAAACGTTTCTTTGAGTTTTACCAAAGCAATGGATGGCAGAAAAAGTCACTTTGCGTCTGTTGGATTTCAAGGTGGATATGGACAAAGAAGTATTTCTACATCAAATATTAACTGGGGAAGTCAATGGACAAATACAGGATTTGATCCAACAATTAAAACTCCGGATCAGGCACTGGATGAGTCTTCAAGTTATTTTGATTTGGCAGCAGGTGTGAATTATTTTTACTCAAGACCAGATGATGCTGTAAAAATGTATTTAGGTGTTGCGGCTTATCACTTAACACAACCAAAAATTTCATTTTTAGGAAATGATGATGAGGTAATAGAGCGAAAGTTCAACGTGAGTGGTGGGTTACGTTACCAATTTGGACGATCTGAGAACTTCTCCGTTTATCCTAATTTCTTATATGCTTGGCAAGGTCCGGTAAATGTGTTGATCTATGGTTCTGATTTGGAATATAGAATTAGTGATGGATCAAGATCTACGGGAACACGTAAGTATACCAGTTTTGCGGTTGGGGTATATCATAAATGGAAGCAAACTATTGCTCCAGTGGTTAAGCTTCATAAAGCCGGATTCTCATTGTATGTAACGTATGAGTTTGAAATTGGAAATATTACTCGTGTAACCAATGGTCAGGGTGGAATGGAAGTGGCTTTGAAATATCGTGTAGATTTTAGAAGTGGAAAGAATAAGAAGAACATTAATAACGCCTTCTTATAAATATATTTAGAAAAGTATTTTTTTTACCTCGTCAAATTTTTTGGCGGGGTTTTTTTATGCTTTGAAAATACCCCAATAGAGACTGTTTTACAGTTCTATTGGGAGTAAATATTATAAGTCTATATCGACAACGTTTTTAAAAAGGTCATCTAACGTTTCTCGTTTACGGATCAATTGTGCCTTGCCCTTATGAATAAGGACTTCGGCCGGTCTGTATCTCGAATTGTAGTTTGAAGCCATACTATAGCAATAAGCCCCAGCATTTTTAAACCCTAAAATATCACCTTCTTTAATCTCATTAATTCGTCTATTATATCCGAATGTGTCTGATTCACATATATAACCAACAACCGTGTAAATTCTAGGTTTCCCATTTGGATTTGAAACGTTGTAAATCTCATGATGTGCATTATAAAACATCGGACGAATCAAGTGATTAAAACCAGAGTCAACAGACGCAAAAATGGTGCTTGTCGTTTGTTTAATCAAATTGGTCTTTACGAAGAAATAACCCGATTCACTTACCATAAATTTTCCTGGTTCAAACATCAATGTAAGAGGTTTGCCATAGTTCTTTTCAAAAGCGTTAAAGCGTTCGCTCATGACTTGTCCAAACTCCGCTATATCCGTTTCATGATCATCCTCTTTATAGCGGATTTTAAACCCTGATCCAAAGTCAATGTATTTCAGATGATCGAATTTTTCTGCAACGTCAAATAAAATATCAGCGGCCTGTAGGAAGACATCTACATCTAAAATATCTGATCCTGTGTGCATATGGACACCTTCCACATTTATGTTTAGCGTATCTACAATTCTTTGTACTAAAGGGATTTGATGAATGGATATCCCAAACTTAGAATCAATATGTCCTACGGAGATATTGGCATTTCCGCCCGCCATCACATGAGGATTAAAGCGAATACAAATAGGAACATTAGGATGCTCGTGTCCAATATATTCCAGAGTATGAATATTATCTACATTGATTTTTGCCCCAAGTTCAATGGCTTTTTCCAGTTCTTTATGAGACACTCCACTTGGTGTAAATACGATATTTTTTGGTTTGAATCCCGCAGCTAATCCAAGCTGGAGTTCTTGAATAGATACCGTATCAAGATTAGAACCTAACTTTTTGAATAACTTGAGAATGTTTGGATTAGATAAAGCCTTTACCGCATAGTTGATGGTTAAGGATTTAACCGAAAAACTATCTTTAAAAAAATTGAACTTGTTTATGATCGTATCTGCATCATAAACATATAATGGAGTACCATACTCTTCGCAAAGAGATTCTACCGAAACGCCTTGGATTTCGGTCGCATTTTTTTGTAACATAATCCTATTAATCTAAAAGTTGATAATGATAGGATCAGTAGAGGCTGAATCCAAATAAGCGTATTCGTCTAGATCTTGCCCATTTGTTGTTTAATCATCTTAATTTGGTCTGTAAGCATCTTTTTGGTATCATCTTTCTTAGCTTGTGCTAACCAATTAAGAGCTTCCCGTTTTCGTCTTTTTGCTCCGGCAATAGCAGCTAGGTTAAGCTTGGCCATAGCCTTATCATGATCCATATATAATCCTGTGTTAAGTGCCTTTTTGAAAAATCCTTCTGATTTACTCATTTGGTTTCGTTGAATAAGAATCATGCCTCTCATCAAGTAGTAATAAGCTTCTTGTCCACTTACCATTAATTCTGGTTTTTTAATCAGGTCAAGTCTTTTTTCCGCTTTATCGAAGTTTCCTCTTCTTACAGCTAAAAACACCATAAGCATTACTTCGTTAAACCAGATGGTAATAATGGAAAGAATCATCAGAAGTAATACGAATATTCCATTACCTATTTCTCCATCCCAAAACTGATAAATGGATAAACCAAGTAATGCTACTGATAAAATAATTCTTGTTATATACGAAAACCACATAATCTAACGACTCATTTTTACGGACGCCAAAATTATAATTCTGTTGAAACTGTAAACTATGTTAATCTCTTTTTATTTTTATGAATAGCAGAGCTTTGATAATTATATTTGGCCAATATGAGGTTAGGAGTTCTCGGTCTACTATTGATATTATTCCATTTTACGCAAGCTCAGGAAAGCAAAGTGGTTGTAAAAGGGCAGGTGTATGGTGTAAATCAGACTACTGATCTTTTAACACTTTTTGTAGTTAGCCAGGAATATCAAACAGGAAATTTCGGTAATCCGGATGGAACTTACGAGATTAAAATAAATCGAAACGATACGATATTAATTGGATCGATAGGGTATTTTACTTCTAAGGTTTGTGTGAAGGATAGTACGCTAAAGGACACTATTTATGTGGATGTGCAGTTAAAACAGTTACAGTATTATTTGCAAGAGGTAACCGTTTTGGCCCCAAGAGAGATGCGCAGGATATATGAGGATATTGAAAAACTAGGTTACGATCCTAAAGATGATCGTTTAAGTGGTTTTGTGGACCCTTTATCTAGCCCGATTACCGCGTTGTACGAAATGTATAGTCGTCATGCGCGTCAGGAACGATTAGCTAAAAAGTTGATTAATGATGCCAAACGAAGAGACCTCTTAAAAGAGTTGTTGGCTAAATATGTGGATTATAACATTATTGATTTAGATGATGATCAGTTTGATGATTTCATCGAATATTTAGATGTAACGGATGAGTTTTTAAAGAGTTCTTCACAATATGATTTTATCATCTTCGTAAAAAAGAAGTACCAATATTATATGCGTCAGCATAAATACGATGGTTGGGAATCCTACTAGGTTACTCTACAACGAAAGAGTTTTTGTAAATCTTAAAGTAAATGAAATTTAAGATAGGAATGCTTAAGAAGTAAATCAACCCGATATTAAATGAAGTAAATAACCCTACAATTATTGCTTGAAGAAGATAAACGATAAACGATAGGAAAATACCAAATACCAAATCCAAAGAAGATTCAAAAGCCGGATCTGCAGCCAGTTTTGTCGTAAGTGTTCTAACCAACTTAAATGCAAGGAAATTATTGATATACATGAACAATCCGAAAGGGAAAAACAAGACTTTAACCCATTTAGGTGTATCTGAAACCTGACGAGGTGGAAGTTCGGTTTCATTAACGATGGCGTCTAATAATTTTTGATTGCTATCAAAACTAGCTTCTAAATCATGTGTGCCACTGGCATTACTAACCCATTCTTTAGATACCTGATGATATTTTAGACCTCTTGGCATATCAATTGTCAGCGGGCGCATTCTTTTATCCAGCTCAGCCAATAATTCAATATATCCTTTATTGTTATTTTCCAAATATGATTTGTAAAAAGGTTTTACCCTAAATGGTTCTCCATATTTGACAAACAAATCTGATCTGAACCTTCTATGTGCGCTATAATTAATTCCTATGGGAACAATCTTAAGATCGGTATCCGGATTTTTATCTAATACACTAAATGCAATTCTGGCAATTCCTTTCTGAACTGGACGGATAGCTCTTCTGAGGTTATGATTTCCTTCTGGAAATATCGTTAACGGATGTTCGCCTTCAATAATTACATCGACACATTTATCAATAATCTTTTTGTTTCTTTTTACCGTATGCATGCCATCACGCTCTCTGTAAATAGGCATCATATAGATAAAGCCGAAGAATTTGGCTCCAATTTTAGACTGAAATACTTTGGCTTGAGTCAAAAAATAAGAGAAGCGATTTTGGGTCATCACTACAGCAAGAGCATCCATAAATGCGTTTTGATGCGTAGGGGCAAAGATGATAGAACCCGACTCTTCAAATTTCGGATGTTTAACGCTTTTAAAGTTTCTATAAAAAAATGAAAGACCGAGTCTCACATAGATTCTCAAAATAATATAAAAGGCTTTCTGCATAATTGGCGGCAAATTTAGGTAGATTTAGTGGTTAAATCGGTTAAAGAAATAAGAAATTGTACTTCCGGATAAAATATGCCAAATCCCCCACCAGGCAGCTAATAGAGCCATGCCTCCGTTACCATTAAAGATGGAAAAAATTAAAACTAAAGACAATCCTGAATTTTGAATTCCCGTCTCAATAGTAATGGTTCGGGTATCTTTATTTGGCACTCCGGCTATTTTCCCAGAGGAATAGCCTACGAGGAATGATAGACCATTATGAATAAAAACCAACACCAGAATATGTTGGTAATATGCGGTAAAAACATCTACGTTTTTAGAAAAAGCTACAACCATAAAAACAATTAGAATCAGGAAAGATACCTGTCTGACCGGCTTTGAAATTTTTTGTGTTAAATCTGGCCATCTCGCTGCAAAAAATAATCCGGCAGCTAATGGCAGAATAAGAATCGAAACAACTGTTTTAACCATTGACCAGAATTCTACGGTAATTACTTTACCTGGACCATCTCCTAAATACAAACCACTGTAAAATTCAAAATTTAGTGGGGTCATAAAAACAGAAGCTACAGTAGCGATTGCAGTTAAACTCACAGATAGCGCCACGTTACCTTTAGATTGTTGCGAAAAGAAGTTAGATACATTACCTCCGGGTGACGCTGCAACCAGAATCATACCCATGGCAAGTTCAGGAAGTGGTTTGACTACTAAAATAAGTAGATACGTGAATAAAGGGAGAAGTACAAATTGACTGGTTGCACCCACCAGAACAGATTTAGGATTTCGTGTAATCTCTACAAATTCATTTCGGTTAATACCTAAAGCTACGCCAAACATGATAAATGAAATGGCCAGATTTAGGATCATTAAACTGTCCTGACTGAAATCAATATGTAGGTCCGAAAATTCCTTACTCATTAATTAAAATGTTTGTGTGCATAGATAATAAAAGTAATTGTGATTAATGGGTGTAAGTTGATACTTATGGGGATAAAAAAAATCCTGAACTGTTAGCCAATTCAGGATTCTAAGATTTTTTGCAAAAGGATTATTTATGCATACAACCTTTTTTATTCAATAACAATTCGTTTGATTCCGGATTCATTTCATCCACATGAATAGCATCTACCGGACAAACTGTAGCACATTGAGGCTCATCATGGAAACCTTTACACTCGGTACATTTATCGGCAACGATGTAAAAGAACTCATCGCTTTCAGCTTCTCTCTTTTTATCTGCGTCTACTTCTCTTCCGTCCCATAAATTTACAGTACCGGTAAGATCCGTACCGTCAGCATAAGACCATTCTTCGTCTGGTTCGTAAATAGCGTGATTTGGGCATTCTGAGACACAAGCGTCACAGTTGATACAGTCATCATTTATTACTAGCATAAAGTATAAATTTTATTCCCTGCGGGATGTTTTTTCTTAATTCTCTCACATGCAAATTTAATGACATAAATGAAATGATCAGAGAAATTCAGAATTTGTATTCAATCTAAATGCAAATTAAGGAGAAATTAGGGGTGTTAATTTAGGTCTAAAATGAGTGTTAGAAGCGCTAAGATACCGTGACGATTTACAGAATTTTTCTGAGAAAAAAAATGAAAGAAATTTTTATAGTGTATTAAATTAAAATATGACCAATATTTGACTCTATATTGACGAAGAGAACTAATATTGTGTCGCAGTGTTTGAAATGTCAAAGATTTATTGAAAACACAGTGAAAATGCATTCTTATTCAAGTGCAATTCAAGACAGAATTAATGGAAAAAACCAAAATAAAAGAATTAGAAAAAGTTGTCGTAAAATTCGTTGGAGATTCAGGGGATGGTATGCAATTGACTGGGACTCAGTTTGCAGGTACGTCAGCTTTTTTAGGTAACGACATTGCAACTTTTCCGGATTACCCGGCTGAGATTCGTGCACCTCAGGGAACTGTGGCAGGAGTTTCGGGATTCCAGGTACATATTGGTAAATCTCATATTCATACGCCAGGAGATAAGTCAGATGTTTTGGTAGCGATGAACGCGGCTGCTCTAAGGGCTAATTTGTATTCGGTACCTTCAGGTAATACCATCATTATTGATACCGATAATTTCAAAAGAAAGGATTGGGAAAAAGCAGGGTATGATTCAGATCCGTTAGAGAGTGAAGAATTAAAGAAATTCAATGTTGTAAAAGCGCCAATTACTTCTTTAACAAGAAAAGCTTTAGAAGGAATCGGTCTGGATAATAAAAGTATCACACGAAGCAAAAACATGTTTGCTTTAGGGGTCGTATACTGGTTATTTAGCCGCCCAATGGATTATACCGAACGTTTTCTTAAAGGAAAATTCGGTAAAAAAGAAATGATTTTAGAAGGGAATATGAAGGCTTTAAAAGCTGGATATTACTTTGCTGAAACGATTGAGGCTTTACCATCAGCGTACACGGTTTTACCTTCCGATATGGAAAAAGGAAGGTATAAGAGTGTGATGGGGAATGAAGCTACGGCCTGGGGTTTTCTTGCGGCTGCAGAGAAATCTGATAAGAATTTATTTTTAGGATCGTATCCGATTACCCCGGCTACAGATATTTTACAAGAAGTAGCAAAACATAAGCACTTTGGTGCAAAGGCATTTCAGGCGGAAGATGAGATTGCAGGAATTGCAGCAGCAATAGGTGCTGCTTTTGCTGGAGATTTTGCCATAACAACTACATCAGGTCCAGGATTGGCACTAAAAGGTGAGGCTATTGGTTTAGCTGTAATGACAGAGTTACCAATTGTGATTGTTGATGTTCAACGAGGAGGTCCTTCAACTGGTTTGCCAACAAAAACCGAGCAGTCTGATTTGTTACAGGCTCTATATGGAAGAAATGGAGAAAGCCCGGTCGTGGTGGTGGCTGCCAAGTCACCAAGTGATTGTTTTGATATGGCTTATAATGCATCTAAGATTGCGATGGAACACGTAACTCCGGTAATCTTATTAACTGATGGATATGTAGCGAATGGTTCGCAACCGTGGAAAATCAAGAAAATGGCTGATTTGGATGATATCGTTCCATATACCATTAACAGTTCAGATAATGCTGAAACATGGGAGCCATATATCAGAGATGAAAATACATTAGCCAGAAAATGGGTGGTTCCCGGAACTGAAGGTTTTGAACATAGAATCGGAGGTTTGGAAAAAGATGAAACCACGGGAAATGTTTCTTATGCTCCTGAAAACCATGAGAAAATGGTAAAAGTAAGAGAGGAGAAAGTCGCACGTGTGGCTAATTATATTCCGGATCTTAAAGTGGAAGGAAATCAAGAAGGTGATTTACTTATCGTAGGTTGGGGAGGTACATTTGGTGCTTTACTTACTGCAGGTGAAGAAGTGGAAGCGAATGGAAGAATAGGATTGGCGCACTTCAATTATATCAAACCATTACCCAAAAACACAGCTGAAGTTTTTTCCAGATTCAAGAAGATTGTGGTATGTGAGTTGAATAATGGCCAGTTTGTTAAATATTTGAGAGCGGAATTACCGCAATTCGATTATTTGCAATACAACAAGATTCAGGGATTACCATTTAGCACCTCTGAATTGATTGATAGATTTACTGAAATTTTAAAGGAAGACTAATCATGAGCGAAAATCCTAAAGTAGAATATAGAGCAAAAGATTTTGCGAGTGATCAGGAAGTAAGATGGTGTCCTGGATGTGGTGATTATGCTATTTTGAAATCCGTTCAAAAAGCGATGCCGGAACTTGGTATTGACAAAAAGGATATCGTTTTTGTTTCTGGAATTGGATGTTCTTCCAGATTCCCATATTATATGGATACTTATGGTTTCCATTCTATTCATGGTCGTGCACCGGCTATTGCGAGTGGTGTGAAAATGGCTAATCCAAATTTAAGTGTTTGGCAAATCACTGGTGATGGAGATGCTTTAGCGATTGGTGGAAATCATTTTATTCATGCACTGAGAAGAAACATCGATATTAATATTTTGTTGTTTAACAACAGAATATATGGATTAACAAAAGGGCAGTTTTCTCCAACAACGAGTTTGGGACATAAAACCAAAACATCGCCACAGGGAAGTATTGATAATCCGTTTAATCCTGGTGAATTGGCTTTGGGTGCGGGCGCACAGTTTTTTGCAAGAATTGAAGATATTAATCCTAAAGGAATGGTAGATATTTTTATTGAAGCTGAAAAGCACAAGGGGACGTCTTTGATTGAAATCTTACAGAATTGTGTGATTTTCAATGATAAAGTCTTCAAAGAATGGACTGCAAAAGAAGTAAAGACCGAAGCATTCCTGAGAGTAGAACATGGAAAGCCAATGATTTTTGGAAAAGAACGAAACAAAGGAATTATCCAAAATGGCTTTAAATTGGAAGTTGTTGAGATTGGCAAGGATGGAATTACTGAAGATGATTTGGTAGTTCATGATGCACATGAGGAGGATATTACATTACACATGATGTTGGTCAACTTAAGAATGCCTATGGTAACTGGAGTGATTCGTTCCGTAAAAAGAGATACCTTTAATGAAAGATTGTCTCAACAATTGGAAGAAATTAAAGCAACCACGAAGTTCAAGACCGTTGATGATTTATTAGAAAGCGGTGAGACTTGGGAGATTTAAATATCTAAACAATATAAAATGAATTAAAACCACTGGAGGAAACTTCGGTGGTTTTTTGTTTGGAAAGGATTCTGTTATCTTCGTTACGCTTAAAACGGGAAAAATGAAAATACTTAGAAATATTTTGGCGCTTATTGGAGGAGCTATTGTTGGAATGATTGTTAACATGGGACTGATCTTAATGAGTAGTTCTATTATTGCGCCACCTCCAGGAGCGGATATGACCACAGCAGAAGGAATTACAGCTGCTATGCCTATACTAGAGTATAAACATTTTATTATGCCGTTTTTAGCACATGCACTGGGAACTTTAGTGGGAGCATTAGTTGCAGGATTAGTTGCCGCTTCCCATCAAACCAAATTTGCTTTAGGGATTGGGGCCTTTTTTCTATTAGGAGGAATAGCGAATATGTACCAAATTCCGCATCCAACATGGTTTGCCATAATTGATATGACTTTAGCATATATTCCAATGGGTATACTTGGAGGTATGTGGGCGATGAAAATTATGGCACCCAAAGATTCTAATGAGGAAGTACTGGATCTAAGTGATTAAATAGGTCATCATTCCCAATATTAAAATCTGGAAGGCAAAAATTAAAGCGCCAAACCCAAGCGCATTTTTACCCTGAGTATACAGTTGTTTAAAATGAATACTTAATCCTATAGCGGCCATAGAGATGGTCAATAGTGCTTTGCCAACGATTCTGAAAATTTCGATCAACTCCACAGGTAGCTGAAAAAATGTGATCATGCTTGAAGCAAGAATAAAGCCTACGATATAATAAGGAAGTTTCAGATTTTCTTTAATCGAAGCATTTCTATTGATCAAAAAGTTAAAGAAAATCAAAGCAGGAGCGAGTAAAGCCACGCGTCCGAGTTTTATTGTTAATGACAAGTCCCCTATAGTTTCTCCCATTGCGTATCCGGCTCCGGCTACATTTGAAACTCCATGTAAAGTACCGCCAATCATTAATGCTGCTGCATCCATGATGATATCGGAGCTAAATACAATTGGAAAAGCTAGCATACCAATAAGTCCGTAAAGATTAATTACAGCGATAGAAATCCCAATTTCACTTTTACCGGAGTTGAGTTTTGGAGCAAGTGCGGCAATAGCACTAGAACCACAAATAGCAGTTCCAAAACCAATTAAATGACCACAAGAATCCTGGATGTTAAATCGTTTTACAATAAAATAGGTGAAACCTAAAACGACCAAAATACTTAATGATAATACAATAATGATTTGCCATCCCAAACTGGCAATATCATAAAAACTGATTCCGAACCCGAGGAAAATAATTGCGATTTCGAGTAGATTTTTAGATGAAAAATGAATCCCTGAAGACCACTTTTCTGGAGTAGGAGCTATATTGGCATACAGCATTCCCATGATTAGAGCCAGCACAATGGAATTAATCATGGGGATATATAGTGCACCGAGATAGGCTACCATTCCAATAAAAAAGCTGAAAACAATTCCCGGAATTCTGGATTTCATAATTGAATTTGAATTGCAATGATACGATCTGGCCGATATATCATGTGTAATTAGTGTTACGGTTTTTTAGAATTACTTTTTAGGTACTTTTGTTAAAGCAAAACAATATACAATGAATTTTCTAACTAAAGTTTTGATCTCCTCATTAGCGGTAATGGTTTCCCAATATATTTTACCTGGTGTTCATGTGGATAGTTTTTTTACAGGGATTATGGTCGCATTGCTGTTAGGGTTGTTTAATTCAACAATAAAACCGGTTCTGGTGATTTTAACATTGCCAATTACTGTGGTTACATTAGGATTCTTTTTGTTGGTAATCAATGTATTTGTGATTCAATTGACGGCCGGGTTTTTAGATGGATTTACGGTTGACGGATTTTGGTGGGCTTTGATATTTAGTTTGGTATTGTCTTTTGTGACTTCGATTTTCAATGGAATTGATAAATCCGATGACCGAAGAGATAGATATTAAAAAATGCGTCAGGGATTCCTAACGCATTTCCAAAACAACACTACTAACCAAGATCTAGTTTTTTATAATTCGATGTATCTGAACCCCGTCCTCATCTTTTAATCTGAGTATATAGATTCCATTTTGAAAAGTTGAGATATCAATGGAAACGGTAGTGAGTGAGGGTTCGTCTATTTGATATACAATCTTTCCACTCAAATCATATAGAGTTAAGGCTTGGGTAATAAGCGGATTAGTAATATTTACTAATCCGCTGCTAGGGTTCGGGTAAATGGTTATTGATGATTTCACAGGGTTATGAATGAGTTGATAGCCGGGTAAAAGGGTATCTAAAGAGTCACTATTTAATTTTTCTTCTTCGAATAAGTCTACGATTTTGTCATTATGATTAATGGTTTTTAAAGTATATCCACAGGCAATAATTTTGGGAGCATCAGGATTATGGCTGAGTTCAAAATTTACTGTTTTTGAAGTTTTCCCATTTAGTTGAATGATGTATTCTGAGTTTGAGTACATTGATGAATAATATTTTGTTTTTAAAGTATATGTACCTGAATTTGGAAGATTAATAAGGTAAAATCCATCAAAATCGGTTTGACCACCGGTAATAGTTTTCCTATCTTGTTCAAGAATCAGGGTTACAAATGCCAAAGGTTCTTTGGTAGATTTAGATATGATTTGGCCACGTATTTCATAGCTTTTTGATGGTTTGATTTCAATTTGATTTGAGAGTGCAGATCTTTTGATTTCAATCTGAGCGTTGCATAAAACATGAGCTAATAGAAGCCCAATTAGTATAGATATTCTCATAGCGTTGTTTTATTTGGTTAATAATATTCTGTGGTGGTTTTCATTTATTATCACGTTCAAAATATGTGGGTGGTTAGGTAAGAGTTTGTAAAATTTTGTTTTGATGGTTGTATTTAGAATCATTATAGATAAGCTAAAATAGGTTTGAGCGAATAATCGCTACTTTTGAACGATGAGCAAGAGGGATCTAAAGAAGTATTTGGAAACACTGACCAAATCTCAAATGGAAGAGCAAATTCTGGATTTGTATTCCAGATTTAAGGATGTAAAAGTGTATTATGATTTTGCTTTCAATCCTAAAGAAGACCAGTTATTAGAAAATGCCAAGCTAAAGATCTCAAAAGAATACAATTTAAATGTTCGGAAGCCGAAAGCCAGAAGGTCGGTAGCACAGAAGCTGATCAAACATTTTAAAACGCTGGAAGTACAGCCTGAAATTATTGTTGATCTTATGCTGTATAACATTGAAATTGCTCAGGTTTTTTCAAGTGAACGTAGAATCAGACAAGACGCATTTTATGTGAGTATGTTGAATTCATTTCGTGATACTTTGGGTTTTGTAAAGTTGCATGGTTTGGAATCACAATTTCAAAAACGACTTGAGCAAATTGTAGATGAAACGGATCTGCAAAACTGGATCAATTCTCCAGCTTTTGAGACGGAAATTCAAAATACATTTCGTGCATAAATTTCAGGTGAAGCATCCCTGAAATATGGGATGAAAAATTAAATTTGTCATTCGATCTTTAATCAAAAATTATGAAGAAAATACTTGTTGCCAATAGAGGGGAAATCGCATTGAGAATAATGCGCACATGTAAAGAAATGGGAATTTCAACAGTTGCAATTTATTCTGAGGTAGATGCAGATTCACTATTTGTGAAATTTGCAGATGAAGCAGTTTGTGTGGGACCGGCACCATCTTCTGAATCATATTTGAGAGGAGATTATATTATTGAAAAAGCTTTAGAATTAGGTGTGGATGGAATCCATCCTGGATATGGTTTTTTATCTGAAAATGGTGATTTTGCGCAGAAAGTAACAGATGCGGGCATTAAGTTTATTGGTCCATTACCGAAATCTATGGCTATGATGGGTGATAAACTGGCAGCAAAAGCAGCTGTAAAGAATTATAACATTCCTATGGTTCCGGGTACCGATCAGGCGATTGAAGATCCTGCCGAGGTAATTGAAATTGCGAAGGAAATCGGTTTCCCAATTTTGATTAAAGCAGCTGCCGGTGGTGGTGGTAAAGGAATGCGTATTGTTAACGAAGAAGCTGATTTAGAAGAACAAATCAGAATGGCAACCAATGAAGCAAAATCTGCTTTTGGCGATGGATCAGTTTTTATTGAAAAATATGTAGAATCACCAAGACATATTGAAATCCAGGTTTTGGCCGATGAACATGGGAATATTGTTCATTTGTTTGAAAGAGATTGCTCAATTCAAAGAAGACATCAAAAGGTAATTGAAGAAGCGCCTTCTGCTGTTTTAACTCCTGAATTACGTGCGGAAATGGGTGCATGCGCTTGTGATGTGGCCAGAGCATGTGATTATTGGGGTGCAGGAACGGTAGAATTCTTATATGATAATGGGAAGTATTATTTCCTTGAAATGAATACCCGTTTACAGGTGGAGCATCCGGTATCTGAATTAATAGCAGGATTAGATTTAGTAGAAGAGCAGATTAAAGTAGCCAGAGGAGAGAAACTTTCATTTACGCAAGCAGATTTAAAAATTCATGGACACTCTATAGAAGTACGCGTATACGCTGAAGATCCTGAGAATAATTTCTTGCCGGATATAGGTAAGTTAAGTACCTACCGTTTACCGCAAGGAGAGGGAGTACGTGTGGATGATTCTATGGAAGAAGGAAAGCAAATTCCAATCTATTACGATCCAATGATTTCTAAGTTAATTGTATGGGGAGAGAATAGAGAAGAGGCGATTGAAAGAATGATCAAGGCAATTGATGAATATCAAATTAATGGTGTGGAAACCACATTAAGTTTTTGCCGATACGCAATAGATCATGAAGCTTTTAGAACCGGAGAATTTGATACGCACTTTGTAAAGAAATATTTTGATCCGAAGAACTTCAGATACATAAAACCTGAAGAAGAAGAATTAGCAGCCTTAATTGGAGCTCATTTGACCGCAGAACGTAAAGGAAGATTGACAGTTGGCGCGAAATATGAGGTACAATCCGCATGGAAGCTAAATCGTTTGTAGGAATTAAAAAATCAATTATTGGTTGGATGAGCATCGTTTTACTAAGCGGTTGTGCTTCATCCAAGATTTCAATTGATATACTTAAGTTACCCGATTCGCCACTCTCACAACCTGTGAGGAATGTGGTATTGATGAATCGTGTAGATATCAATAGTTCCAAAACGAAACAATTTGTTCAGGGACGAGTTGTTGCACAATATAATTCCATTACAGATATTATGGTCAATGAAACCATATCGGAAATGGAGTCGATATTTAATAGCAACCAGTATTTCAATGTTTTTGATACCAGCTTTACATTTATTCCTAAAAATGGGAGTTATGGCAGTAGTCCATTACCTATTCGGTTTGTAAGTCAAATGTGTCAAAGTGTAAATGCCGATGCACTTGTGGTGATAGAAGGCTATAACGCTGAGGTGGATACAGATAGTGATGTGCTTTTTTCAACTCCGGTAGAAAGAACGTATGGAACAGTTAGAGTTCCCTACTTCAACGGAGAGCAAAGTGTCTATATGCAGATGCTATTTAGAGCTTACACTTGTAAAAATGGAGAAGGTAAAGTGGATCTGGAGTCAGATGTGAGTACACAGGTCTCGGTTTCCGCATCAGGAAGTACACCATATGAAGTAAATAACAGGATTGCAGATGCCAATAATGTATTAATTCAGGCAGCTAGAAAGTTGGCGAGTGACTATACCGAACAAATTGCCCCAAAGTGGGAAACTAAATCTCGAAAAATTTATAGTACCGGAACTGAGCAAATGAAGCAGGCTTATATCTATGCTAAAGGAGGAAACTGGTCGGGAGCGTCAGATATCTGGTATTTATTAGCAACTTCGAATAATACGAAACTGGCGAGTCGGGCAACTTTTAATTTGATAGTTGCCAGTGAAATATCGGGTGATATTGATTTGGCTTTAGAGTGGGCGAATCTATGCGTAGATAAATACAAAATGGATCAGGTGAAGTCATATATCGCAGAACTTGAAGAACGAAAAAAGGAGATTACTAAGATGGAGTTTTTGTTTCCCGAGTTAAAGATGTAGTCGATCGAGATAGAAATGAATTTTTTGTATTCTTGTGAACAATAAAAGTGAACTATGAAAATTGAGGCAAATTCTCCAGATGAGTATGTATCCAAACTTCCCGAGGATCGCGCGGAAGCGATTCAAAGATTAAGGGATATATTCAATAGTAATTTGCCGGAAGGATTTGAAGAGGTTATGAGTTATGGGATGATTGGATATGTTGTGCCTCATTCACTTTACCCCAAGGGATATCATGTAACTCCGGATTTGCCATTGCCATTTATCAATATCGCATCACAAAAGAATTTTGTGGCTTTGTATCATTCCGGAATTTATGCTTTCCCGGAACTATTGGAATGGTTTAAAGCTGAATACCCGTCTTATGTGAGGACAAAGTTAGACATGGGAAAAAGCTGTATCCGTTTCAAGAATGTAAAGACGATCCCATATGAACTGATTACAGAGTTGGCCACAAAAATGACCCCAGAGCGTTGGATAGAAATCTACGAGTCCAATTTAAAATTAAAGAAATAAGCGTTTAAAATAAGAAAACAGAATATGGAAGAAGTTGTATCGGACATTCCCTTAATTACCAATGACGCGGTTGTTTTTGGTATACTCATCGGTTTATTAACACTGATTTTTAAAGCTACTGAAACACCTCAGTTTAGCAAATTTTTTAAGGTGATTCCCGCATTGTTATTGTGTTATTTCTTACCGTCACTATTTAGCACATTTGGAATCATCTCTCCAAAATGGATTGATGTGGCTCAAGCTACAGCGTTCTTAGCAGATAATGGTTTTGATATGTCCGGGATCAGTAATTTCAAAGATTTAAAGCATTTTGTTTTAACCAATGAAGTAGATGCTTCTTTGTTAAATCCATTCATTGGAAAATCGCAATTGTATTATGTGGCTTCTAGATATTTGCTTCCGGCTAGTTTGATCTTGTTGACTTTAAGTATCAATCTAAAAGAAGTTTTTCAACTGGGACCGAAGGCGCTTATAATGTTTTTCACTGGAACGATCGGTGTTGTTATTGGTGGGCCGTTAGCGATCTTATTGTTTTCTTTTATTTCGCCTGACGTAGTTGGTGGAGTACCACCAAATGAAGTATGGAGAGGGATGACCACAGTAGCAGGAAGCTGGATTGGTGGAGGAGCCAATCAAGCTGCTATGTTTGAAATTTTTAAAGAAGGAGATCAAAACTTAATTACGGGAAGCATGTATTCTATGATGATTACTGTAGATATTGTAGTAGCTGAGATTTGGATGTTCTTTTTGTTGTTGGGCGTTGGAAAAGCTGCGAAAATTGATGCTTTCTTTAAGGCAGATGCGAGCTCTGTGGAGACTTTAAAGAACCATATGCATGAGTTTAGTCAAAAGATTGCGCGTATTCCATCATTTAATGATTTGGTGGTGATTTTAGGACTGGGACTTGGATTCACTGGATTAGCTCATTTATTGTCCGGACATATTGCTCCGTTTATTAAGGAAAACGCGCCATACCTGGCAGAAACGTTTAGTCTGGGATCAGGCTTCTTTTGGTTGATTGTATTAGCGACTACTTTTGGAATCTTATTGAGCTTTACAAGCGCACGAAATTATGAAGGTGCAGGGGCGTCTAAAGTAGGAGGTGTATTCATTTATATTTTGGTTGCAACTATTGGGATGAAGATGGATATTCTGGCTGTATTTGATAATCCGGCTATATTCCTTGTAGGATTGGTCTGGATGGCAGTTCACGTGGGGTTATTGTTTATTGTAGCTAAATTAATCCGTGCGCCATTCTTCTTCCTGGCTGTAGGAAGTAAAGCGAATATTGGAGGGGCAGCATCAGCTCCGGTGGTAGCTGCAGCATTCCACCCATCGTTGGCTCCTGTAGGTGTATTATTAGCGGTTTTAGGTTACGCGTTTGGAACCTATGGTGCTTTAATTTGTGGATACCTGATGCAAGGTGTGGCACCGATGTAGCGCGAAAAAGAACAACAAAAAAGCCAGTATTGATTCAATACTGGCTTTTTTGTTTCTAATAGGTTTGACTATCTATTATTGTATGCTGTAATCGCTTTATCTAAAATTTCTACTGCTTCCAGTAGCAATTCGGTCTTTAATACATAAGCAATACGTACTTCGTCCTGACCATTTCCTGGGGTGGAGTAAAAACCTGAAGCAGGTGCCATCATCACCGTTTTACCATTATGGCTAAAGTCTGATAAGATCCATTGACAGAAATCATCCGCATTGTCTACAGGTAATTTAGCAACGCAATAGAACGCCCCAGATGGATTCGGGCACGTAACCCCTTCAATTTTATTTAAAGCACTGACCAATGTATCTCTGCGTTCTACATACTCCGCTTTTACTTCGTCAAAATATGACGGTGGCGTTTTTAAAGCTGCTTCGGATGCAATTTGTGCATATGTTGGAGGACTTAATCTGGCTTGAGCGAATTTCATTGCTGTAGCCATCACTTCTTTGTTTTTAGAAATAATAGCTCCAATACGTGCACCACACATGCTGTATCTTTTAGAAACCGAATCCACCAAAATGGTGTTTTGTTCAATTCCTTTTAAGTTCATTACAGAGTAGTGGGTTTTGTTATCATACACAAATTCACGATATACTTCATCCGCAAATAAGAAAAGATCGTGTTTCGCTACGATATCACGAATGATCTCCAGTTCTTCTTTAGTATATAAATAACCCGTTGGATTACTTGGATTACAGATTAAGATTCCTTTGGTTTTATCTGTAATTAGACTTTCAATTTCATTTACCGGAGGTAGTGCAAAACCATTTTCAATTTTAGCAGTAACCGGAACAACTTTTACTCCACTTGCTGTGGCAAAACCATTGTAGTTTGCGTAAAATGGTTCGGGAATGATGACTTCATCGCCCGGATTAAAACAGCTTAAGAATCCAAATAAAAGAGCTTCAGAGCCTCCTGTGGTCACAATGATTTCTGAAGCATCTACATCGATATTCACCGATTTATAATACTCCGATAATCCATTTCTATAAGATTCAAAACCTGCAGAATGGCTATATTCTAAAACATCAATAGAACAATTTTTAATCGCATCTAATGCCACTTGTGGCGTTACAATATCCGGTTGTCCAATGTTTAAATGGATCACTTCATGACCGTTTTTTTTCGCAGCTTCTGCAAAAGGAACCAATTTTCTAATTGGTGACTCTGGCATTGCCAGTCCGTTATTTGAAATTGTTGGCATCTTATAAAATTTTGAGATGCAATAATAATAGGATTGTCAAAAATTGATGAATGATTTAATCTAAAATCAGAAAAATGTGAATAAATATCTACCCGTTGAAATTCTATTGCGCTATAATAGTTCCCTGAATTCTAAGCTCTATGTTGGGACTTGAACTTGCATTAGAAGTGATTTTGACTGACTTTTTAAATGGGCCAACTCTTTTAGAATCGTATTTGACAACAATGACCGCTGATGCTCCTGGAGCAATGGGGTGTTGTGGCCAGGTAGGGATCGTACAGCCACATGTACCTTCAGCATTGGAAATAATCAGAGGTGCATTTCCGGTATTTGTAAATTTGAATTCATATGTGGTTGGTGTATGTTGTTTCATGCTTCCAAAATCATGAATGGTTTTTTCAAAAGTAATTTCAGGACCTGATAATTGTCCTAAGACTGAGAAACTAAGAGAGAATATAAAGCCTAATAATAATGTAAATGTTTTCATCTTGAATGTATTTAATTTGAATGTAAATGTACAGACAAAAACTATTGAATTATAAGCGTGTGTTAGGTGTAAGTGTTTGTTTTTGTGAAAAATAAGTTAAGTATAACAAAATAGTTAAGCGCATAAAAAAACCGTCTTCAATACATTGAAGACGGCTTTCAATATTATATTAAATAAATTTTAAAGCGATGTCGGAGCAGCTTCTTCCTTTTTCACAGGACTTGTAGTTTCCTTAGGTGCAGCTGAAATATTTCCAGTGATACGAATTACTTTGGTCGGTGCGTTTGTAGCATTTGAAGTAATAGTAACCGATTTATTGATAGGTCCAACTCTTTTAGAATCATATTTTACTTTGATTACTGCTGTAGCACCTGGAGCGATAGGCTCTCTTGGCCATGTTGGAACAGTACATCCACAAGAACCTTTAGCATTAGAAATGATTAATGGTGCATTACCAGTGTTTGTGAAAACAAACTCAGTAGTTGCATTACCATATTGTTTGATTTTACCGAAATCATGTACATCTTTTTCAAATGTAATTTCAGGACCACCTACTTGTTGTTGTGCAAATGTCCCAAGTGCAAATGCTAAAATGAATCCTAGTGCTAATGTTACTTTTTTCATATCTTTTAAAATTTGGGTTGGTTTAACTTAAAGCAAATGTATTCAAATCTTTGAGAGTTAAAAACCAAATAACATATCATTAACACGGAAATAAAGTGAAGAAAATTTGTGGCTTTTAAAAAGCAAAAGGTCATTTGTGTGGACAAATAACCTCTTCTTCTTGGAATCAATGGGTTTGTACATGATTGACTAAGACAACCTACAATTGAGCCATCTGCTCAAACAATTGATTTTAATCACCAAGTAGTTAGCTTTTTCCATAGTGAATAACAATCGAGGGCGAATCTAGCCTCAAAACAAATACAAAGCAATAGGGGATATCCCCTAATTTCTGGAAAATAATCGGAACAAAAAGGAGGAATAAAAAAAGGAGTTGAACATCAACTCCTTTTAATGGATTTAGTAGATCATGCTCTAGTTTAGGTTTGATAGGTTCATTAATTTGCTCTCCACTTCAAATTAATAATACAAATGTAAGGCGCGCATACCATGCCTACAATAGGGGATAACCC
The DNA here is from genome assembly GCA_024398135.1 of bacterium SCSIO 12643. Lineage (NCBI taxonomy): Bacteria > bacterium SCSIO 12643. Next base: position 3,041,107 of record CP073750.1, read on the forward strand.
CTAATTTTATACCGGGGAGGTAGGGTATTTAGAAATATCTACAGGTATGCCTTGTTTTTAGAAGCCCACGAGAATAGACTGTGCTTCTTAGAAGTGAGATCTAATTTCTTGATGATATTCGATCTATGATTGTCCACAGTCTTAGGACTAATGAAAAGTATTTCACCAATTTCCTTTGACGTTTTTTCCTGACCAATTAATCTCAAAACCTTCCGTTCTGTACGACTCAATTTATCAATATTCGGATCTTTATCCTGATCGGGATTGATATACGTTTTAAGTTGTTCTGAATAATATGGTTCGTTATTTTCAAAATGCGTCAAACAACGATTAATTTCAATATTCGCAAAATCTTTAAGTAAGTATCCGTCCGCCCCAGCGTCTATGGCTTCCAACATATAGCGTTCTTCTTTATGAGAAGTCAGAATAGCGACCTTAGTGTCAGGCGTATGCTTTTTAATTTCTTTTAAAACTTCAATGCCATTGATTCCAGGAAGTTCTAAGTCAATGATAGAAATATCCGGTACATGTTGCTTGGCTAAAAGAACGGCATCTGTACCATTCGTTGCCTCACCTACCAGTCGGTAACCTTTGATATTGTCAATAATTCCTCTCAGACCAATGATGAGGAGAGGATGGTCATCTGCGATGAGAATATTTTTCGTAGTGTTGTTCAAGAGGAGCTACTTTAAATACTTGTGTGCTAACAAATATATAATGCTTTTACATGATGAAGAGTGCTTTATACAATGGTTTTTTAACAATTTTGTTCCGAATTCTGAACAAAAAGTAATTCTACAGCGCTTTTAAAGTTTTTCATTGCTTCTTCAAGGATGCTTTTAGGACAAGCAATATTCATTCGGATAAATTTCGCTCCGGATTTACCAAATCGATCACCATTATTTACGCCTATTTTGGCATGTTTGGCCAGAAATTGAATCAGCTCAACTCCATGAATGGGTAATGCAGATACATCCAGCCAAATTAGGTAAGTTCCTTCCTGGCGTACCAAATGGACTTGAGGAATATTTTGATGTAGGTATTCATCAATATACGCAATGTTGGATTTTATATAATTATTTAGTTGATCAATCCATTCATCAGCGGTTTGAAAACCTGTTTGTATGGCAGTGTTAGTTAGCGCATTTGATCTTCCCAGATTGTATCGGAGTTTAAGTCGTTCAAATTCTGTTTTTAAATTCGGATTCGGAATGATCGCTATAGAATCAGATATTCCAGCCAAATTCAATATTTTAGAAGGAGAGTAGCAAACAATGAGTTGATGATGTATTTCTTTAAAATCCAATAAAGAAGTAAATGTATAGGGTTTAAATACCACATCAGCATGAATTTCATCGGAGATAAGTATGATGTTATTCTTAATACAGAGATCTACAATTTTTTGAAGTTCTACTTTGGTCCATACACGACCCCCTGGATTGTGTGGATTTGAAATCAGTAAGGCCTTAGTGTTTTCATTTTGACATAAAACCTCTAAATGATCAAAGTCAATTTCATAATGGTAATCCTTAAGAACCAAATTATTTCGAAATACTGTTCTATTTGTTTTGAGAATGACACTTTCGAATTCCTGATATACCGGTGGTTGAATAATGACTCCGTTCTGATCGTTAGTGAATAGATCGATAGCCATGGCTACGCTGGTAATAATTGTTGGAGTAAATTGGATCCAGGAAGGCTGAATCACACAATTAAATCGTCTCCTATACCATTCTACGATTCCCGACATAAAATCAACTGATCGACATTCATACCCAAATACACCATTTTGGGATCTTAATACAAGCGCGTTTATGATTTCAGGAGATGTCTGTAAATCCTGGTCAGCGATCCAAAATGGATATAAATCCTCCGTTTGGAATATTTCCAATAAGTATTCACGTTTGAATTTGGCCGCATTACTATTAAAGCGATCAATAGGTGTGTCAAAGTTGTAGTTCATGTTTAGAATAGCTTTTTGAGAATATTGAATTTCCATTTAGAAAATGGAGGGTATTTAAATGATGGCTCAAACCAGGCAGGTTTATCAATAATAGATTTGAAATGAGAAAAGTTGTCAAATCCAAATTTCCCATGGTAATTGCCCATGCCGGATGCGCCAACACCACCAAATGGTAAATGATGATTGGCTAGATGAACAAGAGTTTCATTAAAAATACCTCCTCCAAATGAAAGTTCTTCAAGTAAACGGTTCTTATTTTTATTGCTATTGGTAAAGGCATATAAAGAAAGAGGTTTAGGACGTTTTTTAATTTTTGAAATGACATCTTCAATCCGATCAAAAGCGATGATTGGGAGTATGGGACCAAAGATTTCTTCTTCCATAATAGGATGATCAAATTCTATTTGATCCATGACGGTAGGAGAGATGAGGTGTTTGTCTGAGTCCAATTCTCCACCAAAAATGATTTTATCTTGATCCAATAACTGACTTAAACGTTGAAAGTGATTCTCATTAATGATCTTAGATAGAAGAGGAGAGCTTACAGGTGAATCTCCATAAATCTTTTGGATATGTTTTTGAATAGCTGCAATCAGTTTTGTTTTGATTTTTTGATCTATAACTAAATAATCCGGAGCTACACAAGTTTGTCCTGCATTGATAAATTTCCCCCATACGATACGCTGAGCGGTAACATCAATTGGTGCATCGTCAAAAACAAAGCAAGGGCTTTTACCTCCAAGTTCTAAGGTAACAGGCACCAGGTTTTTAGCCGCAGCCTCGTAAATAATTTTACCAACCGCTGTACTTCCGGTAAAGAAGATTTTATCAAATTGAAGTTGGAGTAATTTCGTACTTTCTGAAACCCCGCCTTCCTGAACATATATATAGTTGGATTCAAAATTTGAATTAATTAGATCAGCGATCACTTTTGAACTATGAGGCGCAATTTCACTGGGTTTAACAATTGCTGTATTTCCTGAAGCAATTGCAGATATGAGTGGGTGTATGGAGAGTAGGAAAGGATAATTCCATGCTCCGATGATGAAAATTGTTCCTAGCGGTTCCGGAATAATATAACTAGAGGCTGGAAAATTAACCAGATTGGTTGGAACCCTTTTTTTGGATGCCCACTGTTTGAGATGATCTATAGTGTATTTTAATTCAGAATAGATCAGTCCTAGTTCTGTTTCAAGAAATTCAAACTCAGATTTCCTTAAATCTTTATAGATAGCTTCATTCATAAGTTCTTCGTTTTGCTGAAGTACATGAAGCAGTTTTCTAAGTTGTTTCTTCCTGAATACAATACTTTTAGTCGAATTGGAGTCGAAAAAAGTCTTTTGAGATTGGAAGGTTTCTGAAATACGTAAATTCATCATATCTGTGTGCACTCGAATTTAGGGTATTCAAAAAACATAAAAAAACGGATAATGAGCATTCATTATCCGTTTCTCCATTTTTGATTTTAGAAGGTTACCATTTGCGATTCTTTTTTCGGTCTGCTTTGCTATCCGAATTATTAAAATCACTGGATTTTTTTCTGTAGTCTTTTTTGCTCTTAGCTCTTGAACGTTCACGATCAGAACCTCTTCTTGATGATCGATCTCGATCCCCACGATTAGAGAAGTCAGAAGACCTTCTTCCTTTTGATTTTTTATCACGTTTTCCCTCTCCTGAGCTGTTTTTCATACTCACGCTAGGCTCAACAGAAAGTTTAAATCCGTCCAGGTCTTTGTTTCTAAATGCTGGCACAACTTCATCCGCTAAAGCTTTATCTACTTCAAAAAAGGCAAAGTTGTTCTGGATATCAATCTGACCAATTTCTACTCCATCTAAAGGTGCATGTTCGTTGATCATCCCCATCAACCTTTGCGGATTTAGACGATTCGATTTTCCGGCATTAATGAAAAACCTTGCAAACTCACCGCTACCTCTGCTGCGTCTTTGCTTACCCAAACGATCTCCACGTTCTTTACGATCCCTACGATCACGTCTGCTTTTTCGTCCTTCATCTCGATCTGATTTTGAACTTTTAATATCATTCAAATCACGGGCATCTTTATAGTAATCTAAAAAGCGATTAAATTCAGCAGAAACGAAATGTTTGATGATATCTTCTTTTTCCATATGTCCCAACTTCTCCATAACTGCAGGCATAAATGGATTGATTTGTTCCTGATTTACCTCAATTTCCTTGACGTTATCAATTAACTTCATCAATTGGATCTCGCAAATTGCCTCTCCGGTAGGAACCTTTTGTTGCGCAAATTTAAACCCAATCATTTTTTCCAGTTCTCTCACACGTCTCATTTCGCGTGTGTGGATAATGGTAATGGATTTCCCTTTGTTTCCAGCTCTACCAGTACGTCCACTTCGGTGAACGTATACTTCAGGATCGTCTGGAAGGTTGTAGTTAATAACATGTGTAAGTTCATTAACATCCAAACCACGAGCCGCAACATCTGTAGCTACCAATATTTGAAGCATACCATTTCTGAAACGATTCATCACATAATCACGTTGTGCTTGCGATAAGTCACCGTGTAGCGAATCCGCGTTATATCCGTCTTGCATCAATTTATCCGCAACTTCCTTGGTCTCGCGTCTGGTACGACAAAAAACGATTCCATAAATATCCGGATTAATATCAGCCAATCTTTTTAATGCTAAATATCTATCTCTTGCAGAAACCATGTAATATTCATGTTCCACATCGGTATTACCTGTATTCCTTTTAGCTACTTCAATGGTATTTGGATGATCCATATAGGCCTTGGTAATCTTTTGAATCCCAGAAGGCATAGTAGCCGAGAATAATAAAGTTTGTTTGTCCTGAGGTGTTTCAGCTAAGATGGTATCCAAATCCTCTTTGAATCCCATTGACAACATTTCATCAGCTTCATCTAAAACCAACCATTGTACATTTTGAAGCTTAAGTTTCTTACGCATGATTAAGTCAATCACACGACCTGGTGTACCAACAACAACTTGTGTTCCCTTTGTAAGTGCTCTCATTTGGGGATCGATACTGGTCCCTCCATAAACTGCGGTTATCTTTAACCCTTTAATTTTTTTACTGTAGCTCTCTAAATCTTTTGAAATTTGAAGACATAGTTCGCGCGTTGGACATAAAATAATAGATTGTGTTTGCGTTGAGGTTACATCAATCTGATTAATAATTGGAAGACCAAAAGCAGCTGTTTTCCCGGTTCCTGTTTGCGCCAATGCAATTAAATCCGTTTTGGAAGTAAGAACTTGAGGAATAGCTTCTTTTTGAATCGGAGTAGGCGCCTGATAGCCTAACTCGGTAATGGCTTCTATGATTTCATCACGAAGGCCTAATTCTTGAAATGTTGACATTAATTGTTTGTTCTAATAAGCTGCAAAGAAACAACATTTTACTGCTTAAATAACGTGGTTTTAAAATACTATTAAATATTCAGGTTAAGAGTTGTAAATATTGTCAGATTTGAAATGATATTTGTTAGTTTTGGCGCCTAAAATTTAAAGATTATGATGAATCCTTGGCATGATATAAGTGCAGGAAAAGATGCTCCGGAAATGGTAACCGGAATTATAGAAATTCCTAAAAATTCAAGAGCGAAATACGAGTTAGATAAAGATTCAGGGATGTTGATTTTGGATCGTGTATTGTATTCAGCGGTATACTATCCAGCGAATTATGGTTTTATTCCTAAAACCTATTGTGATGATGGAGACCCGTTGGATATTTTGGTTTTATCTCAAATTGAAATCGTACCAATGTGTTTAGTAAACGCTAAGGTAATTGGTGTGATGAGAATGTTGGATCACGGTGAAGCAGATGATAAAATTATTGCAGTTGCAGCAAATGATATGAGTGTGAATCACTTTAACGATATATCAGATTTACCTAGACACTTTAAACGTGAATTACGTGCGTTTTTTGAAGATTACAAAAAACTAGAAGAAAAAGAGGTAAAGATTGAGCACTTCTTAGGAAAAGAAGATGCAATGAAAATTATCGAAAAAAGTTTCGAAGACTATGACGAATTAATGTCTAAAAAATAAGACTAATTATCATTGATAAGCTTCCCCGAACCAGTTATGTTGGAATTGATGTAGGGGAAGCCTTTATAATACAGGTCACCCTTTCCACTTAAATCCAACGTTAAATGTCTCTGAATTCTTAAGTAGGCATTTCCACTTCCGGTTATATTTGCAACCACACTGTCTGTCATTGCCTGATAGGTATTGATGTTCCCAGAATTTTGATGTATGATGTTATGGTACTCAATTTGTCCATTAATTCGTACTTCACCAGTTCCGTTAATATTGGTAGTTAGATTTTTGATATCGGTAGTAAGATCTATATCACCGCTCGATCGAATATTAAGTGTTAAATCATCCTGAACCATTTTTCCTTTAGAAATAATGTCTCCCGGACCACTTACGGTTAAAGTGTTTAATGTATCATAATGTACGCGAACAATGATTTCGGAGTGATTGCTAAAGCAAAAACCAAGTGAAATATCCAATGTGTCATTGATAACTTCTGTGGCCAAATGTGTTTGCAGGTTTTCTTCCACAATTAGTTCTACAAAAGGAGTCTCTTTAGCGGTATCTTTTACCAGTTCTACAATACCGGAAAAGTGAACGTTCACTGCTGTAAATGGAGGAAGTGTACGCATCACACCACGAGGGTATTGATCTCCATCAATACATTGTTTTTTTTTGCATGATGAGAATCCTAAGCTAACAAACGATAATAGTATGAAGAAATAAATCCTTTTCATTCTGAAATATCAATCGGCAAAAGTATACGTTTTATTGTGGCAGTAGTCATTTTTATCTACGGATATAAACGACAAAATGTTTGCCAGTACTAGAATTTATCTGTGATAAATTTAGCGGTATAACTTTCGGTACAATGGATCAAATCTTCAGGAACACCGCTAAATACCAATTGTCCACCTTCTTCGCCACCTTCAGGTCCCAGATCAATAATCCAATCTGCAGATTTAATGATATCCGTATTATGTTCTACAATTACCAGTGAATGTCCATTATCCAGTAAGGCATTAAAAGCTTTCAAAAGTTTGTGAATATCATGAAAATGCAGACCGGTGGTAGGTTCATCGAATATGAAAAGTGTCTTTTTAGCATTTTTGCCTTTAGTTAAAAAGGAGGCTAACTTTATTCTTTGTGCTTCACCGCCACTTAATGTATTGGACGATTGTCCGAGTTGAACATAACCTAAACCAACTTCTTGTAACGGTTTTATTTTAGAAACGATTTTCTTTGCAGGTCCGGTTTTATCTTGTTCAAAGAAAGTCATGGCATCATCAATCGTCATTCTAAGAATATCCGAAATATTGTGATCCTTGTATTTGACTTCTAAAACTTCTCCGGTATAACGATGTCCATTACATTCGCTACAAACCAAATGGACATCTGCCATAAATTGCATTTCAACGACAATATTCCCATCTCCTTTACAGTTTTCACATCTACCACCTTCTACATTGAATGAAAAGTATGAGGGTTTATAACCTCTAACTTTTGCCAGTTTTTGACTGGAAAATAAAGCGCGGATATCATCAAATGCCTTAACATAGGTAACTGGATTAGAGCGAGAAGATTTGCCAATTGGATTTTGATCCACAAACTCAACAGATTCTATTTTTTGAATATCACCTCCAAAAGATCCGAAATTCCCGGAAACATATTCGTGACCTGATAACAGTTTATTTAAAGAAGGGTAAAAGACATCTCTTACTAAAGATGATTTACCTGATCCGGAAACTCCGGTAATTACGGTCATAACTTCCAATGGAATCTGAATATCAATGTTTTTCAGATTGTTTTGGTGAATGGAAGTAATGTCAATATGATATTTCCATTTTCTTCTGGAAGTTGGCATCGGAATATTCATATGTCCTTTGAGATACTGAGCGGTCAGACTTTCTGTCTTTTCATTCATATCATCAAGCGTGCCTTGAAAAACCAATTGTCCTCCATGAGTTCCGGCTTCAGGACCTAAATCGATAATCTCATCAGATTCCTGCATGATCTCTTCATCATGCTCTACGACAATTACCGTATTACCTACATCTCTTAAAGATTTAAGAACCTTGATCAGTCGTTGCGTATCTCTTGGATGTAATCCAATACTTGGTTCATCCAGTATATACATAGAACCAACTAAACTACTTCCTAACATTGTGGAGAGGTTAATTCTTTGAGACTCCCCACCGGATAACGTATTTGATAGTCGATTTAAATCCAAATAATCCAGTCCTACATCGCTTAAATAACTTAAACGATTATTGATTTCAGTTAAGATCCTTTTGGAAATCACACGGTCATGTTCAGATAGCTGCGAAGCTAAATTTTGAGTCCATGGGAGAAGGTGCTTCACCGGAGTAAGCATCAATTCCTGGATATTTTTATCTAATACTTTTACGTACGAAGCATCTTTTCTTAATCGGGTGCCTTTACAATCCGGACAAGTGGTTTTACCTCTATATCTGGAAAGCATTACACGATATTGGATTTTATAACTCTGAGCTTCTACTTCTTTGAAGAACGCATGAATTCCATCAAAGTATTTATTTCCATTCCAGAGTAAATCGTATTCTTTCTTTGTGAGTTCACCAATTGGACGATGAATCGGAAAGTTGAATTTAGGTGAAGCCATCACCAGTTGGTTTTTCCAGGCACTCATCTTTTCCCCACGCCAACACACTATGGCTTCATCATAAACGGATAAACTTTTATTTGGAATCACTAAATCAGGGTCAATTCCAATAACACTACCAAAGCCCTCGCATGTTTTACATGCACCAACAGGATTGTTGAAAGAGAAGAAATTTACCGATGGAGTTTCGAATGTCATTCCGTCTAATTCAAATGCATGATTGAAATTCACAGTATCCCAATCATCACCATTTTTAATCATTAGATCACATGAACCGTGACCTTCGTAAAATGATGTTTGTACAGAATCCGCCAAACGATTTCTTAAATCTTCGTCATCCGGATTTACGCTAATACGATCTACCAGTATCGAAAGTTGATCCGTTTGATCATGTGGTGATTTTAACCACTCCGTAATGTCATGGATTTGATACTGGTCCACCAATCGATCAAAACCCTGTTGTTTTAATACAGTCAGTTGCTCCTCTATTTTACGGTTCTTTACAATTAAAGGAGCCGTAATCATCAATCTGGTTTTCGTTGGTAAGTTTAAGATGTAGTCAACCACATCACTAACGTTGTGTCTTTTAACCTCGTTCCCGGAAATAGGGGAGTAGGTTCTTCCGATCCTTGCAAAAAGCAATTTTAAATAGTCATAAATCTCAGTAGTTGTCCCAACAGTAGATCTTGGATTTCTGGTATTTACCTTTTGTTGAATTGCAATGGCCGGAGAAATTCCTTCAATGTCATCCACTTCAGGTTTATCGATTTTTCCAAGAAATTGTCTGGCATAAGAAGACAGACTTTCTACATATCTACGTTGCCCTTCTGCATACAGCGTATCAAATGCAAGAGAAGATTTTCCTGAACCGGATAAACCCGTAACCACCACAAATTTATTTCTAGGAATACGTACATCAATATTTTTAAGATTATGCATTCGTGCACCTTTAATAGAGATGTGACTATTACGTAGATTGGAGATCTTTTTCTTGGCCATAAATCAATAATTGAGGCCAAAAATACTTTCTTAAATACAATAATTGGTTTGAAAATTGCTAAGAGTTTTTACAATTATTTAAATAAAAATGTAGATTTTTTATTTTGTTTTATTTGCTTGTAAATGTGTGGTTTACGATCTGTTTTCACATTGTTGTATTTGGAATGGATTGAAAATTAAAATGTTAAAAATTTGGTATAGCCCATTTTATTTTACATTTTAGCAATCTCGAAAGTCACATATTTTAATAAATTTTAAGTAAAAATTTGCCTATAGAATAATATCTACATTTCAACATTTTAGAACCAACTAAACGTAGATATTATGGTATGTGAAAAAATCTCCGATCAGGAATTAGTTAAGAAGTATTTAAAGGGTCATGAATTAGCCCTGCAAATCTTAATTGAACGTCACCAGGAAAAAGTATTAGGATATATCATATCCAAAGTAAAGGATAGACAATTAGCCGAAGATTTATTTCAGGATGTTTTTATCAAAGTCATTAATACTTTAAGAAAAGGAAAGTATAATGAAGAAGGTAAGTTCTTACCATGGGTGATGCGAATTTCACATAATTTGACGATCGATTATTTCCGGAATGCGAAGAAGATGAAAACGACTGCAGGAAATAAAGATTTTGACATATTTGATATCATTCCGGATGATGAGGTGAATGCTGAAGATAAGATGGCATATGCGAATTCATTGAGTAAAGTAAAAGAGTTGATTCACCATTTACCGGCTGATCAATTGCAAGTACTCAAAATGCGGATGTACTACGAAATGAGTTTTAAGGAGATTGCAGACGAAACGAATGTTAGTATTAATACAGCATTGGGTAGAATGCGTTATGCCTTGATGAACTTAAGAAAGTTGGTAGACGAAAACAATATAAGTTTACACGTTTAATTTTTTTAAATGCGTTAGTTAGGTGGTGGTTTTCTCGAAAGAGAAAACCATTTTTTTTGCCTTTTTATTTTTTTTTACAATAAACCATTTAATTACCCGTTTGAGGGGTATGTTTAACATTAAACCGATATATGGATATAACTTTACACGAAGAACTTTATGGTCAAACATTTTTAAATCCGAAGACAGAGAAATCTAACGGAGAGCCTAAAATTAGAGCCAGAAAAGAAACCATTAAAAATTTAATGGCGTATTCCAGAGCGTTATCTGTGAAAAGCTACGAGTCTTTAGGACAGCAAGAAATAATATTAAATTAAAGAATATCCTCGAAAATTTTCGAGGATTTTTTGTTTATAGACATTCTGTACATCCCTACAATTTAGCGATATTTGCAGCCAAATTTTCAGATATGGCTAAAGCAGCAATACCTAAGGGAACACGTGATTTTGGTCCAGCGCAAATGTTGGGGCGAAATTTCATTTTCAATACTTTAAAAGGTGTATTTCAAACTTATGGATTTCAACCCATTGAAACTCCTGCAATGGAGCGTTTGGAGACCTTAACCGGAAAGTATGGAGAAGAGGGAGATCGTTTGATTTTTAAGATCCTGGCACGTGGAGAAAAGCTAAATAAGGGAATTAATGCATTAACCTCGAATTCAGAAACTCCACTATCAGTTTTAAGCGAGGATGCATTGCGTTATGATTTAACAGTTCCATTTGCTCGTTTTGTTGTGCAGCATCGTAACGATTTGGTGTTTCCATTTAAGCGCTATCAAATTCAACCGGTTTGGCGTGCCGATCGTCCACAAAAAGGAAGGTATAGAGAGTTTTATCAATGTGATGTAGATATGATTGGCAGTACTTCGTTGTTGAACGAGGTGGAGCTAATTCAATTGGTAAATTCTGGATTTGCGAAACTGGGATTAGCTGATGTCACCATTCGAGTGAACAATAGAAAGATTTTAGCCGGTCTGGCTGAAGTTGCGAATCAAGCTGGAAATTTTGGAACCATCACTGTAGCCATCGATAAGTTAGATAAAATTGGAATTGAAGGTGTTGAAAAGGAATTGGTAGAAAAAGGAATTCCAACAGCAGCGATTGCTAAAATAAAGTCAGTTCTGGAATTGCAAGGTGTAGCTGATTTGGCACAAATGAGAGCTATTTTAGAAGGCTCCGAAATTGGTCAGAAAGGCTTGGATGAACTGGATTTTATGCTGAAAGCTGCAAAAGATTTAGGTGTAGATAATGCGGTTCCGGATTTTACATTAGCCAGAGGATTAGATTACTATACCGGAGCGATATTCGAGGTCACCCATAATGAATTTAATTCCAGTATTTGCGGAGGAGGGCGTTACGATGACCTTACTGGTGTTTTCGGATTAAAAGACATGTCGGGAGTTGGAATTTCCTTTGGAGCAGATCGTATTTATGATTTAATGTTAGCCAAAGGTTTATTCCCAAAACATACGCAAGATTCTACGCAATTGTTGTTTGTCAATTTTGGAGATCAGGAAGCTGCATATGTAATGAAGTTGTTAAAGGAAATCAGATCTCAAAACATCAATGCAGAATTGTACCCTGATAAATCGAAGATGAAAAAACAAATGAAATACGCCAATGATAAGGGGATTCCATTTGTGGCAATGGTCGGGGAGAATGAAATGAATTCAGGAATGATTCAATTAAAGAATATGGAAACGGGTGATCAGGTGTCATTGAGTTTAGAGGAGTTAGTAAAAGAGATTAAGAAATAAGGTTATAGATTTAGAAATAGGATTAACATGGAATATCATCATATATCAAGTAACGAGATTTCAGTAGCAGATGTAATCGCGATTGTAAAGAGTGGAAAGAAGTTAAAATTGTCAGATGATGCTGCACAAAAGATCGAAAAGTGTAGAAACTTTCTGAATGAGTATTTAGAAAAATCTGATGCTCCGGTTTACGGAATTAATACTGGATTTGGCTCTTTATGTGATACTACGGTTTCGAAAGATGAATTGTCTCAGTTACAATCTAATTTGGTGATGTCACACGCTTGTGGAACTGGAAGCGAAGTCCCTCAGGAAGTGGTGAAAATCATGTTGTTGCTTAAAATTCAGGGATTGTCTTATGGCCATTCCGGAGTTCAATTGAATACGGTAAATCGTTTAATTGATTTCTATAACAATGATGCTTTACCTGTAATTTATACACAGGGTTCTTTAGGTGCTTCAGGTGATTTAGCACCATTGGCACATTTATCCTTGCCTTTGTTAGGATTGGGAGAGTTCAACTATAAAGGGAAGAGAGTAGAGGCTCAAACGGTAATGGATACTTATGGCTGGGAAGTCATTAAACTAAAATCCAAAGAAGGTTTAGCCTTATTGAATGGTACTCAGTTTATGAGTGCCTATGGTGTGTATTCGTTATATTGGGCTAAAGAACTGTGGAACAAAGCTAACAAGATTATGGCTGTTTCTATGGAAGGGTTTGATGGAAGAATAGAACCGTTTAGTGATTTGCCACATTTGGTAAGAAAACAACCGGGACAGTTAAAGGTTGCTAGAATAATCCGTGAGTTGACGGATGGAAGTGAATTGATTTCCAGAACTAAAAAGCATGTTCAGGATCCTTATTCGTTTAGATGTGTGCCACAAGTGCATGGAGCAACTAATGATGTGTTAGAATACGTGGAAAAAGTAGTAACGAATGAGATAAACTCTGTTACGGATAACCCAACGATATTTCCGGATGAAAATCAAATTATTTCGGCAGGAAATTTCCATGGACAACCATTGGCGCTGGCATACGATCAATTGGCTATTGCAATGGCAGAAATGGGTAGTATCTCAGAACGAAGAGTATATAAATTGATTTCAGGTACCAGAGAATTGCCTGCATTTTTAGTGGCTAACCCAGGGTTGAATTCTGGTTTTATGATTCCACAATACACAGCAGCATCTATAGTAAGTCGTAATAAATCTTTATGTACACCATCATCGGTAGATACAATTGATTCATCTAATGGGCAAGAGGATCACGTAAGTATGGGAGCTAATGCAGCGGTAAAAATGTATGATGTGGTTCAAAATACGGAGCGTGTATTAGGAATAGAACTATTTGCCGGAACTCAGGCTTTAGAGTTTAGAAGACCTGCAAAATCAAGTGATACGATAGAAAAACTTGTGGCTGATTTCAGAGAAAACGTTGCATTTGTGGATGATGATAAAGTCATGTATTCTGAAATTGAAAAAGCAATTCAATTCGTAAAGATGATGGAATAGGGCAAAAAAAAGTGTCTTTATATCATTTGCCCGACTGATCTCAATCAGTTAGTACAAGTCATATTAGGCTTAAATTTGAGAAGCGTGTAAAGCTATTGATAACCAGTGGTTGATGTGCGTTTTGATTTTTTAAACTTTTCTCATGGCTTTAAAACAAATTGTAGTTCCCCTTGATGATACTGTAGGTGGTTTAAGTGCATTTCGATTTGTACTAAATAATTTTGGTAGTGAAAGAAATGTCCTAAACATACTATGGTTAGGTAAAAGATGTGTCCATCCTGAAAAGGCAATTGATGTCAAATTGCCAAATTCAATGGCAAAGTTGGGGGTTTTAAACAGTGATTATCGTTTGAAGATCAAGAAGATTCTGGAAACGGAGTTTGCAGATATTCGAACGAATATCAATGTGATTACTATTGATCATTTTACGCGCAAACAAGTAACTTCCTATTGTAGTTTTTCAGATATATTGATTAGTACATATAATGTTTATAAAAAGCATTTGTTTCCATTATTTGAGAATTATTCAGGAGGGAAGAAATATGCAAAAGTTTGTTGTCCCAAAGTGATCGTTTCTGAAAAGTTCGATCATTTGGAGAATATTATTTTGATCAAGACAGATCAGATTAATACCATTGCTACGGTAAAACAGTTTTGTCATGTGTATAGTGATAAGTGTTATGATGCGAATCTAAACTTACTGGATTTACAGGAGTTTAGTGAGCGTGGAGGTGTGTTTAATTCTCAAAAATTACTGGTGGAATACCTGAAACAACACACACCAAGCCCTGCTATTTATCCGTATTCGGGAGAAGCACCAGAGCAATTGGCCAACATTTTAAATTTAAGTAATAATACTCTTTGGGTGAGTCCTCTTGAGAGTGTAGAAGAATTACAATTCATGACGCAAAACGTTATGGTGAACTAATCAGAATTAGTATTTTTATCATAAAATATTTTAAGTATGAAAGTCCTCGTTCCAACCGATTTTTCAAGCAGTGCAAGACTTGCGTTTGATTATGGTTATCAGCTCGTTAAAGGAGAAGAGAATTTAGAATTTGTTTTGTTGAACTCATACGAAATGCCTTCAGGAGCATCAGCCGGAGGAGTGATGATGAGTTTGGAAGAAGCTATGGCGAAAGAATCTGAAAGGGATTTAGCCTTGGAATTGAAGAAAATGAACGAGAAGTATCCGGATTTAAAGATTACAACTGTATCCAGATATGGAACTTTGGAAAATTCTATTGCCAGAACCAATAATGAGGAACATATTGATTTAATCGTGATGGGTACGCATGGTGCGAGCGGATTGAAGAAGGCTTTGATAGGAAGTAACACTCAAGCAGTTATTGAAAATGTAGTGCGTCCGGTAATTTCTGTACCATCAGAGTGGGAGGTTAAGGATGTTAAGAACATTGTGTATGCTACCGATCTAAAAGAACTACAAAATCTGGAAACATTAGAGCCAATTAATGTGATCGCGGATTTAGCTGATGCGACTATTCATATTGTATATGTGACTGAAAATGCTTCTGATTTTGATTTGGAAAATGAAGTTACCAAGTTGCCTTTGCATTCATTTTTTAAAG
Source organism: bacterium SCSIO 12643 (assembly GCA_024398135.1). Lineage (NCBI taxonomy): Bacteria > bacterium SCSIO 12643. The sequence continues at coordinate 3,056,514 of CP073750.1, forward strand.
ATAAAACAGTAAAGTACAAGGTGATTGAGTGTGATGACGTTGCGGAGGGAATTGATTCTTATGTAAGCGAAATCTCTGCTGATATGGTGGTGACTATTCCCAAAGAAGTTTCATTTTGGCAGAAGTTATTTAAAAGATCTGTAACGGAGCATATGGCATTTCAAAGTAAAGTGCCTTTATTATCGCTAAAGGATCAATAATCAAATAGAGAAATTATTAGACAAAAAAATATCCGCTAAAAGCGGATATTTTTTTGTCTAATTTATTTTAAACCGGAACTATTGTTGTCCCGGAATTTCATTTGGATCTAAATTGTTTTCTTCCGCTGATTTCTTTTCAGCTTCTGAAATCCAACCACCACCTAAGGCTTTGTATAAATCTATGTACGATTGAAATAAAGCTTTTCTGGTAGAGGATAAAGAAAGTTCTGCTTCAAAAGCATAACCTTGCAATGTAATTACTTCCAGATAACTGGTCACACCTTTATCGTATCTGTATTGCGCTAAAGTTTGTGCGTTTAATGCAGATGCGGTTTGATATTCTCTAGCTTTGAGCTCAGTCGTATATGTGGTAATTGAAATCAAAGCATCTTCTACTTCTTTAAAAGCAGTGATAACTGTTTTTTCATAGTCATATTTGGCTTGCTCTGTTCTTGCTTTTTCAATTTCCACACGTCTTTTGTTTTTACCCCATTGGAAGATTGGCCCAGTCAAAGTAGCTCCTGCATTCCAGGCAAAACCAACACCATTAATAGTGGATAGCTGACTGGATGCACCACCCAATAAACTGGTTAAACCAATAGAAGGGAATCGCATAGCCTGAGCGACTCCAATTTGAGCCATTTGCGCATGATACTTAGCGGCACTAAATCCAATATCCGGTCTTCTTTTCAATAGTTCAGATGGAATTCCTGCTGGAATCGTTGGTGGAATATTTTGATCCTGGAGCTCAATACCGGTTAAAATATGCTGTGGATTAGCACCTAGCAAAACACTCATTTTGGTTTCTTCAAAAGCTATAAGTCTTTGGTATTGCGGAATAGCCGCTAATGCAATGGCATATTGTAATTCTGCATTGTTTAGATCGATTTCAGGAACAAGTCCGGCTTCAAATTTTTCTTTAATGATGTTGACATTGTCCTCACGCAATAACACGGTATTCTGTGCAATTTTCAAGCGCCATTTGTAATCCAATATAGAATAATAAGAAGACGAAACATCCGAAATTAAAGAGATTTGAACCGTTCTTCTTGCAAACTCATTTGCCAAAAGATCCGCTTTAGCTCCTTCAGTTGCTCTTCTGTATTTTCCCCAGAAATCAATTTCCCAACTTAATCCCATTCCTCCAAATACATTGGAAGTAGGGTCAAGAGTTACGAACCCATTGTAAGTCCCGTAAGTTCCTTGTCCTTGATATTTAAACTCGGGCCAGGTTTCTCCTTTTTTGAAACCTACAATAGCACGAGACTCTTCAATTCTCGCAGCCGCAATCAACACATCTTTATTAGAATCTAAAGCAGTGCGAATTAAAACGTTTAGCGTGGTATCACTAAACATCTCCCACCAGGAAACATTTACAGTGCTATCGGTTTGTAAGGAATCAAAAACATAGTGTGCATTTGTTTTTGGAGTGGGTTGTGAAAAATCTGGCCCAAACTTACAGCTTGATAAATTAGCGATTAACAGCGATAACAAAATCGGATAGAGAATGTATTTTAAGTTTTTCATGATTGTGCCTCCTCTTCTAATTTAGCTTGAGCGTCTCTTTTTTCAGTGTATTTAAATAGTTTTCCAATGGCAATAAACAGCATTGGATAAAAGAATACTCCCAGGAATGTAGCAACTGACATACCTCCAAGCAGTGCCATTCCCATTACTTTTCTGGACTCTGCTCCGGAACCGGAAGCAATTACCAATGGGAATACCCCAAGAATAAATGAAAATGCAGTCATCAAGATAGGTCTGAACCTGGATTTGGCTGCAGATAATGCCGCTTCGGTTAGGCTCAAACCTTTCTGGAATTCTTCATTGGCAAATTCCACAATCAGAATCGCATTCTTGGCGGCCATACCAATTAACATCACAAATGAGACCTGAGCGAAAATGTTATTCTCAAAAGTTGGACTGATTAAACGTCCGAGGTACAAGAATAAAAATGCGCCAAAAATCGCAAATGGAGTTCCCAATAGAATACTTAAAGGTAATGACCAACTTTCGTATTGCGCTGCCAAAATCAGGAATACGAAAACTAAAGAGAAGGTAAGGATAGCTCCTAATGAACCAGAGGCTTTGTTTTCCTGATATGACATGGCATTCCATGATGTAGTCATATCTGCTGGAAGAACTTCAGCAGCAACTTCTTTCAAAGCATTCATCGCTTGTGCAGATGTAAATCCCGGAGCTGGACCTCCCGTAACTTCTACAGATCTAAACAGGTTAAATCTGTTGGTGTAATCGGGGCCAGAAACCGGTCTTACGGTTGCCAGAGTAGACAGAGGAACCATATCACCCTGATTATTTTTAATAAAGAAGTTATCGATTTGTTTTTCGTCTACACGATATTCAGGTTCCGCCTGGATATACGTTTTATAAAGTCTACCAAAACGCGTAAAGTCATTAACATAAGAACCTCCCATAAATGCACCAACGGTTTCGTATAAGTCATTTAGGTTGATTCCAAGTTTTAATGCTTTTTCTTTATCAATGTCCATATAACGTTGCGGTACATTCGCCTGGAAAGTGGTGAATGCTTTTCCAATCTCAGGACGTGCATTGGCGGCAGCTACAAATTTCATGGTTTGTTCGGCCAGATAATCCGGAGTATTACCACCTTTATCCTGAATCATAATACTGAAACCGGATCCATTACCGAGTCCTGGAATTGCCGGTGGACCGAAGGCGAATACTTGCCCGGCATTAATCTGGGTGACCAGTAACATATTGACTTTGTCAATGACTTGTTGTGCCGTAAGATCTCTTTTGTCCCATGGTTTTAACGAAACGAATAAGAATCCGTTATTGGATGCCATGGAAGAAGAAAGTAAACTGTATCCTGTGGCGTTGGTTACGAATTCAATTTCCGGAAGTTCCATAAGGATTTTTTCAGCTTTCTTAGAAACTTCAAGTGTACGTTGAATCGATGCAGCATTTGGAAGCTGTACGTTTACCATGAAGTAACCCATATCTTCTTCAGGAATAAATCCTCCCGGAACCAGGTTTCCAAAAAATCCGGAGCCTGCAGTTAAGATTACGATAAATATCACCCCACGTTTGATTTTACGGGTTACGATATTTGTAAAAGACATATAGGATGTCGTTGTTTTCCCAATCCATTTATTAAATACTTCGAAGAACTTACCTAACGGACCTCCATAAGGTTTTGGTTCTTGAAGTAATAAAGAACATAACGCTGGACTCAATGTCAATGCATTTACAGAAGATACAATCACAGATACCACAATGGTAATCGCAAATTGTTGATAGAGGAGTCCGGTTATACCCGCCATCCCAGCAACCGGGATAAATACGGCAACCAGTACTAATGTTGTAGCGATTACCGGAGCAGTTACTTTGGCCATCGCATCCAGTGTGGCTTCTTTGGCAGTCATCCCCGCAGCAATATTTACCTGAACCGCTTCAACCACTACAATCGCATCATCTACTACAATACCAATAGCCAATACCAGACCGAGTAAGGATAATACATTAACGGTAAAACCTAAACCAGGGAAGAATATGAATGCACCAATTAGGGAAACCGGAATAGCTAAAGTTGGAATTAAAGTAGCTCTCCAATCCTGAATGAATATAAATACCACCAGTACTACTAAAATAAGTGCAACAATCAATGTAACGATAATATCTTTAATACCAGCTGTAATTGGGGCTGTTGAATCCAATGAAACATCATATTTGATGCTGTCTGGAAATTCTTTCGCAATATCAACCATTTCAGCACGGATGTTCTCGGCAAGTTCCACCGCATTAGATCCAGGTGCTTGATATGTTGCGATAATCGCTGCTGTTTCACCATTAAGACGAGGAATCATGTTATACATTTCCACACCGAGCTTAACAGTTGCGATATCTTTAATTTTTACCTGTGCGCCATCCGGATTGGTACGTACTACAATGTTTCCGAATTCCTCTTCAGAATTAAAACGCTCTGGTAAACGTACGGTATAGGTATACTCCGTTCCAGGTGGAGCAGGTTCCGCACCAAATTTACCACCGGGTACAATTAAGTTTTGCGAGTTAATTGCTGCTTTAATTTCCGGAACGGTAATTCCCAATTGAGATAATCTATCCGGCTTCACCCAAATACGCATAGAATAGTCGGATGCTCCAAGTACATCTACACGCCCGATACCTTTAATTCTGGCTAAGCGGTCTTTAATGTTAATTAAAGCATAGTTCCCTAAGAAATCCTGATCATATCGACCATCAGAGGTCAAAGTAACCAGCAATAGAATATTCGGTAATGATTTTTTAGTAGTGACCCCGAATTTAGTTACATCGGCCGGTAGTTTGGCTGTTGCAGCCGATACACGGTTTTGCGCCAGTACCGTATTCATATCCGGATCGGTACCTACATCAAATGAAACCTGAATGGTCATTGTACCATCATTCGAGTTGGTTGATTTCATGTAAATCATATTATCCACACCATTCATCTCCTGTTCCAGAGGTGTAGCAACAGATTCTTCAACGTTTAACGCATTGGCCCCAACATATGTTCCACGAACTTCAACAATTGGTGGGGTAAGGTTAGGATACTGTTCAATCGGTAGATCAACTACAGAAACAGCACCCACAATCACAATCACGATTGCAATTACAATTGCAACGATTGGTCGGTGTACAAAAAAGTTTCCTTTATTCTCTGCCATAGCTCCGATTATTTAAGATCAAGATTGAACGGCACTATATTCGGAACGACTTTAGAACCTCCCTGAACTTTTTGAAGGCCTTCGAAAACGACTTTTTCTCCATCTTTAAGGCCTTCTACAATTTGCCACGCACTGTTGGTTTTTTCTCCAACTTTAACCTGTCTTGGTTCTATGGTATTGCTATCGGAAATAACCATAACCGAGTATTGTCCCTGAGTTTCAATCACACATCTCTGTGGAACCATAATTGACCCTTTGTCATAAGCAAATAGGATTTGAACTTTTGCATATAAACCTGGTCTTAAGATTTTGTTTGTATTTGGGAAACTCGCCTGAACCAAAATCGCACCTGTTGATGTATTGATATTTCGATCTACGAAATCAATTCTTCCAGTATCCGGATAAGTGCTCCCGTCAGATAATTTTAATGTGACTTCAGCTCTTTCGCTTTCCTGTGTATTATCCAGAGATTCTTTTCTGTTTACAAATGCTTTAACCAATGTCAGATATTGGGCTTCTGATAAGAAGAACTGTACACGCACTGTATCTAATCTTGATACAGTATTTAGAATAACTGGATTTGGATCTCGACCAACATATTCGCCAACTCTGGCAGCAGTTCTACCAATGATTCCATGAATTGGTGAACGCATTGTTGCATAACTCAGATTGATTTCGGCCATATCCAGGTTAGCTTTTGCCGCATCTAGATTTGCCTCAGCGGCATCTCTGGTCGCCTGAGCAGCGTCAACATCAATCTGTGAAACAGCTTTGGTATGTGCAAGTGGTTTATAACGAGCCAACTCGTTCTCTGCATTTACCAGTTTAGTTTCTGCTTCAGCCACTTTACTTTGTGCTGCTGCAACGTCTGCCATAAAAGGTTGCGAGTCAATAGTGTATAGTAATTGTCCCTTTTGAACCATTTCCCCTTCGTTAAAATCTATTGTTTCTAAGAAACCTTCCACACGCGCTCGAATTGGAATATCCTTATATCCATAAATGGAACCCACGAACTCGCGATAAATAGGTAAGTCTAATTTGAGCGCTTTGATTCCATCAACGGGTTGTGGAGGCATGGCCTGAGGCGCTTTTTCTTTACAAGAATTTAAAAAAAGTAAAGAAGCAAATACTAAACTAGAAACAGAGTAGATTTTTTTCATCGGTATATATTTTTATTCTCTAGAATTAATTCATTTGATGCTATGTAAAAACTTGTTTGTAAGTGTATTAATTTTTGTGTGTATAGCGTCATAACATCAAAACTAATCAATACAAATATAATTGAGCATTTATTATATCTAATAGAAATTAAATGGAAATAAAAAAAGCGATCACCGTAGCGATCGCTTTTTGAATAAGATATGGTTATGATTTTAAATCAAACCCTGGAACATTGTCGCATATTCCTGATATAGTTGGTTGAACTCATCTTGTACTTCCTGACTTTGCGGGAAGGTTTGCGTCACCATCATAGTTCCCTGACCAATCATACCTAAAGATTGACGAACTTTTTGTCCAAACTTCTTGATATCCTTATTGGTTTGATCAGCGTAATAGTCTAAGTATTGACGCTCATTTTCCACTAATAATCTTAAAATTTCCAGACCTTTTTCGTTGTTCCCTGCACGGAAGTAGTTCTCTGAGATAGGCAGGATACTACCGTTATAAGAGAAGTTGTCATGAACTGCAATCTCAACTACACGATCTAATACTTCTAGTGCTTTTTCTTTTTTACCTTCCTGAATTAATGCTTCAGCTAAACGTACAAAAGTGAAACGGATATTGGTAATGAATCTTTGGTTGTTTTCGTCCATCCATAACTCAGGATTTTCGTAACCACCCCACTCAAACTGGTTCATTAAACGATCATACATTTTATTCGTATTTACGATACCGAAATCTCTATAACCGGTAGACTTAGTTTTGATTGGAACGAATCTGTAAGCAAAACCTTCTTGTTGGAAATAGTCTGATAAACCATAGAAAGAATCTTTACCCATTGTAATAGAGAAATAGATTGGTCTATCCCAATTGAAATTCGCTAACATATCTAAAACTACGAGATGATTTTTAAGAATGTAGTTACTATTGATATCCCATTTAATTTCATCAACGATTTTATGCGCTTGATCTGCTGGAATATCACCGTTAGCTAAGATTTTTTCTTTATCCACTTTGATTTTGAACTTTCTTACCGGAATAACGTTTACCGGTTTTCTTTGTCCTACATTAACCTTTTTAGAATCATCGGTAATGTATTTTACAATGTCTCTTACATTGTAGTATGCATTTTGATCCAATCTTTTGTCTGGGTAAACGTGCATAAAATCACGCGTTCCCTGACGGTATTTATCCGTAGTCATTGAAATTGGAATTGGCTCTCCATCGTACGCTTTTCTAGCCATTTGTTCGATGTACCAATCTGTATTTAATAACATCAGGTTGACAACTCTCACATCCGTACGAACACCTTCAACTTCCTGAAGATACCATAACGGGAATGTGTCATTATCCCCATTGGTGAATAGGATGGCATTTTGATCACAAGACTCCAGATAATTACGTGCAATTTCTCTGGCAGTATATCTGTTGCTTCTATCGTGATCATCCCAGTTTTGAGAAGCCATTAAGAAAGGTGCTGCTAATAAAGTAACTACTGTCAATCCACCAGCTAATGCCGGACCGGTCACTTTATCTTTTAAAGCAGTATAAATACCAATGACTGCGAGTCCTATCCATATGGCAAATGCATAAAAGGAACCCACAAAAGCGTAATCACGCTCACGTGGTTGGTACGGATACATATTCAGGAATACTGCAATAGCGATTCCGGTAAACATGAATAGTAAGAATACGACTAAAGCATTGTTTTGATCGAATTTAGCCTGGAAGAATAAACCTATCAAACCAAGAATGAATGGTAGGTAATAATAGAAGTTCATGGCTTTATTCTTACTTAAATCTTCGGGATAATTATCCAGATTACCTAAGTACATTTGATCGATAGCCTTGATTCCAGACATCACGTTACCATGTGTTAAACTTCCGGCATCAATATGGTGACCTTGTAAATCATTTTGACGACCGATGTAGTTCCAGGCGAAATATCTACCCCACATCCACCATAATTGGTAGTTCACAAAATATGACATGTTCTCACCAAAAGTTGGTTTCTTGATGATTTCCGTTTTATTGTTTTGCGGATTTCTATATTTAATCGGTTTCCCTTTAAAGTTGCTCCATGTTTTGTATGCTGATTTGTGAGTTCCTTTGCTACTCCACATTCTTGGGAAAATCATATTGAACTCACTAGCATAATTAGGTAAGTCATCTTTACGGTCATCAGCAATTTCGTAACGACCAGTCTTTTTACTTGGATAGTATAATGGACTTCCATCTTTGTACATGTCTTTACCATTGTTTTTGTTGCTCAATGGAGAGTCAAAGAAATGTCCATATAATAACGGACTTGATCCATATTGTTCACGATTCAAATACGATAGAAGGTTTACCATATTTTCAGGGTTGTTCTCATCAATCGGAGGATTGGCATTCGAACGAATAATGATGACTCCAAAAGTCATATAACCCAATAAAAGAACGGCAAAACTTAAAGTCAATGTGTTTGCTAAAACTTTATTGTTTTTCTGCGTGTAGTATAATGCATATGAAATACCTGCTGTGATTAATAAACCCAATACTGTTGCCCCGGTATTGAAAGGCATTCCTAATCCATTGGTAAATAAAAGCTCAAATTTTGCAGCGATGTTGATCACCTGAGGAATCAAAACCATCTGTACAAAACCAAGGATACCAACTGAAGAAACCAACGCAATTAACATTCCCTTAGGAGTAGGAGAATACTTTTTGAAATAGTAAACAAAGATGATTGCCGGAATTGCCAATAAGTTCAGTAAGTGAACCCCTATAGAAATACCAACAATAAACCAAATGAAAATGATCCAACGATTTGAATGCGGCTCATCCGCAACGCTTTCCCATTTTAGGATAGCCCAGAATACCAATGCGGTCATAAACGAAGACATGGCATATACTTCACCCTCAACTGCTGAGAACCAGAATGTATCGGAAAAAGTAAAGGCTAAACTTCCCAATAAAGAACTTCCTAATACTGCAATTTGACTTCCGGTACTTAATTTATCTTCTTTCACAAATTTCAATGCCAGATAAGTAATGGTCCAGAACAAGAACAAGATGGTTAATGCACTGGTTAAAGCTGACATCATGTTCACCATGTAAGCTACATTTTCAGGAGCAACGAACATGGAAAAAACTCTTGCCACCAATAAAAATGTTGGGGCACCAGGTGGGTGACCTACCTCAAGTTTATATGAAGTAGCAATATATTCACCGCAATCCCAAAAACTGGTAGTTGGTTCGATAGTAGAACCGTAAGTAAAGAAGGCTATAGCGAAAACAAGAAATCCGCCAATGTTGTTGAGTTTTTTAAAATCCATGTAGCTTTTAATTGATATTTTTTGATTTGTGAACGAAACACAAATATGTCGCAATCTCGTTCAAAAAGCGGCTCAAAGTAAATCAAATTTTAATATTATTAGCAAATTTTAACGACCTAATGGTTAATTTTTATTTACAATTTATTTTGAATTTAAATAGTTGTTATTTAGGGTTTTGTGAGTGTTTTGAGTGTGAGGTAGTGTTCGTTTTTATAGAATATTTAAATTGAGAAAAGAATATTGAATCAAGATCAACATATATGTTGTCTTAAAACTATTTTTGTTGCACGAGCTTAAATGCCCGTTTTTATGATCAAAATGATAATAGAGAGTTTATGTTCAGATTAGGTTTTATACTATTATTTCTTACCGCGAATAGTGGTGTTATAGGGCAAACGTTAAGGTTTTCTCTACAAATGGGAGCTGCTGTGCCAGTTGGTGAGTTTGCAAAAAGTGATTACCATCCTGAAGACGGAGGTTTTGCTCAAACCGGAATAGATATTCGGTTTGTTGGGGAAAGTGTGAGAGAAAATAATTGGTTGTTAGGTGTTAACATGGGATATTCCATATTTGGACTGGATAAAGAAGCGGTTAAAAAATTAGTTTATCCATCAGATCCATCGAAAATTCAAGTGGAAACGCAGTCATTTCAACATTTGAATTTGCAGGTGAGAGGAGGGTATAATTTTGATCTAAATGATGATCAAATTGATATTGTACCCTTTGTAGATGCAGGTTTAGGTGTTTTTAATTCAGCCTACTATTTGATTCAGGATCCTTTTGGAAATCAGTATGCCAGAACCGGAGACACCGGATTAGGATTTTTAATTTCACCGGGAGTAGATGTATTGGTAAAAGTGAATTCTTTTGTAAGTGTAAAAGCTTATGGAACCTATCAATTTGCGAATTATACAGTTACAGATGAATTTCGAACGATAACTCCTCCAACATCACAACAGTTATCGTCCAGAGATGTGGAATATGAATATAGAAATGTATCTATGGGTTTAGGTGCTGTTTTTGTCTTTTAAAACGTATGGGAGAAGGATATAAATTACCAGTGATGGAGGAATTTCTCTCTGTACAGGGAGAAGGTGCGAATGCAGGGTCAGTGGCCTGGTTTATCCGTTTGGCGGGATGTGATGTCGGTTGTTCGTGGTGTGATGTAAAAGAGAGTTGGAATGAAGAAGATCATCCTGTTTATGAGGTTGACATGCTCGTGGATCATGCAGTAGAATCTGGGGCTAAAAATGTTGTGGTTACAGGAGGAGAACCTACCTTACATAATCTATTCCCATTAACAAAAGCATTAAAAGAAAAAGGTCTGACCACCTGGATTGAAACTTCAGGAACCAATGTGATATCAGGAGATTGGGATTGGATCTGTTTATCACCGAAAAAGTTTAAAGCCCCATTGGATGAAGCTTTGAAAATGGCACATGAATTGAAAGTAATTGTGCTGAACAAGACAGATTTGACATGGGCTGAAGGAATGACACCCAGGTTAAATTCTGATTGTTTGTTATATCTACAACCAGAATGGGAAAAAAGAAATAAATCATCAGAATTAATAATTGAATACGTAAAAAAACATCCAGAATGGCGCGTTTCTATTCAAACACACAAGTATTTAGATATTCCTTAAATTGGTTGATTTTTGTTGTCGCCCTCTTTAGTTCTTCAACAGTTTGGGCACAAACTCCTGAATTACATACAAAGAGTAAAAAGGCGGAAAAGGCATATGAAGAAGCCAAGAGGAATTATAACTTACTCTATTTTAATGAGGCATTGAGTCTTTTGGATGAAGCCATTCAAGCAGATGAAAATTTCATTGAAGCACATTTGCTTAAAGGACAGATTTATTTTGATGATAGAGCGTATGCGGATGCGGTGATGCATTTTGGCAAAGCTTTAGAGTTGGATGTCAACATAGATATCCCGTCCATATTTATGATGCTTGCTGAGGCAGAAATGAAAGAGGGGATGATTATGGAAGCGATTAATCATCTGGAAACGTATAAAGATTTACCTGAGGTATCAGATTATTCTAAAAAGAAAGCGGAGGAATTGATTGAACTCGGTTTTTTTAGAAAACGCATGATGGAAAATCCGGTTCCTTATAATCCAATTAACTTGGGACCAAACATCAATACCGAGTGGGTAGAGCACTCTCCAACTTTAACTGTAGATGAGCAAACATTGTACTTCACCAGAAAGATGTCGATGGGCAATGTGGGAGGAAGAGAAATCTGGAATGAAGATTTATTTGTGAGTCATAAAGACGCAGAAGGAAACTGGCAGAAAGCAAAGGCTTTAGGTCCGGAGATTAATACTTCGTCAAACGAAGGTGCCTCGGCCATTTCACCTGATGGGAATTATTTGTTTTTTACTTCATGTGAGCGCAGAAATGGACAAGGAGGATGTGATCTATATATTGCGAGAAAGAGTGGAGAAAAATGGGTGAAAGCGCGTAATCTTGGAGCAGTTATAAATACCCGGAGTTGGGAATCTCAGCCGTCATTTGCACCGGATGGACGAACTTTATATTTCGTAAAGAAAGTAGGTCCAAGAGGACGCTCACATAAAGATATTTATGTGTCCAAAATTCAGGATAATGGACAATGGACAAAACCGGTGAAACTATCTATCAATACTCCGGGAAATGAAGAATCTCCATTTGCACACCCGGATGGTGAAACATTTTATTTTACTTCAGATGGATACCCTGGATTAGGAGGAAGAGACCTCTTTATGGTAAAGATTGATTCAACAGGAGAATTTGGTGAACCTGTGAATTTAGGCTATCCGATTAATTCTCCTAAAGATGAGGTGAGTTTGATTGTATCCGCAAATGGACGTCACGCGTATTTTGCATCAGGAATGAAAGGTGGTTATGGTAGCTGGGATTTGTACAAGTTTGATTTACCCGAGCAGATTAGGCCTGTTCCGGTGAATTATACTAAGGGTATGGTTTATAATTCACAAACGAAAGAACCAGTAGGAGCTAAGTTTGAAATCATTGATTTGGAGACTGGAAATATTGTAGTAGAAAGTTTTTCGGATAAAAAGACCGGGCAATTTTTGGTGACTATTCCAACAGGAAGAGAATATGCTGTGAATGTTTCAGCAACAGGATTTTTGTTTTATTCTGGAAATTATAATTTGAAAGCAGGAGACGATACATCAAAAGTGTCTTTTGATGTGCCTTTAAGCCCAATTCAGGAAGGAGTAGCTGTAGTATTAAACAATGTGTTTTATGAATTCAATAGCTATGAGTTAAAAGATATATCTAAATTGGAATTGGATAAATTGGTAGCGTTATTGAATAAGAACACTGAGATTCAAATTGAGATTGGAGGACATACGGACAACAAAGGAACTAAAGAATACAATCAGAAATTATCTGAAAATAGAGCTAAATCAGTTTACGATTATTTGATTGAAAAAGGGATTTCTGCTTCCCGTTTGAGTTACAAGGGATATAATTTCTCTGAGCCTATCGCAAGTAATGATACAGAAGAGGGTAGAGCGAAGAACAGACGCACGGAGTTTAAAATTACCAAAGTAGAATAATGTTGCGGTATTTTATAAAGCTTTCTTATAAAGGGACCCCATTTAATGGGTGGCAAATCCAGCCGAATGCTTCTACTGTTCAGGGAGAAATTGAAGATGCTCTAAGTAAAATTCTAAGAACTCAAGTTGGAATTACCGGATGTGGTAGAACAGATTCCGGGGTACATGCCAGTGAGTTTTTCGCGCATTTTGATGCTGAGAATCCCATTGATAAAGCTCAGGTGCAATTTAAATTAAATTGTATTCTGCCAAGAGAAATAGCTATTCATGATATTTATGAAGTACCTTTAGAATTACATGCACGATTTTCTGCGGTTTCAAGAACGTATCATTATTACATCAATCAGGAGAAAAGTGCATTCAGGTTTCAAGAATCCTGGTTTATGCATTCCCGATTGAATATTGAAGAAATGAATAAAGCTTGTGAGGTTTTGTTGGGGAGACATGATTTTACAAGTTTTTCAAAATTGCATACCCAGACGAAGACAAACTTCTGTACTATAACTGAAGCTTTTTGGGAAAAAGAAGGAAACGGGTTGAAATTTACGGTGACCGCAGATCGATTTTTACATAATATGGTTCGTGCGATTGTCGGAACCACAGTTGAAGTAGGGAAAGGCAAACTAAATGTAGAAGGATTTAAAAATGTAATCGAAGCACAAAACCGTCAAAAAGCTGGTGCTTCCGTTCCTGCTGAAGGACTGTTTTTAGCGCGTATTATTTATCCGGAAATAAAAGCATAAAAAAAGACTCCGTTTACCAGTAGTAAAACGAAGTCTTCGCTCTCAAACGTATATCTTTATTCTTTTACAATTTTTCTGTAAAAAGTTCTATTTTCAGTTTCTATGTGAATGACGTATACTCCACTAGAAAGGTGGCTTAGGTCAATAGATTTGATGTTGTTCGGAATTAGAATTAATTGTTCCCCGGTTAATGTATACACCCTGATTTTATGGGCTTTAAGTTGATTTGTTTCCAAGTATAAAGTCTGGGCTACTGGATTTGGGTATAGTTTAATGTCCGGATTTTCAGAGGTCTCATTGACCCCATTAATAATGATATTGATGCAATTTGTAGTGTCCGTAGCACAATCGCTGGTCAAAGCACAAGCATAGCTTCCGGTTTGAGTAACAGTATATACTTGTGATGTAGCTCCGTTTATTGGAATATTTCCATTGGAACAATCAATCCATTGATAGGATGCCACGGTGTCCATTGCATGAAGGTCATTATTGCTTACGGCAATTCCGTTGTTAATGTTATTTAAGCAATTAATTTGTTGGCAAGATGAGGTGTCTATGGCACAACCATTTGTAATAATACAAGCATACGAACCATTGACTGTAGCCGTGTAACTTTGAAAAGTAGCTCCATCTATAATACTGTTGTTACTACAATCTATCCATTGGTAATTCGCGTTCGACTGATTTGAGGTTAAAGTAGCATCTACAACTTGTATCGAGGTATCGTTGACCACATTACATGGTCCGCTTTTAAGCATAAACATTAAATCAAATACCGTAGAACCTTGAGAAGTGGCGCTATGCCAGGTAGTAATTCCCGTTCCAAATAAGTCACAGGGATCACGGATATACCATTCGTTGCCAATTGGAGTAGAACCAAATGCACCTTGAAACCATTGACCTCCTGGAGGAAGTCCATTATTAAAAGGCATAATCGCATCTACTGTAAGCCAATAGGTGCCAGCTGTTAGATGGACGGTATTGTCCAAAGCTACTTCCAAATAATTATCCGTATTGGATGAATCCAATACCACGGTGTCTGCGTGAATGGAGTTCCCTGGTACTCCTGAATTATCATTGAAAAATGTAACAATTACCGTATCAAAATAACTACCAATACCTGTACTAAAGGTACCGTATGTAAAAACTGAATCAATATCCCAGGTACTTCCAGCAGGAACCGTAAAATCATCAGCAGTTTCAATGGTGCAATAGCCAAAGTCAGGAAAGTACTGAGCAGGTCTTCCGCCCTGGTCAACATAACCCGTAATCTGATCTACGTATACCTGAGATTTGGTTGAGGTAAGCAAAAGAAAAAGGGAAATAAATAAGAGCGTATAGTTTTTCATGGTGTAGATTTATTAGTGAAATTTAGTTGTCAGCTAAGTTAAAAGAAAAAACTTATATTTCTAAATTTCTGTGAATCAAATGAATGACGTGATTGAGGTCAAAAAGGTTGCATCAGGTATTTTGATTTGGTTTGTTTAACGGGGTATAATTCAGCGACATTAAAGCGTTTATAAAAGGTATTTTCAAAATGATAAAATCAAATGCTAGTAAACAAAAAAAGCGCTTCAAACTGAAGCGCTTTTTTTAAATTTTTAGGCTAGAATTAACCGTTCATAGAAATCAAGAATTCTTCGTTGTTTCTGGTATTGGCAATTCTATCACGTAGGAATTCCATAGCTTCAACAGGAGTCATATCCGCCAAATGTTTACGTAATATCCATAGACGTTGTAAGTGTTCTTTTGGCAATAAAAGATCATCTTTTCTGGTACTGGATGATACAATGTCAATGGCAGGGAATATTCTTCTATTCGAAATCTTACGATCCAATTGAAGTTCCATATTACCTGTACCTTTAAATTCTTCAAAGATGACTTCATCCATTTTAGACCCTGTTTCAGTTAAAGCAGTGGCTAAAATGGTTAAAGAACCTCCATTTTCAATGTTTCTTGCTGCTCCAAAGAATGCTTTTGGTTTTTGGAGTGCGTTAGCATCCACACCACCAGAAAGAACTTTTCCAGAAGAAGGAGCTGTTGTATTATAAGCTCTTGCCAAACGTGTAATAGAATCTAAAAGTATAACAACATCATGGCCACTTTCTACCATACGCTTTGCTTTCTCTAATACGATTCCGGCAATTTTCACATGTTTGTCTGCTGACTCATCAAAGGTAGACGCAATTACTTCGGCTTTTACATTTCGCTTCATATCAGTTACCTCTTCAGGTCTTTCATCAATTAGCAAAATGATCATATATGATTCAGGGTGATTTTCTGCAATCGCATTGGCCACCTCTTTAAGCAATTGTGTTTTACCCGTTTTTGGTTGTGCCACAATCAATCCACGTTGTCCTTTACCAATTGGACTCACCAAATCAATAATTCTTGTTGAAATTGATTTCGCAGATTTTCCACCAGTAATATTGAATTTTTCCTCTGGGAAAAGTGGGGTCATATAATTAAAAGGAACTCTGTCTCTAACTTGTTCAGGAGTTCTTCCATTGATATAGTTCACTTTAACTAACGGGAAATATTTTTCACCTTCTTTTGGAGGGCGTACAGCACCTTCGATCGTATCTCCGGTTTTTAAACCAAATAATCTTACTTGTGCGGTAGAAACATAAACATCATCTGGAGAAGGTAGGTAGTTGTAGTCTGATGAACGCATAAACCCATATCCATCAGGCATCACTTCGATCACACCTTCGGTAAGAATACGGTCTCCAAAATCGTAAGAATACTCAGGAGCTTGATTTTGTTGCTGATTACGATTACGGTTTTGATTGTTTTGTTGGTTTCTTTGTTTATCACGCTGACTCTGTTGTTGTCTTCGGTCTTGGTTTTTAGCGTGTTGGTTTTTGTGCTGTTGGTTGTTCTGAGGCTTTTGACGTTCAGTTTGAACTGCTTCAGGTGTTTTCTTCATATCTTCTTTAGGAGCGGTGGTTTCAGTAGCAGGAGTGCTTTCCTTTTTCTCTTCGGGTTTTGTCGATTTTGGTTCTTCGGTAGGTTTAGTGGTAGGAGCCTTTTTATAGACGCTTGATAATTTGTTGCTCTTTGGAGGATTCTTTTTGTTGGCCATCCTTTCTTTTACTTTAGCCAGTAAATCCATTTCTATTTGACCTCCTGAAGACTCTTGTGGTTTATCCTCTTTCTTTTCAGTTTCCTCTTTTGGTTTAACTTCTTTTTTCGGAGTGTCTTTCTTGGCTTTTGCAGGAGCTTTTTCTTTTGCCGATTTTTCTTTTGCCGGTGCTTTTTCAGCTTTTGGCTTAGTTTTTTTCGGGGCTGGTGCTTTGTCTTTTAAAGCATTAGGTTGTTCTGCTTGTGCGTCTAGGATTTTGTAAATTAAGTCTTCCTTTTTTAATCGATTAAAACTCGGAACAGACAGCTCTTTAGCCATCGCCTTTAATTCGTCAACTTTCTTAGCGTTGAGTTCTATAATGTCGTACATATAATTAATGTAAAAATTGGTCTTTTAAATTTTTGTGCTAAAAACCGAATGATTTTAATTTGAAAGAATGAAGCAAATTAGAAAGGGGAGTATTGCTTCGCGTTCGTGATGCAATATTACAATTTTTTTTGACTTACGTCAATTCAAGGAGTGAAAACCACTAATTTTGCGAAAAATTTTTAAAATGATTCAAAGAATTCAATCACTCTACCTATTAGCGGCAATTGTATTAAATATAGCGATCCTTATTTCAGGGATGTTTTACATAAGTAATGGAACACAATTTATGATTGTTGGCGCTTTTGGAATTAAAGAAGGCGATTTGGTTATTGACCAGATTACTATGATTCCGGTGGTGGCGTTAGCCATTGTCAATATTTTGATTGGTGGATATGCGATTTCTCAATTTAAAAATAGAAAGATGCAAGCCAATTTGGCGAAGCTGGGGATGTTGATTACAGTTATCATTATGGGATGGATTGGATATGCATATTTTGCTTACACGCAGATGGACTTAACCATAAGACCTTTTATTGGAATCTTACATTCTCCCGTAATTCTTTTTGCTTTTATGTTGGCTTTAAGAGGGATCAATAAAGATGAAGCTCTAGTGAAGTCAGTAGACCGCTTGAGATAAAATCAAATTTCAAAATATTTATAAAAAAACAGCCTCAGGAAAGAGGCTGTTTGATCGATTATTGAGCAATAATCTAAAATTCTGAAACGTTAAAATTATCCGTAAACCCGTTTCAAAAAGACAACTTATACATCCCTTGGAAGATGTTAACATTAAGTTGCTTACGAATATAGTTAAATTATTGTAAAATAAGTAGTAAAAATTTTTTTATTACAATAATTTGATTCTTAACCGGTACATGTTTTAATCTAAATGTGTTTGTATTGTGCGCTGAATGGTATGGTTTTAGAGTGATTAACACCCATTCATGTGTTAATAAAAATTGAGAGTGTTTTACAAAAGAAATAGGCGAACCTCTATATTTACCGCTTTACAAAAAAATCTGTTCAATAGTATGATTAAACGTTTCGGATATATCTTGACTTTAGCGGTTATCGCTATCCTGTTTTCTTCATTTTATTTGATGAAACCATTTATGTCTACTCCTGTTTTTATGACGGAAGAAGAAACCTGGTCAGATTCTATTTTGAATAGTTTGACTTTGGAAGAAAAAATTGGTCAGTTGTTTATGGTTGCCGCCTATTCGAATAAAACACAGGAACATGTCAATGAAATAGATCAGCTAATCGAAAAAAATCATATTGGAGGATTGATATTCTTTCAGGGAGGCCCTGTAAGGCAAGCCCGATTAACCAATAGATTTCAGGCTAAAAGTAAAGTACCTTTATTAATTGCTATGGATGCAGAATGGGGATTAGGAATGCGATTGGATTCCACTATTTCTTATCCAAGACAGATGATGTTAGGAGCAATTCAGGATAATGAGATCATTTACCGAATGGGAGAAGATATTGCAAAGCAGTGTAACCGATTGGGTGTGCATATCAACTTTGCTCCGGTGGTAGATGTAAATGTAAACCCTAAAAATCCTGTGATCAATAGTCGATCATTTGGAGAGCAAAAACAGAATGTTGGAGATAAGGGATTGGCATATATGAATGGAATGCAAAAACACCATGTTTTGGCAGTTGCAAAGCATTTTCCTGGTCATGGAGATACCGATAAAGATTCCCACAAGGCATTACCATTGGTGAATCATGATATTAATCGTTTGAATGATATTGAATTATATCCTTTTAAAACATTGTTTGATTCAGGTTGTGGTGGAGTAATGGTTGCCCATTTATTGATTCCAGCAATTGATTCAACACCAAACAGAGCTACAACGTTATCGCCTAAAGTTGTTACTGGTTTGTTACGCAATAAAATGGGATTTAACGGATTGGTGTTTACTGATGCTTTAAATATGAAAGGTGTGAGTAATTATTATAAGCCTGGTGAAGCTGATTTATTAGCACTTTTGGCAGGGAATGATGTATTGCTTTTCCCAAAAGATGTTCCTTTAGCTGTGAATATGATTAAGTCAGCAATTAAAGAAGGACGCTTGTCAGAATCTGATTTAAATGCGCATGTAATTAAAATATTGAAAGCAAAGTATTGGGCTGGATTGAATAATTACGCTCCAATTGATGAAATGCATTTATATGAAGATTTAAACAAGGTGAAATATCAACGTCTCTATAGACAATTGATTGCAAAATCTGTAACGCTGTTAAAGAATACAGATCATCTGATTCCATATAAAGATTTGGAAAACAAAAAATTTGCGAGTGTAGCTATTGGGGGGAAGGTGAACAACTACTTCCAAAAGAAATTAAAAAGCTATGCGGATGTTACTATGTTTCATTTACCTAAAGATGCTACGGAAGAACAAGTAAAGAAACTATTGGTCCAATTAGAGTCATATTCAGAGGTGATTGTATCATTTCATAAACCAAGTAGAAGTCCTTCCATACATTTTGGTGTGAGCCAGAAATCGCAAAGTGTATTGGGTAAAATTGCGCAAAATAAAAGTGTATCACTTGTGAGTTTTACCAATCCATATGTGTTTAACTGGGTCAAAGAAACCTCAAAATGCAATGCGGTTGTAGTCGCATACAATGAGAAAGTCACTACTCAGGAAATCACCGCGCAATTATTATTTGGTGGTGTTGGGGCAGCTGGAAAAGTTCCGGTGAGTGCAGGTGAATTTGAGTCTGGAACAGGATTTATCACAGATGCTATTCGTTTTTCATATAGTGTACCGGCCAACGTTGGGATGAATCCGATTAAATTGGCAGAAATTGATTCAATTGCGAATTACGCAATTGAGAATGGTGCGACTCCAGGGTGTCAAATTTTGATTGCAAAAGACAATCAAATCGTATGGAATAAAGCATACGGATATCATACTTACGAAAAAAAAACACCAGTCCTGGCCGATGATATTTATGATTTAGCGTCCTTAACCAAGGTGGTGGCTACATTACCTGCGGTAATGCAGTTGGTGGATGCCGGAAATATTGAATTAGACGGTACTTTAGGGATGTATTTACCTGACTTGGTTTCAGGTACTGAGTATGCTAAAATTACACTTCGTGAAATGCTGGCACATCAGGCTGGATTGCGTTCATGGATTCCATTTTATTTAAATACAATGGAAAATGGAGTACCGCGATATGATATTTATTCTTTGGAATCATCACCCACTTATCCAATTAAAGTGGCGGATCAACTTTATATCAATAAATCCTATCCGGATTCTATGATGAAAATAATCGTCAGCAAATCGTTAAAGGAGCCGGGGGAATATAAATACAGTGATTTGGGATATTACTTTTTAAAAGAAATTATTGAACGTCAAACTTCTACGACTCTAGATGCGTATGCGATGACACATTTTTATCAACCAATGGGAATGACGACTACAGGATACCATCCAGCAGATAGATTTCCACTCAGCCAGATTGTGCCAACTGAAAATGACAATTATTTCAGAAAGCAATTGGTTCATGGTTATGTGCATGACCCGGGGGCAGCGATGCAGGGTGGAGTTGGGGGGCATGCTGGAGTGTTTTCCAATGCTGAAGATTTGGCTAAAATCTGGCAAATGTATTTGAACAAAGGAAGCTATGGGGGAGTTCAATATATTGATTCTGCAACCGTAGTTGAATTCTCAAAGTGTCAATTCTGTGAACCAAATGATAAGGGAAATAGAAGAGCAGTGGGATTTGACAAACCTGTTCGAGGAGATGATGGCGGGCCTACCTGTAGTTGTGTTTCGTATGCCAGTTTTGGACATACCGGATTTACCGGAACAATTTCATGGGCTGATCCGGAAGAGAACTTGATTTATATCTTTTTATCCAATAGAATTTATCCTACCGCAGAAAACAGAAAATTGATTAGTATGAACGTTCGTACTGATATTATGGAAGTTATATATGCATCTTTAAATGATTCGACATTAGACGATATGGCGGTGTTACAATAAGCTATATTTGTCTTGTGAGAGACTATTTTATAAACCATAAAATATTGACTTTGTCGGTAGCGAATCAATTAAGATAATCAATGAAAATAGGAATAGTTTGTTATCCAACTTTTGGTGGTAGTGGTATAGTAGCCACGGAGTTAGGACACGTATTAGCCCAAAAAGGACACGAGGTACATTTTATCACTTATGACCAGCCGGTTAGACTGGATATCATGGATAAAAATATCTATTACCATGAAGTAAATGTACATGTTTATCCTTTGTTTGATTATCAGCCTTATGAATTGGCTTTATCTAGTCAGATGGTGGATACCGTGATGAGTAGAAAACTAGATGTCTTACATGTACATTATGCGATACCTCATGCTTATGCGGCTTTTATGGCGAAGCAAATTTTGAAAGATAGAGGTATTGATATCGCTGTAGTTACCACATTACATGGAACGGATATTACATTGGTTGGAAAACAACCTTCATATCTGCCTGCAGTTAAGTTTAGTATAGAACATTCTGATTATGTGACCGCAGTTTCGGATAGTTTAAAAGAGGACACAATAACCAATTTCACCACAAATAAAGAAATACATGTAGTTCCTAACTTTATCGATATTTCTCTGTATTCAGGAGATCGAAAATGTTCAGGACAAATTGCAGAACCAGGTGAAATGGTGATTTCTCATATTTCGAATTTTAGACCATTAAAACGTACTAAGGATGTGATCAAAGTTTTTGCAGGAATTAGAGAAAAACTACCTGCAAAACTGGTTTTAATGGGTGATGGACCGGAGAGGGATATTACGATGCAAATGGCCAGAGAATTGGGAATTTTAGATGATGTGAAGTATTTGGGAAAAACTAACGATGTAGAGCGCGTTTTATGTATGACGGATTTGTTTTTACTTCCATCATCATCAGAGAGTTTTGGTTTGGCAGCGTTAGAAGCTATGGCGGCTAAAGTTCCAGTTATCTCCACCAATACCGGAGGTATTCCGGAAGTCAATATTCAAGGTGTAACAGGATTCTTGAGTAATGTCGGAGATGTGGATGAAATGATTGAAAACAGCTTAAAAATATTGACCAATCCAGAGCTTAAAGCCAAAATGAGTCGTAATGCGTATGCACGCGCAGAGGAGTTTGATATTCATAAGATCGTTCCGATGTACGAGGAGATCTATGAAGAAGTAACAAAAGGTAATGGTTAAATAATCTGCATTTGATAACGTTTATTGGCGTTATCAAATTCTTCTTTTGAAGCTTCCACCCAATGGTCATTTTCTTTTTGAATCATGTCATTAATTAAATGGAAGTCAGGTAGTGTTTTTGCTAAAACCTGATATTTAAAAAGTTTGGAACCCATAATTTGAATTTCCTCAAAACTTTTTGGAGAATCTATTCTGAAAAATGATCGGTCACCGACATACTTGCGGTAGATAGGATATTCTAGTGTCTCATTAACCATAGCGCAAAATTATGCGTTATGTGTATAAGTATTGGTAATTTTGCGACAAAGAACGAGATAATGATCAATAAAGCATTTGAAAACGGAGAGGAGAAGTATAAAGAAAAGGATTATGAAGGTGCTATAATTGATTTTACCCTGGCTTTAGAAAAAGATCCGGGAAATCCCGAAATCCTGTATCAACGTGCTATGTCGTATTTTCACTTAAAGAAAAAAAGTCTGGCCTTGTTGGATATGGATATGGCTGTTGAAATGCAACCCAATTACGCATTTAGATATTCCAGTAGAGCATATATGCGAGATGCTTTTGGTGATGTCATTGGCGCGATTCAAGATTATAAAGAAGCTATTGCTTTGGACCCTGAAGATGCGATTTCGTATAATAACTTGGGGATTCTTGAAGACAAGATGGGGCGAAGAAATATTTCACAGGGATATTATAATAAAGCAGATAGTTTATTGGGAGTTTCATCCAATACACAGATGAGTAAAATGGATTTTGAAGGAACATCCATTAATTATGATCGTAAAGAGGAAACACAACCTGAAGAGGAACTGAAAGAGGAAACCACTATTTGGAAAGAGTTTATAAAAGTATTTACTACCAGGGAATCTTTTTTAGAGTTCATCCAATTCATAAAATCAGGGTTCAAAATAAAACAGGATTCCTAAAATTCTGATGAAGGAAATGTAACCCGAAATCTGTACTTTTCCATTTCAATTATTGAAGAAGTGGAGATTACCTTTTTACAGAAATTTGCCAAAGAAATACATGAGAAGTATCCTGAGAAAGTGGATGATGTATGTTTTGTATTTCCGAGTAAACGTTCGGGCTTGTTTTTTAAAAAGGAACTGGCTAAACTTAAAAATGGAGCTTTTTGGGCTCCACAAATTCTGACTATAGAGTCGTTTATTGAAGAATTATCCGGATTAAAGATTATTGATCCTTTAGAACAGATTTTTCAGTTGTATCAAGTTCACAGAAATGCGAAGATTCAACCTCAGTTAGAATTCGATAAGTTTATAGATGCAGCAAAAATCATTCTGGCTGATTTTAATGATATTGATATGGCTCTGGCCAATGCACATGATTTGTTTTCAAACGTTAAGGATTATGTGGAGTTAGAACATTGGGACCCGTCTGAAGCGGATCAGGAGAGTCTAACAAAAAAATATTTGGAAGCATTTCAAAATTTACCAAAGTATTATGACGCCTATCAATCTCAATTGTTGGAAGCCCATAAGGCTTATCAGGGATTGGTATATCGATATTTAAAGAAGCAAATTGAGTCAAATAAGCTGGATAGAATAAACAGGGTGACTCAGCAATGGAATTCGATTTATGTAGCTGGATTGAATGCCTTGACTCCTGCGGAAAAGTGGTTGATGGATTGGTTTGCACTTGAAGGGAAACTGCAAGTGTACTTTGAGGTGGAGAAACAAATGCTGGAGGATTCAGATCAGGAATCAGGTAAGTTTATTCGCCAGTTTATCAAAGAAAAAAAAGAACCCGTAAAATGGTCTTTGGATTGGTTGTCTGATGCGGATAAAGATATTCATACCTATGCGGTGAATGGCAATTTAGCTTTGGCGAGAACAGTCGGCAAATTGTTCAGAGATAATGCTGAATTGTCAAAGGGAAACGAAACAGCAATCATTTTAGCAGATGAAAATTTGTTAATGCCGGTTTTAGAATCCTTACCTCCTCAGATTGGTGAAGTCAATGTCACGTTGGGGTTTCCTCTGGGGCTAACCTCATTTATGAGTTTGGCTGAGCAGCTTTTTAGTATGCATAAGTTGGGGAGAAATCAATGGGGAACCTATCAGTTTTATTTTAAGGATGTATTGAAAGTAATTTCACATCCGGTTTTGGTTTCCATTTATGGAAATCAAAGTGAGTTTGAAAAACTTCATCGAGCACTGGTGGATGAGAATAAAGTCTGGATAGATACCGATTTTATTGTGCAATGGATTTCAGAAAATGGGTCATTTATCGGATTAAAGGAAGCTTTTACGCATTGGAAAAAAGAACCATTAAAGGCTATAACATATTTAAATAAGATTATTGACCAATTTCAATATAGAGTAGAAAAAAAGCAGGTTAAAGATGATGTTTTGTTAGAGCAGATGTACTTCTTTAAAACATCTATTCAGAAGTTTGAAAAGTATATTTCTCAGTTTGGTACCCAAATGAATCTGGATGGGATTCAAAGAGTATTTAAACAGGTTGTAGCGCCATTACAAGTACCATTTTCTGGTGAACCTTTGGCCGGGATTCAAATTATGGGGCTTTTGGAAACCAGATTGCTGAGTTTTAAAAACATTGTATTTGTATCGGTAAATGAAGGAATTATCCCTTCTAAAGGAGGGTTCCAAAGTTTTTTACCGTTTGCTTTAAGAAATGGTTTTGGAATTCAAACACATCAGGATCGGGAGTCATTATTTGCATATCATTTTTATCGTGTAACCTCGCAAGCTCAAAACATTCATTTATTATACGATACGACCACCGAAGGGGTAGGGAGTAGTGAAAAAAGTAGATTTATTCGACAAATTGAACAGGAGTGGCCGGAACGCAGTGAAAAAATTCAGTTTAGTAATCATATCGGGATATTTGAAAATGAACCTACTCATATAAATTCTACCATTGAGAAGTCCGAGCAGGTAATTCAGAATATTCGGTATTATTTAACTAGAAAAGGGCTTTCACCATCGGCATTGAATAATTATATGGAATCTCCTTTGGACTTTTATTATAAGAATGTTTTAGGAATACAGGAGCCTAACGTGATTGCCGAGGATGTAGAGCATAATGTATTTGGTACGATTGTACATGCTTGTTTAGAAGAGTTTTATACTCCATTTGAAAAGTATGTGTTAAAGCCTGAGGAGCTACGCGAAGCATTTAAGAATCTGGATCAAATCATCCATGATGAATTTATAAAGGAAATCCCGGTATATAAAAGTGGGAAACATTATTTATCATTTCATGCGGTTCGTAATTATGTAAAACGATTTATCCAATTGGATATTGATTTTTTAGAAAAGCATGAGTTTCCAGTGACGCTGGATAAAAACGAATTAGAATTAAATGTGGTTGAACGAATCGATGGCATGGATATTCGTTTTAAAGGGTTTGCGGATAGGGTAGAAAGACGAAATGGAATTGTTCATATTATTGATTATAAAACCGGTAGTGTAGAACAAAGAGATTTAAACGTATCGGATATTGAAGATTTGGAAGTGGGATATAAACCCAAATTTGTACAGTTGATGATGTATGCATGGTTAACTTCGAAACAGTTAAATACAGATACGATTATTTCCGGCATCTATACTTTACGTGCTACAGAACTAAAATTGCTAAAAGCAACTGTCAATAAAGTCTCTGAGATTCGGACAGAGCAATTTGAACTATTTGATCAGTTTTTAAAATCAAAAATTTCAGAAATGCTAGATCCGAATGTGCCTTTAGAAAGGAATAAGGATTATACTTTTAATGTGTTCTAGAGAATTGGGCAAATAAAAAAACCAAAAGGAAACATCCGAGATTTTTGGGAGCAAGGAATAAAAAATAAAGATGTTTACTAATGGTTTGCTTATATAGACGTAAAAGAGCCGCTTATGGTTGTCGGCAAGCATAATATTTTTTTTGTCTAAGCTCAAATAAGAAAGAAATACTCTGCGTAAACCCTTATTCCGTGGGCTTTTTGAGTTTTTCAATAACAAATAGAGAAATAAAAGTTATTGTAGAAAAAATAACAATTAAAGACCCTAAATCAAATAAATTCTCATTGGTTTCAACAGTTTGTGATGTGTCAGGAAGAGTGAACATGATCAATAATCCGATCACGAAAAAAACGATAGCAATAGCTCTAAAAAACTTCATAGGTTATTTTGAGGGAAGTAACGAATCATTTAGGTGATTTATTATAAAAAATAGAGAAGTCCACTTGAAACTTTAATGTTTAAAGATTAAGATATGTACGGTACTTTATTATTATTTTAAATCATTCTGATTGTGTTGCATAAAACCTTAATAATTAATAGCTTTGGAAAAAACCAATTATACTTAATTATTATGAAAAAGCAAATTTTAACCATTTTCGGAGCATTTATATGTTTAATATCCTCAACTTACGGCCAAGTTAATTTCCCTGATTATTTTAACGAATCTCCTTCAGAAACGTTTGTGTATACGCAAAATAAAGGACAACTTACTGATATGAATAAACAATTGGTAAATCATATTAAGTTTTATCATTGGTCTAATGCGCTTTCCGTATATCTCCATGATGGCGGAGAGGTAAGTTATACCACAGTAAGAATGGATAATGACAGTATAACACCCGATACTGTAACTAAAATAAATATGAATTGGGGTGGAGAGCTCGCATTGTGGAGTTCGCCAGTAAAATATGATGAAGTACCCGGGTATCAGAACTATTTTTTTAGCCATTGTCCGAATGGAGTTACAAATGTGAAGAGTTACGAGCGTATTGTATATCCGTCTATATATTCAAATATCGATTTTCATTTTTATAGTAATGGACGTGGACTAAAGAATTATTTTGTCATCAAACCCGGGGGAAATCCGAATAATATTGAAATGGATTTTGACGGACATGATGATTTGGATGTGACCAACGGCTATTTAAAGATGATTATAGGAGGTGAAAAACTAATTTTTCCTACCGCTGTAGCGTATCAATTAGATCCGGGAAATAATATTGTTCCTGTAAATTGGCAACCTGTATTTGTAAAAGCATCTCCCAATACGGCAAAAATTCAAACAGGAAGTTATAACCCTAATTTACCTTTAATTATTCAAATAGGAGCCCCGGTAACCACTCAAAGTTATCCACAGATTGATAATTTGGAATGGAGTAGTTATTATGGAGGGAATATCAATGCACAGATGTATAATTCAGATATAGACAGCAAAGGAAATTATTACCAGGCCGGAACTTCCTGGGCAGTCAACAATTTTCCGGTATCAGCTGGTGCTTATAGTTTTTATGGATACGATTATAAAGATGGGGTATTGGCAAAATTTGATGTTAATGGAGAGCGTAAATGGGCTACGTATTTTGGATCTCATGAAGCGGAACCTATTTTTATGGTAGGGATCAATAATGATGACCAGGTTTTTATGGCTGGGGAGACTTTTGGTGGATCACAAAGCACCAATAGTTTACCATGGGGAAGTAGTCCTCCGGCCGGTGCATATGTAGATCAGATTGGTGGAGGTACCAGTAATACGGATTGGTTTGCGGCACAAATAACAACAGATGGAACTGATGTTTTATGGAGTACCTATTTTGGTGGTCCGGAATTTGAATATTTCCATAATATAGATATTGACAACAGTAATAATATTTATTTGGTGGGTACCGGTAAAAACTCGTCTCCATTAAAATTTAAAACTGGAGCTTTTAATGACAATACCAGTGGATCTTCTCAAAGTGGAGAAACCGGAATGATTGTAAAATTTGATGCCCATCTGGCTTTAAACTGGGCATCACTGTTTCCCTTAACGACCAGTTTGTTTGATTGTTGTACTTCGATCAATGGTATAACTCATGATGCTACAGGTAATGTATATATTGCGGGTAGAGCAATGGGAGGACTTAACACGGTGGACCCGGGAAATAATGCTTATTTTATTTCCAGCTTATCCAATAATACCAGCCAGGCTTTTATAGCCCAATTTGATCCCAATAATGCGCTGACATGGAGTACATATTTTGCAGACCCCAATAGTGTGAAGTCATCGGAAATTGTGGATATAGCTATCTATAATAATTTGCTGTATCTAGGAGGCCGTACCGGTGATAGTGGATTTCCAACATTAGCGGGAGGAACGGCCTATTCGGAGTCGTTTCATGGTGTAGGAGCGAATCCTAAACCAGATGGTTTTATTGCACGTTTTAACACAAGCTCACATCAATTGGATTGGAGTACTTTTATAGGAGGAACCGAAAATGATGACATTACCAGTGTTACATTGGATGATAGAGGGTATCTGTTTGTTTCAGGTAGAACTGAGAGCAATAATGTAAGTTATTTTAATGCCCCCAATTATTATTTTGAAAACAGTAATCAGGGAAATTCAGATGCGTATATCATGGCTTTTAAGCCGAATTTAACTCGAGTATGGTCTACTTATTATGGCGGAAACAGATGGGATGCGTCTTTACAATTAAAAACGTATAATAATGATAAATTGTATTTTGGGAGTTTGATTAATTCGGTCAGTCCTACCTATCCGTTGGTAGATTTAGGAGGGCAGGCATGGTTTGACAGCATTAAGGTAGATACATTAGGAGATGCGTGGATGTTGGGTCGATTTGATATTAGCCAGGTAGACCTGTTAACATCGGTAAAAGAAGATAAAAACTCACACGGTAATGACTTAACTGTGTATCCAAATCCTGTCATGGATTTGTTACAAGTTGATCTTTCTGGCATCAAACAAAACACCGACCTGTTAATTTCCATATTTGGTATTGATGGTAAATTGATTCAAATATTTTATCCTCAAAATATAGGAACTACCTATCAAATCAATGTAGAGGATTTTGCCAAAGGAAGTTATTTATTAAAAGTGGTTTCGGATGAAAATATACAAGTACTTAAGTTTGAAAAATTATAAATGAGGAGACTATTATTAGTAGGCATTATATTACTTCTTGTACATAGGAGTTATGGACAGAACTGGCCGGATATTCAGCATTCTGATCATGCGGATGTACGTGGTTTATTTGCCGATACGTTAACGGGAGATTTATATGTTTTACAGGGGGGGGGGGCTAATGCTTTAGTTATCCGACATCCTGATGGCAGTTATACGACACATCAAAATATTGGCCCAAAACCGGTTTTTGCAGGAATTCGGTACAAAGGGGAATTGTTTTTAGGTGGCACCGGAGGGTTAGTAAAATATGATTCTACGCTTCATGATTTTCAGTGGTTTGGGAATATTAATGGACAAATCTTAGATATGCTGGTAAAAGACGACAAGCTCTATGTTTTTGGGAATTTTAGTAAGGCGGATACGGTAAATTGTGAAAGTATGGCCATGTGGGATGGCGTCAAATGGAGTAGAGTCGATAATTATCCGGCAAGTATTCCTGAATTTGATTTATTGACTATAGCATGTGCAACATTTTATAAAGGAGAATTGTATGTAGGAGGTATTTTGTTTGATCAAATAAATGGGGGAAATGTGAGTGTAGTCCGTGGAAATGGAAGTACGTTTAAACTCGTCACAGATAGTTTACGTGGACCCTTTGATGCCGTAAATACGATGTTGATGCATAACGATACGTTGTATATGGGAGGTTTGTTTTATGAGGTATATGGCGCTCCCGGTAATTGTATTTTGGCCTGGGATGGCAATCATTTCCATCAGCTAGGTCAAGGGGTAACCAACCTGGATTTAGCACAGGTAATGGATTTGGAGATCTGGGAAAACCAATTGGTCATGAGTGGGAATTTTAATTCGGTAGATAATATTTCAGCATCTAGAATAGCCATTTGGGATGGGCATAAATGGTGTGGTTTTGGAGGCGATTTTCAATCAGGTGTGGGAGCTTTAACCATACTTCGAGATACTTTGTTTGTTGGGGGAGGATTTAATGATATAGATGGAAATCCTCCGCATAATTTAACAAAATGGAATGGGGGGAGTTATCGAGATACCTGTTCCTGGCCGGTAGGGATCTCAGAAAATGAGGTGCCGGAATTTAGGAGCGTGCAGATTTATCCAAATCCTGTCATGGATTTGTTACAAGTTGATCTTTCTGGCATTAAACAAAACACTGACCTATTAATTTCTATATTTAGTATTGATGGTAAATTGATTCAAACATTTTATCCTCAAAATATTGGAACTACTTATCAAATCAATGTAGAGGATTTTGCCAAAGGGAGTTATTTATTAAAAGTGGTTTCGGGTAAAAATGTACAAGTACTGAAGTTTGAAAAATTATAAATGAATAGAGCATTATTGGTATATGTTATTTTATTGCTGGCGCAAGTTAGCTATGGTCAGAATTGGCCCGATATTCAGCATCCGGATTATGCGGATGTACGTGGTTTATTTGCCGATACGTTAACGGGAGATTTATATGTTTTACAGGGGGGGGGGCTAATGCTTTAGTTATCCGACATCCTGATGGCAGTTATACGACACATCAAAATATTGGCCCAAAACCGGTTTTTGCAGGAATTCGGTACAAAGGGGAATTGTTTTTAGGTGGCACCGGAGGGTTAGTAAAATATGATTCTACGCTTCATGATTTTCAGTGGTTTGGGAATATTAATGGACAAATCTTAGATATGCTGGTAAAAGATGATAAACTCTATGTTTTTGGGAATTTTAGTAATGCAGATACGGTAAATTGTGAAAGTATGGCGATGTGGGATGGCGTCAAATGGAGTAGAGTGGATAATTATCCGGCAAGTATTCCTGAATTTGATTTATTGACTATAGTTTCAGCATTATTTTATAAAGGAGAACTGTATGTAGGAGGTATTTTGTTTGATCAAATAAATGGGGGAAATGTGAGTGTGGTCCGAGGAAACGGGAGTACATTTGAATTGGTCACAGATAGTTTACGTGGACCTTATGATGCGGTAAACACGATGTTGGTACATAATGACACCTTGTATATGGGAGGTTTGTTTTATGAGGTATATGGTGCTCCCGGTAATTGTATTTTGGCCTGGGATGGTAATCATTTCCATCAGTTAGGGAAAGGTGTAACCAATCTAGACTTAGCACAAGTAACGGATTTGGAGATTTGGGAAGACCAATTGGTCATGAGTGGAAATTTCAACTCTGTGGATGGTATTTCTGCATCAAGAATAGCCATTTGAGATAAGAATAAGTGGTGTGGTTTTGGGGGAAATATACAAAGTGCATTAGAAGCTCTAACTATACTTCGAGATACTTTGTTTGTTGGGGGAGGATTTAATGATATAGATGGAAATCCTCCGCATAATTTAACAAAATGGAATGGGGGGAGTTATCGAGATACCTGTTCCTGGCCGGTAGGGATTTCAGAAAATGAGGTGCCGGAATTTAGGAGCGTGCAGATCTATCCAAACCCGGCAAAGGATTTGTTACAAGTAGATCTTTCTGGCATTAAACAAAACACTGACCTATTAATTTCTATATTTAGTATTGATGGTAAATTGAGACAAACATTTTATCCCCAAAATATAGGAACTACTTATCAAATCAATGTAGAGGATTTTGCCAAAGGGAGTTATTTATTAAAAGTAGTTTCGGGTAAAAATGTACAAGTACTTAAGTTTGAAAAATTATAGTATAAAAAAAGGGAGGCTTTTGGACCTCCCTTTTAAATATCTGATATTGAATCTTAGATTTTAGCAAACCCTTTAGGTGCGCCATCTAAAATTTCCTGACTTGCATTGTCTGCGAATTGCTCGAAGTTCTCGTTGAATTTCTTCGCTAATAAGTTCGCTTTTTGATCGTATGCATCTTTATCTTCCCAAGTGTTACGTGGATTTAAAACCTCGTCAGGTACATTTGGACAAGTTGTTGGCATAGATAATTGGAATACTGGATCAGTTTCGAAAGTAACGTTATCTAACTCACCATCTAACACAGCTGTAATCATTGCTCTTGTGTACTTCAATTTCATACGCTCACCAACTCCGTAAGGACCACCAGTCCATCCAGTGTTAACCAACCATACGTTTACACCAGCATCTTGCATTTTCTTGCTCAACATTTCAGCGTATTTGGTTGGGTGTAATGGCATAAATGGTGCACCATAACATGCAGAGAATGCAGTTTGTGGCTCAGTTACTCCAGCTTCTGTACCTGCAACTTTAGCAGTATAACCTGAAATGAATTGGAATGCTGCCTGACCAGGAGTTAGTTTAGATAACGGAGGTAATACACCAAAAGCATCTGCTGTTAAGAAGAAGATGTTTTTTGGGTTATGTCCGATTGATCCTGGTTGGATGTTATCGATATGGTGAATTGGGTAAGATACACGAGTGTTCTCAGTTATTGACCCATCTTCGTAATCCACTTCGTTTGTACCCGCTTTGTAAGTTACGTTTTCTAATAACGCACCTGGTTTAACTGCAGCAAAAATGTCTGGCTCTTTTTCAGCAGAAAGATCGATACATTTTGCATAACATCCACCTTCAAAGTTGAATACAGTGTTATCAGCTGACCATCCGTGTTCATCATCACCGATTAATTTACGTTTTGGATCCGCAGATAAAGTTGTTTTTCCGGTACCAGAAAGACCAAAGAAAATTGCAGTATCACCATCTTCACCAACGTTAGCAGAGCAGTGCATTGATAAAGTATCTTTTTGGTGAGGTAAGATGAAGTTAAGCGCAGAGAAAATTCCCTTCTTAATTTCACCAGTATAACCGGTACCACCAACGATAGCAATCTTTCTTGTGAAGTTTAAGATTGCGAAATTTTCTTGACGTGTTCCATGAACTTCAGGATCAGCTAAGAAACCTGGAGCATCGATTACGTTCCATTCTGGATCAAAAGTTTCAATTTCTTGTTCAGTTGGACGTAAGAACATGTTGTAAGCAAACATGTTTAACCAAGGATACTCAGTGGTTACACGTAAGTTCATTCTGAATTTCGGATCCGCACATGCGTATGCATCTCTTGTCCAAACTTCTTTACCAGAAAGATATTCTACAACATCGTTATAAAGTTTATCGAAAGCTTCTGGGCTAAAAGGGATATTGATATCTCCCCACCATACAGCATCTTCGGTAATTGAATCTTTTACTATGAAACGGTCTTTTGGCGAACGACCAGTGAATTTTCCTGTTCTTACGTTAATAGCACCTGTGCTATTTTCAGTAGCCATGTTAAGTTCGATGGATTTCTTTGCTAAGTCAGCTGGAGAAATGTTCCAATTTACAGTCGCATTTTTGATTCCCAAGTCTTCCAAAGAAGCATTTGGGTTTTTTATACCATTTTGCGTCATTTTTTGTGTTTTAAGTTTCTAATAATTAGATAAAAATAAAGCGGCAAACTTGGGCTTTTTTTTGGACATAGCACATGATTTGTGATTGGTTTTTTAACATGGTTACCAACACTACTTATTATTCCTAATCGCGCCAATTCCTAAAAATAGCCAGCCCAGGATCAATAATACTCCTCCAATTGGGGTAATTGGCCCAAGGAAAGAAAGTTGATCTAATCCGGTAATTTCTCTGGTAGAAAGTAGATATATAGACCCTGAAAACATCGCTGTACCTATCAAAATGAACTTAACGGCCAGGCTTTGCCACTTCTTTGAGATATATTTTTTGTTTCCGGCAATAGCCAGTAAAACAATAGCATGAAACATGTTATAACGTGCACCGGTCAAATAACTTTCTAATGCATTTTCAGATAATACAGCTTTTAAAGCATGAGCTCCCATAGCTCCCATAATCACTGCAATTGCTCCTAAAATAGATGCGGATAGAATAATTGATTTAGTACGCATTTTTTTTGGACAAATATAATGGGACGTTTTCAAAAAATATTATCGTTTTAAAGTCATTAATGTCAGTTTAGTTTCAGAATTGAAGAGATAATTTACGGATTTTTGATTTTTAGCCATTACAAAACTGCTTTCTTGCTTTTGTTGTTATTTTTGGCCACTATAAAAATGAACAAGGTTTAAGATCATCATAAAAATTAGAAGATTATGAAATTATTGGACGGAAAAACGGCAATTGTTACGGGAGCTACCAGAGGTATTGGTAAAGCTATAGCAGAAACATTTGCTTCTCATGGTGCAAACGTGGCATTTACATTTGCTTCAAGCGAAGAAAAAGCAAAAGCCATTGAAGCTGATTTATTAGCAATGGGTGTAAGAGCCAAAGCATATAAAAGTGATGCTGCCGATATGGATGCTGCGCAAGAGTTGGTAAAAGATGTTTTAAAAGAATTTGGAACAATTGATGTTTTGGTTAACAATGCGGGGATTACTAAAGACGGACTGTTAATGAGAATGAGTGAAGAAGATTGGGATGCGGTAATGGATACCAACCTGAAGTCTGTGTTTAATATGACCAAATCTGTGATGCGTACAATGATGAAAAACAGAGGAGGATCAATTATCAATATGAGTTCTGTTGTAGGAGTAAAAGGAAATGCAGGGCAGGCAAATTATGCAGCTTCTAAGGCGGGTATCATTGGTTTTACCAAATCGGTAGCATTGGAGTTGGGTTCTAGAAATATCAGATGTAATGCAATTGCACCTGGATTTATTGAAACTGAAATGACTGCTAAATTGGACGCTGATACTGTTCAGGGATGGAGAGATGCCATTCCAATGAAGCGAGGTGGAACTCCTGAAGATGTAGCGAATTTAACCTTATTTTTAGCATCGGATATGTCTGCTTATGTGAGTGGACAAACGATCAATGTTGACGGAGCGATGTTAACATAGACCCTCTAAAATGTAAATGGAAATAACTACAGAATACAATTCGTGGTATATCATATTGTGTGCAGTCCTGGCCGGACTGTACACTTTTTTTCTATACGGTAGAAATAAGCAAAATGCGGAGCTGTCAACTTTAATTGTTCGATTGCTCAGTGTACTTAGATTTGTTACCGTATTTGCTCTGGCCATTTTATTACTTAATCCCTTATTCCAGAAATGGATTACAAGAACTGAAGCCCCTAAAATAATTTTTGCGCAGGATATTTCTGCTTCGATCAGAAATAATCTGGATTCCACCTACTACGACCAACAATATCTGAGTGATATTTCAGCACTTAAAGAACAAGTCTCGGCCAATTATGACGTGGTAGAAATGTTTTTTGGAGATGATGTGTATGTGCAAGATACTGGATTTTCCTTTGAAGATAAACGTACCAATTTTGCCAAAGTATTTGATGAAATTGAAGCTCGATATGCGGGCGAAAATATTGGCGCATTAATTTTTGCCAGTGATGGACTATTCAATGTAGGTGCCCATCCTGATTATTATAACTTTAAACAACGCTATCCCATTTATACGATTGGATTGGGAGATTCAACGATTAGAAGCGATATCGCTATTGTAGAATCTCGTGTGAATGATATCGTATATCTTGGAAATAGTTTTCCGGTGGAAGTTTCTATTACTTCAGATTTGCTAGAAGGGAAAGAGGCAAAATTGGAAGTCGTACATCAGGGTAAGGTCATAGAAACGCGTACACTCCAAATTGAGAAAGCACAGCAATTATTTACAGAAAACTTTGTTTTTGAAGCTGTTTCTGAAGGAACGCAACGCTACGTATTTCGAGTGACTGAATTTGAAAATGAATTTAATGTATTAAACAATACAACCCAGGTACTCATTGATGTTTTAGACAATAGAGATAAGATTTTAATCCTGGCAAATGCTCCACATCCGGACGTGGCTGCCATTAGAAATGTATTGGCAGAAAAGGAAAATTTTGAAGTTGAAGTTGGTCTTGCAAATGAATTCACGAAGTCTCTTGAAGGATATCATTTAATTATCAATCATGGATTTGCAACTTCTTCAAATAGTGCTTTATGGAGAAAAGTATGGGATTCGAAAGTGCCTATTTGGAATATTACATATAGTAAATTAGATGTACGTCAGGTAGCTACATTAACTCCCGGTTTTAATATCACGGGAGGTGGAGGAAGGACTAATAGAATTTCTCCGTCTTTAAATAAAGAATTTAATGCATTCAAATGGTCAGAGGATATGGAACAATACTTTGATGATGTTCCACCATTACATAGCCCATATGCGGAGATTACCGGATTTGATGCAACTCAAACGTATTTGTATCAAAAGCTAGGAGATGTGACCACAAATTTCCCATTGGTATATTTTTCGAAGAGAGAAGAAATCAAAACGGCATGGCAATTTGGTGAAGGTTTGTGGAGATGGAAAATGTTTGATTATCAGGAGAACGAATCAACCACGCATTTTAACGAGTATATCTGGAAAATGGTTCAATTCCTTTCGGTAAAGGAAGACAAAAGCAGGTTTAGAGTGAAAGTTGAAAAACATTTTTCTGAGAATCAGAATGTGAAACTGGAAGCCGAATATTACAATAAGTCATATGAGTTGATTAATGAAGCTGAGGTAAAGCTTATTGTAAAAAATCAGGCAGATAAGCAGTTTGAATATGTATTTACGCCATACAAAAACAGTTATCAACTGGATATCGGAAAATTGTCTCCCGGAGTATATACTTATGAGGCTTTTATAGCCGGAACAAAAAATCAGGAGTTCATCAAAAAAGGATCATTTGTGGTTAAACCGGTAAATGTGGAATGGGCGAGAGTAAGTGCAGATTTCGATGTCTTAAAAAGACTATCCCAAAATACCGATGGACAATTCTTCCTCCCGACACAATTAGAGCAATTAGGTGTTGTTTTTCAAGACAAATCCCAATTCCCTTCAATTTCTTATCAAAGTGAAAAGAAGCAGTCTGTCTTACATGAGAAATGGATCTTTTTTATCCTATTACTTTTACTCACCACCGAATGGTTAGTGAGAAAGTATAAAGGACGATACTAATTTATTCAATGACCATTTTTTGAGGAGCACTTTCATTTATTCGAATAAAGTAAACTCCGGAACTTAAATCAGTCTTAATGTAAGGTGTTTGATTGGTATTTATATTTTGGTGATGTACCAATCGGCCACTGATATCATAAATCGAAATTTGAGTAGATTCTGCGGAGTAATTTCCCCAATTGATTTGAAATGACCCTTGATTTGGATTAGGATAAATTTTGATTTGTGCTGCCGGATCTAAATCGTTTACACTTACAATCCAAACGTGGATTGAATCCGTTGCGATACAACCATTTTGTTCTGTTACAGTCAATCCATAATTACCCTGACTGATTTGTGTTAAATCGGCTGTGGTTGCACCCGTATTCCATTCATACGTATATGGTGCAGTTCCGCCAGAGATATTGGTTATAATAGCGCCATCGTTAGAACTCACAGAAGAGGCCGGAGTGATATTATACGTGATATTAACCGGAGTATAGATCATAGATTGTAATGCCTTGTACATGTTCAATCTCCCATTGGTTGCATTTTTTCCTATTAAATTTGGAACAGAATCCACAGATTGTAATAAGGATTGTCTTACCCATAATGCCAAACTATCCTGACGATGATCCAGGGCATCCTGTACATCGAATCCGCACATGGTAGAATACATAGCTCCAACTACTCCTGCTACATGCGGAGTAGCCATGGAAGTACCCGTTTTAAAACCGTAATTATGTCCAGGTGTAGTAGAACGAATGTCTGTTCCTGGCGCAGCTAAATCAATTTGTGTGGCCCCGAATCCTCCAATAACATTACCAAAAGAATTGATATTAGATACGGCCACCATGTAATCGCTAGGGCAGGTTGTTGGTACATCTCCATCTACGTCAACGTCTACTCCCGCATTGGATGTTGCGGCCATATTCAATATTCCTGCTGCTCCTAAGGTATCATAAAACGCGCACCATATAGGATAATCTGCAGGATCCGCTAAATTCACACCAAAAGAAGAGTTTGAAGCCACAATAAAAGCGCCTGAATCTCCCTGACTCTCATTATATTTTTCTCTTAACTCTAATACGTATCCATAAGCTTCAATAACGATGCTCTCAATACTGGAAGAACCACGTACAGGTAAGATTTGGCCTCCCCAAACAATTCCAGCAACACCTTCTGAGTTATTGGTTTTTGCACCCATAATCCCAGCAATGTGTGTTCCATGCGAATCTGGAGGAAGATTATCTGATTGATTAAAAGCATTCCATCCATGATAATCGTCTATATATC
This sequence comes from bacterium SCSIO 12643, assembly GCA_024398135.1. Taxonomy (NCBI): domain Bacteria; species bacterium SCSIO 12643. Next base: position 3,094,959 of record CP073750.1, read on the forward strand.
CGTTTTGATCATCATCAATTCCATTGTTTGGGATTTCATGTTTGTTTTTAAAAAGATTGAGATCAATATGATTGGTATCCATTCCTCCATCAATTACGGCCATGACAATGGTATCTCCGGTTATGGTCACATCATCCGTACTAATGTCCCATGCTTGAGGAGCATAAATTCTGGCTACATCATCATTACCCAAAGACCATTGTACGGGATATTCCAGATCGTTTGGAGTGATATCACGTTGTTCGATATTGGTATGATTTACCTGAACAATGGCCACACGTTCATCGGTTTTTACTCGCGAAATGACTCTTTGCACATCGTTTTTTTGATCATCAAATTCAAGTAAATAGACATGGGCTCTTTTTGAAAGTGTACGTAGTGGGTAAATCCCCAAATCTGACCAGTTTCGATTTAAGTCTATACAAATTTGTTCTACATTTTGATTTCCATTCATCATGACGATGACCTGGTTAGAAACATATTGTTCTTGAGCTGTAACAAAAACGTGAGAAATAATCAGTGCACACAGGATAAAAAATTGCTTCATTCTTTTTGTTTGATTGGGGCGAATATACCGTTTAAAACGTAATGAAAGAAGAGTGAATTGCTTATCCATCTGAAAAATAGTGTCATAATTATTTAAAAAATGGTTAATTAAGTAGTTCAAAAATGTATGGATTTGAAGTGAGCGGTATGTATAAAGAATTATCTTTCGCTTATCATTTTCAGCTGAAGATATGGGATTTTTGGTATATAAATCATCTGCAGGTTCAGGGAAGACATTTACACTGGTAAAGGAATACCTGAAAATTGCTTTAGGTTCAGATGATCCCAAAGTATTTGCGAGAATATTGGCCATCACTTTTACCAATAAAGCTGCCAATGAAATGACAGATCGGATTTTAGAAACGCTGGAAGAAATGGGTGGGGTAAGCCAGCAGGTTCAAAAGAGAACTTTGGATTTGATGCAAATCTTGATTCGGGAGTTAGATGTTTCTGAAGAGGTGCTAAAGAAACGGGCACGTAATACCTTAAAAAAGATCGTTCATAATTACAGTGATTTCTCGGTAGGAACTATTGACAGTTTTGTACATAAGATCATTCGCAGTTTTGCGCAGGAGATGGGATTGAATCAGCAATTTGATGTAGAACTCAATACGGATAGTGTTTTACATCGTGCGGTTGATATGATGTTGGAAAGAGTGGGAATAGATAAGGTGTTAACAACTTTTATTGAGCAGTATGCCAATCAAAAATTTGAAAAAGGAAGTAGTTGGAAAATTGATGAGGACTTATTTGGCTTTTCAAAACAATTACTAAATACGCATGAATGGTATTATTTAAATCAAGCTAAGGAGATTGATTTAGAGACTTATTTAGAGCGTTATAATGAATTGAAGAAATCGGTTCATATCTATGAACAATATTTACGAAAACGTGCAAAAGAGGCGGTTGGAATAGCACTCAATAACATTGAGAAGAACAAATATGCCTATGCGGGACAATTTGTTGGTTTTTTCCAAAAGATTCTTCAAAAGGATTATGGTCCATCGGTAGGTAAAAATATGCAGACATTGTTGGATAACCCGGATAAGAAGTGGTACGCCACAAAAGCAAGTGTAGATGAACAAGGTATAATAGAGGAAAGGAAAGGTGATCTGATTCGATTATATCTGGAGATTGAGGCATATAGAAGTGAAAATGAATCGGAGTATGAATTGAATAAACTGTTACACTCCAATTTGTATCAGGTGGCTCTATTAGCCGAGATTGATAAAGAAGTACAAAAGATCAAACAAGAGAATGATCTGGTTTTGATTTCTGATTTTACAGAATTGGTAGGACAGGTTACCCGTACTGAACCCGTACCTTTTATTTATGAAAAGTTGGGTGAGAAGTATGCTCATTTTCTTTTTGATGAATTTCAGGATACCTCATTAATGCAATGGCACAACATGTTGCCTTTGGTGGAGAATAGTTTATCGCAGGGAGGAACGAGTCTGGTGGTGGGAGATGCCAAGCAATCTATTTACCGTTGGAGAGGAGGAGTTGTAGAACAATTTACCGAGCTTCCTAAAGCATATAATCCATATGATGATAAATATGTAAAAGAGCGGGAGTTGTCTTTGATTCATAATTATGAGGACCGCGCACCACTAAACCGAAATTTTCGATCTAATGCGGATATTGTAAGGTTTAATAATCAGTTTTTTGATAAAGCGATTACTCAATTAAATTCTGGAATTGCAGAATACTATGCGGATGTTGCTCAGGAGGTAAAAGATGAAAATAGTCAGGGCTATGTGGAGTTCAACTTCTATCATGATCTTAAGAAAGAGGAGGCTTCGGCATTGGTGTTTGAAGACATTACGAATTTAATTCGCGATCTACAAAAGGATGGTTATGCTTTAAAGGATATGGCCATCTTGACCAAAAAGAAAAATGATACTCCGGCTTTGGTAGAGCATTTGAATCATAAAGAGATAAATGTGATCTCTTCAGAGAGTTTATTGGTCAATAACGCGCAATCAGTGAAACTGGTTTCGGCTGTCCTGAAGCACCTAAATCAGCCAGGAGAAAAGTTTTATATGTATGAAATTTTGATCCGATTTAATGAGATCAAACTCAGACCAGATTTCCATCAGGTGATTGGTGAACGAAGTGAAATGAATATGTTAAAACTCACTTCGGTGTTGTTGGGGTGGGGAATAGAATTTAATCGGATGTCGATTCTGTCATTTCCTTTATATGAAATGGTTTCAGAAGTGTTACAGGTTTTTGGTTTAGACCAAACTAAGGACAATAGATTAGCAACCTGGATGGATTATGTTTATAAAATCTCTTTGAAATCGGGAAAAGGATTATACGATTTGTTGGATGATTGGGAAGAAGTTCAAACCAAGTTAAGCATTCAAATTCCAGAAGATATTGATGCAGTGAATGTACTGACCATTCATAAATCAAAAGGATTGGATTGGCCGGTGGTTATTATTGCAGAAGGGAATTGGAACTCAAAACACAATAAACACTCATTTTGGGTAGAATTTCCAAAGGCCGACCCGATTCCCGTAGCAATTTTACCACATACAGTAAAACTAGAAAAGACGATTTTTTCCAAAGACTATGAATGCGAAAATGAAAAGATTGAACTGGATAATTTAAATGCGATGTATGTGGCGTTTACAAGACCATCAGAGCGTTTGTACGTGATGAGTGTAAAGCCTAATGCTGATTTTTTCAAACCTATGTATTCGATTATCGAAGACTGGGAAGATGATCTGTTTCAGAAAGAATATAATGAAACCGGGAAGAAGGTTCTATCCAAATTTTCATATGGAACGAAAGCATTGAAAACATCTGAACATAAGGCTAAAAATGCGGAGGTATTAAAAATAGAGAACTATAAAAATTCGGCTTATCGAGATAAACTGAAGGTGAAGAAGAATTACGTGAAGTGGATGAATGATACCGGAGAACGTGCGTATGGAAATTTAATTCATAAGGCATTTTCTTACATTGATTCGGTTGAGGATTTGACGGAAGCGGTGTTGAAATTGGAAATGGAAGGGGATATCAAACCAGATGAAAAAGAGGTGATAGAAGGGAAGTTATCAGAGGTGATTCAACATCCTCAGGTGAGCGAATTCTTTAAGTGGGGAGTGCAGGTCAAAAAGGAAGCGGAAATTATTTTGAGTAATGGAGATTTACTTCGTCCGGATCGTGTAGTGATTGAAGATGAACAGGCTATTGTCATAGATTTTAAAACTGGTATGAAAAAGACGGATCACCATGCGCAGATTACCTCATATAAAAATCAATTGATAGGAATGGGATATCAGGATGTCCGTGCCGTTTTGATTTATGTGGACCCGGTTGAGGTGGTAGAATTATAGCACGGTCTATTCCTGACTATTGATATGCACGTACCAATTGCGTAAACAAGACTCGATTTCAGATGTGGTAAATGGTTTGGATATATAATCGTCCATACCCGCCTGAATATATGATTGTTTATCCGTACCCATTGCATTTGCTGTCACCGCGATAATGATCGGTTTATTTTTACCATACATTCTCACAATTTCTTTGGTTGCAGAAACACCATCCAGTACAGGCATTTGTACATCCATAAAGATGATGTCAAACTGTTGGATTTTAATCTGATCTAATGCTTCCTGACCATTTGAAACAATCATAGGATTATAGCCCATTTTGTTTAGGTTGATCTGCAATAGCTTTTGATTAATTTCATTATCCTCTGCAATCAGTATTTTCAGCGGACAAGTTACACCTAGCTCTTTGTCAAATTTAACTTTAGTTGTACCACTTGAAGGAATTGGCATCTTATTATCTTTTTCAGCTTTAATTTTTAAATCAAACCAGAAAGTACTGCCTCGTGCAAATTCACTTTCCAGCTGAATAGATGACCCCATCATTCCCAAAATACCTTGAGAGATGGAAAGGCCTAACCCTACTCCTGAGTATTGACGGCTAACTTTAGAGTCGAGTTGATTAAAAGATGAAAAAATTTCGTTTTGTTTGTTTTTGGGCACCCCAATTCCGGAATCCTGAACTTCGAATCTTAAAGTGACCATAGAACCATTTAAGGTCGGTTCTGTTTTAATCACTTTTACGGTGAGTTTCACAAAACCTTCATGGGTAAACTTAATGGCATTGCTCAATAAATTCACAACCACCTGGCGCAGTCTTGGAGCATCAATGAAAGCAACACTTGGAATGTCTTTGTCTAGTGTTACCTCAAAATCCAGATCTTTTTCCTGGGCCAAAGGTTCAAACATATTGACCACATGTTTGAGTTCTTTATTAAGATCAGCAGGTTGTAGTTTGATACTTACTTTACCTGCCTCAACACGTGAAAAGTCCAGAATATCGTTCAACAGAATCAGCAAATTGTTACTACTAATGCTGATATTGTTCAAATAGTTTCTTTGATAATCATCTAAATTCGTATCAGCCAATAAAGAACTCATACCAATAATGGCGTTCATTGGGGTTCTGATCTCATGAGAAACCATCGCAATGAATTCAGATTTTACTTTTAATCCTTCTTCTGCGAGTTTGTGGGCTTCAATTAAATCCTTGGTCTTTTTTAAGTTTTCGTCAATTTGGTTGGAAAGTTCGTTGGATTGTTTTCTTCTAAAGCTGGCCTGTCTGGCTAAGGTAATGGCTACGGCTAAGGTGATGATAAAAAGACTGAATGTAATGATGAAATAGAATTTACTTTTCTCTTTTTCTTTCTCTTTTAGTTCAGCAATTTCAATCAGGTTTTCAATGGTTTCAGAATCATTGTAGGAATTGTATTTCACCCGTAGTTCTCGTAAACGATCCGTATTAACAGTTTTAGAAATGGAGTCATCCATAATATTGCTAATTCGCAAATGGTGATATGCCAATTCGTAATCTTCATTTAAATAAGATATCAATGAGAGCAGATTGTATGCCTTAGCCAATGTTTCTCCTTTTGGATTGTCTGAGGAACTCACCGCTTTATTCAGGTATTTTTCAGCCTTTTTGATGTCTTTGGTTTCATAGGCAATCTTTCCCAGGTCGTAGTAAATCTCAGTAATAATTGCAGAATTGTCTTTGAACTGATCAACAATGGATTCCAAATTGGTTTCAGCCTCACCCCATTTTTCCAGGTTCATAAGATGCTCTGCGTAAAGCTTGGTGGTTAAAGCCAACTGTACCTGATCATTCAATTTGGTTGAAATTGCGATAGAAGATTGAAAAGCATCATCTGCACGATCATAATCCTTCATGGTAATGAAAGTATTGGCCAGGTGATTCCAAATCTCCGCTAGTTTTTTCTGCTCGTTATATTCAATGGCAATATCCTTTGCACGATTTAAATAATCCTCAGCTTTATCCAAACTACCCAAATGCGTATAGTTAATTCCAATATTGATTAGCGTTGAAATTTGTTCTGGTTTGGGTGCAAATGCGATTTTAAGATCCAATGCACGTTTGAGATAATTTAATGCATTCTCATATTCTTGTGCCTGACTGCTTAGAATACTCAAATTATTTAACGCCTTAGCCATAGAAACGCTATCAGAAATATCTTTAGCTAATTCCAGAGATTCATTAAAATAATTAATTGCTAATTCCCCTTTTTTAGTCGAGAGATAAACTGCTCCTAAAGACCTTTTAATATTGACCAGTGCTAATGTATCTTGCTGTTCAATCGCTAAGTTTTTAGCTTGATTCAGGCAAATCAAAGCTGAATCATATTGGGTATCATGGAAATAGATTAATCCCAGTTGATGACAAGATGTTTTCTTTAACGTAGGATCATTTTTGTCTATAGAGTAATCTACAAAAGCCTGTGCGATTAGTTTCGCTTTTTCGTGTGCCTTATTGGTATTCGCCTGAATTGCCTTTACAAATTCTTTTTCTGCTTCTTCCGTGGAAAAGTCTGAATTAAAAAAAGATAGGGTATCGTAAGACTTTTGCCCAATCAATATGGTAGAGAAGGCGATGAGAATAAATAACGAGACGAATGTGGCAAGATGTAGACGTTTCACACGCCCAAAATAAAATTAAAAGGAGTATTTGAAATCAAATTTTTTCTTTTTTTTTGTCATCCAAAATTTAGCGATTGAAAGACACACAAATAGCACATCTTGAATCTCAAAGAATTAGTTTAGTGAATAAACTGAATAATTTGGACCCTGTAAAACTTGAGTTTAGCGAAGGAGCGCAACGATGGTCTATTTTAAACGTGGTGGAACATTTGGTGTTAAGTGAAGAGTCATCGGTAAATTATGCGCTCAAAAAAATCCAGGAGATTGAAAGTTTAAAGGGAGTTTCGTTTAAATCCAGAGTATATAGTCTGATATTAAGTACAGTTTTAAAATTTAATCTAAAGTTTAAAGCTCCGGAGGTAGCTAAACCAGGGGTAAACCCTGTAACCTTGGATGAATTAAATGCACGTTGGGAAGCGACTCGGGTTCAATTGTATAATTTGAGTGCTGAATCACCAGATGTTTTAAACAAAGGAATTCTAAAACATCCATTTGTGGGGAAGATGAATTTTAACCAGATGTTACAATTTTTTGAAGCCCATTTTGAGCATCATATTGTTCAAATCAATAGACTGGTAGAAATGCAGATAATGCAGAAAGCTTTAGTTGTTGAGGTAGCTAAATAACCTTATTCCCATTTCGTTGGATCCTGAACCATTTCCATTTTCTTTATTAGCATAGATGCATTGGTGTTTTCATAGTGGTAAAACAGAGTACATGAGTTTGCCGTAAACTGTATAGGTTCAGAATTTTTAGAGATGGTCATTTTTTGATTCGGATAGAAATAACTTTCAATCCACAGCGTATCATGTGTCTTTTTGATCTCCGTTACCGGTTGAGAAAATCCCTCATAAATAATAGAATCGGTAGTTAACGGTTTTTGCGTAACCAATTGAAGCCCGATTCGCATTCCTCTCGATTTGTTGGCCCCACCCACAAGAGGTGTTTGCACTGCAGAAATGATTTCAAAAGGATGAGAGTCGGTTTGATTGATATCCTTATTGAAACTACAGGAGGAGATCATGAAATAGATACTGATAAAGTACAGAGGTAAATGCGCTTTTTTCATATTCATAGTTAGGTAACGGTACAAAAATAGAGCTGATTTAAATCCAATCCTCACATTTTGTGATATCCAATATTGAAATACTAGTTTTGTTACAAATTTATTTCCTTACCTAACAAAATAACTACTATGAGAAAAAAATTACGGGTTTCTATTTTCTTAATCGCGTTAGCTACAGTTTTTTCAGGGTATCTGTTTACTGATATGTTTGATTTTGTGAAAAAATCTGCTCTTTCGGAAAGAGAACAATACGAAGAGAGGTTGCGTAACCATAAATATAAAATGCGTTATACAACGGAAGAATTATCTGAAATACCTAAAGCAGATCGACCAGACTTAGCTTATTTACAAGACTATTTAGAGACGATGAATCCTGCATTGGGAAGGCCTGAACCTGAAAAGTTGATTCCGATTTGGGAAATGACCAAGAACATGCAACAGTCGACTGCTAGAACTCCCGGAGCCTCAGGTTCGCCATGGGTAGAAAGAGGGCCAAATAACGTTGGAGGAAGAACAAGAGCTTTAGCCTGGGACCCGACTTCAACCAATAAAGTATGGGGTGGAGGTGTTACCGGAGGATTATGGTATAATAACAATATCACAAGTTCCACATCCAGTTGGCAAGCTGTAAATGATTTTTGGGATAATATTACAGTAACTGCCATAGCGTTTGATCCGAATAATAGTAACATCATTTATGTAGGTACCGGAGAAAGTTATACCGGAGCAAGTAGAGGTGCCGGAATCTGGAAATCGACTAACGGGGGAACTACATTCTCACAAATATCATCGACTAGTTCTTTCTATTATATCAATGATTTAGTCGTGAGAAACGAAAGCAACACTTCAGTGGTGTATGCTGCTGTGGCTGGACGTTATTATCAGGGACAATGGCATGGAACAGCAAATGAAGGATTACAAAGATCAGTGAATGGAGGAACTTCCTGGACACAAGTTTTACCAAATGTAAGTGGTGCTCCGGAAAAACCAACGGATTTGGATATTGCTTCTGACAATGAACTTTGGGTTGGTGTAGATGCCAATTCATATGGTGATGGAGGAGGTAAGGTGTATGCATCAACTTCCGGAACAAGTTTTACGCTAAAACATACTCATTCAAATCCGGGTAGAGTGAGTTTGGCTTGTGCACCTTCGAATTCCAATTATGTGTATGTGGCGTTTGAATATAATCAACAATTGGATGCGTTTAAAAGAACAACCAATGATGGAAGTAGTTGGGCCCTTAGATCAGAACCAAATGATGCAGACAATGGAATTCCTGCGACTGATTTTACCAGAGGTCAGGCGTGGTACAATCTGGTATTGGATGTAGATCCAAATAACATGAACACTGTAATGATAGGTGGAATTGACTTATTTAAAACCACGAATGGTGGGACTTCCTGGCAGCAAATTTCACATTGGTACGGAGGTTTTGGATATACAGATGTGCATGCGGATCAACACGCGATTGTATATAAACCAGGATCTTCTTCCATTGCGATCTTTGGTAATGATGGTGGAATCTACTATTCAAGTAATGTAAACGCATCTTCACCAAGTATCCCGCATCGGGTTAAAGATTATAATGTGACACAATATTATGCATGTGCGATTCATCCAACTGCCAATAGCAACTATTTCTTAGCGGGTTCACAGGATAATGGAACACAACAATACGCTTCAGCAGGGATGAATTCTACCACTGAGGCGACAGGTGGTGATGGGGCTTATTGCCATATTGATCAAACGAATGGAGATTATCAGACTACGAGTTATGTGTATAATGATTTTTACCATTCTTCTGACGGTGGAGCAAATTTCTCTAATATTAGTACAGATCAGAATACAGGTAAATTTATCAATCCAAGTGATCTGGACGATAACCAAAACATCTTGTATACATTTAGAACACCAACTTCCTTATATCGGGTAACTGGATTTCAAAGTTCCAATCCAGTGGTTTCGAGCATGACGATATCTAGTTTGTTATCTGATGCGACAAATCTAAAAGTGTCTCCGTATACAACCACATCAACAACATTATTTATCGGTACAGAAGCTGGACGTTTATTCAAGATTACAAATGCGAATTCCAATCCGGTTTCATCTGATATTACCGGAAGTTCATTTCCAACCGGGTCGATTTCTTGTATTGAGTTTGGACAAACTGAAAATCAAATTATTGTGACTTTCTCAAATTATGGGGTGACATCTGTTTGGTATACTGCAAATGGTGGTACTACCTGGACAGCTAAAGAAGGTAACTTGCCGGATATGCCGGTAAGATGGGCGTTATTTAACCCTTCAAATATTGCGGAGGTGATTTTGGCTACCGAAGTAGGTGTATGGTCTACATCTAACTTTAATTCTTCATCACCAACCTGGACGGCTTCTAACTCAGGATTGGCAAATGTGCGTGTAGATATGTTACAAATGAGATCTTCAGATAAAGAAGTAATTGCGGCTACACATGGACGAGGATTGTTCTCTTCAAATGGTTTTGCGGGAACTACAAATCCGAGTTACTGTGCGGCAACATCTACGACCATTCCATGTGATGAATACATTAGTAATGTAACCATAGGTACGATTAACAATACTACAACTTGTGGGAATTATAGTGATTACACTTCTCAATCCACCACCGTATCTGCGGGCTCTTCTGTAGCGATGACCATTTCTACTTTAAATGCTGGTGGAAATGCAGGATACAATGATGATCAGGTAGCGGTCTGGGTAGATTGGAATAATGATCAGGACTTTACAGATCCTGGAGAACAAGAGTATATCGTAACGTATAGTTCTTCGGTGACATTTCCATTGAGTTTTAATATTACAGTTCCGTCTAATGCAACTTCAGGTTCAGTAAGAATGCGTGTGAGAATGGTATATGAACCAGATGATGGACAAATTACGCCATGTGGAAGTTCACAATGGGGTGAAGTAGAAGATTATACTTTGGTTGTACAAGGTGGAACACCTGCTTATTGTACAGCGACTTCAACAACTACTCCTTGTGATGAGTATATCAGCAATGTCACAATTGGAAATATTAATAATACCACTACATGTGGAAATTATAGTGATTTTACATCTCAAACAGCAACGGTTTCTGCTGGAGCTTCAGTACCTATGAGTATAACGACTTTGAACAATGGTGGAAATGCAGGATATAATGATGATCAGGTAGCTGTTTGGGTGGATTGGAATAATGACCTGGATTTTAATGATCCGGGAGAGCAGGAATACATTGTGACCTACAGTGCTTCGGTGACGTTCCCATTGAGTTTTAATATCACTGTTCCTTCAAATGTATCTCCGGGTAGTGTAAGAATGCGCGTGAGAATGGTGTATGAGCCGGACGATGGCCAGATTACTCCTTGTGGAAGTTCGCAATGGGGAGAGGTGGAAGATTATACTTTAAATGTGGTTGCAGCATCAAGTATTAATTGGACCAGTCAACCGAATAACACAGTTATTGAATGTGATGAATCGGCCAATCCTTCAAATACAGGAACACCAACAGCAACAAGTACATGTTTGGTAGGAGTGCTTAATATAGCTTCAACTGATAGTATTATTGGAGGTTCATGTGCCAATTCAAGTTGGATATATAGAAAATGGACAGCATCTGATGCTTGTGGAAATGTGGAAACCTATATTCAGGTCATTACGATTGAAGATCAAACTGATCCAACCATTACGTGTCCAGCGGACCAAAATGTAGTGTCATCAAATGGTGTAAATGCTGAATTACCGGATTATAGAAATATGGCAACAGTAAGTGATAATTGTTCTTTACCGAATAATATTACCATTACCCAAAGTCCGGTTCAGGGAAGTACAGTTGTGATTGGTACCACCGTAGTGACTTTAACTGCTACTGATGAATGTGGAAATACTGCAGATTGTTCATTTAATGCAGATATTCAAATTGCGAGTAGTGTGGAGAATCTGACGGTAGATGAAATGGAGATTTACCCAAATCCAAGTTCTGGAGTATTCTATATAAATCTGGGGCTTCTTCAACAACATACTACTGGATTAAAAGTATTAGATATGTTAGGCAAGGAAGTATATCGTAATGATAATTATGATGGAAAAATGATCCAGAATATTGATCTGAATGGAGTAGAGTCCGGAGTTTATTATCTGGAAGTTAAAACAGAAACCAGATCATTTGTTAAGCGAATTCTCAAGTTCTAAGACGAACGGATATGAAATAAAAAAGGCCGCAATTTGCGGCCTTTTTTATTATAATTTTTTAGCTTCTTCCCAGTAGATATCCATTTCAGCTAGCGTCATTTGATCTAAAGGTTTCCCTGCTTCTTTGCTCTTTTGCTCCAAATAGTTAAAGCGTTTAATGAACTTTTTATTGGTTCTTTCCAATGCATCTTCCGGATTCACGTTGATATGACGCGCATAATTGATTAACGAAAACAATACATCTCCGAATTCATCCTCAATTTTTTCAGTAGAGGCACCTGCGCTTACTTCAGCTTCCAGTTCATTCAGTTCTTCTTTGACTTTATCCCAAACCTGGTGGTCATGTTCCCAGTCAAATCCAACACCGCGTACTTTGTCCTGAATTCTATTGGCTTTAACCATAGCCGGTAAAGATTTAGGAACTCCTTGAAGAACCGTTTTACGTCCTTTTTCTTTGAGTTTAATTTGCTCCCAGTTACGTTTTACTTCTTCTTCGTCTTCCACTTTGGTATCCCCATAAATATGTGGATGACGTCTCACCAGTTTATCGCAAATTCCGTTTAAAACATCCGTGATGTCAAATTCATGGGTTTCAGAAGCAATTTTACTGTAAAAGACCATGTGCAACATAAGATCTCCGATTTCGCCTTTAAGTTCGTTAAAATCTTTTTCCAGAATGGCATCTGATAATTCATAAGTTTCCTCAATAGTGAGATATCTCAAGCTCTCTAAAGTTTGCTTTTTATCCCATGGACACTGACTTCTTAAGTCATCCATAATATTGAGAAGGCGCTCAAATGCCTGTAATCTTTGATCCATGTTTTAAATTTTTTCAAAAGTAAGATAATGCCTTCGGAGTAGGGATTTCTGACACGAATTTTAGTCTTCATATACGGATGTTAATTTGTAACAAAACTTACATTTCCATGTGAGGAAAGGGTTATCTTTGCGTCATGGTTTTAAAAGTAATTTTATTGTCGATTGCGCTAATGGCGCTGGCATTTGCAGGTTTGGGGATTAAAATTTTAGCCAAAAAAGATGGCGAATTTGCAGGTACATGTGCGAGCAAAAATCCACACCTTAAAAAACAAGGTGTAGATTGTGGTTGCGGTGGAGCCGGAAGCTGCGAAAATGGATAATTATATTGTTCCGGGTCAATCCGGATTACCTATATCTGTTGATATAGATTTCCCTGAAGATTCGGGGAAGGCTCCTGTTATTATCTTTTTACACGGTTTTAAAGGGTTTAAAGATTGGGGACAGTGGCCATTAATGGCAAAGTCATTAGCCGATAAAGGTTATGTAGTAGTTCGAATGAATTTTTCGCATAATGGAACTACTCCGGATACACCTTTTGATTTTGCAGATCTTGAAGCCTTTGGGCGAAATACCTTTTCAAAAGAATTACAAGATGTCCAGGATGTGATCCAGTGGTTATATGATGCTTCTGAGTTACATACTAAAATGGATTTGGATGCGCTGAATATAGTGGCGCATAGTCGAGGCGGAGCTATTGCCATGATCACTGCAGCAGAAGATTCCAGAATTCAAAAGATTGTCACGTTATCCGGTGTGGGTACTTTGGTAAGATTCTCCAAAGAAGAACAGGAGTATTGGAAACAAAATGGAGTGATTTACATGTTAAATGGCAGAACACAGCAAAACATGCCGCTCTATTATTCTCTGGCTGAAGATTATCTCGCAAATGAAGATCGTTTTGACTTGCACCAGGTAGTTAGAAAAATAGAACAACCCTTTATGATTATCCATGCAGAAATGGATGAAACAGTTCCTTTGGAAGAAGGCAAAAAATTAGCGTCAGAAGGAATAAATACAAGATTGGAAGTTCTAACGCGTGCCAATCATTCATTTGGCGGAATGCACCCTTTTGATGGAAATGTATTACCTGAAGACACTGAAAAGAGTGTCAACCTGATACAGGATTTTTTATAATAGGATAAAGATTTCTACTTCATTTAGTATCATCAGACCAAACTATTTGGCGTACTTTGCTCATCAAATCTATAGGCTTTATGAAAGTTCTGTCAACCAATCGATCTGATAAAAGAATTATTACAATTAATAATGCAGAAGTAGAAACCGGGATGTTTAAAGTGCCGGTTCCGGAAGGAATTACAATAACCGAAAATGGCGTGCTGTCTGATACCGTGTGTGATTTAAGATATCATGGCGGTAGAGATAAAGCATGTTACATCTTTGGGAGGAACAACTATCCCTATTTCCAGAAATTATACCCGGATGCAAAATGGGAAACCGGATTTTTTGGAGAGAATATTGAGTTGGATGTTTTAAATGAATCTCAATTGTTTATTGGTGATAAGTACCAAATTGGAGAAGCTGTTATTCAAATTGCACAGCCAAGAACTCCGTGTTCTAAATTGGGTTACCGATTTGGAAATATGGCGAGTTTAAAAGACTTTATCAACTCGCCACATCCGGGAGCATATGTACGTGTTTTAAAAGATGGATTGGTGCGTGAGGGAGATGAAATGACATTGATTGAAAAAGCAAGTCAGAGATTATCTCTAACCGACTTATATCAAATCAAGCATAATAAATCAAAACATGCCGAAAGAATTCAGGAAGTATTGGACCACCCGGATGTAACGGATAATGTAAAATCAGGTTTGTCAAAATGAGTAATGAGATTGTAGAGAAAGCGGCACAGTATGTTAGAAGTGTGTTAGAGGGAGAGGGCTCCGGGCATGATTGGTGGCACATCAAAAGGGTGTATGATTTATCTAATAAAATAGCAATGCATTATCCCGAAGTAAATCTGGAAATTGTCCAACTTGGGGCATTATTACATGATATTGGAGACCATAAATTTTATAATGGTGACCATACTATGGGACCTAAACTGGTAACGGAATGGTTGGATCAGAATGGTGCAGATCAGGCGAAGATAGAGCATGTGGTACGCATTGTTAAAGAAATATCCTACAAGGGCGCGGGTGTTGCTACCCCGATGAGTTCGTTAGAAGGAGAGATCGTTCAGGATGCAGATCGCCTGGATGCTATTGGTGCCATCGGAATTGCGCGAACTTTTGCATACGGAGGGAACAAAAACCGAGAGATGCACAATCCGGAAGTCCAATCGGAAATGCATGATGATTTTGAATCCTATAAAAAAACAACTGGTCCAACGATAAACCATTTTTACGAAAAGTTGCTGCTACTTAAAGATCGCATGAATACGGAATGGGGGAAGAAAATGGCCGCACATCGTCATGCATACATGGAAACTTTTCTGGAAGAGTTTTATGCGGAATGGGATGGAGAGCGTTAAAATTTATGGAGGAGTAATGGACTCCATAATTCCTCGAATAAATAGTTTTTTCTCCGGTATTTTGGCATTGGTTTGAATAACGATTCCATGGAATTGTAAGCCTTTACGACCTGATGTATTGAATTTGATAATGATTTCTTCACTATCTCCGGGAGCAATTGGGGTAGTAGGATAATCTACCTGAATACAATCACAGTCTGTTGCTATGGAATTAATAGTTAATGGTCGTTCTCCGGTATTGGTAAATTTAAATCGGTGTTCAACGATTTTATTTTGTGGTAGCGTTTGGAAATTGTGCGTGGTTTTTTCAAATATCACAATAGCATTAGAATCTCCAGGAAGTGTTTGTTCTACCCATATAATCTCAACTTTACGCGCTTCTGAAGCTCCGGAACTATACACGGATTGTCTTTGACTGTTATAATCATCACTTACTTTCCCCAGCGAAAAGAACTCCCCGAATGGAATTTGTCTAAACTTAAGAAGCCCGCTATCGATAGAAGGTTTTAAAGCGCCTTCATTGCAGGTGTATAAGAAGTTTTCAATAGAACTGATTCTACGTAAAGCAAGATTGTCATTATAATCAGCATCACCAAGCGGACTGGTAAAACCTTTAATACCCAGTTGTAGTTTATATCCTTTCTCCAGATACTTTTCCAGAGAATCGGCTAACATTTGGAGTTTGGTAAAACCCACTTCTACATTTTGAACAAAGAAGGAGTCAATGGCAGTTGATTTGGGGGCTTTTTTCAAAAACATAGGTTTCCTTTTCAGATACGCATTGAAAGTTTCTTCATATGTTTTTTCGGTAGTGATCTGTCTGGAATTCGAATTCGGTTTATCATTATCGAAATACAGCGCCAATGGCAAGAATTGAACGGAAGCTAATTTAACCACTAAGTCTTCTTCAATAGGAATTTCTTCTACCGGAATACTATCAACTTTGTTGGTATCAGGAGGACCGAAGAGGTAAATGTCATTGCAACAAGTTTCTCCTTTAAGCGCGTAACCGTCTTTTCGGTTGGACACAAAACTGCCGCTCTTTAGTGTGTCAGAATACGTGAAGTACATATCATTTGCTGCAGAATTTAACGGCTTTCCAATGTTGGATGGTTCTTCAAATCTACCAGGCATTCCTGTGGACTTGAAAACGTCAAATCCCCCATAACCAGGATGGTAGAGACTACTGAAATACAATTGATAATTTGCCGTATCATAAAATGGAGTGATTTCATCATCCTTAGTGTTGACATATCTTCCCGCATTTTTAGGACGGCCGTATTTGGTTCCATTGTTTTTAATTTCCACCGACCAGATATCCATTTTCCCTCTGGTTCTCGGTCTATTAGATGAGAAGAATAAATAGGTTTTGCCGTTTTTTAATGTAGTTACATAAGGATGCGTACTCGTTGCATTTTCAGCGTTGATATTCGGTCCTAATTTTACGGCATTTTCCCAGTGATCTTCATACCAGTTGGAAACATATATGGCACATCCATTTTCATCACATCGGGTAAAATACATTTGGCTACTATCCGGAGTAATGACCGGATTGGCATTATCGGTTAAACTATCATTGATGAGGTCGCTAAGTGGTTGAATACTCCATAGACTGTCGATTAAAATTCCTTCGTAAATCAGAAAACGATATTGATCGGCACTATGTTCCAGACTCTTCGTTTCATTGGAGTCAAATCGTAAAGCAGAAAACAGGATATGTGTGTCATTTAGAATACGTGGACTAAACTCTGCATCAAAACTATTAATACCGTACGGAGCATGTTGAATTTCCCAAGGTTCAATTTGATCCTTATTGGTAATTGCCATTTCACAGGCTTTGATCTCAACTTTTGCTCTACGATATAAAGCGCTTCTTTTATCTTCACAAACCTCTCTGTAAAAGCTAAAATAGTTGGCCGCCTCTTCATATTCTTCTTGTCGTTTAAGCATATCGCCCAAATAGAAGATGGCATCCGCATATTCAATTTTTTCATCCAATTCCATTAAGGATTTATATCCTTCAGCAGCTTTGGAGTATTGATTGCTTAAACGATTGGCTTCTGCATAAAACCATAATATATCCAGATCAATAGAATCACTTTGAGATGCGAGGTCAAAATAATAGGCTGCTCCGTAATAATCTTTTTCTTTAAAAGATTTATGCCCATATCTGGACCAATCCTGCGCAATGGATGAATTCCATATTCCAATAAAGAAGAGTATTCCAATACATTTTAAAAATGACCGATAATGCAGTGATATTTTGTTTGAAGACTTAATACGAAAAATTTTAAATGTAATCAGGACAAGTTTTAAAATGTTTTCTTGGAGGCAATGGCTCACTGAAAATATAGATCAAACTAATTTCAAATCCACCACGATATCTGGAAGCAGCACTCAAAGAAGAGTAGTTGAAGTCATAAGAAACTCCAATATTCATATTGTTGATATCCATTCCAACTACAGCAAATCCGGCATCATTGATTCTGGACCAAACTCCAAAACAAAATGCTCTGTAATTGTTGGTACGTGCATCTAAAATATACTTGGCATTTAATCCGGGTGTAATTTGTTGATGCGGGCCCTGAAACATGGTCAGGAATCCTGGAATTAAATCCATTTTATCAGAAATCTTAAACTGATAGCTTCCATGAATTGAGATTCTAAGGTCTAAGGTAGCGTCATCGGAATTATAGAAATTAATGTTTGGACGATTGAGATGATGTGTAGCGAGTCCTAATTGTACTTTTTTCCGTTTTGCAAATTTTGTTTCCCAAAGGATTCCTGCATTTAAATCCAGATAGGATGAACCGGTTTCAAAAGTCTCCAGTGAACCGCCTCCACCATATTGGTTATCAAAAACAAGTTTATTCGGATCGATTTGCCTTTTAGCCCAGCCAATTTGAGAACCCACGGTAAGATGATGCATTCCGGTATTTCCAATTGGAATAGAATATGATCCTGACAAATTGAAATTTACCGTTCCTAAATTACCGTCTCCTGCTTTATCGTAGAACAAATCCAGACCAACGCCCAACCCTTTTTGTTTCATGAAATTGTGAGCATCTCCGGATAAAGAAAAGGTAGTATATGGTACCGTCACGGAACTCCACTGAGATCTATAAATTCCGGCAATTCGATAGCCTCCTTTAAATTGCCCGGTAAGTGCTGGATTTAGTCTGGCCGGAGCTTGATAGAATTGAGAAAAATGAATGTCTTGTGCAGTTAAATCAATAGAAAATCCGGTAATAATAAATACCACAAAACCCCAAATGATATGTTTGTACGCACCATTCATTTATCTGATTACTGTAATATTTCCTTTCTTTTTGAATGAGCGTCCATCAATACAGATGGCATCCAATTGATAAACAAAAACGGCTTGATCCACTT
This sequence comes from bacterium SCSIO 12643, assembly GCA_024398135.1. Taxonomy (NCBI): domain Bacteria; species bacterium SCSIO 12643. Next base: position 3,113,482 of record CP073750.1, read on the forward strand.
TCTTACCATCAAATTGGCCATCCCATCCTTTATTGAGATCATTTGTTTCAAAGACCATTTCACCCCAACGATTATAAATTTTTAATTCAAGACTTTCCAAGACTTTTCCTCGAATTAAGAATTCATCGTTTTCATTATCGTCATTAGGAGAAAATGCATTAGGGATAAAAATGTCCGGCTCACCACAGTTGATTTCATATGTGGTTACTGTAACACTGTTTTTATAAGAGCAGTTGGTGTTCTGCGGATCCGAAACCTGAACAGTATATGTAGTGGTTTGCGGAGGCATTACAGAGGTAACCGGTTGATTCGGTTGGTCAACTCCACTTGTTGGAGACCATGAATAGAGATATCCCGTTGGCGGAACTGCACGTAGAATGGTGTTAAATCCGAGGATCACCGAGTCGTCATCAGAAGTAGCAATCACATTTTGATCGTTCAATTTCGACACAGAAACTAAAACGGTATCTGTAAAAGAACACCCACTATCGTTTACAGCAGTAAGATAATAATATGTATCCACTAATGGAGCAACAGTAATAGTGCTGGTGTCAGTAGGTCCAATTATTTCCGAAGCCGGAGACCAAAAGAAGTCTAATGGATTGTAAGGAAAATTGTTATTGGCCTGTAGTTGAATAGTATCTAATTGACAAATAAAACTATCAGGATTCACGCTAATGGTTTGGTCACTAACAACAACCAAAGTACTGTCAATTTCTATACATCCGGCTCCTGAGGTGACTTTAAAGTAATAGTATTTATAGGTGTCCGTCTGGGTAGTTTGCATTGTACTATCGGTTAAGCTGGAATTTAAGGTGTCTGAAACTTCGGATTGAGAGGACCAGATAAATTGAACTCCGGTGCCGTTAGAGTTTCCTTTCAAATTAACCGTAGGTTGATCACTACAAATAATATGAACGGAATCACTTTGCGCGTAAATCGGTTCAACCGTAACAATATCAGTAATAGAATCGGTACATACGCTCTGTACGACCAGTAGATATGTTGTGCTTTGGGTGATGTTGGCTGTTGGATTGTGAATGGTTGGATCATTTAATCCTGTTGTTGGAATCCACGTATATGTAGCACCTGAAGGATATGCCGGAACTCCAATTTCAGTATCTTGTCCTAAACATGCCAGGTGATTTATGGTATAATTACTATCTCCTTTAACCTCTAAAACCAATGAGAAGGTATCTGATTGCGGACAAATGCTGGAATCGAAAGCAATCAAGGTGACGGTGTAAAAACCTTTATTTGCGTAGTTTGTGGTGGGATTACTTAGAGTAGATGAATTACCATTTCCTAAATCCCATAAATATGTTGTGGTCGCTAAGCTATCTGTAGTATTGTTAAAAGTAGTATTAAATGGTGCGCATCCCGGGCCCGGATTGTCAAATGAAGCTACAATAGGATCTTGTAAATCTTTAATGACCATTTGAAACTCATCTGATGCAGTACATCCCAGAGGAGAGGTGATCTGAAGATAGAATATATTTAATGAATCCGGTGGTGTTACCAGAATAGAAGTATCATTTGGATTGGAGTTAATGGTATCGGAGAAATCAGAAAAATTAGACCAGTGATAAGATTGAGCCGGGCTATTGGTTAATGAACCGAGCCAAAAAGGAGCATCAATAGAGCAGACCGCAGAATCTCCCAAAATTTCTACCTGGATAGAATCAAAAAGAACGGTTTGATTAATGGTGTCCATACAAACTCCATTATCCAGAATAAGTGTATAAGATGTGGTTTGAGTCGGGGTACAAATTGGATTGGAAACACTGGTATCACTTAAAAATATAGTTGGTGACCAGGTAATCGTAATATTTGGATCGTTGTTTTGCGGAATCCCAATTTGTACGCCATCGCCATTACAAGATACTGCATCGGGAAGAGTAGTATTGTTATTGTCCAGAACTGTGATTTCACGAGTCAATGTATCTCCCAGATTACACGTGGCCGCATCTGTAACGATCAATTTAACGGTGTAAGTCCCAGATGAAGTATAGGTATGTGTCGGTTCAAATTGTGTAGAAGTATTTCCATCACCAAAGTCCCATAGGAAGTTTGTTGCAGATTGTTGGACACTCAGATTATCAAATGTAACTGTAAACGGAGAACATCCGGTCGTAGGCATATCAAAATCTGCAATTACGATTGGGAGTAGAAAATCCATTTTGAATACCGCGAGATTACATCCACTGGTTGAAGAAGCCCCATTTGTATTGGAATGTGCTCCTGGATTTGGGTGTGTAGGGAAGTCACTGGACCCACCACATCCGGCACATACGGCTTGATATACTTTACCTTTTCGGTCAAATCTACTCGTTCCTCCATCTACATGTTCATTGGCAGAACCCCCAAAATATGTAGCGTATAATAGCGAATTGGCATCATCACTCATTACCATGACATAAAAATCCTGGCCATCGGTAGTCCCCTGAATCGGCCCGCCAGCTGTATCCAAACCAGTTGTAGATAAATTACCTCCTAAGATCGGAGCGCCCCAACCACTTAAATAAATTGCACTACACACATCCACCAGAAAAGCAGTTGGTGAAATATCCGGAGTACCATCTCCGGTTCCGAATCTCGTGCTCCAAATGATAGAGTCTAATTCGGGAGTAAATTTGGAAATGAATTGGCCACCTAATGGATCATTATAATTGGCATTTTGAATTAAGGCTCCACTAGGTCCGGATGTCTGACCAAAAATGTGTGCATTTCCAAATAAATCAAGCTCTATAAAGTAGCTTTGATCATAAGCGTTAGTTCCAAAGAAAGTACTTTCAATAATACTAGTTCCGTCACTTGTGATATGTGTTATAAAAGCATCGGTATTTTGATTATAACTCGTATCGTAAGCATTAACAGTTGTTGGGAAATTTGAAGATCTTACTCCACCTGAAATATAGATATTATTACTATCATCTATAGCTATAGAATAAGCTGCATCATCTGCGATACCGCCTAAATAATTTGTCCATTCCAAAGCGGTCAAATTATGGTTCATTTTATAAATAATACCGTCTAGATGGTTGGTACCGGGTAAGTGTTTTGTTGTTTGAAAACCAACACTTCCAATGGGGTTATCATCACTTCTGGTGCAAGTAACAATATAGACTTTACCATCTTTATCTAAATCAATTTCACCTCGAACTTCATCTGCATAATTGAATTTTGTGACCCCATTATTTAATCCATCTGTGTGAGTTCCTCCAAGAAAAGTGGAAGTCTCCAGGTTGTTCCCTGAACTATCAAATTTGACGACTACAATGTCAGATCCATTTTCATAAAAAACACCTAATCCTGATACCATGTTTACAGGTAACAAAGGATTATGCACATTAAATGAAGTGTCAAATGCATTTGCGGTTGTTGGAAAATCTGTAGAACCAGTGGTTCCCATCATATACAATTCATGAAAATCGGTCACTACCAAACTATGTGGAAGTTCATCTGATGTACCTCCTAAATAAGTAGAGTAAATCAGGAAGGTACCTGTAGTATCCCACTTGGTAATCGCAATATCAGTACCTGGAACTTGCGGATTACCGGCTCCAGTACCTCCCGCCCATGTTGTTTGATAGGCGCCCGGAGTTGTTGGATAGCCAGGATTAAAAGAAGAACTCCCAGAATATAGAAAACCAAATTTGTCGTAGGTTGCTGTATATCCAAAGTTGTTAGATGATGCCCCGGAGTATGATGAAAACACCAGAACGGGGTCAATGATCAGAGAATAATTGGAATCATATCCATCTGGGAAAACATATGATAGAGTGTTTCCTGATAATTGATATTTACAGTTGATCTTTTTCTTTTTACCATCTATAATTTGCCACGCTTCGGGTTTTTCCTCCCAGTTTTCGTGTAAAGAAGTGATCACGTATAACTTACCATTTTTAATATAAAGTTGGTCAACACCTTCGTATTCTAATTCGATTTGTGAAGCATCGGCTCCAGGTGCAATATGTAAATCATATTTTAAACCATCTTGGAGATGATTGTACATGACCAAATCAATGTTCGGATATAGATTCTGGTATGAGATTCTTTCATACGCAGGAACCTTTTTAGCCCATTTACTTTTGTCATTACCAATGTAGAAGTTGTAATGATTGGGAAGTTTTTCATCGCTTACCAGAGTGGGGGTAGAATTAGCATTCAGAAAATGCACCTTATACGCATGAAGCTTTAATTGTAGATCGGAGGTATCTCCTTTATAAGCACCATGATGAAGTTGCTCTAACATTTCTCCATCATAAAAGTTATAAGTAAAGGAGTTGTTTTCCAAAAAGAGTAAACCATTTGGAATTTCGGTTCGATAAAGAACGTTAGAATGAAACTGACCTTGATTAGGAACGAATTGATATTGAGTTGTATGAACCTCTTTTTTTCTGGAAAAACCGGAAAAAGCAATTAAGAATACACTCAAAAAAACTAAAACTTTCCTCATAAGTGAGCAAGATATAATGGCACTTGCAATTTAGAAAATATATTTTTCAACTAATACACTAAATATCACTGATGACGCATGAATTGGATGATAGGTTGTTTAGAAATCCGTATTATTCAAAGAAAAATACGGATTCTTGCAATGCGTAAAACCTATACTTTAATGATTGATGTTTACCTCATCAAAGTAAGTGAGCCTTTATATTCTTCACCGTTAATGGTATAGATGTAGAAATATACACCATCCGGGAATTGTTGTCCGGTAGAGGAGCGTCCATCCCATGTATGAATTCCTCCGGAAGATTGGTAAACAATTTGTCCATCACGATTGAATATCGTCATTTCAATACAACTACTCAAATCACCATTATAATTGATTTCAAAGTAATCGTTTTCACCATCCTCGTTTGGTGTAAATACATTTGGAACTGTAATGTCTACCAATTCAGTGAATTTTGGTCCAGTAATATTGACTTCAGAAGTATCGACACAACCATCAGAAGAAGTGGTAATTAAAGTTACTGTGGCACTTTTGTTATAATCAAATACCAATGTCGGATTTTCATCAGTACTTGACAATTGGTTATCAATGTACCATTCATAAGAGGAAGCTCCGGAACTCGTATTGGTTAGCTTGACCCCCACACCCGTACAGGTAGGGATGATGTCATAAGCAAAGTTTGAATTTGTAAGCCCTAATAAATTGATGATAAAATCAACGGTGTCTCTACAACCGGTAGCATCTGTTACAGTAACTGTAAAATTATTTTGATTTCCTGTAGTAATGGTAGGAGAGCCGGAAGTAGAATCCGATAAAGCACTACCATTAGTCCATTGATATGTGTAAGGTGCAGTGCCGTTAACCGTATTGGTGTTAAGTGTAAGCGTAATGTTGTTACACACAGTAGTATCCATGCCACCTGCTAAACGGAATACTTGTACTTCAACAGTATCGTATGCGACACAGCCCAAACTATCTGTGACCTGAACAATATAAGTTCGATCGACATCAGAAGTAACTAATGGATTGGCTAAGCCATTAAAATTCAATCCAGTGCTCGGTGTCCATAAATAGGTCGAATTTGGAGGTCCTGTTGGGCTACCTCCAATCGGAGTAGGTAAGAATTTACAAGCATCCACCACACCTCCGGCAGAGGCTATAGGAAGGCTTTGAATGTCAACAAATATAGAATCTATAGCTTCACAATTGTTTACATCGGTAAGAGTCACTGTGTAGTACGTTGGAACCGATGGAAATGCTAAAGGATCCGCAATAGTTGTATCTGACAATGTTGTTCCGTTATTCCAACGGAAAGTTCCTGTTCCTGTTGCATTAATTTGAACAGAATCACCTTCACATACATATGTATCAGGGGAAACCGATAGTGATGGAGCAGGTAAAATAGAAACCACAACAGTGTCTACCCCGGTACAGGTATCATTACTTGTTTGAACAATGTATGTCGTTGTACTTGTAGGTAAAACAGACGGATTGCTCAAAGTATTGTCATTCATATTGGTACTCGGAGACCATAAGTATGTTGTGCCAAATGGACCTGTTGGATTTCCTCCAAGTGTGAAAGAATCTCCTAAACAAACTTGTGCGTCTGGTCCGGCATCGGTTGGCACCGTTGCGTTTACAGTGATATCTGTTGTATCATTTCCTTCACAACCATTTACATCAAAATAATTAAGTGTATATGTGATATTAGAAGGAGGGTATACTTGCGGGTTTCCAATATTAGTTGCTGAAATAAATTGATTAGGTCCCCATGTGAATGTGGCACCAGTTGCATTCATTTGCAAGGTATCACCAGGACAAACGAAATAATCGCTTAAAATTCCTGATGGGATTAGATTATTTACACTTACTACTACAGTATCCGTTCCCACGCAACCTAGGGCATTTGTTAAGCTCACAACGTAAGTCGTTGTTGACGTAGGTGTTGCCATTGGATTAGGATCATTTGGATTACTTAATCCTGTTGCCGGACTCCAAATAATAGAATTGTTTGGATCTTGAGATGTTGGTGAACCTCCAATGGTAACAGCGATACCATTACAAGTGGTTTGGTCAAGACCTGCGTCTCCAATAACGTTGGATAGCACAACATTTTTTGTAATAGGCCCTACTACACATCCAAGTTGGTTCGTTGCAGTGACTGAAATCGAACCGGTAGTCATCCCTGGATTCCATTGGACATTGACAGTCGGACTACCATTTCCCGAAGAAATAGACCCTCCGGTTACTGACCAGCTATAACTCACACCGCTAAGCGTATCTGTTGTAAATAATGTGGTATTGTTATCAATACAAACTACAGAATCACCATAAATCTCCTGAGGGCCTTCAAAAGGACGAACATAAATATGTACCAATTGAGGTAGCGGTAATGGCGGACAATTACTGTCAGTTACCACCACATCTACCACATATGGCGCAGTACGTCCTTGCGCACAAGATGTATTCCAGCAAATAGTTCCGGTAACACTACCAATTCCCGTTACGGGAGAGGTAACTGTTGCGGGAGGATTGGTGATTGCACCATTGAAAATATCACTGGTAGCCACGAATTCTAAAGGATCATTATCCAAATCATCATAATCCAAATTGAAACAGATCGTATCTCCTGCATCTACTTCGTATGTTAGTGGGTTAATAGCATCCGGGTCCAAATTTGAAGTATTTTGATTTGGCATATTATTATTCGGACAATCGTCAGAAATCAATTGCATATTTCTTCGGGTAACCCCAACAATTTGGCCATTTCGATATTCCGTAATTTCCACTGAAGCCACAAATATCCCTGTGAAGTTAGTAATAAATCTGGTTAAACCGGTTGCTGGATCAATGGCAGAGAAACTACCTGTTCCCAATAAATTAGGAAGGTTATATCCAGTAGCGTAATTGACAAATGGTGGTGGAAAGTTGTATGGATTTAGGAGCGGATCATTATATGGAACAGATGGGGGAGGAGCAGCACCTCCTGCTCCGGTTAACCCTCTAAAAGGCGTAACCAGCGTGTATGCAATAGAATCACCGTCCGGATCAATCGCAGAATTTGAAATGTACGCAGTATCGGTTCTACAGATATACGATAAAAGAGTATCTGTAAATTGCGCAGAGGAGTTCGTAATTAATGAGCCGTTTTGCGCAGGAATCCATGTGGTATATGCAAAAGATTGCGCACCTGAATTATTTAAATTTAAAATACCACCCGGTCTACAGCAACGATCATATAAAACCCAATAACCTGTATTTGATGCGGGCAATGACACAATAGCTTCATATCTGACCAAATACACACAAACATTTGAAAGTAAGTTGAAAGGATCGCAGATTGCGGGTAAGTTTGGATCCACAGCATTCGAATCTACCAATTGCAGATTGACATCATCCGTATATGGTAAAGATGTTGTAGGATTTAGAACTCCTTCATATATCCCAACATTAATCGAAGGTTCAGGAAAGCTACCTCCACCACCTCCAGGTTGTACCCAGTTCACTGAGTTACAATCCATATAGGCGTCTAACGTAATTCTATATCTGGTAAAACCAGGATTTAGAGGATCTGGTCCAATAAATTCATATCCCATGTTTCCACCGATAAGGTGCGTTGCATGAGCTCCAAAACTTAAAATAACAAATAATAGGGTTGCTATAAGTTTCATTTGCGAACTTGATTTAGAAAGCAGTGTAAAATTCTTCAAAGTCAGTTTGTTAATGATTTTTAATGTGTGTTTAAGTGAGGAGAACCCAAAGATATAAATTGTTTAGAATATCTCTAATTACCCGCTTATTATCTAGACGCAAGTTACTTCAAAAGAGTTTGTTAAACAAGATTGTTTTTTTAGGGTTTGGAGTGAAAAGAGTCCCCTTTAAATTAAGGGAACCCGAATATTTAAATGATTTATTTAATCGCTTTTCTGCGTGCTTTTTCTTCCAGTAAATCTGTAAGTTCTTTACCCATTTGACCTGCAATTGAAGTGTTTTCCTCCGCTCTTCTGGTCAAATAAGGAATAGCTGCTTTAACAGGACCATATGGTAAATACTTGGAGACATTGTATCCCGCATTAGCTAAATTAAAACTAATGGTATCACTCATCCCTTTTAATTGAGAAAAGTATATTCTACGGTCGTTATTAGCTAGTTTATGTTTTTTCATAAGCTCAACCAACTTCATAGAACTTAAAGCATTATGGGTGCCATTACAGATTTCACAATGCGCAATATTGTCTATCATCATTTCAATGGCCAAATCAAAATCTCTATCCGTAGACTCTTTGTCAGGTTGGATGAACGTTTTATAGCCCATGTCTTTGGCACGTTGATTCTCTTTTTCCAGATATGCTCCTCTTACGAACTTAATACCTAAGAACCAGCCTTCTTTTTTAGACTCAGCGATTAGTTTCTTAAGATGATCAATTTTATCCCAACGATACATCTGTAAGGTATGGAAAACGATAGCTTTCTTCTTATTGTACACACGCATTCTGGATTCTACCAGGCGATCAATAGCTGGCTGAATCCAGGTTTCTTCCGCATCCACATAAATCGGAACACCTGTTTCATGCGCTACTTTACAGATTTGCTCGAATCGGTCAACTGCACGTTTGTATTCTTGTTTTTCCGCATCCGAGAGCGGAGTTTCAGCGGTCATTTTTTCCAATAATTCAAATCTGAATACACCAGTCATTTTCATACATGCTACTGGTATTCCATCAGTGGTTTCAGCTTTTCGAATTACATTAATAATTTGATTTTTTGTGCTTTCAAAAGTTTCCTCATCTTGCGCCCCTTCAACCGCATAATCTAAAATAGATCCTACGTTGTATTTATAAAGTTCTTCAACCTTGTCTAAACTTTCCGTTAGATTCGTGCCCCCACAGAATTGGCGGAAAACTGTAGCTTTAACAATTCCCGTAATGGGTAAATGTGTAGCTAAAGCAAACTGAGACAAAGCAGTACCCACTTTTACCAAAGTAGGGTTTTGCATAAGTTGAAACATTTTAATGGAAAAATCCAAATCTTTATCGGAGAGGTGAGAAAAAGCCGTTTTAGTATCGTTAAAAGACACCTTCAAATTCTCGTTGTTTTGATTTGTCATTACTTCATAAAATTAGACCTCAAAACTATAAAAAAAAACAGCTCTAAGATCCCTATTATTTACTGATCTTACCTCATAAAAATATATGAGAAATAATGGTTTTGTTTAGGGTTAGAATGAGCTGATTAAGATTGATTTATTCGTTTGAACCCAAAGATTCAAAGTCTACATCCATGTAATCGGACTCCATTTGGTTTCCGGACTCAATACCATTTCCATTTTGAAGTTGTTCAATCATTTCAATGGCTTGATTAAATGCATTACCGAATTTTTCAAAATCTTCTTTATACAAGAAAATCTTATGTTTCTCATAACGGAAATTTCCCTGATCATCGTATTTCTTTTTACTTTCAGTAATGGTTAAGTAATGATCATTTCCCCTTGTCTCTCTCACATCAAAAAAGTAGGTTCGCTTTCCTGCTCTTACCGCATTTGAATAAATCTCATCGTTCCCCTTATTTGAAGCTTTTTTATAACCGTCCATCCTTTTTTGTTTTCGTAATAGGGTCAAAGCTATTCAAAATTTCAACTTTAACAAACATTAAAATGTAATGTATTTTAACAAGAACACTAAAATAATGGTGTTTAGGGAATTATAATTTGGGAAAAACAGTATTTTGAAAAACGTTGAAAGCCCTTTAGACACTGGCCTCAGAATTTTCTAAAAGTTGCTGATCATGGAGTAATCGGTATAATCCGTTTTGATTCAGGATTTCTTCATGCGTTCCTTTTTCTACAATTTCTCCCTGATCCAATACAATAATTTGATCGCAATGTTTAATAGAAGAGATTCTATGCGAAATAATAATTGTGGTTCGATTTTGCATAAAGGTGTTAAGGTGTTCCAAAATTTGATCTTCAGTTTTGGTGTCTACCGCGGATAGACTATCGTCCAGTATCAAAATTTGTGGATCAGTGATTAATGCCCGAGCAATTGAAATTCGTTGTTTTTGGCCACCGGATAATGTGACCCCTCGTTCTCCGATTTTGGTTTCAAATCCATCTTTCAATTTGATGATATTGTCATAAATCGCTGCCTTTTTTGCGGCATCTTCAACCGTATTTGAATCAATGTCCTGAACTTGAGAACCAAATGCGATATTGTTTGAAATTGTATCGGAAAAGAGGAAAACATCCTGATGTACAAAGCCAATTCGTTTACGTAAATCATGTAGATTAACTTCTTGAATAGATTGACCATCAACGCGTATTACTCCGGAATCGGCATCATATAATCTTGCGATAAGTTGCGCAATGGTACTTTTTCCTGCTCCGGTTCTTCCGGTAATGGCTAATGATTGTCCCTGTTTAACTTTAAAACTTACATTTTTTAAAGCTTCTGTACCTGAATCCGGATAAGTGAAATTCACATTTTTAAATTCAATGTCTCCGTTAATTTCTGTAGGAGTTTGTGTGGGCGAAACAATTTGAGGTTGAATGCTTAAAAACTCATTAATTCTTTTTTGTGATGCGGCAGCTCTTTGGACCATAGAAGTAACCCATCCCACAACAGCTACCGGCCAGGTAAGCATGTTGACATATATGACAAATTCCGCAATATTTCCGGAAGTGATTTCCCCGGCAATGGTGAGCTGACCACCAATATAAATAGTCATAATCGTACTTAGACCAATGAGAAGAACCATCAACGGCATAAACATCGCATTGACTTTAACCAATTCCAGATTTACTTTTTTATAATCTTCGGTTTCCTGATTGAACTGCTCAAATCTTTGCGCACCAATATTGTAAGCTTTAAAAACACGGATCCCGGAAAAGGCTTCCTGAACGAAAGTGGAAATATTAGATAATTGTCTTTGAACCTTTTCACTTTTAATATTGATGATGTGACTCACGTAATAAATAGATATAGAAAGAAAAGGGAGTGGTAGAAGTACGTATAAAGTCAGTTTTACATTTACCGATAACATCGCCCAAACCACCAGAATAAAAACCACGATCATATTTGTGGAATACATAATCGCAGGGCCAATGTACATTCTTACCCGACTTACGTCTTCACTAATTCGATTCATCAAATCACCGGTACTATTTTTCTTATAAAATGATAGATCAAGTTTTTGATAGTGGTTGAAAATGTCATTTTTAAGATCGTATTCAATCAATCTGGACATAACAATGATGGTCTGGCGATTAAGAAATGTGAAAAAACCTTTGATCAAAGCCATAGCAAAAACGATCAAACCAAATACGATAATGGCTTGAGTCATAAATCCATAATAATCTTCCTGAATTTGCAGTCCATTAAATAAACGATATCGGGTTACCGTATCTCCCACAACATCAAATGCGATACGGATAATTTGAGCAGGTAAAATGGCAAATAGATTCGATGCGGTTATAAAAATTAAGCCTAGAAACAACCGTAATTTATATTTTAAAAAGTACTTATTTAAATAAAATAACGGCCGCATTAATTCGAAATAATTGGTTTATAAAATTGATAAAAACACTAATTTTGCAGCTTCAAAAAACAAATCTTGAAGACGGTTCAAAAGTAGGGCTTTTTTAGGCTGTGATGTGAGAAAATAATTCAAGAATAAAAAGATCTTTGATGGAAGGGTTATTTAACAGAAGGTACCTTAGGGTGAAAGTAATGCAAGCGGTTTATGCTTACGATTCGGCAAACCATAATTTAGAGCTTGGCGAAAAATCACTGGTTAAGAGTTTGGATGATGTATACACGTTGTACATCAATATGTTGAGTTTGTTGTTGGAAGTTGTGGATATGAGCCGCAAAAGCATTGAACTGAAGAAGGAAAAAAGGTTAGTAACCGAAGAAGATTTAAACCCTAATTTAAGATTTGCACAAAACGGAGCCGCACTTACCATAGAAAATAATCGTAAGTATAAGTTGTATGCAGAGAAGCTCGATTGGAGTGTAGAATCTGATAACATCAAAAAAATATGGAAAGAGGTTGAGGCAGATAAAAAGTATAAAGCTTTTATGTCTAATCCACGTCATAATTTTCAGCACGATATTGAAATTATGATCTATATTTTCAAAAACTACATTGCAGTAAATGAAGTGTTTCTGGATTTGTTTGAAGAGCGTAACATTTACTGGTATGATGATGTGCAGATGGTAAGCATTAATGTGGTAAAAACATTAAGTGGCTTGAGACCGGAAATGGATGAGTTTGATTCTATTTTGATGCAATTGTTTAAAAATCAAAAAGAAGACTTGAAATTTGTAAAAGAGTTGTATCACAAAACTGTGTTGCAAAGTGATGCTTCCATGAAGTTGATTGAAAAGTATACAAAGAACTGGGATGTAGACCGGATTGCAAGACTGGATACTGTTTTGATGAAAATATCTATTACAGAATTTACAAGTTTTCCAAATATTCCGGTGAAGGTGACAATGAACGAATATCTTGAAATATCAAAGAATTACAGTACTGAAAAAAGTCGTGTATTTATCAATGGTGTTTTGGATAAAGTCTTGGTAGATTTGAAGAATGAAAATAAATTGAATAAATCCGGTATGGGTTTAATTAATCGATAAGTAATAAAGTTTATGATAAAATCAGTTTTAAAATGTGGGATGTTGGCTTTAGTAGTTGGAGTAACATCTTGTGGAGATAGTCAAAAAGCAGATGCTTTATCTCCTGATTTAGTAAGTAATCCGGCAACAGCTTCATCTGAAAAAGGGGAGCAAAAACAAGCTAAAATGGTTTTCTCTGATGCAGAGCAGAGTTTTGGTTCAATCGTGCAGGGAGAAAGTGTAACTAAAATCTATCATTTTAAAAATGAAGGTGAAGTGGATTTAATCATTTCATCTGCAAATGGTTCATGTGGATGTACCATTCCAAAATGGCCTAAGACACCAATTAAACCAGGTCAGTCTGGCGAGATTGAAGTGGTGTTTAATAGTCAGGGTAAAAAAGGAAAACAAACCAAAAAAGTATATATAACCGCAAATACACATCCGGCAAATAATGTGATTGTATTAAAAGGAGATGTAGTTGCACCAGAATAAACAAATCAAATGGATATTAACGGAATATTGACACAATTTGGACCACTGATTTTAATTGGAGTGGTTTTTTATTTTTTCATCATCAGACCTCAGTTAAAGAGAGCGAAAGATGCAAAGAAGTTTAGAGAGGCGATGAGAAAAGGCGACAAAGTCGTAACCATTGGTGGAATACATGGAAAGATTTTAGAGATTAGAGAAACAACAATCGTTCTGGAGGCAGAAAGTAAAACCAGATTTGTGGTGGAGCGTTCAGCAATTTCTCCAGAATTTACATCAGGATCAGGCGAAAGCGATTTGGCCTTGTCCGCGCGTAAATAATGCAAAGCTCCGACCCGGCAGATACAAAGAGTTTGTTTATCCGGTATAAGCCGGGTCGGAGGTTTTATGTTTTTGTAATTAGCTTGTTCTTAGCATCCGGGTTTTGGTTGCTGAATGCGTTAAACAAAACATATAATGAAGAAATTGAAATTACCCTAAAGTACATTAACCTTCCTGAAGACCGGGCTTTTTCTCCGGTTCCTTATCGCAATATTAAAATCGAATTATCGGGTGATGGTTATGGTCTCATTCAGTTTAGAGACGTGGCCGAAGAAGATACGGTAGTGATTGACATCGCGAAACTGCATTTCGAATCTTACGGAAGAAAAGAACGTGCGAGTATTCCAACTTCGGTGATTGTGAATGATTTGAAAAGTGGATTGAGTAACAATATGAATGTCACGCGAATTAATCGAGATACCATTGAAATTGTCACGGAACGTGGAACATCAAAAGAATTAAAAATTAAACCCGATTATAGTGTGACACTGGCCAAAGGAATGGTGCTTAAGAAACCCATTTATGCGGTACCTGAATGGGTGAATACCAATGGACCAATCTCAGTGTTGGATGAATTGGAAGAATTAAAAACCGATCATGTATATTTAGATGACTTATCTGAATATCAGGAAGTGGAAGTAGAGCTAAGTTATAATGCTAAGCTATTACAACCTGAGGTCTCCACAGTGAGGTTGATTGCCGAAGTTGAAGCCTTGACCGAAGGTGAGATTGAAATACCAATTCATGTAGAGAATATCCCTGAAGGTAAGCGAGTTCGATTGCTACCGCAGATCATTACTTTAAAATACAGTACGGGATTATCTCATTATGATTTTATTACTCCTGAGTTATTTGATGTGGTGGTGAATTACGAAAATGTTTTAAAGAATCCATCAAAGTTGCCGGTTACCATTAGAACCTATCCGAGCTATGTGAATGTTATTCAATATGTACCTGAGCGCGTGGATTATTTAATCATGGATTTGGAGGATAAAAAATGAAGGTTGTAGGCTTGACAGGTGGAATTGGTAGTGGAAAAACAACCGTAGGTAATATCTTTAAAAGATTGAAGATACCTGTATACGATTCGGATTCCAGAGCCAAGGCGTTATATACAGAGAGTCCGGAATTAAGAAAACAAGTAGAGAAGGAGTTCGGAACTGATATATATTCCGAAGATCAAATCGATCGAGCAAAACTGGCTGCAATTGTTTTTCAAGATAAAAGCAAACTGGAGGTTTTAAATGGATTGGTACATCCTGTATTGAATCTGGATTTTGAGCAATGGGCAAATTCGCAAGAAGCGCCTTATGTGATTCGAGAAGCAGCCATATTGTTAGAGTCGGGTGGTTACAAAGCATGTGACGCTATTATTGTGGTGACGGCTGATGAATCTATTCGAATAGCGAGAGTACAGACGCGAGATGAGGCTACTGCGGAACAAGTGAAAGCCAGAATTCAAAACCAGTGGTCGGATCAAAAAAGGTTAGAATATGCCGATTATGAGATCAGGAATAATGGACAGGAGCCATTGATTGATCAGGTGATGCAAATCCATGAGGAATTGAAATCCTGAAAGTAAGCTCATGATTTAAAGCTTTTTCTAACTTTAAATTAACCCGATTAATTTTAGGCATTGTTAACCTTTATGTTTTCTTTGTCTGAGAAGAACATTAAATTTTAATTTCTACAAAATATGAAGGTTTTCTCTAAGGTTCTTGCTGTACTGATAATCGTACTTCTAGCAGGTTTTATCTATTTTATTTCAAATTTTGGTCCTATCATTTCCGGTTTCGGAGCTAAAGGTGTTTGTTCGTGTGTATTTGTTGGGAATCGAACTGCGGAGAGTGCGATAGCGAATGAGTTGGGTGCATTTCCATTGTCGCTTGGACACTTTGAAGTGAATATGGAAGATTCCTCCGCTACGGGAACTGTTTTTGGGTTGGCCAGATCAAAAGCAATTTATCGTAAAGGTTTGGGATGTACTTTGATTCGTGAGAGAAGTGAAGAAGAAATCAGAACCGAATTGCCCGGAGTTGATTTAAAGAAACCGGAATTAAGTGATACTTTGGACTGGCCTTTGGGAACCAGATTACCGGATTCTATTAGTAGTCATGTGGATTTGAATGCACTTAAAAAAGTGATTGCGCAATCTTTTGAAAATACAAATCCAGAAGTTCCTGCAAAAACCAGAGGGGTATTGGTGGTGTATGATGGGCAATTGGTTTTAGAAGAATATGCAGATGAGTTTGATAAAAACTCAGCGCAATTGGGATGGTCTATGACTAAAAGTGTCACCAACGGTTTGTACGGGATTATGGTTAAGAAGGGTATGTTGGATATTTATCAACCTGCTCCGGTTTCTGAGTGGCAAAATGCGGATGACCCCAGAAGTGAAATCACTACAGATGAGTTATTGCGAATGAGCTCAGGGTTGTATTGGGAAGAAGTTTATTCGAATGTAAGCACGGCTACAAATATGTTGTATAAATATGCCAGAATGGGAGACTTTGCCGTATCGCAAGATCTACAATATGAAATTGGATCGAAATGGTATTATTCTAGTGGAACAACCAATATCTTGTCTAAAATCTTAAGAGAGCAGGTTGGAGAAGAAAAATATTATCAGTTTGCACAAAATGAATTGTTTAGCAAGTTAGGAGTTACTACTGCAGTTATTGAACCCGATGCGGGAGGTACTCATGTAGGATCATCTTACATGTGGGCATCCGCGAGAGATTGGGCGCGTTTAGGATTGTTATATTTAAACAACGGAAACTGGTATGGAGAACAAATCTTACCGGAAAATTGGGTGAATTATACGGTACAACCAACTGCACATACGGATAAAGGACAGTATGGTGCGCAATGGTGGTTAAATGCGGGAGAAGAAGGGAATGAGCAAAATCGATTATTACCGGATGTTTCCACCGATATGTATATGATGGATGGCTATGAGGGGCAACGTGTTTTTGTAGTTCCGTCTAAAAAGCTGGTTGTGGTTAGATTAGGACAAAATAAAAGAGGTGGTTTTGATCATAACTGGTTTTTGAGTAGTGTGATGAACTGTATTAAATAGATGCAAATGAAGGTTACTTTTCTGGGAACAGGGACCTCGCAGGGCGTTCCCATGATCGCATGTGATTGTGAAGTATGTACTTCAACAAACTCAAAAGACAAACGATTAAGATCTTCCATTTTAGTAGAAGTCAACGACCAAACAATCATTGTGGATACTGGCCCGGATTTTAGATATCAAATGTTGCGTGCACAGGTCAAAAAACTGGATGCTGTGGTTTTTACGCATGAACATAAAGATCATGTAGCCGGTTTGGATGATGTGAGAGGATTTAACTACATCATGAAAAAATCCATGCAGATCTACGCAACTGAAAATGTGCAAACTGCATTAAAAAGAGATTTTCATTATGCGTTTGGAGCAAATAAATATCCCGGGGTACCACAATTAGAATTGAATACGATTACCAGTGAACCGTTTCATATTGAAGACCTGGAAATGATTCCTATTCAATTAAAACATTACAAAATGGATGTTTTTGGATACAGAATAGGAAAATTTGCCTACATCACGGATGCCAATTATATTGCTGAAAGTGAAATGAAAAAGCTAGAGGGTCTGGAGGTTTTGGTCATTAATGCACTCCAAAAAACAAATCATATTTCTCATTTTACATTGGAAGAAGCATTAGATGTCATCGGCCGGTTAAAACCTAAAAAAGCATATTTAACGCACATTAGTCATCGGATGGGAAAACATGAAGATGTGAGTAAAGAATTACCGGAGAACGTTGAATTGGCTTATGATGGGTTAGTAGTGGAAGTATAGTACATTTGTATACAATCTTTTAATAATTCGACATGTGTAGAAGAATACTCTTTGTTTTAACGTTTGTATTGATAGGATTTTCTGTACAAGCTCAATTATTAAAATTGAGTTCTCCGGATTCGTTAAATGGCAAACCCAAAAAAGAGTTTTATACTACAGCCTGGATAAAGTATAGTGGATTTTATGATCTAAGAGGAATTCCCAATGTATCGTCTATGCATTTGCCATCCATTCCTACCGAACGTCAAAATGTACCGGATGATCCACAATATCATGCAGATTTAAATCAAACCAGAATCATATTTGCATCTGCTTTTCAGACCAAATCTTTGGGGGAGATCAAGTCGTATATCGAAACAGATTTTTATGGCAATGGAGGCGGAGGTTTGCGCATGCGTCATGCTTATGTACGATTTTTAAATTTTAGAATTGGGCAAGCATGGTCCGGATTTACAGATGAGGAGGCATGGCCGAATATCACGGATTTTGATGGCCCTTCAACGGGTGTTTGGGTAAGAACAGCACAGATTACCTATTTCATTCGACCGAATAAGGATTCGGATATTTCTATTGGTATTGAGACACCAGTACCGGATTACAATCGTTATTTAGAGTTTGATACTTTGGTATCGCCTACCAATCAAACCATACCTGATTTTGTATCACACTATGAAATCAGGTGGCCTAAGGGGCACTTTCAATTGGGTGGTGTGGCAAGAGCGATTGAGTATAAAAATGCGCAGTCGAAAACCATTTATAAACTGGGAGGTGGTTTTAGTGGTTCGGGAAGTCAGGTTCTTTTTGGAAGAGATAAATTCATTTACCAAATTGCAGCGGGTTATGGAATTTCCAGATATTTAGTATCGTTTGGTGGAGGTGGATGGGATGCCGTACCAAATTCTCAAGGTGAATTGGAATTAGTCCCTATTTATGGCGGTTATGTTGGATATCAACTTTTCTGGGGAAAGAAAACCTATGACCAAAGAGATCATAATCATTTTAGCTCCACATTTGTTTACGGATATGTGCAACTCAATAACCCGTTGAATCAACCGAAAGCAACATTGCTTACCGGATCATATGCAAGTGCCAATGTATATTGGAATGTGGTTGGACCACTCAATATCGGTTTAGAAGGAATTTATGGTTTTCGTACGGATGAATTGGAAAGCTCGGGTGATAACTTAAGAATCCAGTTAGTTGTTGAATACAATTTCTAAGAGTTTGAATTTAATATCTCGTTAAGCTTTTCATCCAGTTCTTCTACAGTTAACCCTCTGGCAATAATTTGTCCATTGGGATCAATGAGTACAGTATGTGGAATGGCACTTACTCCATATAAGTTAGACGCAGCATTGTCCCAAAGTTTTAGATCAGAGACATGGTCCCATTCCAGACTATCTTCTTGAATAGCTTGGAGCCAATTTTCTTTTTTAGAATCTAACGAAACACCCAAAACGTTATAGCCGTTATCATGATATTTATGATAGATAGCCACCATTTTTTCACTATCTGCACGACAGGGTCCACACCAGGAAGCCCAGAAATCAATTAATAGATAGGAGCCAAAATGTGAAGACAAGGATTCCGGAATGCCTTCGGTATTGTTCATAGTGAAATCGGGAGCAGGTTTACCTACAGCACTATTTTCCAGTTTTAGAAGCTTTCCTTCAATCATGCTATATAAGGCTGTTTTCTCGATTTCCGGAGAGATATTATCAAAAAGAATGCGAAGTTCTTCTGTAGTTACATCATACATTAATTTGTTTGCAATATAAAACTCTGCGACATAGCTTTTTGGATGTGATTTAACCCAATCTAATAACCATTTGTCTTTGATTCCCGAAAAAGCAAAATACTGTTGCTCCAATTGTTTCATTAAAACAGAATCGCCTTGTTCCTCTGCCATATTGTATTGTTGGTAGATAGAATTCATTTGATTGTCAAAAATGAGCATGCTATCCTGAATGCTTAAATACTCATTATGTACAGCCGATCCTGAGATTTTTTCCTGACCCGGTTTTTCAAAATTTCCGGTGATTTGAATTGGACTATTTTCTGCAAAGAAGTTGACAATGTAATTTCTCTTTCGGTCTCCAAATGAGAAAAAATCTGCACCGTCTACATGTCCAGTGAAATGGAATTTTCCGCTATCTCCGCTTACAGAATCGATGAGCACCCAATTAAAGTCTTTGAAGACATACAAAAACGCAGAATCCATGCTGGTTTTGCCAATCTCTATCTGGATCTCATAACCCGGAACTGAAGGTTCTTTTGGGGCTTCTGAACTGGAATTGCATGAAGAGAAATATCCGATCATCAGAATGGAAATAACAAACTTGAACATAGAATGAACCATAGTAGAAAATAAAGATTGATAAAATGAAGGGTAAATAAAAAGGATTTGAGTGACTTTACCAATTAAAGTAGTGAGATAATCCTAACCATACAGCGATCCAGGCCAAACCTTTAAGCAAAAAGAAAGCGAACCCCACCCAGCCAATACGCTTGAGCCACAGCATGATTTTTTGATTGATTTTTTTCAAATTTAGATTTCTTTAAAGAGGGCAAAATTAAGGGTTCTGGTGAATTGGGATAGAATAAAAAAAGCTTAATATGTAATGAATTGTCATTTTAATCCATCACATATTAAGCTTTTACTTTTTGTTGACAGTGGTTTATTCCACCCAGTCTGCTACAAATAAATTCGTTTCGTGTGTTCCACCATTGTTACGGTTAGAAGACCAAACCAGGTGTTTACCGTTGTTTGAAAATACAGGAAATGCATCAAATACACCATCGTAAGTGATTTTAGTTAAACCAGTACCATCGGTATTGATCATGAACAAGTTGAAAGGAAAACCTTTTTCGTTTTCATGGTTAGAAGAGAACAATACTTTTTTACCACCAGGGTGGAAGAAAGGTGCCCAGTTTGCTCCGCCTAATTTTGTAAGTTGTCTTAAGTTACTGCCATCTACGTTACAGATATAAAGCTCCATTTCAGTTGGCATTACTTGTCCTTGTGCCAATAACTCTTTATACACTTTGATCTCTTCTTCTGTTTTAGGACGAGAAGAACGGAAGATTAATTGGGTTCCATCCGGAGAAAAGAAAGCACCACCATCATATCCTAATTCATGTGTAACTTGCTTCACATCGCTACCATCAATATTCATAGTGAAAAGTTCTAAATCTCCAGTTCTTAAAGATGTAAATACGATTTTATCACCTTTTGGGGAAACTGTAGCTTCAGCATCATATCCTTCCCAATCCGTAAGTTGTTTAACGATGTTTCCTTCTAAATCCGCAACAAAAATGTCGAAGTCAGGATAAATTGGCCAGATGTATTTTCCATCTGCTCTTTTTTCAGGAACTGGAGGACAAGCTGAATCTCCTAAATGTGTAGAAGCATATACAATAGTACTGTCACCTGGTAAGAAATAAGAACATGTGGTTCTACCCAAACCTGTACTTACTAATTGTGGTTTGTTATTTACCATATCATCTTTTTGCCAATCTGCCACAAATATCTGGTCGCATTCCGCGCCCCATTTGTCATACTTCGCCTGGAAAACCAATTTTGAATCGTCAAAACTCCAGTATGCTTCAGCAATATCACCACCTTGAGTCAATTGACGCACATTCGTTAAATGTGTTTCTTCTTTATAGTGAACTTCACTCTTCTTAGTAGCTCCGGTATGTCCATCCGCATCACCGTGTTCGTGATGTTCTCCATCTTTATGCGCATGTTTGTTTTGATCTTGAGATGCGCCACAAGATGCTAGAATAAATGTAGGTACAAGTAGCGAAAGAAATAACTTTTTCATGTTTGGTATATTTTGAGGTCGCGAAAATAATATTTCATAACATCCCAGAATATGGCATTTATCATGTTTACTTTTCATGACATTTCTCTGACAATAGACATGATTTTGCTCAATCAGTGTAGATAGGGGATGTTTAATTTCGCATCTTTAAAACAATAATCCGAATCAAATGAAGAATTACATACTGTTAGCAATCTTCGGATTCAGCGTAATCACAAGCTTTGCGCAAGATCCGAAATCTGATATGATCGAAGTAGTGAATTATCTGGCTAGCGATAAACTAGAAGGAAGAGAAACCGGAACTAAAGCAGAACGTAAAGCGGCAAAGTATCTGGTAAAACAGTTTAAAACGATTGGGTTGGCACCAAAAGGTGAAGATGGGTTCTATCAGGATTTTACTTATACTCCAAAACCTAATCCACATATGGCTCCATCTGAGCAAAACAAAAATTATGATCCCGTAACCGGTAGAAATGTAATTGGATATATTGATAATGGCGCAGAATACACTGTGGTTTTAGGAGCTCATTACGATCATTTAGGTATGGGTGGTGAAGGTTCCAGATATAAAGGTGAACCAGCTGTACATAATGGTGCGGATGACAATGCCAGTGGAGTAGCGATGATTCTGGAGTTAGCGAAGTACTTAAAAGAAAACAATAAGAACCACAATTATTTGATTTTAGCTTTTTCGGGAGAAGAGAAAGGACTTTGGGGTTCAAATTATTTCATGAAAAATCCGACTATCGATACCAATAAGATTTCTTACATGATCAATTTTGACATGGTAGGAAGGCTTTCTGCTTCGTATAAATTGGCAGTGTATGGAACGGGAACTTCACCGAGTTTTGATCCGGTATTGGATCAGGCAAATGATCCTGTGAAATTTCATTTAATGAAAAAGGAATCAGGTGTTGGACCATCAGATCATACTTCGTTTTATTTAAAAGGGTATCCGGTATTACATTTCTTTACCGGACAACATGAGGATTACCATAAACCAAGTGATGATGCAGATAAAATCAATTATGATGGAATGGTATTGATCTTGAATTATGTGGAGGAAGTAATTGGTAAGTTAGATGGAGAAGGGAAGTTGGAATACCGTAAAACTAAGGATGAAGACTCTCGTAAAGCACCAAAGTATTCTGTGACACTAGGTGTTGTTCCTGATTATTTATATGATGGCAAAGGAATGCGTATTGATGGAACCAGCCCGGGAAAACCTGCGGAGAAAGCCGGAATGAAAGCTGGTGATGTGGTGATCAAAATGGGCGATATTGATGTGCCTGATATGATGGGGTATATGAAAGCATTGAGTCAGTTTAAAAAAGGGCAAGAAACAGATGTTGTCGTTTTAAGAGAAGGGAAAGAGGTGACATTACATGTAACTTTTTAATCATAATATAATTTAAAAGAAAAGCCCCGTCAGAAACTTCTGACGGGGCTTTTTTATGCGGATTATTTAGATCTCCTTTGGGGAACTCTATACTTCAAGCCCAGTGTAAATATACCGTCACTTAAGGTGAAGTTGTTCTGGTTTACAGACTTTTCAGGATTAAGAAGAGGTGATGAATCATAGTTTATTTGATATCTAAGACTAAAATAGTGATGGTCAGAAACCCGTAGACTTATTCCTAAGTTTAGGTAGCTTCCTAAAACAAATCGATTGATCTGATTTTTAAATTCAAAGGTTTTAGGTAAACCATTGTAATGAAACAATACGGCCCCATATAAACCACCACCAAATATGAATTGATGGTTTTTACCAAAATTTAGATCAAAACCTATTGGTATTTTAAAATAGTTTAATGCGGTATCATTCTGTTTTCTATTTGCATACCATAACCCGGTACGTAAAGAGATGAATGCCTTCCAGGGAGAATAATCATATGAAACTCCTGCACTTAGATGTTGAGGCTGATTTCTTAAGAAAGGATTGATAACTGTTTTGGAGCCAGGTGAAAAATTAGATATGCCATATCCAATGTTTAAACCCCAATCATTTTTTTGACCGGAAGCCAGTATTGGATAGAATAAAACGGAATTGAATAAAAGAAAAAAGAGGTAAGGGCGCATTCGAAATATTTAAAGTTGTAAAAGCGAATTCCGAAGTATAACGTTTCAGAATTCGTTTTATTGGAACTTTTTCGAATGCGTTAAAACCTACATCAATACCCCTGCTTTAGATTTAATAGCTGGAGGTAAATCTTTTTCATTGAGCATTTCTCTTAAATCAATTTCTATTGTACGGCATAAGGACAACATAGGAATATCATTGGCCATACCTTGAAATGGATTTTCAGAATAGTCACCGATAATTTCCATCATCACATATACCAGTCCAATTAAAGCTGTTAGAGGAATTGAAATCCATAAACCCCATGTGCTGATATTCATTAATTCCGGAATTACACTAAACGGAAGTAACATGATGAAAATTCCGATAAAGTAACGACTCATATTGGCGTATTGCCTTGGAAGCGGGAATTTTTTGATTCTTTCATTTTTACCTTGCAGGGTGTAAAATGTTCTGAGTACACGTTCCATTTCCATATGACGGAAGTCGTCAATCACATTATTGGCTCTTAATTCAGTCAGGTCTCTTGACTGTTCGTTTACGATTTGGGTCGCAGTGTTTTTAGCCTGCGTGAGTCTTTCGTATTCATTATTGGATAAATAGTGTTTAAGCTCTGTTCTGGAAATATCATCTTCGATAAGACCGACACCAAAACTATCCTGATATCTTTTGGCAATTCTCCCTGTTGGACCGCCCTGGCTGATATGTTCCCATTCCGTAGGAACTAACAATTGATTTCTATGTGCATATAACCATGCAATATGTCTGTAGATGAGTCTCTTTTTGATGGCATAAATCTCTTGTGGAGTGCTTTTTTCATTTTGAAATAAATCGGTAATAAAACCATCCACAAACATTCCCCAGGAACGGCTTTCATTTACAATTCCGCCCCAAATTTTACGGGCTTCCCACATTCTATCATAGGCCTGATTGTTTTTGAAACCTACATAAAAGGCAACAGCAGTACCCACTACGGAAACCGGTAACCACGGAATTTTTACCACCAGAATACCATTATGATATAATGCAGCTGCAGCTCCCATTAAAGCGGTAAGCCAAATCATATGGTGCGCAGTCCAACCAATGAGATTCTTGAATTTTATTCCTTTAGTTACAATCATTTAATAGATGTTTTATGTTGTTTTAAAAATGTTTGAAGGTAGGTGTTTCGTAAAATCAAAGAGGCAAAAATAGTGAAAGCAAATACTATGATCGTTCAATATGATTCCAGACCTGGAAAGAGAATCAAAAAATAATCCGGGACAGTGCATATTTGACTATCCCGGATTACATATGAAAAAATGATTTTTTTAGATGCTTAATTGTTGTTTCATCATTCCGAAAAACTCATGATCAGACATTGCTTTTCTGGCATCCAATAATTGTTCTGCATCCGCTCCGGCTCTATATCTCAATATGTTGGTTTTATCGGTTGCGGCAGAGTAAATCACATCTGCGACTAATTCAGGAGTGCTCATCGCTTCAGGTTGCATCATGTTTTGGAAAGTATTCATGACCGTACCTACGAATTCATTGTACTCGGTTAAAGATTCTTTGTGTTGGAAGTCTAATGAGCGTCCGCCAAAATCTGTAGCCACGCCTCCCGGTTCGACCAGTTTAACCTGAATACCTAATGGAGCCAATTCGTAATGTAAGGATTCACTTAATCCTTCTACGGCAAATTTAGTAGCGTGATACAATGACATCAATGGAAAGGTCATTTTACCTCCAATAGAAGAGATATTGATAAACATTCCCGATTTGTTTGATCTAAAATGTGGAAGTACGGCTCTGGTAACATCAAAGAGTCCCATCACATTTACATCAAACTGTCTTTTTACTGTTTCTTTCGAAGCAGACTCAAATGTGCCCATAAGTCCATATCCCGCATTGTTTAACACGACATCGATTTGGCCGAATTTGTCAATACCTTCCTGAATAGCTTTGGCAATGGTATCTTCTTTTTGAACATCCAGTTGCGTTACCAAAACGTTCTCCATTTGATTGAGTTCATTCTCTTTTTCAGGTGTACGCATGGTAGCGATGACATTCCATCCTTCAGTTTGGAATTTTTTTGCGGTAGCCCGGCCAATGCCTGAGCTGGCTCCTGTGATTAAAATTGTTTTATTCATGATATTTTATTTAGCTGTTAAAATGCCCGCATCAATGAGTACCTGGAAAGCGTCTTCCATGGTTTCTTTCATTGGACGGAAATGAATTTGAAGTTCTTTTTGGATTTTAGAATTGTCGGCATTCCATGGAATGTTGACATTGTTACGAATGAACTTTCTTGTAAATAATTTATTGGTCATCGGTCCAATCAACATCAGTAACCATTTAGGTAGAGCTTTTTTAGGTAATGGAAATTTGTCGCCATACTTTGGAAGCAAAACTTTGCTCATTTCTAAAAAACTCGTATTGTGTGCTGAAGTGATATAGCGTCCCTTTGCCGTAGGAGTGAAGCCTGCCTTGAAATGCGCATCTGCTACATCTCTGACATCTACCAGCCCAACACCAATATTTGGCACCCCGGCTTTCATTTCACCATTTCCAAACATTTTCAAAACATTAGCGCTCTCTGAAGTATTATGATGAGGATTTAAAGCAGGCCCCATCACAAAACTCATATTAACGGTGATTAAGTCCCACTGATTCTGACTTTTTTGAATTTCCCAGGCTTTTTTCTCGGCCATGGTTTTTGAATATGGATAAGGCTGATAATCCAATGAAGCTGTGTTATTCCATACTTTTTCGGTTATCCTTCCACCCGGAGCATTTACCGTATCAATAGCATCGGTATAAATAGCAACACAACTGCTGGTCACCACGACACGTTTAACGGATGGTGTTTTGCTTGCAGATTCGAGTACATTAGTTGTCCCTTTCACAGCGGGATCAACAAGTTCTTTTTGTGGATCTTTAACGTCTGTAATAAATGGCGATGCAGTGTGATAAACGAGTTCACAACCTTCCATGGCTTTAGCATAAGAGCCTGGAGTTAGTAAATCTCCCTGGAAAAACTTGATGTTTCCTTTGAGTTCCGCAGCAGCCTTTTTAAGGTGTCCAATTTTCTTTTCATTATTCGGGTTTCTTACTGCAGCATGTACCGTGATTCCTTCCTGAAGTAGTTTATATACCAGCCAACTTGCTACATATCCGTTGGCACCTGTTACCATTACTGGTTTTGATTTATCTATTTGAGTCATAACAATTATGAATTATAATTACTGTACAAATATCCTTTGATATCCAGTAGCTTACTAACACATAATTGGGAATGACTTACACAAAATGCAGATGCTAATTCAAATTGCGGAATTCTACAGGGGTCTGTCCGGTTTTGTTTTTAAATAATCTGGTAAAATAGTGCGGATAGTTGAATCCCAGATCATAAGCAATTTCACTCACTGATTGATCCGATTTTAACAACAAATTTTTAGCAGTTTCAATCACGTAATTATTGATATGATCTTTAGGACTTCTTCCGGTTTCCTTTTTTAAGAGATCACTAAAATAATGTTGTGAAAGATGAGACTTCTCAGAAAAGTACTGAATACTCGGAATCCCGTGTTCCAGATGTTGATTGTCTTTAAAATATCTTTTTAAAGAACGTTCAAACTCAGTTACAATATCTTTACTCTGATTGGTACGTGTATTAAATTGACGTTCGTAATAACGTAACGAATAGTTGAGCAAGAGTTCCAGATTAGAAATGATTACACGTTGACTATGATTGTCAATTCTTTGTTCGTATTCGTTTTTGATGGTTAGTACACAATTGCTAATGGTTTGCTCTTCTTCTTCCGATAAGTGTAAGGCTTCATACACATCATAGTTGAAGAATGAATAATCATCCATCATGTCATGTAAATGTGTGTTGCGGATGAGGTCGGGGTGAAAGAATAACATCCATCCGGTAATTTCACCTTTTTCGATTTGTCGGGTAGGCGTGTATACCTGACCGGGTGCGGAAAAGATTAAAACACCTTCTTCAAAGTCAAAAGAATTACGTCCATATTCAATACCACAACTTTTATCCTTTAAGGAGATCATATAGTAGTCATTGACAAACTTGGTGTTGAGCTCAGTGTCCGGAATAAACATTTCGGAGGCGTCAACCCATGAGATGAGTGGATGCTTAGGTTTGTCAATACCTAGTAGGTTGTGCATCTCACTAATCGACTTGATTTTAAATAGTTCCTTAGACATCTTTCAAAAATAATGTATTACCATGCAAAGATGTAGGAATTACATAGGAGTATCCTTACACAAAATGCGGATTAAATAACACAAAACGAGTGCTCTGGATGTTGTTTACTCTTAAAGTGGGAATTTGGCAATCCACATGGTGTATTCTCTTTTATGGATACTTTTAGATTGGAATTGTGTTTTGCCACCTAAAATATGTCCCAGTAAGAATATGTTTTGATCATGAATGCATGCTGCATCACCATAATCGGTCATAAGTCCTCCGCCTGAGTGAAGTGAAATAAGCTGCCCTTTGAGATTGTATTTGGCAATGTGAAAATCAGTAGCACCTTTAGATTGGATTGAAATATTATTGGTATCGGTAGAAGGAAATGTCAGACGTGTGGTTTTGCCCACAATAAAAAAATCACGGTCGTTTATCAGAATATTACTGGTTGAAGTAGATACACCATTATTGGTTTGTAATAACCATTTGACTTTACCTCTGGTGTTCAGCTGGGAAATAAAGAGGTTGGAGTGGATACTACCTGAAATTAAGATCTTATTTTTTTGTAAAGCG
Source organism: bacterium SCSIO 12643 (assembly GCA_024398135.1). Lineage (NCBI taxonomy): Bacteria > bacterium SCSIO 12643. The sequence goes on from CP073750.1 coordinate 3,141,891, forward strand.
ACTGCTTGTCCTACCCCGGGATAAAACTGAGATTTTGGAAGGTTGAGTCTGCTGTTGATCCATTTCAATTTTCCATTCGGATCGAATTTTGAAACAAAGAAAGTTTGAGCATGACTTTTAGAAATAAGCACCTGATCATCAATTTTAATCCTTTCAAAAAAACCGCCAGTGGTATAGATATTTCCTTTTTTATCCGTAGTCAATGCGATCACATGTGATCGTCCATTGTTTTCTCCATTCTTTTGCCAAATAGGTTGGAAATCAGAGTCTAATTTTAAAATGAAATACTTCCTTTTGGATTCATTTTCTACAGTGTAAAAGCTATTTCCAACAATTATAAGTTGGTCGTTATGATCAATTTTGAAATCCTGAGGCGCTTCTCTTTCATTGTTTGAAATAAAACGGGTGGCTAAGATATTTCCCAAAGAGTCGTGCTTACAAATGAATAGACCATGAGAAGCGGGATCAGCAGGTTTATCCACGTATATTGTTTCCTGACGGGATGAGATGAAATTTAACACAGGACTAAAGGATTCTCCTACGGTATAAATATTCCCCTCTGAGTCTATTTCAACGCCTCTCGATCGACATTTACCCATACCATAACTGATCCACAGCAATTTGCCGGAACTGTCATGTTTCATTAAAAAATAGGTGTTGGCAATCCCATCGTATCGTCCTCCGGTACTCCAAATGTGAATACTATCAGCCAATACGATGCCCATATTAAATGATCCGGTAGTGTAGATATTCCCGGAATTATCGGTAACTATATCCTCAGGAATAAAACCTCCGGATTGGAAATCGATTACCCATAAGGGGTCTATTCTGGTAGATTGATCTGCAATAGATTGTGCACTTAAGGAAGAGTGGACTCCCAAGCTTACAAAAACCAGGAAAAAAGTGAGTGAAATATATGTACGCATAAACCTATTTATCCAAATTGTATACCGGATAGATCGTGGTGTTGTACCCAATCAAACGGTCATATACCTGACCAGGTTCTTTGTAGTATACGAAAAAGCTATACTCATTGTCTGTTTGTGAGTGACTTCCCTCAATAATGGCTACATCAGGTTTGTCACTATTATGGCTTTTGTACATGTACAAATAGTTGTAGTAACCTTGCTTGATAAAAGTTGAAATTTCATATGCTTTTTTCTCCGCATTCCATTTCATTTTATAACGATCATCAAGGGCCCAGCCTGTAAATTCGCCATAGAGATAGATGTCTGCTTTATACAATTTAGCCGGGTAGAGCAGTGCCAGATTTACTTTCATGTACTCGCTTTCCAGGTCACTATCAAAACGGATGTCGTCATTTTTGATGTAAAAATGTCCGTTGATATCCGGAGTGGTTAAATACACCTTAGAACTTCTAGGTTTATCCGGGAAAATAAATGCATTTAGCGTATCATTTATCGTTGCAATATGTGAGGTGGTGATTGAATTGTAATTGATATTTCGAATATCAATGGTACGGAATTCATTACCTGCAGGGAAAATATTTTCTTCATCATAATCGTAAATCAACGAACGACCATTAATGAATTTCGGTTTTAAGTCCGTGATGGCATTGTCCCAGTTTTGATTTTGAGTCACAACCACTTTTAACGATGAAAATGGTTGAACCAATTCAATTTGTCCCTGGTTGATGGTGAAATCAACTTCGTGACTATTTTGTCTGTAGCGTCCTTGTGTGGGACGGTGTACATTCGGGATGATTGTAGCATAATGTTCTACCACAAAAAACCTTCGGGTCAGTACGATTTGTTCATCGTTATCCTGGTCATAAACGACCAACAGGTAATTTCCTGATTTTGTGAATCTAATGTCTTCATTCGGGAAGGTTAAATCATACTTCACAAAAGGCTGATACATCGTACTGGAAAAACCATAGGTCATGATGGTATTATCTTCAATGCCATCCAGATATTCAATTTTCAGTAAATCAGAAGGTTCCCAATTCGCATCACAATGAATAAACGTATACCCCAGGTTCCTTAAATTATCGTTTAAATCATCAAAGGTCAAATGCAAAATATCCGCACGTTCATTGAGATCAATCACCGGAAAAGTCTCGTTCCATCCCTTACGGAACAACTGTACGGTTTTAATCTTTGAATCATAAACCTTGTTTTTATACTGCAAATAATTCGGATCATAGAACTCATCGTCTTGGGAAAAAGCGATGGAAGATTGAAGTAAAAGCAAGATTATCAGACTTTTTAGCTGGAAAATTTTCATTAGAGATTCGTGTGATGTGAGCGGCTTATAAAGACCTTTTATAAATTATTAACAAAAACGGGATTTTTGATGGTTCAAATAAACAATTATTTACATTTGCGCGGTCATAAAATAGTCAAATTTATTCTGTGAATATATTTACAAATATGATCTTTTTAAACGGTTCTTCCAGACATGAGGCTTCTGGGAGTACTTTCGTGTATTACAAATCTCAAACCAATTAGTTTATGTCAAAGCATGTAAACATTAAAAGGGGGCTTGATATCAAGCTAGATGGAGTAGCTGAAAAAGTAACTTCTGAATCCTCGTCAAATGTTTTTGCTTTAAAGCCAACTGATTTTCAAGGGGTAACTCCAAAACTTGTATTAAAAGAAGGTGCTAAGGTGGAAGCTGGTTCACCTATCTTTTTTGATAAGGACAAACCAGAGGTTCAGTTCTGTTCGCCTGTAAGTGGAGAAATAAAGGAAATTAGACGTGGTGAAAAGCGAAGAATTCTAGAAATTTTGATTTCTAGTGATAATGCTTCTTCTTACAAGAAGTTTAGTCCAAAATCTGGTTCTCGTGAAGAGGTAATCGCATCACTTTGTGAAAGTGGTATGTGGCCATTTATTAAACAACGTCCATTCGATATCATGGCGAATCCTAAGGATAAACCAAAATCGATTTTTGTGACTGGTTTTAATACAGAGCCATTGACTGCAGATTTTGATTATGCTTTGTATGGACAAGATGCAGATTTCCAAAAAGGTCTGGACATATTAGCGAAGTTAACTGACGGTGGTGTTCATTTGAATATCCACAAAGAAAGAACGGCTTCTAATATGTTTAAGAGTGCAAAGGGAGTAACTACAAATACTTTCTCTGGACCACACCCTTCTGGAAACGTTGGTGTTCAAATCAACAATATTGATCCTATTAATAAAGGAGAAACTGTTTGGACATTAAATGCATTAGGTGTTACCACCATTGGAAAGTTTTTTAATACAGGAAAATTTGATCTTTCCAGACTAGTGGCTTTAGCTGGTGGAAAGGTGACAAAACCTAAATACGTAAAAACGATTGCCGGTGCACAGGTATCAAGTATTACCAATGGTAATATTGATAACGATAACGCACGTGTGATCAGTGGAGGAGTACTTACAGGAACACAAGTAGGAGAAGAAGGTTTCTTAGGCTTTTATGATTCTACGGTGACTGTAATTAAAGAAGGTAACTATTATGAAATGTTTGGATGGTTAACACCAGGAACAAATAAGTTCTCTATGTCCAGAACATTCTTAAGTTTCTTAATGCCGGGTAAATCGTATGATTTGGATACGAATTTACATGGTGAGCACCGTTCATTTGTGATGACCAATCAGTATGAGCAGGTATTCCCAATGGATATCTATCCGGTACAATTAATCAAATCATGTTTAGCTTATGATCTTGAAAAAATGGAAGCACTTGGTATTTACGAAGTAGCTCCGGAAGATTTTGCTTTATGTGAATTTGTATGTACTTCTAAAACTGAGGTTCAAGATATTATTAGAACGACCTTGGATAAGGCAATAATTGATTTAGGTTAATAAAAAATTGAAAGAACAATGAGCGATTTCATGTCAAAATTCAGGCCGTTGTTTCATAAAGGCGGAAAGTACGAGAAGTACAATCCAATTTTTGAATCATTCGATACATTATTTTTTGTTCCGGCTGCAACTACCTCAAAAGGATCTCATATTCGTGATGGGATCGATTTGAAGCGTACCATGATTACAGTGGTACTTGCGATGGTTCCTGCTTTAATCTTTGGAATCTGGAATACCGGTCACCAACACTTTTTGGCTTTAGGTCAATTTACTGAAGTAGGTGAAGGTTTAGTAGATAAATTATTATTCGGTGCTTTAAAAGTACTTCCTATTGTTATTGTATCCTATGGAGTAGGGCTTACCGTTGAGTTCATTTTTGGAATGAAAAACGGTCACTCACTTCAAGAAGGATTCCTGGTATCGGGGATGTTAATTCCTTTGATTGTGCCAGTTGGAACTCCTTTATGGATGATCGCAATCGCTACTATTTTTGCGGTAGTAATTGGTAAAGAGGTTTTCGGTGGAACAGGGATGAATATTGTCAACGTAGCTTTAACAGCACGTGCATTCTTATTCTTCGCATATCCTACTAAAATGTCAGGTGACAAAGTATGGGTAGACACCGATGGAGAGCAAGTCGTAGATTCATTTACAGGAGCAACTGCGTTAGGAGATTTAGCAAGTACAGTTCCTTTAGATAAAGCGAGTGACGCAGCTCAAAAAACAATGAGCATGTTTGACGATGGAGCAGTTTACAGTTTATCAAATTCTATCATTGGAACTATTCCGGGTAGTATTGGTGAAACATCTGTAATTGCGATCGGTTTAGGTGCATTATTACTATTAATTACCGGAATTGCGAGCTGGAGAATTATGTTGTCTTCAGTTGTGGGCGGTTACTTAATGGCTATGCTTTTCAATTTATGGGGCGCGAATGCATTTATGGATTTACCTGCGATTCACCAATTAATGATCGGTGGATTTATGTTCGGTATGGTATTCATGGCTACCGATCCTGTTACTGCTGCACAAACTGCAAAAGGACAATGGATTTATGGATTCCTGGTTGGATTCATCGCTATTCTGGTGAGAGTCTTTAACCCTGCATATCCTGAAGGAGTGATGATGGCGATTTTATTCATGAACGTAATGGCTCCATTGGTAGATCACTACGTGATTGAGGCGAATATTTCGAAACGTTTAAAAAGAAATAAATTGGCGACTAGCCAATCTTAAAGAGATTTATTATGGCGTTAGATAAAAATAGTAACGGATTCACCTTTGGCTTTGCAGCTATTATGGTGATTGTGGTAGGAACTATTCTTGCAACGTTAGCAGTAGTTTTAAAAGAACCACAGCAAGCGAACTTAAAGCAAGAAAAAATGAAAGCCATTTTAATGGCTACCGGAGTAATGACTGCTGATGATGACATGGCAGATGCTCCTGCTTTATTTGATAAAGTAATTACAAAACGTTTAGTCGTAAGTAGTACTGACGGATCGATTAAATCTGAGGAATCAGGTGCGATTGATGGTACAAATAAAATGGATGCTTTTAATATAGCATTGCAAAAGGTATATGCTGCTAAAGTAAAGCCGATTAAAGCGAAGTATAAAAAGGATCCTGAAACCATGATTAAAAAAATCAAGGAGTTGGATTTGGATTGGCCACTTTATATTGCCAACGTAGAGGGTGAGACAATGTACATTATTCCTATGGAAGGTACCGGACTTTGGGGACCAATTTGGGGATATGTAACATTGGCTGGTGACATGAATACCATTAAAGGGGTATCATTAGCACACAAAGGAGAAACTCCGGGATTGGGTGCTGAGATCGCTACACCAAAATTCCAGAACCAATATTTAGGTAAAACCATTTATGATGGAGATAACTATGTTTCTATTGCCGTATTGAAAGGCGGTGGTGGAAAAGGAAATCCACATGCGGTTGACGGTATTACAGGAGGTACAATTACTTCTGTAGCAGTAGGCGAAATGTTCTACAGATCGTTGGATTTATATGTACCATATTTTAATACAGTTAAATAAATATTGATATGAGTGAGACTGCAAAAAAAGAAGGATTGTTCTCTAAGAAGAACATGAAGTTGATCACAAATCCATTAAACGATGAGAATCCGATCACGATTCAGGTATTGGGGATTTGTTCAGCATTAGCGATTACCGTACAGGTAAAACAAGCGATCGTAATGTCATTATCAGTATTATTTGTATTGATATTCTCTAACTTGATTATTTCTTTAATTAGAAATATCATTCCAGGTCGTATTAGAATTATTGTTCAATTAGTTGTTGTTGCGGCATTGGTAATTATTGTGGATCAGGTATTGAAAGCATATGTATTTGAAATTTCAAAAGCACTTTCTGTATTCGTAGGTTTGATTATTACCAACTGTATCATCATGGGACGTTTGGAAGCATTTGCTTTAGGTAACAAACCTTGGCCATCTATTTTAGATGCGGTAGGTAATGCTTTAGGATACGGTATGATTTTGATTATTATTTCTGTTTTCCGTGAGTTATTAGGTTCAGGTTCTTTAATGGGAATCCAATTATTCGGTGATGCTACTGAAGGAACAGGTTTATATGGAATGGGATACATGAATAACAACATGTTCATTTTGCCTCCAATGGCATTGATCATTACCGGAATTATTATCTGGGTTCAGCGTTCTCGTAATCCTAAATTAATTGAAAATTAAATAGAAAGAAGTCATGCAAGAATTGTTTAGCATATTTGTAAAGGGCATTTTCATGGAGAACATGATTTTTGCCTATTTCTTGGGCATGTGTTCATACCTGGCTGTATCTAAAACAGTAAAAACAGGTGTGGGACTTGGTGCTGCGGTTATTTTCGTATTGGGGATTACTGTTCCGGTAAACTACCTTTTAGAAAATTATGTATTGAAAGAAGGCGCTTTGGAATGGTTAGATCCGGAGTTTGCGAGTTTAGATTTAAGTTTCCTTGGTTTTATTTTATTCATTGCAGTAATTGCATCTATGGTGCAGTTGGTTGAAATGATCGTTGAGAAATTTGCTCCTGCACTTTACGGTGCGTTGGGTATCTTCTTACCATTGATTGCAGTAAACTGTGCGATCCTTGGGGGATCATTATTCATGCAGGAAAGAGCGTATTCTACAATTGGTCAGGCTACAGCTTTCGGTATCGGTTCAGGTATCGGTTGGTTTTTAGCTATTGTTGCCATTGCAGCAATCCGTGAGAAAATTACATACTCTGACGTTCCGGCTCCATTACGTGGATTGGGAATTACCTTCATCATTACTGGATTGATGGGGATCGCGTTTATGAGTTTTATGGGAATCGAATTATAATATTGAAAAACGATAATTATGGGATTAACTACAGTAATTAGTGTAACCTTAGCAGTTTTCTTGCTGTTATTGTTTCTCTTAGTAACAGTGTTACTTTTCGCAAAAGCGAAGTTGTTGCCTTCTGGGGCGATGAAGATTGATGTCAATGGAGAAAAAGAATTAGAAGTTGCTGCCGGAGGTACTCTTTTAGGAACTTTAGGTGACAATGGAATTTTCTTACCATCAGCATGTGGTGGTGGTGGTACCTGTGTACAATGTAGATGTCAGGTATTAGAAGGTGGCGGTGAAATGTTGCCTACTGAAAAACCACACTTCTCAAGAAAAGAAGCTGCAGAAGGATGGCGTTTAGGATGTCAGGTAAAAGTGAAAAACGATATGAAAGTTCAGGTACCTGAAGAGGTATTTGGAATTAAGAAATGGGAAGCAGAAGTAGTTTCTAACTACAGTGTGGCTTCATTCATTAAAGAGTTTATCGTTGAGATTCCTGAAGATATGGATTACAAAGCAGGTGGATATATTCAAATTGAGATTCCACCATGTACCATTAACTATAAGGACATTGACATTACAGCACATCCACAAGAGCATCCAGGTGAGCCACAAAAATTCCAAAAAGAATGGGATAACTTTAACTTGTGGCCATTAACAATGGTGAATGATGAGTCTGTTGAACGTGCATATTCAATGGCTTCTTACCCAGCTGAGGGAAGAAGAATTATGTTGAATGTACGTATTGCTACGCCACCATGGGATAGAGCGAAAAACGGTTGGATGGATGTAAATCCAGGTGTGGCTTCATCTTATATCTTCTCAAGAAAACCAGGAGATAAAGTGGTAGTTTCAGGACCTTATGGAGAATTCTTTATTAAAGAAACAGAAGCTGAGATGTTATACATTGGTGGTGGTGCAGGTATGGCGCCAATGCGTTCGCACTTATACCACTTATTCAGAACATTGAAGACCGGACGTAAAGTTTCTTACTGGTATGGTGGACGTTCTAAACGTGAGCTATTCTATACAGAGCACTTTACTGCATTAGAAAAAGATTTCCCGAATTTCAAATTCCATTTGGTATTGTCTGAACCATTAGAAGAAGACAACTGGAAAGTGAAAAAGGATATCCATGATGAAGGAGATGGATTCGTAGGATTCGTTCACCAGGCGGTGATCGATAACTACCTAACGAAGCACGATGCTCCGGAAGATATTGAATTCTATTTCTGTGGACCACCAATGATGAATAACGCAGTCGTAAAAATGTGTGATGATTGGGGAATACCTGAAGAAAATGTATCGTTCGATGATTTCGGAGGATAAGACATATAAAACACAAAAAAGAAAGCTCCACCATTGGAGCTTTTCTTTTTTTATGGCTGTAGGAGTGGCATTGCTTCTGGGGTCATGTGAAGAAGAACCTCAAAAAGGTTTTGTCAATCATAACCTGCGTTATGAAATCAAGGGAGAAGCGCAAGGAACGACTTATAGTATGCTGTACTATTCTGACAGTGTCCAGATTTCTAAAGAAGCAGTAGATTCCATTTTGGATGAGATCGATTTAGCGGCCTCTATTTGGGTGGACAGCTCACTGATTTCAAACATGAATCGCTCCCAGGATACTTTGATTCAAATCAATGATGTTACGGGTTTCTTTACCGATAATTTTCAATTGAGTAAAGAGGTCTATAACAATACCGATGGCGCATATAATCCCACGGTAGGTAAGTTGGTCAATGCCTGGGGATTTGGATTTAAAAACAAAGAAAAAATGGATTCTACTAAGGTAGATTCGCTATTGCAATCTGTTGGGTTTGATGACAACCAGATGTGGATGTCACAAGAAAACAATCAATGGTGGATGCATAAAACCAATCCGCAAACCCATTTGGATTTTAATGGCATCGCACAAGGATATTCTGTAGATGTACTGGCTCATTATTTTTCTGAAAAAGGAATTTCAGATTATATGATTGAAGTGGGTGGAGAACTCATTGCACATGGTTCTAAGCCCGATGAAAAACTGTGGAATGTGGGGATTGATTTGCCATCAGATCAAAACATGACGCGTAATCTGGCGGCTACTTTAAAACTAGATAATGTGGCGGTAGCGACTTCAGGGAATTATAGAAAATTCTATGAGGTAGATGGCGTACGTTATGCACATACCTTAAATCCTAAAACAGGATTTCCGGTACAACATTCTTTATTGAGTGCTACGGTGGTGATGGATAATTGTGCTTTGGCTGATGCTTATGCCACTGCATTTATGGTGATGGGATATGAAGCCGCGAAAGAACTGGTAGAATCACGTCCTGAATTGGGGATTAATGCCTATTTCATTTACAGTACTGCTGATGGCCAAATGCAGACATATTTTTCTTCCGGGTTAGAAAATATGATCAAAGAGTTGTAACTATGTACAATGGTTGCCGAGCTTAAAAATATTGAAATCGCGTATGACGATAAAATCGTGATACGCGATTTAAGTTTTGAGATTGAACCCGGACAAAAAGTAGCGATCACCGGAGCATCGGGTACCGGGAAATCTACCATCTTAAATGTATTGGCGGGTTTTACACCATATACCGGGGGAACGGTAAATGTTTTGGGTAAAACCTTAAATGCAGAATATATCCAATGGATCAGGCAGCAATTGGCCTGGGTACCGCAAGAAACCGCATTACATTTTGATACCGTAAGAGAAATCATTGATGCACCATTTGAATTTGCTTCCAATCAGGAATTAAAACCCAATGCTACTCAAATTCAGGAATTGTTTGATGTGTTAAATCTTCCCATCGATATTTTAGAAAAAACTCCTGCAACCATTTCCGGAGGGCAAAGACAGCGGGTGTTATTGGCCAGTAGTCTGTTTTTGCAAAAGCCGATTTTAATCACCGATGAACCCACATCGGCATTAGATGAAAGTAATCGGAAACAAATCACCGATTACGTTTTAGGTCAAAAGGATTTAACCGTGATTGCCTCTACGCATGATGCGTATTGGATGGAACAATCAGATAAAGTCATTGCGCTATAATGGATGGAGCTACCGACATAGGATACTGGGATCTGTTGACTGGCTATGGGCTCTTGATTGTACCACTCTATATTTTATGGTATTATAAAACCGGACTGGTTAAAGACGGAATAATCTCCATTGGTCGGATGACCGTTCAATTGCTTTTGGTGGGGGTGTATCTGGAATTCATTTTCGAGTTAAACAGTGCATTGGTAAATGTATTATGGGTGATTGCGATGATCGTCATTGCCGCCTATACCGCAGCCAAAAGAAGCGGGTTGAAATTGAAAGTGATGTTCCTGCCCATTTTTATCGCTGGATTAATCAGTTTAACCGTTACAGATGCGTATTTCCTGGGGTATGTGATTAAACTAGAAAAGATTTTTGATGCGCGTTATTTTATTCCCATCACCGGAATGCTCATTGGAAATAGCCTGAAAACGATCATCATTGCGCTGAGCTATTACTTTAGTCAATTAGATAAAGAACGCGATGTCTACAAATGGTATTTGGCCAATGGGGCGACCCGGAAAGAAGCTTTATTCAGATTTAAAAAGGAAACTTTAAAAATCGCGTTTAATCCAGTAATTGCGGCTACTGCGATTGTGGGATTGATTTCTTTACCTGGAATGATGACCGGACAAATTTTAGGCGGAAGTAGTCCCAACGTAGCCATCAAGTATCAAATTATGTTGATGATTACGGTATTTAGTTCTTCTATATTTAGTGTGATGATTACCATTTTGATTTCCGATCGATTCGTATTCGATGGAATGGATAATTTAAAGAAGATATTTAGCTAGAATACGGAGAGCTTTACCCTTCGACTCCGCTCAGGGTGCTATTCTGTTAAGTTGAAAAAGGATATTCTTAGTTCACACTTTTTGCTCTTGATAAGAACGATACCACTCCACATAACCCCAAACAGCCATAAAAACATATACGCCATATAAAAAGGCATAAAAGTGAATGCCTTTGTAGATATAAATTCCGCACGCCAATACATCTACGGCAAACCAATAATACCAGTTCTCTAGTTTTTTACGGGTAGTTAACCACATCCCGGTGACACTCAAAATAGAAGTAGTCGCATCCCAATAAGGTAAAGATGCTGGAGTCATTCCTTCAATCATGTTGGGAAGGCTTTCCAGAAAGAATCCAAAAGCAAATACTCCGATTCCGGTAATGAATAAAACCAATAGGTTTTGCGTGATGCTATAGGTAGACACGGGTAATTCCGTTTTAGTAGTCTCCTTGCCTCGAACCCAATAATACCAGCCATAAATATTCAGAACCAGAAAGAAGATATGCAACAAGAAATCCCCGTAAAGTTGGATATTCCAGAAAATCACAAAAGAGATCAGGACATAAATAATCCCGGTGGGCCACGTCCAGATATTTTGTTTGATCAGAAACCACACCGCAAGTAATCCAAAGATCAGCCCGCTTAATTCGAGGTGATCAATATGAATGGCGTACTGAACAATTTCTTCCCACATAGTTTAAAATTGATGCCAAAAATAGGCGAAGGACCATGCATTTTGATGCGCAATAAGAAATAAATATCATAAGTGGGGGCGTGTGGTTTTGTTACTTTTGGATTCTATAAGCAGGAGAGGATGAATTATCGCTGGGTGGCATATTTGTATTTGGTTTTGATGGGCAGTGTTTTTCTGGGCTGTCAGGAAGATCGCAGTGATAAACTAACCATTGCCGCTGCGGCCAATACGCAATTTGCCATTTCCGAAATCATTGAAGATTTTAGCCAAAAAACCGGAGTAGAATGTGATCTGGTGTTGAGTTCATCGGGGAAGCTGAATGCGCAAATCAAAGAAGGCGCTCCCTACGACATTTTTGTATCTGCCGATATGTATTACCCTCAGGATCTTTACGATGCCGGATTAGCCATTGCACCCCCGGTGAAATATGCCAAAGGTGCGTTGGTGTTATGGTCTGCAGATCAGGAATTACAACCCTCGGTTGAAGTTTTAAAAGCCGAAAGCGTTCAACATATTGCGTTGGCCAATCCGAAAACTGCACCATATGGCAAAGCATCTATGCAGTTTTTGAAATCTGTGGAAGTGTTGGAGGACATCCAATCTAAGTTGGTGTATGGCGAAGGGGTCAATCAAACCAATCAATATATCATCTCGGAATCCGTACAGTTTGGAATTACCTCAAAATCGGTGGTATTATCCGATAAAATGCGTGATCGGGGACATTGGATTGAGTTGGATCAGCAACAATATGATCCGATTGAGCAGGGGATGGTGATTTTAAAAAGTGGGAAGGAGAATTTATCCCATAAGTTTGGAGAATACCTGCTATCCAAACAAGCGCAATCTATCCTGTCAAAATATGGTTACAAAGCGCCCATATAATCTGTAATTTATTTTACCTTGCAAAGTAAATAACCGGCATTACTATGGATTGGGCACCACTGATATTGACGTTTAAACTGGCGTTGGTGACGACTATCATTTTAGTCATCATTTCAGTTCCTTTGGCGTATAAATTGGCCTATTCCAAATCTACCGCAAAACCGTTTGTAGAAGCTTTAGTGAGTATGCCTTTGGTTTTGCCGCCAACGGTACTCGGATTTTATTTATTGCTGTTGCTCAGCCCGTCTAGTGGAATTGGTGCGTGGTTAAATGATACTTTAGGATTACAATTGATTTTCTCTTTTCCCGGACTCGTATTGGCTTCGGTGATTTATAGTTTGCCGTTTATGGTACATCCCATCCAATCCGGATTTACGCAAGTGCCCACTTCCATTGTAGAAGCAGCTTATGTATTGGGAAAGGATAAATGGGAAACGCTGATTCATGTGATTCTGCCCAATATGAAACCTTCGATCATTACCGGGGTGGTATTGTCATTTGCGCATACGATTGGTGAGTTTGGTGTGGTATTAATGATTGGTGGAAATATTCCGGGCGAGACCAAAGTGGCTTCCATAGCCATTTATGATGAAGTAGAAGCATTGAATTATGGGGTGGCCAATACGTATTCCATGATTTTGTTTGCGATCTCGTTTTCGATTCTGTTGTTTGTGTATTGGTTTAATGGTAAAAGATTTATGTCGTTTTGGAAATGATTGCGATAGATGTACATAAAACCTTTACGGAGAATGGAGTCACACAGGAACTCCATTTTGAACTGGAAATCCGGAAAGGAGAATTGGTGACCATATTTGGTGATTCCGGGGTTGGGAAGACTTCTCTTTTAAGAATGATTTCCGGATTATTGGAGCCGGATTCGGGACACATACAGTTTTTTGACAAGGAGCAATATGATTCCGTTCAAAAGATCAACATCTCCCCACAAGAGCGATCTGTGGGATTGGTGTTTCAGGATTACGCATTGTTTCCGCATATGACCGTTTTGGAGAATATGCAGTTTGCAGCCACCTCCGATGTAGAAACCCGAGAGATTCAACCATTGTTGGAGATTATGGAGTTGGAAGCTTTCAAAGATCGCAAACCCGAAGCTTTATCCGGTGGACAACAGCAGCGTGTGGCTTTGGCCAGAGCCTTGGTACAAAAGCCACAAATCTTACTATTAGATGAACCCTTATCTGCGTTGAATCAGGAGATGCGTATCAAACTCCAGGATTATTTATTGGAGGTACATTGTAAATATGATTTAACCACTATCCTGGTGAGCCACGATAAAGAGGAAGTAATCAAAATGTCTGACCGGGTTTTTGTACTGGAGGCGGGCGAAGTATCCCAATTTGGTTCTCCCATTGAAGTATTTGGTAAAGCCAATAGAAAAGAATGGAACTACCTCGAAGGCAGAGTGATTCGTGTAGAACCGGCCAAAGCCATTGACAATGTCCTGGTCCTGGTAGGAAACCAAATGGTGTATGCGACTTATTCCGAACAAAACCTGCAAGGCCTAAAAGAAGGGGATTTGGTGAAAGTAGAGGTGAAGGGGTAGGGTTATAGTCATATGAAGTAAATAATCGTAAAGTTGAAGTTATTTAAAATTATATTTGGAGTCTTAATCTCAATAGGACTTGTTACACTTGGTTTTGTAATAACGAATTATTCTGAACATGGATTTTGGGTATCTATTTTCAGTATATCCATTCCATTAATTGCCTGGTACCTATCAAAAAATGGACAAAAACACATTGGACAAGGAATGTTACTATCCTCAGTGCTAATATTTTTACTTGCCATGATATTCATATTTTTAAGCATGTTACATTGATGAAAGAACAGAATATAGATATTGAATTCTTGATTTCCGCTTTTGCTTATCCATTTAGTTTAATGAACGAATCCTTTTATTTAAGAAAAAGAGATTTAAAAGTAATTGGAGTACATATTTTTGATTATGAGTTGGTTGATGAATCTAATTCAGAATATGATTCTGGTTTAACCCAGAGGGAAGAAAGAGATATCAAAGAAGCCATTATTGCAAAAGAAAAAAATTACGATAGCCATATTGATATTCCCCGTTTGACTATAGAAGAACGGTTTGAGATTATGACCGATTTCATTGAATCGACTTCTGAATTTAAAGAGGAATTGAGGAATAATAAGAAGACATTAATAGAATCAACAGAAAACTATGGAATAGAGTTTTATAAAAAAGGAATAAAGAAAGGAATAGAAATGGAATATCTGACGAAGGGAATTGAGGATAAAGACTTCAATTCCAAATGGTCTGAATTTTATAGAAATAGAATTAAGACCATTGCTTTGGAGTGGTTAGAAAATAAGAAGAGCTCATTACATAGATAGTATGTTTAACCCCTTGATTAGTTTGTGTTTATATGAAAGGAATACTCACCATAGTTTTATCATTTTGCTTTTCTATTATATTCGGACAAAACTATCTGCGCTATTATCTGCAGGTAAACGAAGCCAAATTACTGGCGGTGGATTCCAACTATTTGCAATCAGCTTTATTGTATCAAAAAACGTTTGAGGAATATGATTTCGAATTTGCCAGAGATTGTATTCATGCGGTGGAAGTAGCCGCAGTTTTAAAACAAGATTCATTAACCGCATATTTTTTGAAATGTGATTTAAAAAGAGGAGTTCCTATATCGTACTTTGATAGAGAACCAGAATTGGAAGAATTTAGATCAAGCACATATTATAGTGCGATCAATGATAGTGCTTTGAGATACCGACAAGAGTTTGAATCTGGGATCAACAAGGATCTTCGGAATGAGATCAATGCGATGTTTGCAGAAGATCAACGGATAAGAGAACGGTACTATAAATGGTGGAATTTTCCTTTTAAACCAATCATTGGAAACAAATGGGAGAAGTTGAATCAAGAGCAGGTAATTCGAATTATAGAAATAACCAAAGTTTATGGTTTTCCAGGAGAGAAACTTATAGGGATTGATTTTCCGGAATATCACGACAAGATAGATTCAACCCAGTTTTCTGCTGGAATGCCAATCATCATATTTATTCATCATTATAGTCAGCCCAATCCTTCATATGATTCTATTTTGCTGGGGCAGGTATTTAAAGGAAATCTGTATAATGAACATTTTGCTACGATATGTGATTTTGAAGCTGCGTTTGGAAAAGGTAAATATGAATGCTTTGGATATTATGGACTCCGACAAAAGCCTAAGAATTATACGTCAAACCAATTCATTGAAAAGAGAAATGAAATTGGAGCACTGTCTGATAATGATATCCAAAAACTGAATAGAAGTAAACTATTGACAAGGTTTTGGAATAGGTTGAAATAGAAGCAGCCGTATACTCTAAAACCCAAAGCCACTAGAGGTAAATCGTGAACCAAATTAAAAATTAAAGCCGCCTGAGAAAATAATAGGCTCGGGGAGTTTATGATTTTGATTCAAAGGTATATTTTACGATCACCCCATAACAGAAATAGCTTTACTTCATACTGATATATTTCAGGCAAGATTCTTAAAATCTTTTTAAGTACTATTTGGTTAGTAGTATTTTGCTTCATCGTTATGAAAAAATTACTTTTGAAAAGGAGTATGTAGTTAATCATTAATGTTGATTTTTCTATAGTTTTAATTATTAACCTTATTATTAATTTAATAACCTAAGTGGGTATGATAAAAAATAGTTTATTCGAGAATATAAAACAATACAATGAAATTGGCCAGGAGTATTGGAGTGCCAGAGAGTTATATTCAGCATTAGACTACCTAAAATGGGATAAGTTTCTTAATGTTTTAAAGAGAGCAGAAACGGCTTGTGAGAATTCAGGTCAAGAGCCGGAAGACCATTTTCTCCGAGTGGGGAAATTGGTTAAAATCGGATCAGGTGCGACAAGGGATATTGGTGATATTCAGCTTAGCCGTTACGCCTGTTACTTAATCGTACAAAATGCAGACCCATCAAAAGAAGTGATTGCAGTTGGTCAAACGTATTTTACTGTTCAAACCAGGAAACAAGAATTATATGAAAATGAATTTGAACAGTTAAAAACAGAAGATGATAAACGACTTTTTCTTAGAAAAGAAATGGCGGAGCACAACAAACAACTGGCGGATGCTGCTAAAAAAGCTGGAGTTATAAAACCTTGGGAATATGCCGTTTTTCAGAATCATGGTTACATGGGGTTATATAACGGATTAGGGGCAAAAGAAATTCATAAGAAAAAAGGATTAGAGAAAAATCAAAGTATCCTTGACCATATGGGTAGTACGGAGTTAGCGGCTAATCTTTTCCGGGCAACCCAAACGGAGGAAAAACTAAGAAGAGAAAACATTAAAGGGAAAGCAAAGGCGAACAAAACGCATTATGAGGTTGGTAAAAAAGTAAGACAAACTATCCAGGAGCTTGGGGGAGAAATGCCTGAAAATTTACCAACAGAAAAGAGCATTAAACAGATCAAAAAAGAACAAAAACCTATGAATATAGAAAGGAAAAAGAAAGAATAAATTTCTGAATAAAAAACCGTTACTTATCATACCCTGTACTAAGAAATTCATTTACCACATTGAAGTATGAATTAAGTCAAACCGGAAACGTAATGATCCAACTTTATGATGTCTCAGGCAGATGGATTCATACGATAAAGGATCAAAAGCAAACACAGGGCAATCATCAAATTGAAATTCGTTTAGCAGATCTACCTGAAGGAGTGTATTTCATCCAACTGCAAACTCCACAAGGCCAGCAAACCCTAAAACTTATTCGAACGAATCCATAACAAAATTGTCTACCGGCATACTTTTTAGACGGCCAATCTGTCGTTTTAGAAATGCATGACCAAAATCACATAAATATACCTCGCTTTATTTAAGTGGTTTATGTGTTTTGTACACGTATAAACCACATCATTAAAATACGTATTTACCACATTTTTTTTGTGAAGTGGAAGAGGTACATTTATGTGATTAAAGGTGGTGCTATTTGATTGGAAACGTTTGTAGTCGTTTGTAATTAATTATGATCGGATAGCATATTCTGTATAGTTATTAAAATTACTGTGTATGCAAAATATTATCCTCACAAGCATAATCGTTTTCTTTTCGTCTACTGCTAGTTACGCACAAAAACTTATTTGGTCTTCAGAGTTTGGTGGAACCAATTCAAATGGCGCTATAGTTAGCTATGAACTTTCCAATGGGCAAATAGAAACTCCGATTTCATTAAATGGAAGTCCAATGTATGGGATTAATATTCTATACGATTACGGTTCTAACGGGCTCGACAACACTGCTGGGATGATTGTAGGAAATGACAGCAACTACTATGGTATAAATTGCTTTGGTACCGGAACCAGATTGGAAGGCTCTTTAAATAAAGAAAGTGGAGGCCGAGGTTTCTTTTACCGTTATGAAAAAGCTACAGGAAAAGTTAAAGTCTTGCACTCATTTGTTGGGAATCAAGAATGGGATTCTGATTTAATCATACCTAGTGATGGTTTTGGTAACGACTTATCCGTTCCTGTATACAATGTTTTGGAAACATCCCCTGGCATTTTTTATGGCCTAGCGACTGGAGGAGGGACAAGTGGTAATGGAGGAGTTTGGAAATACGATATGAATACGCAAACCTATTCCGTAATTGGAAGCTTTAACGACACAGCAAACGATGTAGGATTTAACCCTGTTACAGCATTAATACAAGGTGATGGAAACAACATTTATGGTCTGAACCAATCTAAACACGGCCTCAGTAACCAAGGGTTCCTTTTTAAAATAGATACCAGCACTGATCAGTTATCTTTTGTAGCAGCACTCAATGCAGCTGGATGGGTAATGGCGCACCCCCATGGTCAAATGCTTTATAATTCGCCAACCAATACCATTTATGGCACAAAAGATCAGTTTGATGGCTCCTCTAACTGGGGAGGTGGCGTATGGAGCTATAACCTCACCACATCAACTCAAATCAACGAATGGACGATACTTTTCTCTCAAATTTCAACCTTAGGGAGTTTAGCTACGGGAATCATACAAGCGAATGATGGGTTTATGTATGTTACTACACGTGATGGTGGTGCTCATGGCGCAGGAACTATTATCAAATACACACCATCTGGCGGCACCTATGTAAAAGTATACGACTTTCCGGCTGGATTCAGTCTTGCATCCGGTTACGGAATGATTGCTGTTGGATCCAAAATATATGGAACTTGCTCTTGGAACTTAACTGATGAGCAAATTTGGTCGTACGATACGTTTACTGGAATATATCAAGCTGTATTGCAAGGCAACGAAACTGATCCCTTACATCCAGGAACATTATTAGATTATGGTATTGCCGCGGATGATGGAAAAATAATTGGAAGAACAAAGTACGCCTCTGCCCATGGAGCAGGTGCTATTTTCTCTCATGATGTTTCAACAGGTACGAACACAATTTTACATGACTGTGGTTCCAGAAATGGGCGCCATATTATTGGGGAAATGACACAAATTTCTGATTCTACATTCGTAGGTTACATTGCAAAAGGAGGCCCAATAAATAAATTTAATCCGGCTGATTCAACCATTCAATATGAGAGCGGAGCATTGGCCTTGTTTAACATCCTCTCTGGAGAGATTAAATACCTTGACAATCCTTTTGTCGTCTTCCCTGAAGACGAATTTGTTCAAAGACAAACTATGAATAGACCAATGCTCGGAAGCAATGGAAAACTTTATTACTCTGTGTACTCCTGGACTGGCTTTAATGCAGACAACAGAGTCTTGGAGCATGATTTGAACACTGCGGCCACAACAGCTTTTGCATTGCCCATAGCAACTGAATTGGACATTACTCCAGGGCTGCTTGACCTGCCAGGTGGTAGATTGTTGGCTGCATATCAGAATACTCTTCATTTATACGACTATATCAATGGAAACATGATTTCTACCGATACTTCTACGCATGACTGGAAGAAATATGGTCATATGAATCATAACTTGGTATTGGGGTCAAATGGTAAGATTTACGGAATGACCCAGCCCAGTACTTTGGGTTCCTCTCCTGGAGATAATGTAGGGGTCATCTATTCATTGGACACAACAACTTTCACATTTACAGTTGAACACCAATTTGACAGTTTGGTAAGAAATGTAAATGCCGGATTGGTAGAATACAACGGCAAACTTTATGGGTCCACCAATTTTTTAGGAACAAACAATCAGGGCTATCTATTTTCATTTGATATGGCTTCTGGCACTTTTGCTACTGAACATAGCTTTAACAAAGCTACAGATGGAGGTGGATTTAATGCACGATGGACTTTATTCAACAACAAATTGTATTCAACAGCAAGAACAGGTGGACAAAATGGATATGGAACTTTGGTCGAGTTTGATCCTTCAAGTTCTAGTTTCACAACCCTTAGTCATTTAACGATGGATAATGGTCGTTCTTTCAGGGGTACCCCTTTCCTATGGGATGATACATTCCTTTCTATAGTGGAAAACGGAAAGTTAGAGCCACTAAAAATATATCCAAATCCTGCTAAAACTGTGCTTTATATTGAGGGTGATAAAATGGAAACGATTGAAATCTATGATGCAACGGGTAAATTGATATTATCTCCATTAAATAGCAACACTATTGATATCCATTCTTTGCCAAAAGGTATTTACATCATTGTAGCTCAACAAGCTAAAAAATCTTTTTCGGCTAAATTTATTAAAGAATAGCATTGTTTTCAATATTAATCAACAACAGAACCAAATTCGCTAAAAAATAACGCACCACAACAAGATGTATAGTGCATAGCATCCTTCGGGATGCTACAGCACCATATATGGAACGTTGATTACCATATGACCAACTGACACTAATTGAATGATAGAAACTCAAATCTCAATTCGGATAAACAGAAAATCAGACTTAGACGTGATTAAGAATAGCATTATTAAAAATAGAATTCAGTTTCCGATTTATTTTTTCGAGTATGAAGAAAACTATAGCGTTAACCTTACCAGCGACTATGAAGAATGGGAATTGGATACAGAAATACTAAAGTGCTTTCCAGAATATGAGTTTACTGAAAATCCTGAGAAAGGTAGGAAGGAAATAAGATTACAAATATCTCGATATCAATCTGAATTATGTACTGACGGTTGGGGACGTCCAATAGAAAATCCATTAAACGAAACTAAATACTTAATAAGAAAATCAAAGAATAACATGCCAAAATTCAATCCAAGGATAACAGTACTGTTTGAGGACAAAGAACAAAGCTACTTTGTTAATATCGTTAATGGAATCAATAAAAGTACTAATGAAAAAGGCTACTTACTTCTTAATGAATTTAGGACCAAAAATGAAAATGATGAAACTAAAGTTTTAAAAGATAGACTTTATAAAACACCTTTAGAAGCTTTTCATTCTGCTTATTACAGAATGGGAAATTTAGTGAATGATGATTTTAAGGAATACATAAGAAACAAGAAAAAGGAAATTAGGAAAGAGCAAAGGATTCCAAGAAAAAAAGTCCGAGACTTTATAAATTCCTGCAATAAAAATGACTTGGATGGTATTTTTAAAGATCTTGACGAAAACATTCTTTTTAAGAAGAATAATAAATGGAAAACCGAATTTGAATTTAACGGCATCACGGAACTTAAAAAATACATAAAGTCTAAGAACCAAGACCTTTGTAATATGGAATTCAAGATAAGGTCTTCTTGGAATATAAATTTACCTTTTAATATAACTATTGGCGTTAAATATTTTCTTGACCCAAATAAAAAAGACAATATGACCCTTAAATACAGACAGTATATGTTTGAATTTAAAAATGAAAAAATAATAAGAATAACAGAAGAAAAATAAATAAGGTACACAACAATGGCTATAAGTAATTGCTTGTTCCCTTAGCAGATTGACATATCATAGCTTTCCAATCCATAAAACAATTAGGAAATCTCTCTAATAGTAACAAACAAGGTAAAAGCAGACGATCGCAATTAACCGTCTGCTTTAATTTTTGATTTAAACTTTTCCCATCCGCTCAAAGCCTTCCCACAAAATTTTTAAATTAAAAAGGGCATTTTTCTCTTGAGTATCCAGAGATAAATCGGTGTGATACAAGGCAAAATCATGAACCATTTTTAATGATTTGATGAGTTCATCAATTCCATGAAATTTGACAAAGTCAATAAATTCCGCTTCTGAAGCGTTTAAGGGAATTGGGGTTTTTGATTCGATGAAGACTGAACCATTGAGTGTTTTCCAGTGATTACCATTCGGGTAACCGTTTTGACCATTCTGTGTTGTCATGAGTAAAATGGATTAAATGAATAAAAAGAGGGAGAGTCACTGACAACACATTCCAAGCAATGCTTAGATAGGTCTCGGGACTTTCACCCGTATGCTCTCCCAAGATTTTCTGTTTAAACCGATTTTGAAATTTTCGCATTGCGATTTATTTATTAAAATGTGTTGTCGCTACAAAGGTATAACTAATAATGAGACGAAAGAAGGTTAACATTCACTCTAGATAGAGTTATCCGATTAGAAACGTTTGTAGTCGTTTGTTATTGATTAAGATCGGATAGAACCTGCTATGGTTATAAGAGAAATCGTTAAACTTGTAGGGGAGATATACAACGGTATATATGTTCGTACAATAAAGAAAAATGAAATTCAGTAAAACAGCATATCCAACAGTTTATTTTAGTGAAGAGATTTGGGTTAAGTGTCCAAAGTGCTCAGAACCTGCTTTAGTTAAAACCGAATTACCAAAATATACAATACCATTTCCAACAGGACATAAATCGGTATGTAACTGTAGATTTTGTGGATTTCAAGACTCTGAGAATGATAAATGGTCCGGATATGTACAGGGCTTTATAAACCGAGCATGTGGATATTGTGGAAGTGGAATATCCCATACTACAGAACCTACAAGAAGACCTTATGAATCATATGAATTAGCTTGTGGAGTTTGTAAGACAAAAAGAGAATATGAAATTCAATGGTATCGGTATCGTAATGACAAGGCCACTGATCCGTACTTTGGATTTGATTTATGGCTTCAAACCAGCATAAAAGACAATGTACTTTGGTTGTATAATACTAACCATTTAGACTATTTAAGAGAATATGTTGAAGCTAAGTTGAGAGAAGATGATGGCAGACACAAATACTCTATGATCACAAATCTACCTCAGTGGGTTAAATCTAGTAAGAACCGAGATGTGATAGTCAAAAAGCTCAATAAATTAAAGAACGAATTTGAAAAGAAAACTGTACCTCTAGCAGATTAACATATTACAGATATTCAATCCGTAAAGTGGATTAGAAAATCTTTATGGCCATCTGCTGAAAGTTCGTAAGACTCAATGACTCAAACTCGTTAAAGCCCGCTTCAAATCCCCAAACTGAAACTCAAAACCATATTGCAAAAGTTTCTCCGGATACACATACCGGCTTTTTAAAATAAGTTCCGGTTCGGTTCTGAGAAAAAAGGCCCCAATATTCAATAGTGGAGTCGGTGTTGGAATCCCAAGAGGAATATGTAAAGAAGATCTTAAGGCAGCCATAAATTCCCGGTTGGTAATGGTATGCGGACTGGTACAGTTGATCGGTCCGGTAACGGTATCGTTTTGCACGATAAAATCAAAAATGTGCAGCAAATCCTGAATATGAATCCATGCAAATTTTTGTTGTCCGGTGCCATGATAACCACCCAATCCAAATTGAGCAAGTCTTTTCAATACCGGATATACACCATCATTCGGGCCCAATACCAACGATACGCGTGTAGCTACCTTTCTGGTTTTGGGTGTATAGAGTGTAAAGAATTCTTTTTCCCAGGCTTGGGCCACACCCATCGAAAAATCATTTCCAATATCTCCGTTGGATTCGGTCATGGCTTTATGCAGAGAATGTTTGTAGATGGTAGCCGTACTCGCATTGATCCACAATTGCGGAGGGTGTTTTAAGGTGGCTATAGCTTGACTCAATACCCGCGTAGGCAGAACTCTGGAATTAAGAATGGCGGCTTTATTCTTTTTGGTATATCGGCAATCCACAGATTTCCCACTCAGATTAATGAGGGTTTCTGCACCTTCCAGTGCAGAAACCCATTCACCGAGATGTTGCCCATCCCAATTCTTAAAAGTGATACCGTTGTCGTGGTGTTCGGGTTGACGGGTTAAAATAATTACCTGATATCCCTTTGCGGTAAAGAATTGAGCCAGGTGCATCCCTATAAACCCACTGCCGCCTGCAATGACCATCTTTTTCATTACTCGGCATTAGGTGTTACGATCTTTAAAGTGTTTTGTGCAGAGAGTTTAGATTTTCTACGTCCTCTAAAGAACAAGAACAGATTTAAGAATAGAATCACACCCAGATAGATAGAGAAGCCGCCAATTTTATAAGACAGTACTTCAATCAAAACCTGGTAGTTGTTAAAAGCACGGTAAGAATTGATCTCTAAGATGAGTAAGGCAAAGCCAATGTTCATGAGGTAGAATCCGATTTCAAAAAGACGGTTGGTTGCAAAAGCGATTTCTTCCTTGCCATGAAAGATGTCCAACATAAAAACCCTGGCATTTTTGAATAGAGACTTGGCTACAAAATAGGTGAGTCCTAACGCAATAGGTAAATAGATACTGTATGCGACTGTAATTAAATTTTCCATGATGACTGATTTTAAGTTATTGTATAATTGATTTATTAAATGTTCTGAAAAGTGAGAGTCCACTGATGTTGATGTAGTGGAGTAGGGCCAACAACATGATGATTTGCCCAACGTGTGTACTGATGGAGCTGTACAGCTCCGTAAACGAGGAAATGTATTCCCAGTTTTGAATGCGGATGACCGCGTAACCGATATTCACCAGGTAATACCCCACGAGCAACATATTGTTGACTGCAATTGCGATTTCCTCGTTGGCAAATGAAGGTTTGACATAATGAATGCCATGCGTGTGGCACTGCTTTCCCACGTATACCGTAATAAATATGGTGATGGGGATGTAAATGAGATAACCGATGGTATTGAATGACATTTTTGTAGTTTTTGTACTTTCAAAAAATATTGAAAGTTTGTTTCAAAAAAAATTATTTAAATAGCTTCATGAAGGTTCTGAGGAACCAACTTTCATTGGAGTTACTGATTTTGGTGAGAGAGGTATCTGCCAGCTCCGCCAATGATTTGATATTATTGATTTGCTCTAAGAAGTGATCTACTTCCTCTTTATTTTTTTCAGTTGATTTTACAGCTTGTAATTCTGTAAGCGATTGTACTATCGGATCTAACTCCTGTCTTTGACGAATTTTAATCACGCGCTGTGCGACTTTCCAAATGTCTTTTTCGCCTTTAAAGAATTCCTTACGTTCCCCAATTTTAGATTCCTTGTATACCAATCCCCAATCGATCAGGGTACGGATATTCATATTGGCATTGCCTCTGGAGATTTTTAAAGCCTCCATCACTTCCTCCGCACTTAATTCTTTTTCGGTAATTAAAAATAGGGCATGAATCTGAGCCATAGTTCTATTAATTCCCCATTTGGAACCGAGACTGCCCCATTGTTGAATAAATTTTTCCTTGGCTTCGTTTAATTTCATGACACAAATGTAGTAAACTTTTCGAACTTTCAAATATTATTGAAAGTTTTATTTGTTAAATTGTATTTTATGAAGTACCTGAGCGTCTTTTCTATCATGTTAAATACAACGGTTCATTATGTTCTTTTTTTGCTTGCCTCAAAAAAAGAACGAAAAAAAGGGCACTTTTTGGAAGGTGGTTCGCAAGCGACCATGGTTCCATTTGCTCTTCATGCTATGGTCTCTACGAGACCGCAATTCCAAGCATGGAACATTACCACTGACCAAAAAGACTAAGAAATAATACATTATTGGGGGATTTGATGTATTACAATAAAACAATATTGTATAAGAATCGGCCTTAGGAAGTTTTGGTAGAAAGCTCGATGAATGTAGTGTAATCGAACCCATGTTTGAGCTCAGACATCGACTTGGAAAGTCGTTCATGTCGTTTGCGAGTTTGGGTGAGATAATGAAATGAAGAATTAGCTTTCAACAAAGCTTTCTTCAGCCTTGAACTTTTTAAGCACATTTTTTAAATTTTGATTTGTGTGCTTTTCCTTCATTCCATTCCGGTTGATTCTTTTGGCCGCACGCTGAGCGTGGTGCCCTGAGCGGAGTCGAAGGGGAGCGAAGTGTCAAGCAAAAAAAGAACATAAAGCTTCCAAAGTTTATTTCTTGTTAATTTAACCCCAGACAACACCATACAAAAACAAATTACCCACTTTTGAAACACAATCAAACCAATACGAACTCATGAACCAACATATCGTAGAAAATCTATTCGAACTGTGGGATTTTGTAGGACAACAAAATCAAACATTAGTTCAAACCGAGCATTGGAACTACATTGACCTTAAAGATTCTGATTGGCCCAAACGTGTATATCGTGTTCAAAACGAAACTGAAGTTTACGTACAAATCAAATCGGAGTACATTGCCCGGAAAATTCCAGGATTGGTTACTGTTCCGGAAAAACTACCTGTAGGTGTAGAGTTGGGAACAGTTGCGGTTCGTCAAAAAAATATGGCATTGCGGTTATCTGTTAATCAGGATTATACTCAAGATATCCATATTCAAAAGGTTGAATCGAATGCACAAGCTGTGTTATTTGCAAAAACAGCTTCACAATCATTCGGCTATTATGTAGATCATGAGATCATTCAAAACCTAATAGATTCAACCGATACGATTAGACTCTATGGTTATGTCAAAGATGAAGTGTGGTTGGGCTGCGGGATTTTATTTATCGATTCAAAAGGATATGCCGGATTACATATGATAGGAACCATACCCGAAGGAAGAGGTCAGGGCATAGGTCATAAAATGACTACATATTTACTAGCCGAAGCCCAATCCGCTCTATGTCCGTATGTGGTATTACACGCATCCCAAATGGGGGAAAGAATCTATAGCCGTTTAGGATTTGAAACTTATGGTGTTTTGGAAACTTATAAGATCATGTTTGATTGATGAGATTAAGAACCCTGAGCGTCTTTTAAAACACTTAAATGAGTACTTTTTCTTTATTCTATACGGTTGATCCTTTTGGATTGGACGCTGAGCGCGGTGCCCTGAGCGGAGTCGAAGGGGAGCGAAGTGTCAAGCCAAAATAGGACAAATGTTAAAATCCAAATTCTGCAAAAAGTGTTTTTAATCCGTATTTTGTGTTGAAATAAAACCGACAAAGTCCCGGACCTTTGTCTCATAAATCAAAAGTCATGAAAAAAGTAGCATTAATTACAGGAGCATCAAGTGGAATCGGTCGTGAATTTGCAAAAATACATGCGACCAAAGGCGGTGATATGGTAATCGTAGCGAGGAGTCAGGGCAAATTAGAGGAATTAAAAAAGGAGTTGGAAACCCAATATCAGTCTAAAGTCATGATAGTCGTAAAAGACTTATCACAACCCCATGCGGCTCAAGAAATCTATGATGAATTGAAACAAGCACAAGTTCAAGTAGACTATCTGATTAATAATGCAGGATTTGGCGGACATGGTAAGTTTCATGAACGTCCATGGGAATCTGATTTAACCATGATCAATTTGAACATTATTGCATTGACGGCTTTAACCCGTTTGTTTTTACCTGATATGGTCAAAAGAAATCAAGGTAAGATTTTGAATGTATCGTCAACAGCCAGTTTAATGGCCGGGCCATTGCAAGCGGTATATTTCGCAACTAAAGCTTATGTAACTTCATTTAGTAACGCATTGGCCGAAGAACTTCACGATACCAATATCACTGTGACGGCATTACTTCCGGGTGCTACAGCTACCGGGTTTGCCGAAACTTCAGGAATGGATAAAACCGATTTATTTAAAAATACATTTACAGCTGATCTGGTAGCCGGAGAAGGATATCAGGCGATGTTGGATGGGAAACTGGATATTATTTCAGGAGTGACCTTTGGCCAAAAAATGATGATGAATTTCATTCCGTTTACTCCCAAAAAAATGATCTTAAAACAGATTAGAGAAATGCAGGAAATTAAGTGATCACGCCTTTAAATCTAAGGGACAGAGAATTTAATGACATTTTAATTTGGAAATGTATTTTTCAGAGATGAAATCATTTATTTTCGGTAAAAAATAAAAGAAGATGAATATTCAAGAAATCGAAAACAGATTACAAGAAGGTAATGCGCGTTTTGTGCAAGACCGATTAGAAGGTAAATTACTTGATTCTGAACGTAGAACAGATCTAACCTCAGGACAAAGCCCATTTGCCATTGTATTAAGTTGTGCAGATAGCCGTGTAGTTCCTGAAATGGCGTTCGATACTGGATTGGGAGAAATCTTTACCGTGCGTGTAGCAGGTAACGTAGCAAATACTTCTTCTATCGCGAGTATTGAATATGCTGTAGCTCATTTAGGATCAAAAGTGATCGTAGTGATGGGGCACCAAAGTTGTGGAGCCGTAACCGCGGCAGCTGCCGGAGGAGACAACGGATACAACTTAAACCATTTATTATCTCATATTGCTCCGGCTTTAGCAGCAAGTCCTGAAGGTGCTGAGATTAATGATATTGTAAAGAAAAATGCGGAATTAACTGCAACTGATTTAATGACCAGATCAGCGATCATTAAAGGCGCAGTAGATGAAGGTAAAGTGAAAATTGTTCCGGCCTATTATAATTTAGATTCCGGAAAAGTAGATTTCCTATAAAGATTTGAAAAAAGAGACTTAATTTTAAGTCTCTTTTTTGTTTCATAAAGAATTGATTTTAGATATGCGCTTTCAATTTAAAGATATCGCTTCTCAAAAAGGAAAAGTGGCCATTGTAACCGGAGCCAATATTGGGTTGGGTTATGAAACAACTCTAGGTTTGGTTTCAAAGGATGTACAGGTGATCATGGCTTGTCGGAATTTTGATAAAGCCCATAAAGCAAAATCTAAAATTGAAGCACAATTTCCGGAAGCGCAGTTGGAAGTGATTCAATTGGATTTAGGAAGTTTCCAATCCGTTCGGGCGTTTGTAAAGAATTTTACAACCAAATACGATCGATTGGACCTCCTGATTGAAAATGCGGGAATCATGATGCCGCCCTTTATGCAAACCGAAGATGGTTTTGAAAGTCAATTCGGAGTGAATCATTTGGGGCATTTTTTACTAGCGCATTTATTGTATCCAACCATTCAGAAAACACCGCAGGCGAGGATTATTACCTTAAGTAGCATAGCGCATCGAAACGGACGGATTGATTTTGAAAATCTCAATGCGGAAGTCAAATATTCCAAAATGGGGGCATACGGACAAAGTAAGTTAGCTTGTTTGATGTTTGCCCTGGAATTAGATCGTAAGTTAAGGAAATCGGGGAGCGAAACAATAGCGGTATCCGCACATCCCGGAGCATCCAATACCAATTTAGGGCAACATCTCAACAAAACATTGTATAAGTTGTTGCTGCCTTTAATGTCCTTTTTTATTCATGCCCCTAAAGAAGCGGCATTGCCAACATTATATGCCGCTTTGGGAACAGATATTCAGGGTGGAGATTATGTGGGACCCACCGGGTTTAATGAAATGAAAGGTAAACCCGGAAAAGTAAAAGCGCTTCCACATGCATATGATGCCGAAGTGGCCAAACGACTATGGGAAGTATCAGAAGAATTTATCGGACAAAAGTTTGAGGTTTAATATTTAGAGTCGTGCAACAAAATCTAACAGCCATAGTCATAGGTGCGACCGGATTGGTCGGCAGACATTTGATTCAGGAATTGGTCAATGATCAGAGATTTAATAAAATCAAAATCTTTTCCAGAAGATCACCCGAAATTTCGAGCCCCAAGATCGAGGAACATTTAATTGATTTTGATCAATTAGCGGAATACAAGTCACACATTCAAGGTGATGTTTTGTTTTCTTGTATGGGAACGACCATAAAGACCGCAGGAAGTAAAGAAGTTCAATACAAGGTAGATTATACCTATCAATTCCACATGGCGCAATTTGCCCGTGAAAATGGAGTGCCGGATTATGTATTGGTTTCATCAACTGGTGCCAATCCAAAATCCAGTGTGTTTTATTCCCGAATGAAAGGGGAGCTGGAAAGGGATGTTAAGGAATTGGGTTTCCAACGTTGTATTTTCATCCGTCCAAGCGTGCTGATGGGGGAGCGTCCGGAGTTCAGGTTGGGCGAAGTCATTGGAGGTAAAGTCATTAATACCTTATCTGCGATCCTGCCATTTTTGAAAAAGTATAAAGGCATTTTAGGACAGGATGTAGCAAAATCCATGTTAGAGATTTACCATGTGGAACAAGATCATGGAACACAAATTTTTGCATTAGATCAATTAAGGAAATATTTAAAGAATTAGCGATGAAAGTAATTGTAACAGGGGCTACAGGAATGGTAGGTAAAGGAGTGTTATTAGAATGTTTAAACCATTCAGATGTATCGGAAGTTTTGGTGATCGGAAGGTCATCTACAGGAATAACACATGACAAATTAAATGAATTGCAACACAAAGACTTTTCAGAATTCGATTCTATTTCAGATCAACTCAAAGGGTATGATGCCTGTTACGCGTGTATGGGTGTAAGTGCAGCCGGAATGTCAGAAGAAGACTATACCCGAATGACCTATGGTTTCACCATGGCATTGGCGCAAAAGTTATACGCGTTAAATCCAAATATGACCTTCAATTATGTGTCAGGACAGGGAACCAATTCTTCTGAAAAAGGAGGCAGCATGTGGGGACGTGTAAAGGGAAGAACCGAGAATGATATTTTTAAATTGGGTTTTAAACAGGCATTTGCTTTTCGTCCGGGAATGATCATTCCTGAAAATGGAATTCAACCAAGTAGCAAACTTTACAAAGTCCTGATCAATAATTTAACCTGGCTGTTGAAACTTATGAAAAAAATGGCTCCAAATTCGGTGGTAAGTACCACGCAGATCGGTTTGGCAATGATTCATGTTTCTAAGAATGGTTATGCGCAAAAGATTTTAGACCCAAAAGATATTCTTATTTTGGCCGGCCAATAAAAAGGTAGATTTATGGCGAAAAAGAGATGGAAAATTGGGGTGAGGTTGATTTTACTGATGCTGATTGTTCCGATTGTTGCATTAACCTATTTTCTATTTGCAAATGAAGCACCTATTCTGGAAGGGAAGATCATTTATGGTGAAGCCTATCGTCCCAATCAGGAATTGGATATTTATATGCCCACAGAGCGGAAACATGAGCAGATTCCGGTAGTGGTTTTTGTACATGGCGGAGCCTGGATTGGAGGTTTTAAGGAATCTGTGAATAGCAATCGTTTCAATGAAGTTTTTAATCGACTACGTGCCAACGGTTATGCCATTGTAAGCCCCAATTACACGCTGGCGCGAAATGGCAAAACACCTTTCCCGGATTGTATTCGAGATGTATATGAAGCCATGTATTGGGTGGAGCAAAAAGCAGATTCATTTGACTTTGATTTGAATAACGTAGGCATCTTTGGAGAATCCGCGGGCGCACATATCTCCATGATGGTGGCATTTGACTCGGCCCAGAAGTATACCGATAAAGTATTCACGTATCCATTGCGATATGTCGTAGATATATATGGCCCCAATGAACTACAGGGTATTTATCATCAACACACCGTAGACTCTATGAATGCACTCATTGAAGAATTACCGGAACCGATTAAGTCCAGTGTAAATATCACAGAACACCTGTTTGGATTTGATCCTAAAACCGATTCGGCACGAGCCACCAAATATTTAGTGGAAAACTCACCAAGAGTATATGCCCATCAGGAAGTACCTCCCACCTTGATCATTCAGGGCGATGAAGATTTAATTGTACCATTAAGTCAAAGTGTAGAATTGAGTCAAAAACTGGATAGTTTGGAAGTTGTAAATCATCTGCATATCATTCCTGAAGCCAATCACGGATTCATTGGAGCCTCTAAAGATCAGAAAGCACAAATTCATAATTGGATCTATGAATTTGTTGTGGAATATTATCAGTAATTGTTGATATTGTTCGTTTGATTTTATTGGGCTTTAGCCTAGCTGGAATAGACCAAAAAACTATTTTTGCCTCCATTAAAAAAATACAGATTTAGTAATGGAGATTTCAAGTAAATATGCCCCGGTAGAGGTAGAGAAGAAGTGGTATCAAACCTGGATGGATCAAGGATATTTTAATTCTAAGCCAGACGAAAGAGAGCCATTTACAATAGTCATCCCTCCACCAAATGTAACCGGTGTGTTGCATATGGGACATATGTTGAATAACACCATTCAGGATGTATTGATTCGTAAAGCCCGTATGAATGGGAAAAATGCGTGTTGGGTTCCGGGAACCGATCACGCTTCTATTGCTACGGAAGCAAAAGTGGTAGCGAAGCTGAAAGACGAAGGCATCAATAAAGCAGATTTAACACGTGAAGAGTTTTTAAAACATGCCTGGGATTGGACCGATAAACACGGTGGAATCATCTTAGAGCAATTAAAAAAATTGGGAGCTTCATGTGATTGGGATCGTACGGCTTTTACTATGGATGATATTCGTAGTG
This sequence comes from bacterium SCSIO 12643, assembly GCA_024398135.1. Taxonomy (NCBI): domain Bacteria; species bacterium SCSIO 12643. The sequence continues at coordinate 3,174,083 of CP073750.1, forward strand.
AGTCTGTAAATCAGGTTTTTGTTGATTTGTACAACAAAGGTTTGATCTATCGCGGTTACCGAATGGTAAACTGGGATCCCGAAGCGCAAACTACAGTTAGTGATGAGGAAGTAATCCATAAGGAACTGAACGGAAAACTATACTTTATGAAGTATATGGTTGAGGGGTCAGATGAATACTTAACTGTAGCAACGACACGTCCGGAAACTATTTTTGGAGATACTGCTGTTTGTGTAAATCCGAGTGATGAGCGTTACACACACTTGCACGGCAAGAAAATTATCGTTCCATTGGTAGGAAGAGTGGTTCCGGTTATTACCGATGATTATGTAGATGTAGAATTCGGAACAGGTGCATTAAAAATTACGCCTGCACACGATATTCATGATAAAGAGATCGGTGATAAAAATGGTTTGGAAACCATTGATGCGCTGAATGATGATGGAACTTTAAATGCTTATGGAATGCATTATGAAGGGAAAGATCGTTTTGTGGTGCGTAAGGAAATCGTAAAAGAATTAGAGTCTTTAGGTTTATTGCTTAAAGTAGAAGATTATACCAATAAAGTAGGAACCTCAGAAAGAACAGGTGCCGTAATTGAACCTAAAATTTCGGTACAATGGTTCCTGAAGATGGAAGAGTTGGCTAAGCCTGCTTTGGATTTGGTAATGGATGATGAGGTGAAGTTAATTCCTTCAAAATTCAAGAATACATACCGTCACTGGATGGAGAATGTACGTGATTGGTGTATTTCTCGTCAGTTGTGGTGGGGACATCAAATCCCGGCTTTCTATTACGGAAAAGGGGTAAACGATTTTGTAGTGGCAAAAACCATTGAAGAAGCATTGACTTTAGCGCAAGAAGCTACCGGAAATGCAGATTTAAAAGTATCGGATTTAAAACAAGATGAAGATGCTTTGGATACCTGGTTCTCTTCATGGTTGTGGCCAATGTCAGTGTTTGACGGCATTAGAAATCCGGAAAACGAAGAAATTAAATATTACTATCCCACAAATGTATTGGTAACTGCACCGGAGATTTTATTCTTCTGGGTAGCGAGAATGATCATTGCGGGAAATGAATATCAAGGTGCAAAACCGTTTAACGATGTGTATTTGACCGGGATCGTTCGCGATAAGCAAGGTCGTAAGATGAGTAAGTCATTAGGAAACTCCCCAGACCCAATCGGATTGATTGAGAAATATGGAGCGGATGGGGTACGTGTAGGAATGTTGTTGACGTCTCCTGCCGGAAATGATTTACCATTTGATGAAAGTTTGTGTGAGCAGGGACGTAATTTCTCAAACAAAGTATGGAACGCTTTGCGTTTGGTAAAAGGATGGGATAGTGATGACAGTATTGCACAACCGGAATCTGCTGTATTGGCCAATCAATGGTTTGAGTCTCGTGTGGCTGAAGCGATGAAAGAAATGGAAGATAGTTACTCTAAATTCCGTCTATCAGAAGCGCTAATGACGACTTACAAACTGGTTTGGGATGATTTCTGTGGATCTTATTTGGAAATGATCAAACCGGCATACCAGCAGCCAATTGATGGTAAAACATTAGCAGAAGCGATTGCCAATTTTGAGATCATCGTGAAATTAATGCATCCGTTCATGCCTTTCATTTCAGAAGAAATCTGGAGCTTGCTTACAGAAAGAGCAGAAAACGATCATATCATTGTAGCTTCATGGCCGGAGATGAAAGAAGTAAATCAAGAAATTCTGGATTTATTCAATGCCACTACTAATGTGGTGACAGAAGTTCGTACTTTCAGATTGAATAATGGAATTCCAAATAAAGATGCCATTAAACTGATGGTAAATGGAAAGTCCGGAGTAAGTGCTAAATTCGATTCTGTTTTAATCAAGCTTCTCAACCTAAGTGAAGTAACGACCGTAGAGGAAAAGCCGGAAGGTGTATTCACTTTCGTAGCAAATAATGCGGAATACTACATTCCTGTGGAAGGAATGATTGATGTGGAAGCAGAAACCGCAAAGATTGAAGAAGAATTGAAATATGTACAGGGATTTATGACTTCGGTAAATAAAAAGCTGGGGAACGAACGTTTCGTAAATAATGCACCTGAAAAGGTAGTAGCTATGGAACGTAAAAAACTAGCAGATGCTGAAGCTAAAGTGAAGATTTTAGAGCAACAATTGGCTGACTTGAAATAGGAATATGATATTTAACGATAATATCAGTTTTTTCTATGTTGTAGTCTTTATTGTTGTTTACAATGTCGCAAAATCATTTATAACCCATAAATCGGTTAAGAACATCTTATTGCTATTGGGAAGTGTAGTCGTATTGACTACACTCACCAATATCGCTTCATTGAGCTTGATTATACTCGCTTCTATTGGAGTGTATTATGGAGGTGTTTTCTTAAGTAAGAGAGAAAAGAATAAACCATTTCTGGCTTTATTTATTGGCGTTTTGATCACGCTCTTTGTACTGAAAAACTATAAGATAGCCGATTTTGACCTTTTACAACGGGTTGGATTGTCATACATCTTATTTCGTCTGATTCACTTTTTGATTGAAAGCTCAAAGCGTCAAATCCATCGATATAATCTTGGATCGTTTTTAAATTACATCATATTTTTTCCCACGTTTATTGCGGGTCCAATTGATGAATACAACAACTTCGATTATTGGGTAACTATAGATCGATTTAAATACGATACGGTGCTGTTTAAAACAGGGTTGTTTAAGTTATTTGTAGGAATCATCAAGAAGTTTGTTCTGGTTCCGGTAATTGCCGTATATGCAACAGATTTTGCTTTGTTTGAGGTGAATCATGTGTGGCAGGTAGGATTGATGTATAGTTTGTTGCTGTACTCTGCGTATATCATTTTAGACTTTTCAGGGTATTCGGATATGGCTATCGGAACAGCATATTTGATTGGAATTAAAACACCGGAGAATTTTGACAATCCTTATGGAGCCAAGAATCTATCAACGTTCTGGAAGAAGTGGCATATGACATTTTCGAACTTCCTGTTTAAATATGTATTTAAACCGGTCGTTGTGAATTTGTCCAGTTGGTTTCCAAACACCAAAAGACTTACCATTTCGCTATTGGGGTATTTAATCACTTTTACGATTTGCGGGATCTGGCATGGACCGACCATGAACTTTATTTATTGGGGATTATGGCACGGGGTGTTTTTATATTTCTATAAACTCTGGGAGATTTATGCATTGAAAAAAATGGTGCCTCAGGAAAGTTCTTCAACCCGAAAATTAATTTCCGAATATAGTGGCGTTTTGGTGACTTTTATAGTAGTGACCATCGGATGGTTTTTCTTTAACTATCAAACTGCAACGATATCGGTTATTGGCCAAAATTTATTCTCTTCAGGATCATCAGAGATGAAAGTGTCTACGGTGGTTTATGATAAAATGCCGGTTTTAGAAGTGGATTTACTTCAAGATGATTATGAGCAAATCTCCAGTATTGATATTGAACTTATTGGAGCAAGAGATCATGAGGTGTATATGTATCGAGATATTCAGCCCAATAATACCAACTCCTACTTTGTATTACCGCAAAGGTTGGATAAAGCACTATTTGAAGTGAATGTGAATCTGCATTTGAAGAACGGGCAACAGAAGCAATTGAAACAAGTCACCTATTACTTTAACAATGCTTTTTATCCTTCGGAATTACAGGCGACTTTATTTGGTCAGAATGCGCGAACCTTAATATCCGATTTAAAAGGGCAGGAATTAATGTTATCTGAAATTTATTTACCGGCAGAGTTTGAGGAATTTGTTTCGGCAGAAACGAGATATTTTGACGGTTATGGTTGGGCTATTCAAGCCAATTATAAGGAAATGCCTGAGTACGAAATTTGGGTAGAATACCGACCAAAAGGAGGAGAATGGCAAGTGGACACAGAGCATAGGGAAGGCAAGTATAATTTTTATCATATACATGGAAACTTTGCCCATGAAGGTCTCAACAGACATATTGCTCCGGGAGATTATGAGATCCGTTTAAAATATGTTTCCGGACTAAATAGTAGTAGATGGTTCTATACCACCGTTAAAATGGCAGATTATGTTAACAACTAAGAATGTATTGAAAAATAGTTTGTGGGTGTCGGCATGTTGCACATTACTTATTGTAGGTGTATTGATTCCTGGATATATCTTACTTCAGGATTCTTCAGATCAAGTGGAAGTTCCAAAAGGGAAGCATATCAAATCGGGAAGTAGATTGTTATATAGTTTTTTAGAGCAGGTCAAAGCGGATGAAGATTATCTGGTATTAGGAACCTCTGAAACTGGAATCTATATGGATGGATTGAATTTTTGGGGATTGCTGGATAAAGACTCCACTTTAGCACATCGTTTTTACAGTTTTGGAGGAGCAGGGAGATGTTCATATGTATATTTCCCATTGATTCTGGATAATCCCGAAGTATTTAAAGATTTAAACCTCATATTGTATATAAATCCCACGTATTGGAGAAAGGGACTCAATAATTTCAGAGAAGATTATTATAACAGATATATCGCCAATGGATTAGTAGGTGCAGTGAAGTCTCCAGCTAAAGATATAGGAATCTATGAGGAGTTTATGGCTCCCGTAGCTCCAATGGTTTCGGTTCCGGTATATGGGGCTAGAATCGTGGATAATTTTAGAAGTTTGTATTATCATGATTTAAATCAAATACTTTCTGAAAAAGAGCAGGATAAATTCCAAAAGAATCTGGTAGTGGATTCTGTGGGACTGAGAAATGTATACCAACAAATGACAGAAACGTTGGATATGGAATTAAATTCCACTCATGAATATGCCCAAAAGAATAACGGATTTACTGTGATAGATCAGGAATCGGAGTTCCAGTCCAATATGTTACGTGCTTTTATTCAATTGGTAGAGAAATATGATATCAATTGTTTGTTTTATGTAGGTCCGGTCAATGAAGTATATGGAATGCAGAAAAACCCGGATTATGTACCCGCGCATCATGAGGTGATGAAAGAAATCAAACAGATTTTGGATGAGCATCAACAACCATATTTAGATGGTACAGCTCAGGGTAAAATTCCCGGAACATTTTCAGATGTACAACATATCTCGGAATATGGGGCGTATTTAACAGCAATGCAGATCAAAGAATATTATGAAAAAGCTCAATAAAATATTCTACACGGTGGTACTGACTATTTTGTTTACAGCAGCTTGTGTCTATCTTTTGATGCAAGATAATGTAGCGGATATCCCATATATGTATCTGGAGTTTTAATCCTTCCATAAAGATCTATTACGATCTCGGAAAAGTTAGATTCTAATTACGGTAACATAGACAGGGCCTAAGTTAGCATGAAGTTAATATCGATTTAATTCAGAGTTATCATAGTGCCTCTAATTTTGTTTCAAATAAGAATTGGAATGAAATCACCTAAAAAAACAAGCATTAACTGGTCTTTGGCATTACTTACTGTAGGGTACGGTTTTTTAATGAATACCTGTATGACGGAGACCAGAGAATTTAACGATGCCATTGCAGTAGCTAAGGTTAAAGCGATGGCACAAACTACTCCGGTTTCTATTGATGATGATGCTGCAGACGACCCTGTGATTTGGATTAACTCAAAAGATAGTACCCATAGCTTAATCTTTGGAACCAATAAGAAAGAAGGAATCGAAGTATATGATCTGAAAGGAAACCGTGTAGCGCAGTATCCGGTAGGTCGTGTCAACAATATTGATTTACGTTATAATTTTATCTTGGGAAGTGATACCATAGATTTGATTGGAGCGACCAATAGGACGAGCAATACATTAAGCTTTTTCAGAATTCATCAGGATGGGAAATTAACCCCCGTGGGAGATTCTTCATTTGTTTCGAACATTGATCCGGTATACGGGTTTACCATGTACCAATCTAAAAAAGATTCTACGGCTTATGCTTTTGCGATTAGTAAGAAAGGACAGTTGGAACAATGGAAGTTAAACGGGGCGGATAGCAATTTAACCGGAGAAATTGTAAAGACGTATGATTTTGGAAATACCTGTGAAGGTCTGGTAGCAGATGATTATACAGGGTATTTATACATTGCTGAAGAAGATAAAGGAATCTGGAAATGGAATATTGATGCGCATAGTACGGAAGCTCCGGAATTGATTTTCTCATTGGAAAAGAGTACCAAACTAAAAGGAGATATTGAAGGGATTGCCTTGTATTATGTGGATGAAACCCAAGGATATTTGATTGCTTCAAGCCAGGGGAATAATACCTATGCGGTATTTGATCGTGAAGCACCGCATAAATACCGAGGAAGTTTTGCAGTGGAGGATGGGGATCAAATTGATGGTACAGAAGAAACCGATGGGTTAGATGTATTGAATTTGAGATTACCAGGATATCCAAATGGAATGTTGGTAATTCAGGATGGGTATAACATGGAAAATGGAGATACCATCAATCAGAACTTCAAAATTGTAGATTGGTCAGACGTGGCCAGAGGTATGAATCCACCTCTGGAAATTTCGAACGGATTTGATGCTTTACATTAAGGATTGTAAACTCTAAATCCTGGTAATACACCAGACTTAAATTCGCTAATGGTTACGTAAGACATACTGTTGGGCTTCCAGGTAACGGCTTCTCCTTGTGGTTCCGCCTGATACGTTAATCGAACCGGAATTGTTTGTAAAGCGTCTACAACCGTTTGATTCGTTTCACGTTTCCAGTAGTAGATATAATCATAAGACTTGATCAGGATATGTTTACCATCGGCAGAAATATCGGCAGCGGTAATCTTTTGATATCTGAAGTTCAAATCCCCGATGTGTTTTAAACCTGCTTCTTTGCCAAATGGAAGAGGTGCTTCTAAAGTCATCACCTTACACAAGGTAGTGTTTTTAGAGAAAATGAATAAATCTCCTGAAACCGGATCAATAAAGAATGCTTCTGCATTTTCAGGATCATCACTAGATGGATATGTTAACTCTAAAGCTTCCACTTGACGGATATCGCTCGAAATACTATCCGCCATAAAATCCGGTTCAGGAAATCTGTAAATAGTAATATGAGGTCTGGATTGGCTGTTATCTCCAATATCCCCCAGGTAGATGTAATCTAAGTTGTTTTGAGGCCCGAAACCGTAAGAAATATCTTCATAATCGCGTGCTTCAATCCCATGAATATCGTATCTCTTTTTTCGGGTGCCATCTTCATGATACAGGTAGATGGCTGCGTCAGAACCCGAATCTTCATGAAGCCAGTACATATTAGGATTTTTACGAGAAGCTAAAATTCCGGAAGCTTCTTCCAGGGTAGGCTGTAAAAGATTTGATGTGGGAACCTGTGCATTAAAATGGACGGTATCCAAATCTAATTGCAGAGAGTTATAACTGAGATCAAAAATCAAAGTATCCTCACCCGGGTTTTGAGGATCATCATTTTTATTTTTCTGAGTACAGCTAACCAATCCAATAGAAGCCATATAGAAACTCAAAATAAGCACGGTGTAATTAGAGATCTTATACATGATGCAAAATTATTTAGTAAATAAAAAAAGGCGCTGTAAACAGCACCTTTTCATGAAAAAGAATAAACTTATTTTGTTGCTAAAGCACCAAAATGAGAACTAGGGTTAGGTGTGGTGAAGGTAATTCCTCCTATAGATAAAGAACTAAACTTAGGGCTAAATGAAGTATATGCTCCAGTTAATGCGTTAGAACCTGATTTTAAGTGGAAATCCACATTTTCGATCGCCAGGTTTTCTAATTTACCAGTTTGAACATTGTAGTTTTCAAACATTGGATCGTTTTCGTTTATAGCGCCTGCCACATCGTTTCCGGTCATGCTTGCATCCAAAATACCATGAGTAGGGTAGAACTCATCTACCATGATTTGCTCATTTCCGTAGTACCAGCTGTAGTTACTTTTCGTATTTGCGATATCAGCAGCATCGTCACCACCTACAACACGTACACCGTATTTACAGTTTACCATTAAGTTGTTGTAGCTATTTCCACGTGCACCTTTTTCAATGTTAACAGATCCACCACGACCTTCTTTGTTTCTTCTCCATCCACAGTTTACAAATGTGTTGTTGTAAGAATTACAATCAGTTTGTGGAGATCGGCTTCCGGAGTTAGACCATTTTGTTCCGTTAGTCGCTAAGTTGTAGAATACATTGTAAGCCATATCACCTTCTACACCTGATTTTAGGTTGATCGCTTCACCACCAGTTTCACCAATGTAAGCCATGAAGTTGTGACAGATAGAAATTTTACCACCGATTACACGCATTCCATCATCAGCAGTGTTTAATAACTCAGAGTGGTGTAAAGCGAATTTGCCATCAATATTACCAAAGAAGATTCCGTAACGTGGGTCTCCTTCATCTTCTCCTTGCTCCACAAATACTGAACTTGGACCTGCAGGTGCTCCTGCGTACTCAATACGTGCGTATTTAATCGCTAACTCATCACAAGTAGCCGCACATTGGATACCTCCCCAAAGACCTAAATATCTGTTTGCTTCAGTTTGTTTGTCAGTAGGAACAGTAAATGTGACCATTTTTCCAGCTTCTCCTAAGATATATAATTTACCTCTTACTTGAAATTCCGGAGCAGTAGCTGATCCTAAATTATCACCGTCAAAGATGATTTTCGCGCCAGCTTTAATCGTTAGGGTTTGTCCTTCAGGAACTACCACATCTTCGGTAATGGTTACGATGGAGTTCCCATCCCATGTTCCGGAAACTTCTCCCGCAGCAGTTAATTCTTTAAATTGAGGAACTTGTTCTTCATCTTTACTACAAGATGCCATTCCGGTCATGAATAATAGCGAAAGCCCCAGCCCCCAAATTGATAGTGTACTTTTTGTTTTCATTTTTGATTTTAATTAATATATAGTCTTTATAATTTAAGTTTCACACCAAGTCTAAACTCTAATCCCACCTGCTCTGAACCGGTTAACACGTCATCTCCGGGATTCCCCTGATAAGGGAATTCTGAGTTTTCCTGACTCACAGGTTGTTTGATGAAAGTTTGATATTTAGAGTTCAATAGATTTCTCGCTTTGAGATAAACTGCAAAGTCTTTTTTGAATTCTTTTTCTATTGAGAAGTCCAATCTGAAGAAGTTTCCTTCCCACTCATCGTTATTGTAAAAGTTAGATACTGTCCGGATTCTCTCTCCTGTAAATGAACCGGAAATCTGTGCTTTGATGCCGTCAGAGAGTCCTTTGTATAGCAATGAGATATTCCCAATATGTGCAGATTGACCTTGCAACGGGCGTGTTTGATCAATGGAAGTTGTTATGATTGGAGAAGTATCATCATCAGGGTTTTCTCTGGACCGTAATGACTTTTGAGTAGTCACCGAAGAGTTGGTATAAGAGTAGTTGAATTTAACTCCAAGGGTTTTGTGATACTTGATGTAGTTAATCTCTAAACCATAATTAGTGGCGGTGCCAAAATTGTCAGGTCTCCGTACGATATCGTTAATACCAAAGTCTTTTCCGTCTGTTAATACATACTCAATCGGATCGTTGATTTGCTTGTAGAAGATGCCCACTAATAATTGATCGGTAGGGTTAAAATAGTTTTCATAACGTAAGTCCACATTGTGGGTACGAATCTTCTTTAAATCCGGATTACCCATTTCAATGTAGTCTTCCATTCGATACATATAAGGGATGATTTCAAAGTATCCCGGACGGATAATAGAGTAGAAGTAAGAGAAGCGTACGTTGCTCTTATCGCTTAGATTGTATTTCAAAGAAATACTGGGTAAATAATCTATATAGGTTGATGATTGAGAAGGAACCTGATCTGCACGAGGTGCTAAAAGTTCATAACCCTGATCCGTATGTTCCATACGTAATCCCCCAATAACTTCAATGAGTTGCGCGTGGTTTAATTTCACCTGTCCATATGCAGCTGCAATGTTTTGATGCGCATTGTTATTCAATTCATTTCGGGTAGAACCTTCCGGGTTACGGATTCTAAATTGTACATCACCATATTTTTCCCAGGTACCATATTCAGTAATATTTGGATCATCTGGTTTCCAGTCGTAACCGTAAGCCTGTACTGCAGGGTCCGGATTAAATCTGTATGTGACAATAAAGCTATTTCTGTTTTTCAATCGATATAAACCACCCACTTTAAAAGTCAGGTTAGATTGATCCGTTTGCAGATCAAAGGAGTAATCCAGTTTTCCGGTAATGTCTTTATCGGTGTTGTATTCCCAACTTCTTTGGTTATCTCCATCTTCAGCAATCAAGATGCTTTCCTGGTCCTGTACCAACGAGTAATTATTAACCGTTACAAAATCCGCATGATCGGGGCGTTTTTTTTGAGCCTTGGAATAAGCCACTACCCATTTGATTTTTTGGCTTTTGGTGATTTTATGATCTCCCTGTAGTGTATAATTGTTGATGAGATTTGTGGTTTGGCGAAAACGTTGACTGATCACTTTAGGAGTTGGATCTCCCGGATTAACACCCCACAAACGGCTCTTTTCTTGTTCTCGAAGTTGGTTGTTGTTTAAGTTCAGAAACAATCCCGAAAGTTGAATCTGATGGTTGGAATTGATGTAATAATCTGCCAATGCATTTAAACCGAATTGGGTGACACTATTGTAATAAAATCTTTCAGTCATATTGGTCAGTACGGGTAAACTACTTCCGTCTCTGGTTGTGCTTGGTTCAAAGCGTACAGACCTCGCTCCTGTGTGCATTTGATTAGCCGTTCCGGTTACAATCAATCCGAATCTCTTTTTTAAGAAGCGTTTCCCGTATGATAAAGAGGCATACATGTCCGGAGCAAATTCTTTGGTATAGGTTTCTCTGTTTTCGGTGGTGAAATCATCAGCAGAGGCTTTGTAATCCGGGCCATATTTTTGGAAAGGGCTGGTAGCATCGGTTTTAGAAGCATCAAAGTAGTGGAAGTTATTGTTGAAATAGATGGAATGATATCCCACAAATGCGTTGACTCTAAAAGTAGGTTTTTCAGGTGCTTTCTTCATCACCATATTTACCACACCACCTACAGCATCTCCTTCCATTTCTGGAGTAAGAGATTTAATGACTTCCAATCTCTCTAACAAATCAGAAGGGAAGAGGTCTAAAGAAACAAATCGGTTCTTATTGTTCGAACTCGGGATTTTGATCCCATTAACCAGGGTGTAATTGTATCTTTTAGGCATTCCTCTAATAATGGTAAATGAAGATCCGGTCCCACTTGGATTACTTTCCAGAGTAACGCCCGAAACACGTTGAATAACTTCGGCTACAGAGTTATCCGGAGAAAGCGCAATAGCCTCTGATGAAGTAATGTTAATCACCTGCTCGGATTTCTTTTCTTTTAAACGTGCTCCGGCCATGCTTCCCCCATTTACATTGGCAATGAGATTAAAGGAATTAAGTTGAGTCGCATTTTCTTCCATTTTAATCACTAAAGGAGAAGTATGCTGATCCATTTGAATGGTTTGAGACCAGTTTTTGAATCCCATAAAAGAAACTTCCAGTAAAATGGTTTGGGTATCAATTTCCGGAAAATGAAAACTCCCATCCATTCCTGAAACGGTATGTAGATTTAAGGAAGTGATTTTAACATGTGCGCCAATAAGTGGGAAATTTTGATCGTCTTTAATCACACCATTAAAGCTCTTAGCCCAACTTAATGAACTTAGAATTAAAAGAAAAAATGTAATGTATTGCTTCATCTTATTGTATAGATGCAAATAAGCAGGGTGAACTTATTTTAAAAGTTTCGGGTATGATAGAATTTGGTTAAGCTACCGTTAATAATCTACCGATCAAGTTTTATAAATTGTTAAATACACGAGTTAAAAACACCCAAATCGCAATACATTTCTTAATGTAGTTGTTACATAACATAATGATTATTTGAGTAATACTTAACGCAGAGAAAACGACACGATGAAATGCGCAGGGTAATTTTACAATGAAATCTATGTGATCTTCAAAGTTTAAATCGAAATAATTATTTAGCTATGACAAAGGAAAGTCAAAAAAGAGATGTAGAAATTGTGGTCATTTCGGATGTGCATTTAGCCACTTATGGATGTAGAGCACAAGAGTTATTAAACTACCTACAAACCGTTAATCCGGAGATCTTAATTCTTAATGGAGACATTATAGATATGTGGCAGTTTAACAAACGTTACTTTCCAACCTCACATATGAAGGTCATTAAATACATTACGTCTCTAATGGTTAAAGGAACGCAGGTATATTATATTACCGGGAATCACGATGAGATGCTGAGAAAGTTTAAGGGGTTTCAAATGGGCTCGTTCCAAATTGTCAATAAACTGGTTTTAGATTTAAATGGAGAAAAGGCATGGTTTTTTCACGGTGACGTTTTTGACGTGACTATGAAGCATTCCAAATGGTTGGCAAAGTTGGGTGGTCACGGATACGATATGCTGATTCTATTAAACACATTTGTGAATTGGGTAAGCCAAAAAATGGGGAGAGGTAGATTGTCTTTATCTAAAAGAATAAAAAATACGGTAAAGCAAGCCGTAAGTCATATCAACGATTTTGAAAAGATTGTTGTAGATATGGCCATGTATAAAAAATACGAGTATGTCGTATGCGGACATATCCATCAACCACAATCGTTAGAAGTTTTAGGCCCGGAAGGAAGAAAAGTGACCTATTTAAACTCAGGTGACTGGGTTGAAAATATGACCGCTCTGGAATTTAATAGAGGTCAATGGAAAATCTACGAATATTTAAAGGACCCTATAGCGCAAAGCTTAAATGGGGAAGAAACCGAATTTGATATTCGTGAAAATGAAATGATGGCGAATTCAAAAGAGATCTTTAATGATCTGGTAAAGGAGTTTGAATTTGACGCAGTTAAAATGTAGAAAAGAATGAAAGTATTATATGCAATTCAGGGAACAGGAAATGGACATTTAAGTAGAGCCAATGATATTATTCCCTTATTAAAAGAGATCGCAGATGTCGATGTGTTGATTAGCGGAATTCAATCAGATGTTACTATTCCGTTTCATATTAAATATCGTTTGAATGGATTGAGTTTTATCTTCGGTAAAAATGGAGGCGTAAACCTATGGCAAACGGTGAAGTCATTTCGTTTGTTTCGCTTGTTAAAAGACATATTTACATTACCGGTTCGTGAATACGATTTGGTGATTAACGATTTTGAACCTGTTTCTGCCTGGGCGGCAAAATTGAAAAATGTACCAAGTGTATCTTTAAGTCATCAGGCTGCTGTAATCGATGAAAAAGCGCCAAAACCGGAAAAGGATTCTAAATTGGGAAAGTTGATTTTAAAAAAATATGCCCCAAGTCAACAGTCCTATGGATTTCATTTCGAGAAGTATCAGGATCATATTTTCACACCGGTAATTCGTAAGCAAATTCGTGAATTAAAGGTAACCAATCGTGGACACTTTACGGTGTATTTACCTGCATATGGAAACGAGCTATTGATCAACTATTTGTCTCAGGTAGAAAATGCGAATTGGGAAGTGTTTTCTAAGTTCTGTACTTCAGAATTTCAGTATAAAAACGTAAAAGTAAAACCGATCAATAATGAGGCGTTTATCAGAAGTTTAGCATCATGTGCAGGAGTACTTTGTGGTGCGGGATTTGAAACTCCGGCAGAAGCATTGTTCATGGAAAAGAAACTGATGGTGATTCCAATGAGTAACCAGTATGAGCAGCAATGTAATGCGATGAGCCTAAAGAAAATGGGGGTGCCGGTACTGAAAGGTTTAAGTCAGGAAAGTGTAAGTGAAATTCAGGATTGGATCAATAAGGCGCGTAATGTTAAAGTAAATTACCCGGATATGACCAGGGAAATTATCGGGAAAGTGATCCGTGGTATTTAATATAGGTACCGAGCGGATTTAAAGTAGCCCGATGTGAATCCATATAAATAGAAATATTGGTTTACTTTTATCTTCTAAAATTTAAAAAATGAATTTAAAGAACCGCACAAATCTGATTGCTATTATTCTGTTTATTTTCCTTTCAGGAGTCACCTATGCACAGGAAGGGTATAAAATCACTACGGGAAAGAGACTCTTAAATGCCAAAGACAGTACTGTTTTTGTATTGGAAGTTGATCGCGCATTAGAAAAGGATGTAGTGAATTCCTGGAAAAAATCTCTGGAAAAAAGAAAAGTAAAAGCAGAAATTAAGAATGATCAATTGACCGTAAAAGGGATCATTATTGAAAGTGTGGATTCTGATCCAATGGACATTTATTCAACGGTAGTTCAACAAGACCATAGTGTAAAACTATATTCCGTTTTTATTATTGATGGTGTGAGAGTAGACCCGGATGGTAAAGAAGGAGTGAGTGTGAAAGTACGCAAGCTATTGGCCAACTTTGGTGCACAGGTTTATAAAGAAGTGCTGACCAGAGAATTGAAGGAAAAGAACGTGAAATTGAAAGAACTGATTAAGATTAGAGATAAAAACCTGGAAGATCAGGATGATGCAGAAAAGTCGATTCATAAAGACTCTTTAAGAATTCAAAGTGAGGAAACGGAGATTAGTTTATTAAAAGGGCAATTAGAAGGCGCAACGGATAGATATACCTCCAAGAAGAATAGTATTGCTTCAACCAATTATGCCAATAAAGATGATGCAAAAACTGCAAAATCGGAATTAAAAGAATTGGACAAGGAAAGAAAGGATATAGAAAAAGATATCGAAAAGCGAACGGATAAAATTTTAGATCTAAAAGCAGAGATCAGAAATCTATGGTATGAAATAAAACAACTCAAAGAGGCAGAAGAAAGAAATGAGGAAAAACTAATTCAGCAAAGGGAAGTGGTAAAAGCTGCCGAAGAAGAGTTAAATAAATATGGTCAATAGTATAATTTAGGTATTACGTTAAAACGGGAGCAATTGTTCCCGTTTTTTTTATGCCTTAAATTTTGAATACAATGAATTTCTGAATCCCGATTCGTAAAGTGGAATCAGATTTTGGTACGTAATATATTGTTATGGATGCCTAACATAATGATACATCTGAATCGAGAGTGTAAATCGTGATTTGATCTATCTGTTTGTTTAATAGTTGCTTGTGGGAGGTTTGAATGCTGTTGAGTACGTATTTACCACATTGAAAAAATCGTGTAAACCACATATAAATTTCCGTATTTACCCTGATGGATGAAATCGTGAACGTGTCGTACTTTGCCATGGTCTAAGGAGTAACTTACCGATTCTTTAGCGAACTATACTAAACAACACTTTATTCAATTAGGGTGGCATAACTTACTATTATGAAGCTAACTACCACAGGTATGCTGGATGCATATTACCCGATTTTACGATTTCAAAAAATCGAAATACCATATCTAAGAAGTCAGAAACCCGACTCACTGTTTATCAGGTAATCCCCCCATCCCAAACACGTATTTTCTATTTATTAACTTAAAACATAACAATTATGAAAAAAAACAAGACAAGTTTTTTGATTTTAATCTGTGCGATGCTGTTTCAACCCGCATTGTTCGCCCAGGAGACGGTCGTGCCCGAGGGCTTTAAAGAAGATGTACGGAAAGAGTACAACCAATTGGACCATCACCGCCAACACGAACTTCCGTTTAGCGAATATTATCGCTTTAAATTGGAAGATTACAAACGTATTCAGTCCACTCCTAGAAGTGCGATGGCCGTACCAACGCCTACTTCAGTTTGTGGAAATGGAGATTTTGAATCCCCTTTATCAACAGCAGATTGGTTTGGAGAATATGGATCATTAGATGCTGCTGATTTACCTGATTTCCCCAACTTTAGTACTGGATTTCAAAGTGGACCGATTAACTCTGCTTCATCCAGACATACTATTGTTCCTGCTGGAGCAGATCCAAATGTGCCAATTAATACCACGCCATCAGGTACCGGCAATTCTTTAAGGATTGGTAACCAGGTTAATGGTAATGGTGCAGAAATGATTTCTAAAAGATTCACTGTAACTTCAGCGAATGCCTTAACTGGTTTTTGGTATGCGGTGGTTTTACAAGATCCAAATCACCCAACAGAATCTCAGCCATCTTTTTGGGTGCGTGTGATCGACCACACTGCTGGAGGTGTTGAAGTGAGCGGATTGGTGAATCTAGGAAATGGATCTGAAAAGATTTATGCAGATTTGAATGACCCATTTTTTCAAACTCAAGGAAGTATCGCGTATAGAGATTGGACTTGTGTTCAAATGAATTTAACTTCATTAATGGGACATGATATTGAAGTAAACTTTATCAATGAAGATTGTGGTTATGGTGGTCACTATGGCTACACCTATATTGATGATTTCTGCGGAAGTTGTAGTGGAAACCCAACCGGAAATTTTGATATGGATATCAAAAAAACAGATACATGTGGCCCGGGTGAAATCTGTATAACTTATGAATTGCCAGAAGCTCCGGACGGAACTACAGGTGGATTAAGTGTAGTCGTGAATATTTACCAAAATGGTGCATTTGTGGGTACATTACCTGGAATTAGCTTAATCGCTGGAACGAGTTATTGCTGGCCTGTGACATCTACATTCCTTGCGAGTTTAGACCAGTCTGCTGGAGGATTTGATTTTGTAATTCATGGAGACTTCTACCTAAATGGAGGTGTCATTGGTAGTATGGATGTCGGAACGGTCCCTCAGGGTATAGAACCTGGTTTAAACAATGACTATGAACTGGATTGTGGTGATTGTTGGTTAGATGATATTAAACCAACTGACTACACCGTAATTCCGGCAAGTATTTCCATTATCGCGGATCAATTATGGGAAGGTAAGTATTACATTCCGGATAATGTGATCGTAAATGTGGTAGGTGCTACAATTGATTTAACCAATGTGGATATCATCTTCGGAGAATGTGCTGGAATGGTATTCAGTAGAGATGCTGAGGTAAGAGTGAATAACTCTGTATTCCGTCCATGTGATATGAATACTACCTGGTTAGGATTTGCATTCAAAGATCAGGCGTATGGTGTGATCAATGAGTCTACATTCAAAAATGCACAGGTGGCATTAGATTTCCAGAATATGGATGCTGCATACGTAAGAGTAGCCAATAACTTATTCGAAAACTGTAGAGTAGGTATCGGAACCAGAAGTGTCACATTTATGGATGGAATTACAGGTAATACATTCAATGTGGACAGAAATGAAATTGATTACCGTGTAGATTGTAACTCTCCATACGGAGAACCTGTATTAGGTGGAGGGACCTATGCACAGGATCACTGGGGAATCTTATCAATGCAAACCAGATTCGTTGGAAATATTTCACAAAATGACTTCGTGAGTGTTCAGGAAGGATCAGGAACCGGAACAGGTAAAAAATTCTATGGAATTTCATTAATTGATGAAACTACAGCGACTGTTTCGGATAACAACTTTACAGATATGTACAGAAGTATTGATATCAATAAATCTTACAATGTAAATGTGGATAACAACGAAATGGAAGTGAACTCTATTGATCCAACGGCAGCTTTTGTAAGCGAACATCAAATTAGATCAAGTGCATCATCTTCTATTCATGTCACTTCAAATGAGATGTTGTATGGATATAAATTCCAACAAAATAATGTTTCATGGAATTCACATTCTGCCATTTATTTTGAGGATGTATCACGTTCGTCTATCACAAACAATACCATTACAGGTTTTGAATCAGGAATCCAAATGATTAAATCAACGAACTTAACAGTGAAGGAAAATCAGTTGGCTGATATGGGATATTGTGGTATTCATGTAGCGTACGGATCTTCAATTGATGTGATGTGTAATACCATCAACATGGAAGATGATTACAGAACAACAGCATTGGGTATTTACTATTTAGTGGCTGAAAGAGAAGATCAAAGAGTGAGATTCAGTGGTAACTGTGTGTTTGAAGCAAGTACAGCGATTCTGGTAGAAGGATCACCAGGTTCATGTGCGGCATTACCGTTGATCACGAATAACTTCTTATACAACTACACTGAGTTTGGTGTTGATGGAAGATATGCACAAGGAAACATTGGCGCTGCTGGTAGTGCTGCAAGTGGAGGTAGAAATACTTTTGCAAGTAACAATACCGGTTTAGGTGCAATTGATATCCGTGCTATCAGTTGTCCAATCAATACGGATGGAAACTTCGGTGTATTGGCAACAAGTGGTCCGGTAACCGTTGGTAGAAACCAATACTATTCTACAGCTTCTTGTGGAACTCAGGTTACTGAAGATTATGACAAGTTGAAAGAAAATTACAATGAAACTTGTGATCCTAAATTCTCTCCGGAAGGAAATGTAATTGAAAGCATTGCAGGTAGTAATACTTTAATTGAAGGTTATCCTGAAGCATTATCTCAGGTAGGAGATATTAATACTGAAGTTTCAAACTGGTTTGCTGCATTAAGTGCAAATACTTCAACAAAAGAAATGGATGCATTGTATCAAACATTGATGAATGGGTCTTATGACTTAGATGAGTCATTAGTTTCATACTACTACTATTTCCACAAAGGAGACTACACTAAGGCAACTGGTGAGTTAAGTGGAATCCAATTGGATTTACACGCTGACTGGTACACTCTAGAGAATATCAAACTTGGTTTGGCACAAGAATCTAGAATGTTAAATGCTGCTGATGTAGAAATCATTAAAACTTTAGAAACATTAGTTGACGATCGTCAGGTATATTATGAGGCAAATCAAATGTTACAAACAGCTGTTGCTGGACATGATTTCCCATTTGTGGCGATTCCAAAAGTTAAGGTGATTGAAAGTACAAACGTGAAAACTTTAGATCAGAATAGAGTGGTCGTATATCCAAACCCAACTAATCTGGAGTTAAATGTAAATTACTTCTTTAGCACGGATGGACCATCTAGTATCAAAGTGATTGATTTATTAGGTAAAGTACTGAAAAGTCAAAACATCGATAATCAATCTGGATACATCAGCTTTGATGTGTCTGATTTGGAAGAAGGTGTGTACATCGTAGAAATCGTAGATTACTCTGGTGCCAGAGAAACAATCAGATTTGTAAAAATGTAAATCCAATATTCTCCATAGTGAATATAAGAAGGGTCGTCTTTTTAGGCGGCCCTTTTTTTATGCGTAAGTAATTTGCCATAAAATGAAAAACACGTAAAAACACCCATGTCAAATAGTTAGCTGCGATTTAATTTCGGAAACCTAAAGCAAAACACTTAGAATCAATTATTATCAATCAAAAAAAATCAAAAATGGTAACGAAGTTTAAAAAGTCAATATGGAATATTTCCATTGTGGTGACTGCAATGTCACTGGTCACGTTTTTATGGCATTCTTGCGCTCCTGCAGAAAAAGGAAAAAGTACGGAAGTGAAATCAGCAACAGTGAGTGTGGTTCCAGATAATTCTCTGAATTCTTGCCCGATTACACCTTCAGAATTTAACTCCTGGTTTGCGAGTGGAACGGTAACTGAAAATGGTGCGGTGAATGCGGCCAACAGTAAGGATTTCCCATCGCAAAATACAAACTGCGATTTTTATCGTTGGTCAGAACAAATGTTCTTATGGATTGTTTCACCTGCCCCGGGGTATGCTGGAGTATTTGACTCTCCGGTATTTTATGATGTATCTCCTGAAAATGCCAATCAAGAGCGTTATTTAATCCCGCATCAAAAAGGGGTATTGAGAAACTTTAGCCCGAAAGTAATTCAGAACGGACCTCAGGGACTTCCTGTATTAATTCATCCAAAAACAGGAAAGTTGATGGAAATTGATACCCCTAAAAAATCTGATGCAGGAATGCATCTGGTATCTAATGCAATGGGAGAAAATATGGAAGCAGCTAAATTGGAGTTGGTGGATAATAAACTGGTGTATTACAATGCGAATGGGCAGGTGATTGAAAATGTAAAGCCAATGTTTACAGAAGGGTTAAGTACTGGTGATTTGGTGCAAAAAGTTTCTGTTGGAGGAAAAAGCATTTATGTAGATGCGAACGGTGATTATGTGGATGAAGCTGAGCAAGGTCAAGCCGGAGGAGGTGATGTTTTAATGTCTCAAAACGGCTCTTTGGTATATTATACCATATTGGTGAATGATGTCTATGCGGTCTTTAAATCGATGTACCCGGATGCTAAAAGATTCCCTGAAACTGAAGCCGAGTTAGATGCGATTGTTGCACAGGCGGCTCAGATGGGAATTACCATTGATGATAAAGATGCATTGGCTGTAGAATTAAAGATGTCCTGGGTATTGGCAGATAGTTTACCGAATGATTCGGATTATGTGACAACTATGGCGGAAATTCCAACCTATACCCCAAATAGTACCAATACCAAATGGATTAAAAATGGAACGACAACAGCAAAGCTGGCTTTGGTGGGAATTCATGTGGTAGGAAATGTGGCCGGACATCCTGAAATGTTATGGTCAACATTCGAACATGTAAACAATTCGCCTTTGGCGACTTATAGCTATCTGGATACAGAAAGTAATAAAGTAACGGTAAATTCAAGTACAGCAGGGGTTTGGAACTTTAGCACGAATGGAGCATCCAGCCCGTTTAATACGCCTCATATGGCTATGGATACAGTGATTGGAGATACGATTATTGCAAAGGGCGGATTTACTATTACTCCAAGTAATACTTTAAGAGATCAACCCTGGGGTGTGGTTGAAGGAACAGTTCCAAATCAGAATGTAACTAGTGCGGCAGAATCCAATTCAGAAATTATTTCAATTAATCATAATGTGATGACGATGTTGATTGGAAATGATGTGAGAAAGAATTACATCCAAATTGGAAATACATGGACTATGAATGGGGCATATCCAACAGGAGAATATCCAAGTGGAGGGAATGAAATAGGAACCAGTAGATTGGCAAATTCTACAATGGAAACCTATCATCAGGATTTAAACTGTTTTGCGTGTCACAGCAATTATCCGTCAGATTCTAATGACGCGTATGGATATGTTGGACTGAGCCATATTTTTGGAGATATTGTACCAATGGATACAACAACTGTAAAGTAAGCGATAATAAAACCGTGTAAAGCCAAATACGCATGCGTATTTGGCTTTTTTGGGGTATAAACCACAATTATAAAATACGTATTTACCCTGATACCCAAACCAAAAAGAATCATTTATTTTCGGCCTGACTTATAGAGTGCTTCAGGTGTCACAATCTTTGAAGTCTCGTTAATCTACAAAAGAAGAAGGCCCTCCCTGTCCGATTTCTTTCAATCCTCCCTGTAGTTTTTGAGAAGATGCAAATCTTCAATTAGGAATGTAACCAACAAAAACTAAATACCATGGCGTGTAATATTGCTATTAATGACGTTATCGGAGTCGATAACGAATTGGAAGTCGGAGAAATAATTGTTTCCGGAACTGCCGAAGACTGTGCATCCATAAGAGTCGAAATCAATATCGGAGATGTGATTTTTGTAGGAATTGCAGATGTGAATGAGGGCATTTGGACTGTGAATATCCAGGTGGAAGATGTAAAATGCGATGCCTCTTATTCCATAGAAGCAAAATGTGTAGATGGAAATGAACATTGTTCGGAAAATATCTCGGGTCGATTAAGATGTAGTGGACCGGAATGCCCTATTCTCGAAGGCGAACCGATTTTTGAAGAAGAACCCTGTAATGAAAATGGAGGACGTAATTTAAATGTTGCGTTTACGATCAATGCACCTCAAATTGTGATGGCAGCAATAGATTTTGGAAATGGTCTTGTAGATAATCGACCGTTGATTCCGGGATTAAACCCTTTTAGTTTTCGGCCACCGTTACATGATATTTCATATCCTCCTGGAGCACATCAGATTGAAATTAGATTCGAAGGTGAATGTGAACCTTTAAATATTCCTTTTGTGATTAATGCATGTGAAACACCGAATGATTGTTTGCGACTGGTAGAGTTGGAGATAATCTCTATCGGAGATTGCAACGAGGATGGACAAAGGGATGTAGAATTGAGAATGGTGGTAAACTCTCCTGTGGCGCAAAGAATTACAGTCAATTTTGGAGCGGATGTTTCTGTGGAAGAAGTCGTGTTACCAGGCGAAAATGTATTGACCTGGGAAGCACCTGTGATTTTAAGGTTTGATCCGGGAATGATTGAAGGAATCATTACTTCAGAAAATTGTCCTGATGTCCCGTTTAGATTTGAAATACCAGGATGCGGAGAGATTCCATGTCCAATTGTTTGGGGAGATGCGCAATTGTTTCCAATTGAATGTGAGGGAAATAGAAGTGCGGTTCGAGGTTCAGTGGTATACGACAATAGAAGCAATGAAGTTGTACGCGCGTCTATTGATTACGGGAATAATCAAAACGTAGATGATGTGGATTTAGCCGCGGGTGATAATCATGTATTAAACTTTGAAGTGACATATGATGCACGTGAAGAACCATATCAGATCGTCATTCGTACCGAAGATAAATGCCCGGATAAGGTGATAGATATCGGGGTGATAGAAGATTGCAGATCATGTCCGGAAATTGGAGATGTGAGTTATGAATTTGAAGATTGTGTTCAGCAAGATGGACGAAGAATGCGCGAAGTGATTGTGATGTTTGCATATGATGCAACCCACCCATGTCAAATTACCATTGACTTTGGAGTGCATGGTAGTTTTGATTTTGGACTAATGGGGGAACAAAATTCCGTGTTCAGAGAAGTTATTCACTTACCGGTAAATGAAGAATTAAGAGGACGAATCATTTTCACATGTGATGATTTGGAATGTGCAAATGTGCCTTTAACCATCAAAACAGTAGCGGATTGTGAAGGTGCAGTTTGTGGGAGTTTCGAAGAGATTGGAGTGAATATTGGCGAATGCCATGATGGTATAGCCAATGTGACGGTTGAGGTAGGCGTGAGTCTGGCGGTAGATACGCGGGTAAATATTGATTATGATGATGGAGAAACCGTGGTGAGAGAAATGGAAGCGGGAGAGTACCAGATTGTTTTAAATCATTCATACCCAGAAGGCGCAAGCCCGGAAATAGAGATTTCTCAGGATTTTCCGGCAGATTGTGAGCCTACAACTATTTCTGTCGGTGAAATTATTTGTAATCCAAATGACGATGATGATCACGATGATGATCACGATGATGATGACAATGGAGGTGGAAATGATGGAGGAGAAGGAGCTGGGTGTATGACTGCAAGATGGTTAATTGCTATAGGTTCAGCGGTAGTAATGCTAGCGGGGTTATTAATGATATGTGTACCAGCAGCTACTGCCGCGTTAATTTGGGTAGTTGGAATAGCGGCAGGTGCAGCAGCGCTGGCAATTGCAGCAAGATGGGTTGCAGATCGATTGGGATACGCATGTCCAAACCCTTGTGGAATGAACTTATTGATTACCTGGCAGGTGATGTTCGGAGCGGGAGTAGGTGCCTTATACTTTACTAGTTGTTGTCCTTGGATTTTTTGGGTTGGATTGGGAATGGTTCTGGCTTCGTTAGCATTGGCATGGAGATGGGCGCAAAATTGCAACATAGGATTATGTGGATTTTTAGCAGAAATTACAGTTGTATTGGGTGGTGTCGTGATTCCGGTTATAAGTTATATTGAAGACATACCAGTACTAAATGGTTGTGTCAATGTGGTCATTGCCAGAATTATAATTGCAATTTCTGCCGGATTAGGTATCTGGTTAGGAGGTTGTGTAATTAGAGGGTTAAATGAAGAATAAAAAACAAACTCGGAATCAAATCGGAATTTAATTCCGAGTTTTATATTTACAAGAAATAAAAGAATATGGAAATCATAGCAAAACTCAAGGAAACCGAAGCGGAACAAGTGAAAGAGGTTTTTGTACAATTACTATCTGATTATTTGCATCCGGCATATGGTTCGATGTCTAAGCGAGATTTCGATATTCTTTTATTTATCAAACTTCAAAAACTTGGGGTATTTGAAAAGAATCCGGAGATTTATGATTTGGTGTCGCAATTAAAAGTAACAAGATCCAAAGCACGAAATCTATTGTATGAATCAAAATTGAGACAAACCAGTGTGCCGGAATTGGATGAAGAACTAAAGAGGGTATTACAAAATCCGATTTTCCTAAAAGACCAGGACAAAATTGGAATCGAAATAGACAACCCTTACCTCATTGATCATTTACGTTCCAAACTCAAAAGACTAAATCATATTACGGATGGATCGTTTTCCAGAGAGTTGGTCAAACTCACTACGGATGCTTTTGTGGATTTGTTTGAATCCTATATGCCGAATGAAAGTAAATCTCAGATTAAAGAATTGTTTGTTCAGGTAGGTGCGGAACCGGATACCAGTTTTAAAGGCGTTCTAAAAGGAGCTTTAAAAAAGATTGGCCAGAAAATTGCTTCCGATGCCGGAGGTAAAATTGCTGAGGCTGCAGGAAGTTATTTGGAACCCATTATTAATGGAACTATCGATGTGGTTAAAGATAAAATAGCAGTCCTATATCATTCAGATGAATAATGAAAACAACAATTACATTTCTGTTTTTCTTATGGAGCTTTTTCTTAGGAAATGAAGTATTTGCAGATTGTGCTTCTGAATTCATGTTAGCATTGCCCAATAAAGGAAAACTACATGTTGGAGAGATCATTATTCTGGAGGGTTGTGGAGAAGGTCAGAAGGTAATTAGAGGGTTAGGAACTGAACATCCCGTTTTTTTAGAATCATCAGAACATCTGGTGAAATTGGAAGTTAAAGATATAAATCTGGGAATGTATGAAATGTCTCAGGCGATATTGGTACCGACTGAGCATCTTGAAGTTGGAAAAGTGTATCACCTGAGAATAGATCACTTAACAGACCGACAAGAGAAACTATTAATCCAGAGAAACGTGGATACATTTGAAAATGAACCTATTTCATGGTTTATTGAAGAAGATGTGGATTCGGAAGAAATTCCCATTTGGAAATCGAAACCGGTATTTATTGAAAGTAATTTTCATCCTACGGGGTGTGGACCTACAATGAGCTCAAGTTTTAGGCTGCATCTTGAACCCAGACGTAATTTCTACGTCAAAGTAGAGTTGAAAAATCTATCTGATGGAACAGTAAATTCTTATTATATACCTGTAACAGAAACGCAATTTATAAGTATCGGTCACGGAATGTGTTATGGGCCGTTTTCGTATAAACCCAAAATAGAATATCAGATTAGATTTAATCCGCTAAGCATTTATGGTCACTCCGATGAATCATCGTGGTCAGAATGGATTTCGTTGGAAAATCCATGGGAATTAGCAAAGAAAGAGGAAAGCCAGTTTGGAAATTAATTCGACCTTACCTTGCTATTTAAATCCTTAAAAAGTTTGGTGATCAGTGGGTGTTCAATTTCTACATTTAACAGCTCCTGAAATTCTTCCAATTCCTCATTGTTAAGTAGGAAATTAAAATTATCATCCGAAATAGGAATGACAATCTTGCGGTCAAATGGAGAATGGCGGTTACGATCTTCCCATTTTTTACCCTCCACTTTCCGCATATATCTTGCAAACGTTTTAAAGTCTTTTTTAGAGAAATTAAAGTTGAGATTCTTAAACTCAATGTGGATCAACTTACAACCCGAACAGTAATACATCAGGCCGTTGGTAGAGCGATTAATAATTCTGTGTGCCATTAAAAATTATTTAGAATGATTCTAAATAACAAACCTAATGTATTTTTTCATGCTGCAATTCATCTCAGGCTAAATTTATTCAGATTTACAATTTTTTGACATTTGGGGTTTAAATCATAGGAAATACATGAACGGCAAAATTCAAGAACGAAAAACTCTAGCTTTGAAGATTCAATCATTTAAAAACATATAAAGCCTGTTATCATGAGCGTTTTAAAAATCAATAATCTTTCGAAGACCTATCCCAATGGTGTAAAAGCCTTAGACAATGTAACTATTGAAATTGAAAATGGCATGTTTGGACTGCTGGGACCAAATGGAGCTGGTAAATCTTCATTGATGCGTACATTGGCTACTTTGCAGGAAGCAGATTCAGGAAGTGCTTTTTTAGATGATTTGGACATTTTTAGTGAACCTACCGAATTGAGAAAAGTTCTGGGATATTTACCACAAGAGTTTGGTGTGTACCCTAGAATTACAGCCGAACAACTTTTAGATCATATGTGCATTCTAAAAGGAATTACGCAAAACTCTCAGCGTAAGGAACTGGTAAAATATCTATTGGATAAAGTGAACCTTTACGATAAGCGTAACAAAAGTGTAAAGGGATTTTCCGGAGGTATGAAGCAACGAGTGGGAATTGCGCAGGCTTTGATTGGAAACCCAAAATTGATCATTGTAGATGAGCCTACCGCAGGTTTAGATCCGGGGGAACGCAATAGATTTTACAATCTTTTAGCGGATGTAGGTAAAGAGGTGATTGTGATTCTGTCTACGCATATTGTAGATGATGTACGTGAATTATGCACCAATATGGCGATCATGAATACAGGGAGTATCGTATATCAGGGATCTCCGCAAACTGCCATTGATGATCTGAATGGAAAGGTATATCAGAAAGCGGTTTCAAGAGAAGAACTCAAAGAATATGCAAACAATTATTCGATTATTTCGAATAAAATGGTGGCTGGGTTACCATTGATTCATGTGTATAGTGAATCTGATCCGGGAAATGGTTTTGAACCGGTATTACCAAATCTGGAAGATGTATTCTTTTCTAAGATCAATACCGCACACGCAATCGTATAACCTCTAAATCAAATCAAAATGTTTAAAGTTTTCTTTTTAAATGAGCTGAGGTATACCTTAAAACAACCTATGGTTTACATCTTCACCCTGATGATAGGACTATTGGTTTTCGGTGCCACATCCAGCGATAGTATTGTGATTGGAGGTGCTGTGGGAAATGTACTTAAAAATGCCCCACACATTATCACAACCTTTACCCTGATCATGAGTTTGTTTGGTTTGTTGATGGGTGCAGCGTTTTTCAATAATGCGGCCTTAAGAGATTATAACAATCACTTCAATGAAATTCTATTTAGTACTCCGTTGAGCAAATTCGGTTACTTCTTTGGCAGATTTGCAGGAGCTCTGATCATTTCAACATTGCCTTTGATGGGTGTATTTATCGGTACAATTGTAGGCTCCAATATTGCACCATTGGTGGGGTGGGAAGACCCGGAAAGATATGGGATAATCCAAATGCAGACTTTTATCAATAACTATTTCTTGTTCATCCTGCCGAACATGTTTTTTGCAGGAGCCATTATCTATTCTTTGGCAGTAAGTTTTAGAAGTACGGTGATCTCTTTTGTGGGAGCCATGATCATTCTAATCACGTATCTGATTTCAGGGTCTTTGATTACGGATATTGACAATGAGACGATTGCAGCATTAACAGATATGTTTGGATCAAGAACATATGCGTTAACTACCAAATATTACACGCCAATTGAGAAAAATACACTGAACCCGTCTTTTTCAGGGTTGATCATGATCAATAGAGTTTTCTGGATTTCTGTTGGAGCCGTAGTATTGTTTGTGAGTTATTTAAGATTTTCATTTCTAGAGCGCAATAAGAAAGTCAAAAAGGAAAAAGAAGTAAAAACATCAACGTCTACCACATTTACCTTACCGAAGTTAACACCAACTTTTAATGGTTCAACAGAGTGGGCACAGTTTAAAAGTTTCTTTAAAATGAATGTCTTAAGTATTGCCAAGAGCATTACGTTTAAGATTCTATTTGTTTTTAGTGCGATTTTATTGTTTACCGGCTTATACGGTGGATTCGAATATTTTGGATTGCAATCTTATCCGGTCACTTACGATATCATTGATCAGATCGATAACTCCACTTTGTTATTTATCATGATCATCCTGGTATTCTTTAGTGGAGAATTGATCTGGCGTGATCGGGACAATAAGATCAATGAGGTCATTGATGCCTCTCCGCATACTTCATTTGTATCCCTGGCGGCTAAATCCCTGTCATTGGTGACGATTACTTCATTACTCAGCTGGTTCTTCATAGTCTGTGGAATAGTTTACCAACTCGTGAATGGATATACTCGAATTGAATTGGACGTATACTTCATAGATTTTGTCATGACCAAGTTGAATATTTATATCATCTGGGCAGGTTTGATGATTATGATTCAGGTACTGGTCAATAACAAATACATTGGATATTTCGTATCCGTACTCGTGATATTTGTTTGGGACCTGATATTACTGATGATGGATGTAGAAACGAATATGTTGTCTATCGGTGGGGCACCATCATTGACATATTCTGATATGAACGGATTTGGTTCCGGAGTATATGGCGCTATTTGGTTCAATACCTATTGGGTTTTAATTGGAGTTATTGCAGTTTTAATTGCCGGAGCGTTATGGAACAGAGGCGTAGCCAATTCTTTGGCCATTCGTTTTCAAATAGCTAAAAAACAGTTGCCTTCAAAGTATAGACTTGCAACTTTAGGAGTTTTGGGTATCTGGCTATTGGTAACAGGTTTTGTGTATTACAATACGCAGGTGTTAAATGAATATGTGACATCTGATGAGGTGGAAGTAGCACGTGCAGATTACGAAAAGAAATACAAGAAGTATGAAAGTATTACACTCCCAAAGATTACGGATATCAAATATTTCATTGACATTTTTCCAGAAGAACGCAATGTGAATGTACGTGCGCTGATGACCTTAAAAAATGAGTCGAATGAACCTATAGACACCATTCCATACAATTTAAGTGGAGATTGGAAATCGGAAATCAATATTCCGGGTGCAGAGTTAATCTTTGATGATGAAGATCTGGATTTCCAGATGTATCGTTTACAAAAAGATTTGGCTCCCGGAGAAAGCATTGAGGTGGAAATTAAAACTAAATATGAAACCAAAGGATTCCAAAACCGTAGGGGAACGACCAGTGTATGCGCAAACGGAACGTTCTTTAATAACAAGTCGGTTTTACCTTCATTGGGATACAATGCAGGACAGGAATTGAGTGATAAGAATACGCGTAAGAAATATGATTTGCTTCCAAAGAAACGTATGCCTGAATTGGAAGTACATTGTTCAGAAGCCTGTATGGCCAATTATCTTACAGATGGTGTTTCTGATTACATCATGGCGGAAACAGTGATTTCAACTTCTGAAGGTCAAACGGCTGTTGCTCCGGGATCATTAATCAAGCAGTGGAACGAAAATGGGCGTAACTACTACCATTACAAAGTAGATCATATTTCACAGGATTTCTATTCATTTATTTCTGCGGAGTATCAAGTGAAAACCAGAGAGTGGAATGGAGTAGATATCGAAGTGTATTATGATGAAAAACACGAAGTGAATGTAGATATGATGTTGGATGCAGTAGAGCGTTCATTGGCATATTATACAAAGCATTTCGGACCATATTATCACGAACAATGTCGCATTATTGAGTTTCCAAGATACGCCACGTTTGCTCAGGCATTTCCAGGGACCATGCCGTATTCCGAAGCCTTTGGATTCGTAGTGAACTTAGAGGATGAAAATGAAAACAATGTGATTGATGCCGTGATCGCTCATGAGATGGCACACCAGTGGTGGGCACATCAGGTAGTTGGAGCTAATATGCAGGGTGGAACATTAATGAGTGAGAGTTTTGCAGAATATTCTTCATTAATGACGATGAAGAGCATTACGGATAACCCTATGAAAATGCGTAATTTCTTAAAGTATGATCATGATCGATACTTAAGAGGTCGGGGACGAGAATTACAAAAAGAATTGCCTTTATATAAAATGGAAAACCAAATGTATTTGCATTACGGAAAAGGAAGTGTGATCCTTTATGCATTGCAAGACTATATTGGAGAGGATAAGGTGAATTTAGCAATGAAACAGTTCCTGGAAGAATTCAGATACAAAGAACCACCATATCCCACTTCTTTGGACTTCTTAAAATATCTGGAACCGCAGGTACCGGATTCACTTCAGTATTTGGTAGACGATTGGTTTAAAGAAATCACGTTGTATGACAATCGTTTAAAAGAGGCGACTTACAAAGAACTGGACAATGGTCAATATGAAATCACCATGGAAATTGAAACTGTAAAGATCAAAGCAGATTCCATGGGGGAAGAAACTAAAGTACCGATGAATGACTGGATTGATATTGGTGTATTTGCAGATGATGACGAAGAAGAATTGATGTACCAAAAACGGGTCAAATTCAATCAACCGGAAATGACCTTTACGTTTGTGGTGGATTCTTTACCGGCCAAAGCAGCGATTGACCCAAGACATATTTTGATCGATAGAGTCTATAAAGACAACATAAAAACATTAACGGGAGAGTAGGATAAAAGCATCCCACAAAACACTCGTTTTGTGGGATGTGTTTTAATATTTCCAACCAAAACTTACGATTACTTATATTTGAAATAAAATAAATCTCCCTGTTATGAAATATCTAAAATATCTCCTGTACGTAGTAGTGATCCTTGTTGTGATCTTTTTTGGTAATGGTATGATTACACCATCCATCTCTTACGAAAACGAAGTAGTTGTGAATAAATCGGTAACTGAAGTTTGGGCCGTCATGGAGGATGATTCTCGTATTTCTGAGTGGTTACCTGTAATTGATCGAATTGAACCGGTAAGTGGTGAGCCAGGTACCGTTGGCGCTGTATCCAATATTTATGTCAACGAAAATGGAGAAGAAATGGTGATGCAGGAAACCATTACGGCAAAGACCCCAAATGCACACATGGCCATGACATTCACCATGGATTTTATGGATATGGACTATGATATGAAGCTGGTAGAGAAAGAGGGTAAAACATACATTACTACGACTTCAACAACTACCGGGAATGGGATGTTTTCCAAATCTATTTTGTCGTTTATGTCTGGAGCGATGAGCGAACAAGAGGATGAAAACCTAAACAGATTGAAAAAGGTGATTGAAAACAACTAATACCCATTGGTTTAGAGATTAGTACTTCATCCGATTAATAATACCGCTCACATAAAATGTGTTGTGATTGGCTTTTTGTGGTTATATCTTAGTTCAAAATTTACGTTATGATTTTAATTGCCGTTTTAGTTCCATGGTTGTCCTTCTTTTTAAGAGGTAAAATCCTTTCCGGATTATTGTGTTTGTTTTTACAAATTACGCTTATCGGTTGGTTACCTGCAGCCATTTGGGCCGTTGCATCTCGAAGCAATGCGATGACTAATAAACGGATCCGCAAAATGGAACGTAGAATTTTAAGAGCGCAAAGGGCATAAATCTCTTTTTTTGTAAGTACCTGACCCGATATTTATTGAATAGTAGCCATTGGAAAAGATCAAAATAATTTTTTTAAGCGCTGCAATTTCGATAGCGTTAATTCTGGTTACAGGTTGGATTGCATTTTATAGCCATACTAGCATTGATATTTTATACAACATTTGTTTTCACTTCCATTTGATTCCATTTGGAATTGGTTTCACGGGAGGTAGTATTTCTCTAATTGTTCTTTATTATTTAATTCTATGGAGTGCCATGACACTCCTTTTAATCCCGATAGTTAAAATATTTAATTCGCTTAAGAATTAACACTTTTACACTAATTTACATTACTTAAATCTACCTGGAATAGGCGCTTCATACTTTTAGCCAAACAAATAAAAGTTATGAAAAATATAAGCCTTAAAGTATTGGTCGTACTAGGTATGACCGTACTTGTATCTTGCTTACAAAGCAATACCCCAATTCAAAACAATCCGGAAAAAGTTGTGGCCCGGTCGACTCCACAAGAACAAGAACCCCATCGATATGGAGGATGGTATTGTCCCGATAATTTAAGAGGATTTCCCGCAGTAGATTTTCAAAACTGGCAAAGTGTTCCGGTAGTAAATGGAAGAATGGCGACCAAAGAAGAAGCTCAAAATGGAACATCATTAATTTTTGTAGATATGGAAAAGTATCCAAATGCGAAACCTTTGGATATGCAAATGCCCAGGTTAGCCAGATATTATAGTCGCCATACCCAAAAAGAAGAATTGGTGATTGTGATTCAGGCATTGAATATTTCCAATGATTCCATTGTTGGATTCAGATATCTAAATGGAGGTAATGGAAGTGCCCGTTTAAATGAAGTCAGATTCCTTTCAGATCAGGAAATCGAAAAGATAACTCCGGCACGTTTTGTATCATTTGATATTGAAATTAAAACAGAGCCAACTAGAATTTGGAAGGTGCTCACCGAACCGGAATATTATACTTTCTTACAGCCTATTTTCGATCCGAATAATACGCTAAAAGTCGATAAAGGAACAACCGTAAATTATAAATACCTCAATGCAGGAACCATAACCGCTGAATATGGAGATTTGTTATTTGGAAATTATTACATCCAGATCGATAGTGAATTTAATGAAGCGCAATATGTAGAAAAGTTCATGTTGACTGTAGATAAAGAATCGAAGAATACCATATTACATGTGGTTTGTGGACCATACACCTCAGACTATGAATCACAAGAAGATATCTTAAATAACTGGGCGGAAAAAGTGAAAGAATTGAGTGAAACCCCATAAAGGTTATTTTAAAATAGCTTTATTATAAAACTAAGGTTGGATTTGAAAAAATCTGATTTTGAGAAGGTGTTATTTCGAAGATATTAAGATGGCATTCTGAAAGGTTTGGTAGAAAGCAAGAAGAATGTAGAGGTAATCGAACCCATGTTTGAGCTCAGACATCGACTCGAAGAGGCGTTAATGTCGTTTGCGAGTTTGGGTGAGATAGCGGAATTATTCGTTAGCTTTCAACAAAGTTTTCGGTAGCCTTGAACTTTTTGGTCCTTTTTGGTTCAAGCCAAAATAGGACTGAAGGTGAAGGTCATTAAGTGTTTCCTCAATTATACTACAAAACATTCTTAAAATTTGTAATATTGAAGGAGTAATTCTAAGGCAAATGTCAACGTATCAAAATCCCTTTTCCAATAGAAAACATTTTTACGAACATCCAGAATGGATAGATGCGCATCTGGCTAAATTCTTTGATGAAGATCAAATTTCTGTGTTTCATGAAATACCAACTTTGGATTTACATCTTGACATTTATTTAATTCAACCCAAAGAGACGGATTTCAATATTTTGATGACTTCGGGAATGAGTCTCCTAAAAATGAATATTACAGATCAGATGGAAAATCCAAATGACTTTGAATTTTCAGAACTGATGATGATGATTCCGAAGCGTATTGAATTTGGAAAAGTTTATACCGGAAAGAATAAGAATGATTGGATTTTGTCAGTTCTTAAAAAGACTGCAAAATTCCCTCATTTTTATAATACCTGGATTGGGGTAGGACATACGATTCAAGCCGAGGAGGATTTAACTCCATATGGTAAGGATACAGATTATGTGGGCGCGGTAATCCTACCTTCTGTAACCTATGACAAAGACTTTACAGAGATTCATAGAAATGGACGTAGAATTAATATTTATTGTGTTTTTCCACTGTATAAAAATGAACTGGAGTTTAAGGTCAAAAATGGATACCACAAATTCCTGGATGTTTTAATAAAAGCCAATAACACAGAAATGCTGGACGTAAATAGAGAAAATCTATTTCCGCAAAAAAGCTTTTGGAATAGAGTGTTTGGAAATTAATAATATCAGATCACGACATGAAGAATGTGGTTTTTATTTTATTGGTTATTTTCAGTTTTTCGTGTTCTGAGAATGACTCTAAGGTTAAAGAGACGAAAAAAGAAACTATAGTTCGATTCTTTCCTGAAGAAATTAATATGAATACAAAGTTTACTGGTGTAAATGATTCGATTCAATTGATTGTGAAGATGAAAAGTTCGGATAAAGATTTTGTAACTTTTTCCAGAGTCTCTAGAGATACTGTTTGGGAGGATAGATATAGAGATAATTCGGTGGAATTGAGTTTAAGTTTAAACCAGACTAAATTCTTTGCCAAGACCTTTACTAAGCATGATCTGTTAGAAACCATGCCAAAGGAATTCATGGATCAGTCTCTCATATTTGATGTCTGGTATGAATCTTTTGATCCAAAGGTGGAAGAAGTGAAATTGCAAATGACGGTTTGTAAACCTGAAACGGATTATTGTTATTTTTATAGCATATACATTTCGGTTTCCGGTACTTTTAAAATAGAATTGGAAGAGATAAGTTAGTAACTTATTATTAGCAAATAAAGTTATGCGTAGAATACCCTATTTAATAGTGATAATAATGATCACTATATCATGTGAATTTCTTAATGATAATCATAAAAAAATACACTTATTTAACTCTAAGTTATCCCCAAATCAGGCAATGGTTATTGATAAGTTAGCCCAAGAAATGGATAATTGGTTTTATGAATATTCGGGAGGGTTGGATTATAATGGGAAGCAAATGAAAGCTTTGTTGCTTGAGTTTTCGAACTATAATAATATCGGAAGCTTAGTTCGGAAAGCGATAATTTGCGAAGCTAATTTTCCAGAGCCTGAGATAGATATTTTGTTTGATATTGGATCAATAAGTCTACAAATACGGACTGATTATGGTACTAGTCATAGAGGTTTGCTCAATAAAAGTAATTGGCTTGGGAAAGCCATATGTGAATATGCTATTGAACAGCAAGACATATTGTTAGAAAACTGGTGTAATAACGAAAACGATGTGGTTTATTTATCAGAAATGATTTGTTTGGATTATGGCTCTATGACAAGCCAACAATTAGAAGACCCCATAATTAAACGGATGCTATATATGGAGTTAATATTACCTGAAATGTTGGAGCATTGTTATGCTGAAGAATTTGAAAAATCAAAATCAAATACGGAAAATGTAATAGAAGAGGAGAATCCAATCACCATAAGTTCAAACGAGTATCAACTTGAAAATAAAGAGGAGGAACTATCGAATAATTGTTTTTTTCGGCAGCCTGATACTTCGGTTATTGGAATCTGTATTTGGAATCCTCGGAGTACCGAAAATGTTTTGGGCGAGGATATTACAATGAGTGGTGATGGCACTTATGGATTTATATCCAAAGACGAATTACAATACATAAATCTTACGGTTCACCCTGCTTCTTATCTAAACCAGATAAGCATCTTTGAAGTAGGATATGTTCAGGATAATGAGACTGAGGTGGATTTTAATCATAAAGAACATTTAGAGGTTAAGGTTTTAGCCACAGAGAAAGAAATAAAATTAGGAATAAGCAAAGAAGAATTGATATCGAAACTAGGCGGATGCTATAAATTGCTTGATAGTACGGAACACAATATATCAATTGAATATCGAATGGATATGGAACAGGGACCTAAGAGTGAGTTTTTATATCGATATAATATGCCTATTTATTTTGCAGAATACGATTTTAAGAATAATAAATTACAAAAATTCATATTTGGGTTTGAGTATCCTTAGAAAATGTGATAATGAAGGGGAAAGTTAATTTAAGTGTTTGGTATGGTTATTTAATTATAATATATGTAATATCAGCGTGTTCTATAAGTAAGAATGTTCTTTTTAAAAATGATTTGGAACTTCCTCCTAATTGTTTTCAAGTTGATTCGAATCTTTTTTGTGATGAAACGGAAATAAAGAATTTAGATTGGTTAGAATATATGTATTGGAATAGGTACATTTTTGGTGTCAATTCAATAGAGTTTAAAGAAACACTATTAGATACAGCCAAATGGAGAATAGACTCTTGTCTCTTAGAATATTCAGATTATTATCTTAGACATCCGGCTAATAGAGATTACCCGGTAGTGGGTATGACTCAGAGTCAAGCAACACGATTTTCAAAATGGAGGCGAGATAGAGTTTTCGAACAGATGCTAATCAGAGAAGGTCATTTTGAGTATGATGGAAATCAAACCCCGAAGAATTATTTTACAACAGAAAAGTACTTTGCTGGAAATTATAAAGGAATAATTCCAGATTCGAATGTGTTATACCCAGATTTTAGACTTCCAACTTTAATTGAACGAAATTACATTATGAGCCTTATCGGTTCAGTTAGGGCTCATAAGAATACTTTGCGAAAAACAGATGATGAGTTTGTAGAAAAGTATGGAACAATCGTTGGAGGTGTTTCTATGGATTTTATTTGTGACAATAATAGAGTTCCCTTATATCCGGTATACAAGACGTTTAATCCAAAATCAACTGAAATTATACATCACCTTAGAGGAAATGTTTGTGAATGGAAAAATTGGAAATATGATATGCCATAGTTATATGTCAGATATGCCTTTCAAATGAATAATTTCAAAATTCAGTGTTTTATTGGAAATGAAGCGTTTTATCAACTGTTCAGTATGAATTTACGTGTATAATGAAGACTCTAAACAAGTTCTTAAAATGATCAGATCATTCTCCATTTTCATTTCGATGTTCTTTCTATATAGCGTAAACGTACGAAGTCAATTTATTGATCCAGGTTCTTGCTATGAAATATGGGAAGTAAAAATGGTAATCCCTAAAGAAAAGCAGGTTTCAGATGAGAATTATATACGTTTATTTAAATCTATTTCTTTAAAGCTTGATTCAAATCATTCGGTGAAAATTTCTCATATTCCAATTGCGGGGCAGTATAGTGGTGAAATTATAAGCTATTTTGAATTGTTTCAGAATGCAACATGGAGACAGTATTACATAGATGATTTAGAACTTTTTATTGTCATAGATTCGGAAACAGAACAATCTTTAGTGTCGTTTACTTCTAGAAGTACTTCAACCATATCATTGAGCTTTGGGTATAAAGCCCCAAGAGAGTTTTGGGGTTATGAACTGGTTTTAGAAAGAATGAGGTAAATAAATTTTAAAAGAAGGCTTATTTGACTGTAAAATGAGAAAAATATTGTTTGTCATAGTATTCATATTTGCATTGGTTTCTTGCAGAGATAAATGTAGATATGTAGACCCTGTCTCAATTTGTGGAGCTGATTTAAGGTTTGAAATTTTGGATTCGTTAGATATAAATTTTTTTGATTCAACTTTTCAAATAGATTCCTTCCAGATAATAAATGATTTGGGAGATACTATTCCGCATAATTTATTTATTGAAGACCGTTATTGGCAGAACGACCTTCAATTTTCATTTGAAATTTTTGATTGTGGCTTAGAAAATGAAAAATTCAATCAAACGATAACAAAAACATATTTGTTAAGATTCTCTTCTTTGGTAACAGATACAATGCATATTGAATTTAAACCAATAGATCAGGTAGGAGAATGTGGTGGAACAAATTTTCATTTTTTAAGAATTAGTTATAATGATAGTATTTACGATGGAACTTATTATTCATCCGTTAATACACTATATCGTTAAACCTTAAGTAGCCAAGCGCATCGAGCCTCACTTTTGCAGTTCAATATATTTATCCCTATCATTGTTTACGTTATGGATTGGATTACGGTACACGCATTTACATATCCACATGAGGCACATATTGCCAAGGTGAAATTAGAATCTGAAGGGATTGAAGTGCGTTTATTGGATGAGTTAACCACACAGGTGCATAATTTTTATTCCAATGCCATTGGTGGAGTAAAACTGCAGGTAAAGGTGGGAAATGAAGATACTGCCAAGGAGATTTTAAAGGAAATGCATGTGATAGAAGAAATGCCACAAGAAGCCAGCCCTTTTTTAATTTACCTGGATGCATTCACACGTAAGATTCCCTTTGTGGGAGATACCATTTTAGAATTAAGAATCATTGTATTGGTCGTATTGATTCTGCTTTTGCTGTTCTTACCCATGGCCATTTTTCAATAACCATTTTCTACGGCTATGTTAAAAGAGAAGGAATATCTCATCATCCAGATTGTGTATGCTCTATTGGTATTGGGGAATATGTTTTATACTATCTCACAATACCATTCTGTATCTTATAGCCTGCTGATATCCATAGGAACAGTTGCGTTTTTGATTGCCATTGTGGTGTTTAACAATAAGGTGATTTTGCCAAAAGTCATTACCGCGCGGTATGTAATGGTCTATATCGTATTTCTAACCGGCTTAATGTTTTTTGTTCGCTACTTATTAGTGGCTTTCTTTTCGTTTGAAGATCCTGATATAGAAATCACAGTTTATAATAAAGTCACTGGAACGATTGAGGTTAAAAACCAAACCAGGGGAGTGCAAAAGGTGATCATGATTGCTCTGGGAGCGACTTTGTTTTTCAACACCTCATCCATTCTCATTAAGAAAATTCTGGAGGAAAGAGCCAAGCATTTTACCAGCGAGGTAGAACGTAAAAAGGCAGAATTGAAATTATTAAAAACACAATTCAGTCCGCACTTTTTATTGAATGCGTTAAACAATCTGTATTCAGTATCTAAACTTCAACCGGAAAGAACTTCTGAACAGGTGCAAAGGTTGAGTTCGTTGTTAAAATATATTACCTATGATCAAACCAAAAACAAAATCTCATTGCAAAAAGAGGTGGCGTTTATTCGGGGTTACGTGTATTTTCAGCTGGAAAAAGGAGAAGAGCATTATGAAGTCGTTCTGGATTTTGATGAGGTGAATCCGGAGATGATGATCGAGCCAAGAATTCTAATTCCGTTTATTGAAAACGCGTTTAAGCACAGTTATGTGCCAGGAAAAAGGGCTTTGGTCAAGCTGAGATTAAAAAGTCTGGATACGCAGCTCCATTTTACCATAAGTAATTCGATCTCTCATTATCAAAGGGCCAGAGAAGAAGATGGATATTTTGGAGTGGGAATAGAAAGTGTAAAACGGATCCTTGATACCGTATATGAAAATGCCTATACGTTGGCAATAAATACAACGGATACCAGTTATGAAGTGGATTTAAAAATAAATACGGTACATGCACAAACGTAAATTAAGATGTGGTGTGGTTGATGATGAAAAACACGCAAGAGATTTATTGGCACATTATATTCAGGAAGATGAACGTTTGGAATGTAAGTTTAAATACGCCACAGTATTTGAACTGAAGCAAAACCCGAATTGGCAGGACATTGATATTTTGTTTTTGGATGTGGAAATGCCCGGTACAGATGGAATTAGTTTTTTGAAAGAAGATGAGGTCAATTGTAAAATTGTGTTGACCACGGCATATAAAGATTACGCTATTGATGGCTATAATCTGGATGTCACCGATTATTTGCTCAAACCCATTTTTGATGATCGATTTACCAAAACCGTAGATAAAATCAGTGCTTTAACGACTCAGGAATTTAAAGCCCGGGAATATGATCGAATTGAAAAAACGGAGGATGAGTTTTTAACCCTCAAATCAGGTAAATCAGAGATCAAGATCAAAATTTCCAGAATTATTTATATCTCCGCTCAGGATGAATATGTGTGTTTTCATTTTGCTGAAGGCAAACGATTGGTATACATAAGGTTAAAAGAAGTTGAAACTTTGTTGCAAGACAATGGTTTTATCCGCGTACATCGATCCTATATCGTAAACGAACAGACGATTACAGAATTACAACCGAATCAGATTACCATCAATGATCAGGTAAAAATCCCAATAGGACGCTCTTATAAAGACCGATTAAAAAGGTCGTAAATGTCGTTTACTGAAAATACAATGTAGTTTACTGAATAGTCCCTAAATCCGGGTTCCGAATAGGAATTTATAATCAAAATTTGTGTGCTTGTGAGATAACGTGAGATGCATCTCCACATCAAAAGCAAGTTAGATTATTCAATTAAATAAAGTTTATGGGGTTAGGCTTAAGGCACATGATCATAGTGCTTTTAATACTGGCAGGTGGTGAAGCCATCGCACAGGAAAAATTTACAATTAGTGGTAAGATTAAAGACGCAGCAAATGGAGAAGATATTCCATTTACCAATGTGCTGGTAAAAGAATTATCGGGAGTAGGGGCGAC
This sequence comes from bacterium SCSIO 12643, assembly GCA_024398135.1. Taxonomy (NCBI): domain Bacteria; species bacterium SCSIO 12643. Next base: position 3,213,940 of record CP073750.1, read on the forward strand.
TTCAAATGTCTACGGATTTTATTCATTAACCATTCCGGAGGGGGATTATACACTCATCTTTCGGTTTGTAGGATATCAAACGTTAGAAAAAACGATTTCATTACGTCAAGATATGACTCTAGATGTGGAATTGGAAGCTACAGCAACTGCTTTGGAAGCTGTGGTGATTACTAGTGAAGCAGAAAATGAAAATGTAACCAATAACGAAGGAAGTGTCACCAAGATCAGTATGAATACCGTAAAAGAGGTACCTACTTTTGGAGGGGAGCCGGACATTTTACGAATTGCACAAATGAACCCGGGAATTAAAACAGCGGGTGAAGGAAATTCCGGATTTTATGTAAGAGGTGGAGGATTAGATCAAAACCTGGTTTTGATTGATGAAGCTCCGGTCTATAATCCGTCACATGTATTGGGGTTTTTCTCTGTGTTTAACGGAGATGCGCTAAAAGGGGCCACGGTATATAAAGGAGGAATGCTTCCGGAGTATGGCGGTAAAACAGCATCGGTGATGGATATTCGAATGAAAGATGGGAATAGTAAAGAGTTTCAGGTGACCGGAGGAATTGGCTTGATTGCTTCGCGTTTAACCTTTGAAGGGCCAATTGTAAAAGACAAAGGATCATTCATGATTTCTGGACGAAGATCGTACGCAGATTTATATCTCAGACCTTTGGAAGATGATCGTTTGAATAGTACTAAATTGTTTTTCCACGATTTAAACCTCAAAGCCAATTATCAAATCACTGAAAAGGATAAGATTTATGTTTCGGGGTATTTAGGACGTGATGTTTTTGGATATCGAGATGATTTTGGATTTGATTGGGGAAATATTACCGGAACCCTTAGATGGAATCATGTGATAAGTAACAAAATGTTTTCCAATACCTCTTTGATTTATAGCAATTACGATTACAATATTTCCGTAGGAAGTGAAAGTGCTGGCGAGGATATTGAAATAAAATCACAGATTGAAGACTTCAATTTAAAACAGGATTTTTCGTTCTATCCGAATTCTAATAATTCCATCAAATTTGGCTTTAATGTCATTCATCATACGATCACATCCGGAAGTTTGGATGGCGGAGAAAATTCAGGAATTAACTCGGATGCTGGAGATTTATCCTATGGCTATGAAAGTGCCATCTATTTGCAAAATGAGCAAAAGATTAATGATAAGTGGAGTGCGAATTATGGACTACGTTATTCATTTTTCCACAGAATAGGTCCGGGAAGCGAATACCTGTTTGATTCCGAAGGAAATCTGATTTCGGAAGAAACATTTAGTGATGGATCTTTAATGGAATATATGGGCGGATTAGAACCAAGATTGGCTGCAACCTATTTGTTAAACAAAAAGAGTTCATTGAAATTCGTCTATAATCGAAACTACCAGTATTTACATTTGCTAACCGGCTCTACCGCGTCTACACCTATTGATGTGTGGGTTATGAGTTCTAATAATATCAAGCCCCAGCAAGCGGACCAAATCTCACTGGGATACTTTAGGAATTTCAAAAAGAATGTCTATGAGGCATCTGCCGAAGTGTATTACAAATCCATGCAGAATGTGATTGATTATAAAACCGGAGCCAACACATTTCTAAATTCTCAATTAGAATCAGATTTAATTTATGGAACCGGAGAAGCTTATGGATTAGAGTTGTTTTTAAAGAAAACCAAAGGAGATTTAACTGGATGGGTAGGATATACGATTTCCAGAACCACCAGGAAGTTTGATGAAATTAACGATGGTAAACCATTTTCTGCAAAGCAGGATAGAACCCATGATATTTCTGTAGTGGCGATGTATAAGATCAATAAAAAACTGAGCGCTTCGGGAAGTTTTATCTTCTACACCGGAGATGCGGTTACCTTCCCAACAGGGCAATATACTGTGGAAGGAATCACCACACCATATTATACTGAGCGAAATGGCTATCGGATGCCGAATTACCACCGAATGGATTTGGGGTTAACATGGTATTTGAAAAAAACGGATAAACTGGAATCCAGCTGGAACTTCTCGGTATACAATGCATACGGAAGAGAAAATCCATACATTATCAATTTTGAGCCCAACGAGGATAATCCGAACATTAATAACGCGGTACAAATCTCTTTATTCAGATGGGTGCCTTCAGTTACCTACAATTTTAAATTTTAAGAGTTGAGTAGTATGATACAGTTATCAAGATTCATAATACTGGCTATTTCAGTATGGGCATTGAGTTCATGTGAAAAAGTCATTGATATAGAGTTAAACGAAGAAGATCGTCAAATAGTGATAGAAGCCAGATTACGTTCAGGAGATCATCCGTTTGAAGTAAAGATCAATAAAACTACGGGGTATTTTTCCAGTGAGACTCCAATTCAGGTGATGAATGCCTTCGTAGAACTTAAAGACGAAGATGGAAATACATATAGTATTCCACATGTAGGAGAGGGGAGATATGTTAAACAAATCAATGCAGAAGAGAATAAACAATATACATTGACTGTAGTTGCAGAAGGTCAAACATACAAAGCCTCTTCATTTATGAAATCACCTGTTCCGTTATTGGGATTGGCGTCAACCTACGAAGAAGAAACATCTAATACCGAAGCGCATTACCGGGTGAAATACAATTTTACAGACCCTGCGGATCAGGAGAACTGGTATCGGATACGCAATTACGTAGATGGTGTGGAGCAAAGAGAAGTGGAAGATTTGGTAGTGCTTTCAGATGAAAATTTTAACGGACAAAATAGAACGAGAACCTTAAGAAATGGAAGATACTATCCGGGAGAAGAAGTGACTATTGAATTGGTACATATTGAAGAAGCTGCGTTTGAATATTATTCCTCATTGCAGGATATCGTGGGGGGCGGATTTAGTGCAGGAGTAGCAGCACCAGGAAATCCAACTACCAATTGGTCTGACAAAGCATTGGGGAGTTTTATAACCTTTAGTTCAGATCAACAAAGTATCGTTATCCCGGGTTAATCAGTTAAAGATTACGGCTTGAAATATATTGTGAAGAGAACAGGATATGTGCGGGAAAAACAACCCTGTGAAGAAGCATATCCGGATGTCCATTACGTTGTGGAACGCTTTCAAAGAGGGCAAGATGTAGAGACTACATATCAAATCACCAAAGAAGGGCAGATGGTCAAAAGGATTGCTGAGGAAGAAAGATGGACTATTGAATTGAATTCATTGGAAGATCTAATGCGTTTTATAGACAAGTATGGACAAGTGGTAATCAATACCGGGCTGGGCACTACAGAGTCACCGGTGATAGAAATATATGATGATTGGAGAGAGTGCTAATATTTCGAATCAGATATTGGTGTCATAAATCACAAAGCAAGATGAAATATCATTTTACTTTTGCAGCCAAATTTTGAAAATGACACCGGAAGAATTAAAAGAAAAAATAGCACAAACTCCAGGATTGGTTCTGTATTTTAAGAATGATATGTGTTCTCCCTGTATGGCTTTAAGACCTAAGGTGGAAGAGTTGGTGCAATTGCAATTTCCAAAAATGGAGTTTTTGATTGTGGATACCGTAGAACAACCGTTGTTGTCCAGTGCTTACAATGTGTATGCAAATCCTACAATTTTGGTGTTTTTTGAAGGTCGTGAATACATTCGTAAGAGTAAATACATCGGAACTTCAGAGTTAGAGCAAGAAATAGATAGATTATACCGAATGGTGTTTTAAATCTATTCCATCTTTGTTTTCGAAAGTATCATCTGCTTCAATTGCGGATTTAAGGTATCGTAATAGATGCGTGCATTTCGAGAGCTTTTGGTAAAACCGTAACCTTTAGTGAGATTTGAAATGGCTGCGGATGTATCCTGTCTTTCCAGTTGTACCTGTCCGATATAAAAGTAGACCGAAGAACTGTCTTTAGTGGCTATAAATTCCGCTTGCATAAGACTATCCGCTAAAGCATATTCTTTTCGTTCTTCATGAATTAATGCCATACCCATTCTAACGTTTTCACGGTCCGGTCTGATATCTACTACACGTTGATAGTATTTTAATGCAGAGTCGGTTTCCTGATTCAAATGATAACTCCATGCCATTCCATTATTTGCAAAAGCCGAATTAGGAGAATGGTAAACCGCATTAGTCCAAAACGCTTGTTTGTCTACAAAAGCTTTTTGAAACTGTAGGTTTTCGTATAAGAATAATCCGGCCAAACCAACTAAAAAAGCCACTTGAAGTTTTTGATCTTTAAATGACCACTGACGGTCAAATGGTCGAAGTAAAAATGCCATGCCTACCAATGGAATAAACAATCTATGGTAGTTGAGAAAATCAGATAACGTAGTCGGGAAGATGAATAAGAACATCCATAAGAACCCTAAAAAGACATTTTTAAAAGATGTGTTTAACATCTTCGGTAAAGCAAAGAATAAGATAAACCCGGGTACTGCCATTAAAATATATGGCCAGGTAATCTCCAGAAATACCTGTAAATTAAATGGAACGAATACGGTCCCGAAAAGAATGATGAGTTCTTTCCAACTTGTACTGATTTGAAATAAAGCACTCATGATTCCAAGTGGATCATCTGGCAGCGCATTTTTCCGCATCACTTGCCATAAAGTTAATGAGAGCAACCAACCAATTAAAATCGGATAGTGGGTTTTGATCCATTGGAATACCTCTAAAATAAGTGCCTTCCAAATGCTAAAACTGAGGAATTGTTCCCATTTCCATGGATTTTGATTCGGTGTTTTATCAGAGAAATACAGTGCGATTAAAATGGAAATAACCGGAATGACAATACTGGTTTCTTTGGTAAACATTCCCAAAGCAAAAAAGAAAACATGCAAAATACCCCATATAGAATTTGAGGTACGAATCCATAGTATAAAACACCAAATGGAACTGATCACAATGAGAAACAGGAGGATGTCTACACGTCCCGGAATCCATGCTACCGCAGGTGTCAATGCAGGGTGAATTAAAAAGAACAAGCTAAAGACAAATCGAAATTCAGCGCTAAAGTCAAATAATCCCAGAAAAAAATACAGTTGTACCATAGCAACTGCAAACATCAGGATATTGATGATAAAGAAAATTTGTGCCGTGGGTGTATCGCTATTGGCGATAAAAGCATCTGGCATATAACTCAGAATCTGAATAGGACGATAGTAGGAGCCCTGAGCGCCATTAAAAACATCTTCTGTAAAAGCGGTGTAAATGTGATTTAAATCTGTAAGATGATCCCAGTTTTCCTGAATCATCAAAAGATCATCTAATCCTGAAAAGCCATTATGAATAGAGGAGTAAAATAGGAAAAGTACTCCAACAACCAATAGTGCTGGATAAACAAAAGAAGCTTTGATTCTCGATGAAATCATGATGAAACGATAACGGAATTAGAAACGAATCACGGTAGAAGCGCCACTGGAAACTTTAAAATCTTTCCATTTCGTGTTTTCCGAATTATGATCGTTATGTGCACGATACATGACCATATAGTTTCCAGGTAATAGTTTGATGGTTTCGTTTTTTGCTTTTTGATTTAAGTCTACGACCCATTCAATTTTTCCGTTGCGTTTCACGAAAATAGCACCGTAACCTACATAATTTCGAATTAAAGTCACCTGACCCAGATTCGGAAGTTCAATTTTGGTATCGGTACTTTGATTGACTTCAACATCATACAAATACGTACGTGGTAAAGTCAAAATTTCCAAGTCATATTTTCCTACCAAATACTTCTGGGTAGAACCCACCGGTTGTGCATAGAGCGTTTCCATAGTTCCGGCTTTTCTCACAATCGCTATAGGTTGAATCTGCGTAGAACGTGTATTGATCTTTAATGTTAACGACCCTTGAGGGGCATCAACCGCTATGATGTTATGAATGGCAGGTTTGATCTGAACATCCTTTTTGATAATCTTAGGAACAGTGTAGACATACATATCATATTTCACAGATGGGTCAATGTATAACGTATCCGGATTCCCGCGAGTATTCATCGTATGCATATAACGATAATCGATGTCATTATAAATCGGATTAAAAAATAGCATGGGTACATTCGTTTCTGTAGGGCTTTCATATGAATCCAGTAAATTCACTTGCGCTGTGGTGGCATTTAAGGCTTGTGAAATCACAATATCCAATACATCGCCAAATACGGTTGGACTGGTCACATCAAAATAATTACCGACACATTTAAATTGTTTTTTAAAGTCATCCTTTAAACCTAAACCAATCACAAAAGGTTTAAGGATAATGTTATTTTTCTGTAAGGCTAGAGAAACCGCACAAGGATCACCATTACATTCTTCAATTCCATCAGTGATTAGAATAATGATATTCCGACAGTCTTTACAATATGGGAAATCGTCTTTACTACGCTCTAAAGAAAGCGCAATAGGAGTCGTTCCCTTGGGTCTGATTTGTGCCATTTTTGCTTTGATCTCATCAAAGTTGTTGTTTTTAAACGGAACTTCCAGTTTAGTATCATTACATTCCTGACCGGTCAAATAACTTTTATTGTGTCCGTAAACACGTAATGCCACTTGCAGGTTTTCAACATTACGTAAACTATCTAACGCGGTGTTCAAAAGGTTTTTGGCAGTCACATGCTTTGATTGGCCTTCCCATTTTCCATTCATGCTATTCGAGCCATCATAAATAAACAAAATCCGGGTCATGGTTTGTTTGGCTTTCTGCGCCATTACGATCTGAGCAGAAAACAATAGAATGAAGATCAATAGGTAACGAGGAAATGAAAATGTTCTACGCATATAAAAACGATTTGCAATCTAAGATTCAAAAATGATGCCTTTTAAAGGAATGACAATGCGAGTAGTGGAAAAATAATGGTTTGATATCTTTTTTGCGGAGTTTTCTTTCCTTTTTTGCTTGCACAAAAAACGAAACCAAAAAAGTGCACTCTTCTCAAGGCATTTTTAGCTTCATTTCATTTCGCTAAAACCGAAGTTTAATAACTAAAATGGCTCCAAGGCTTCGCCATTTCTTTACGTTATTAACTTCTATGCTGTAAGAAGAGGATTTTATTTTATACTGTTAGTCGACTGTCAAATACATTTAAAATCACAGATAATAATTACTTTTGCGCGCTCTAAATTAAAAGAACTATGGCGTTAAAATGTGGTATTGTAGGATTACCTAACGTAGGAAAATCAACTTTATTTAACTGTTTGTCAAATGCGAAAGCACAATCGGCAAACTTTCCATTTTGTACGATTGAACCTAATCTGGGGGTGATTACTGTTCCGGATGACCGTTTGAACAAATTGGAAGAATTGGTGAATCCGGAGCGTGTATTACCTACGACCATTGAGATCGTGGATATTGCGGGATTGGTAAAAGGAGCAAGTAAAGGTGAAGGATTAGGAAATCAATTCTTAGGAAATATCCGTGAAACAGATGCCATTATTCACGTATTGAGATGTTTTGAAGATGACAATATTGTACACGTGGATGGCCGAATTAATCCGGTAGAGGATAAGGAAATTATCGATGCTGAGTTGCAGTTAAAAGATATTGAGACTTTAGAGAAAGCTTCTGATAAAGTACGTAGAGCAGCTAAAACGGGTGACAAAACCGCCCAAAAACAAGCTGCATTTTACGAAAAGTTAATTGAGCATCTGAGTGCGGGTAAATCTGCACGTTCCGTAGAAGCATCTTCAGATGATGAAGAAAATGCTTTGAAGAGTTTACAATTGTTGACGAGTAAGCCTGTACTGTACGTATGTAACGTAGATGAGGCTTCTGTGGTAACTGGAAATAGTCACGTGGAAGCTGTTCGTGAAGCGGTTAAAGACGAAGATGCAGAGATTATTGTTTTAGGTGCTGCAATTGAAGCAGACATCATGGAATTGGATACTTATGATGAGCGCCAAATGTTTCTGGAAGAATTAGGTTTGGAAAAACCAGGTGTATCGCGTTTGATCCAATCCGCATATAAATTATTGAATCTGGAAACATATTTCACCGCAGGACCAAAAGAAGTACGTGCGTGGACGATCAATGAAGGTACCAAAGCGCCACAAGCGGCAGGTGTGATCCATACCGATTTCGAAAAAGGTTTTATTCGTGCAGAGGTGATTCATTATGAAGATTTCGTAAAATATGGTTCGGAATCCGGAGCACGTGAAGCAGGTAAACTATCTGTTGAAGGAAAAGATTATACCGTGGTTGATGGAGATGTGATGCACTTTAGATTTAACGTGTAATCAAAAAATATAAAAGTGAAAAGGGCTGTTATTTAACAGCCCTTTTTTTATATCCGAATGATTAATTTTAAGAAGTCTTTTTATTTCTTTTACATTGTGGTTTAAACCTTTTTAGGTTTTGAATGTCCGATAGGGACAAACATTACAATTTGATTCAATGATGATGAAAACAATACAGCTGTTTTTCTTTTTTCTAGTACTCTGTAATTGGGGATATGCCCAAAGTCGTCAGGACGGCAAACCAGATGGCAAGCGTAAAGGTAAACCAGAGATCAAAGCGGAAATATTAGGAAAGGTGATTGATGCGCAAAGCGGAGAAGCATTGGAATACACAAATGTAACGTTGTACTCTTCCAAGGATAGTTCACTGGTTACGGGCACGATCACTTCAAAAAACGGAGAATTTCATTTGGAAAATATAAAAGGAGGCCGTTATTACTTAATTGTAAATTTTATAGGATATCATAACCATGAGATTCCGAACCTTCATCTAAATCCAAACAATCTGTATGTAGACCTGGGGAAAATCCAATTGGAAATGAAGGCGGAAGTTCTGGATGCTTTTGAAGTCACATCTGAGAAAGAAGGCATAGAGTTTAAGATGGATAAAAAAGTGGTTAATGTAGATAAGTTTTATACGGCCACAAGTGGAACGACTGTAGATATCTTAGAAAACGTGCCGTCTATATCTGTAGATGCGGAAAGAAATGTAACCCTTAGAGGGAGCTCAGGTTTTACGGTTTTGGTGGATGGTAGACCTACGGTGATGGATGCAGCAGATGTATTGGAGCAATATCCTGCGAGTTCGGTAGAGAGCATTGAAATCATAACAAATCCATCAGCCAAATACGATCCTGAAGGAACCGCAGGAATCATAAACATTATTACCAAAAAACAGAAACAATTAGGCATAAGTGGAATCGCTAATGTGAATGTGGGAATGTATGACAATTACGGAGCCGATGCGTTGTTACAAGTTAAAAACAAAAAGCTGAGCTGGTATGTGGGGTTAGACTATAATAAAAGAGGAAGAGTAGGTCAACAGGAAACGTATAATGCCACATTTAACTCGGATACTATAAATATTGTGGGCGGAGATGGAGATTTTAAAGGGTATAGATCATCAGGAACGGTAAGGGCAGGTGCAGATATAAAATTGAGTAATAAGAACTTCTGGTTAATCGAAGGATCTGCCCAGTTTTCGGATAGAAAAAGGACAAATGATCTGGATTATATCGAGTCAACCAATGGGATTGTATTAGATCATTACAATAGTTTAAATGAAGGGAGTAGAGAAGCTACGAATTGGAATCTTAATTCGGATTACACGCATAAGTTTAAAGGAGAAGATAAAGTTTTTTCCTGGCAGGTATCCTGGAGTCGAAGCGAGGGAGATGAGTATAATCTGAATGAACTTTTTGATATAGAGGGAAATTATCTAAGAGAGGGGCAGAGAACAACAGAGGTGGGACCGAATATGAAAGGTCAGACACGTTTGAATTTTGAAAACAAAATACATGATTCATTAAAATATGAAATTGGTTATCAAGGAACATATGATGCCAGTAAAGATGCTTTTGGAACATTAAATTTCGATTCATTAAGTGGAGATTACGTGGAAGATGAAAGCTATAAGCGAAATTCCGAGTTTTATAGATTTATTCACGCTACATATGCCGTATTCTCTGGAAGTCGTGGAAATTGGGGTTATCAGTTTGGGCTTAGATCAGAATTTACCAATCGGAATGTGAAGATTATTGGTGATCCAACAGAGTACCCCATCAATAGGGTAGATTTATTCCCAACGGTACATTTTTCTTATAAACTGGATGATAAAGGGCAATTTATGGGGAGTTATACCAGAAGAATTCAACGACCGAGGCCCTGGTATTTAGAACCTTATGTTACTGCCCGGGATCAATGGAATTATAGAGGAGGTAACCCGAATCTGGCACCGGAATATATTGATGCGATCGAATTTGGCTATCAAAAAAGAGTAGATAAAATCTTTTTTTCTGCGGAGGTTTATTATCGCTATACTAAAGATAAAGTAGAACGTATTAATCAAGCATATACCGAAAAAGGGCCTGGAGTTACGATTCAAATTCCGGAAAATGTAGGATTTGATCAGGCACTTGGGCTGGAGTTTATGTTGAAGACTCCTGTGGCTAAATGGTGGGATTTAAATCTAATGGGTAATTTTTATGATTATCGTGTACAGGGGAGTTTCACGGATATTGTAAATAACACGACTTATAGCTTTGATAATAATAGTACGAATTATACCATAAGATTAAACCAAACTTTTAAGTTAAACTCAAGATTGAAATTTCAATTTAATAGTAGTTACAACAGTCCAACGGTATCCGCACAGGGTAAGCGGTCTGAATTCTTTGATTTTAGTTCAGCGTTAAGAGCAGATGTGATTGATAAAAAACTGTTTTTTAATCTTCAGGTTAGAAACATGTTTGCGACCGCAATTCGCGAACATGTAGATTATGGAGTCAATTTCGAGTCCAGAGGTAAATTAACAATGGCAGGACCGGTAGTGACTTTTACAGCCACATATAAGCTGAATAATTATAAAGCCCGGTCAAAAGGAGAACGTGGAAATTCTGGAAATGGGGAGTAAACGAATAGGAGATAAAGCAAAAAGGGCTGTTATTCAACAGCCCTTTTTTATTCCTTCTTCTTTGCTTTAGGAAGCCTTTTGGCATCTTTTAATGATTTATGAATCATCCATTCCAATTGCCCGTTGACACTTCGAAATTCATCATCCGCCCATTTTTCAACTTCCTTGAAAACATCGGGATGAATTCTTAAAACAAATGATTTCTTTTTACTCATACTATTAATGTAATGAACCTGTGTTGATCACCGGAGTGGCTTCTTTATCACCACACAGTACCACCATCAGATTACTGGCCATAGTAGCCTTTTTATCTTCATCAAACTCTACGATTTCATCATTTGAAAGTTTCGTTAAAGCATCTTCAACCATACCCACAGCACCTTCAACAATCTTTTTACGTGCAGAAACAATGGCCACAGCTTGTTGACGTTTTAACATGGAACTTGCGATTTCAGGAGCATAAGCCAAATAACCGATACGTGCTTCCATTACTTCAATTCCGGCTATCGCCAAACGCTCTGTGATCTCATGCTCCAATGCATCGTTCACTTCCTCCATTCCGGAGCGCAAAGTTATTGCAGTTCGCTCATCATCAAAATTATCATAGGGGTAAGATCCTGCTAATTTTCGTACTGCGGCATCTGTTTGAATACGTACAAAGTTTTCATACACATCTACTTCAAAAGCAGCTTTATAAGTATCGCTTACTTTCCAAACTAAAATCACATTGATGAGGATGGGGTTCCCGATTTTATCATTTACTTTAACACGTTCACTATCAAAATTTCGTGCACGTAATGATATTTTTTGCTTGGTATAAAACGGATTGGTAAAGAAAAAACCATTGTCTTTAACCGTTCCTTTATATGCTCCGAACAAAACCAGGACTCTGGAACCATTTGGATTGACAATAAAAAAACCGGGTAACAATCCGATAATAAATGGAGCAGGGATCAACATCATCGGGTTTCTAGTTGCAATTACTCCGGTAACAACAAGGATGAATGCTACAATAACTATGGTTAGCATTACATAACCATTGGCAGGCTTAACATATTTTTCTGATTTCATAATAATATCATTTTGATATCAAAAATAGATTTTAAAAGTTGGAAATAAAAATTTTATTTAATGATTTCATATACCAACGGTTGAGCTGAGTTAACGTCTATGTAAATGAGTATGCTTAATTTAGGGTTCTACTATATGATTTCAAACAATTCAAAAATCGTTATGTTAAAGTCTTGGCTGGTATTGCTTTGTATAGCTTTTGGTAGTTTAAGTTATGCGCAGGAATTGTTCTTAAAGCAATTGGATCACCGTACAACCGGAGATAACGTAGTGGTAAAACCAACTCCAGATGGTGGTTGGATAGTTGCTTCATTAGATAGTGTACAACTCAACAAGTTTGATGCATGTGGTCAAATAGAATGGTCTAAATATTACGACCTGGAAAATCATGTGTGTTGCGTGGGGAACCGATTGGTAGTCACTCAGAATAACAAGATCAAAATTCTAACACATGAAATCTCAAATGGGCTAAGGCAATTTAGAGTCACTTCATTAGACCTTCTGGGTAATGTAGAATGGAGTAAACTCTATTCTAAACCTAATTTGGATGTGTATCCATATGAACTCATGGAAAATCAGGAAGGTGATATTTTAGTGTATTATAATAGTTCTCCGGCAGGAGCGAGTTTGCCAAATAATTTAACCAAGATGGATGCGAGCGGGAATATTATTTGGTCCAATAGTTACTCCTTTGGAAATGTATGGGGAACAGCAATTGTCACACAGGACACCGGAACTCTATTTAGAACAGGAAAAACCGTTTTTAAATTAGATAAAAATGGAACTGTGGAATGGACTTCCAGATTGGTAAACCCTGGCTCATATTATTATTTGACTCCGATTGAAGTGAGCGATGGATACATTTTTAGTCAAAGTAAAACGGGGGCTACAGATATAGGGTTTTATAAATTCGATAAATTCGGAGTATTGATGTGGGGTGGGGTTTTATATACTGGAATTCCCGGAGTCCCCAATCCATTACGCAAAACGGCAAGTGACGGATTTGCAACTGTTTTTAATGCATTCGTTTCAGGACAGAATTATCCTGTTGTGATAGAGTTTGACAAAGATTTAAATGTGATCAAACAAAATGTATTGAAAGTACCTAATGCTGATTTGATTGTTACAGATTATGCCCAATTAAATTCTGGGAATAGATTAGCAACCGGATTTGTTACTTCAGCCAATGATCATATTTTTCATGCGAAGTTAGATGCTGATTTAGAGATGGGTTGTGATTCTACGATTAATTTTCAAACTACCTTGGAACCTGCAAACTATAATCAAAGTACACATCCAAATCTATCATTTGGTTTAAACTATACCGATCAAACGGTCTCTGTTTTGGATATGACGGTTTCTGATCTTTTGTTATGCGGATATCAACCGGTTAAAAATTTGGATTTAGGACCGGATACAACCATTTGTTTGACCACACCTTTAACGATCCAAAACACATCTTCGGATGTATTTAACAGTTATCTGTGGTCTACAGGTGCAACAACTCCTTCAATTGAAGTAACTGCATCTGATACATATTGGGTGGAAACAAGAAGTTCATGCGATACCAATGTGTATAGAGATACCATTGTTGTGGATGTGGTAGATTTTCCTACACCTAATTTGGTTTCGGATACTTCTTTATGCGGAACCAATGGAATTTTGTTGGATGCAACGATTCCAAACGGGACCTATTTATGGCAAAATGGAAGTACATCACCAACGTATTTTGCTACGGTATCAGGAGCATACCACGTGGATATTACCTATGAAAAATGTACCAGAAGATTTATTTCCAATGTATACGAATGTGAAGAGGTCTTGATCCCCAATATTTTTACTCCAAATAAAGATGGATACAATGATGCATTTGAAATTGTTTATGAAGGTATCCAACCCTATAAAATCAGTATTTACAATAGATGGGGTGTACTTCAATTTGAAAGTGAACAACGGATTTTCCATTGGGATGGAACAGTGAATGGAACCCCTGCTTCAGCCGGAGTATACTACTATATTTTAACCATCGGAGACAAAGTGTATAAAGGTGCTTTGCAATTGGCTATCTAGATTTTCATATAAATGTGAGAAATTTTAAAGGAAGATTAAACCTTTTTTACTTTTAGCTATCTTAGTAAATAATGTCGGATCTTCTGGAAAAACAAATTAAGGGCTGTATAGCTGAAAATGACTACGACCGTGCTTTTGCTTTGGTGATGTCAGGCTATAAAGAACGTTTATATTGGCATATCCGGAATATGGTTTTATCACATGCAGATACAGATGATATTTTACAAAACACCTATGTGAAAATCTGGAGGTATTTACCCAAATTCGAAGGACGTAGTCAGGTATTTAGTTGGGTGTATCGAATTGCAACCAATGAAACCATCAGTTTTATTGAAAAGAACAAACGTGTCAAGGCAGATAGTATAGACGATACTGCAGGAAGCGTAGCCAATCATTTGATGGCAGATCAGTATTTCGATGGTGATTTTGCCGAAGCCATGTTAAGAGAAGCAGTGAAAACACTGCCAGAGAAACAACAACTCGTGTTTAATATGAAGTATTTTCAGGATATGAAATATCAGGAAATATCGGAGGTATTGGAAACATCAGTTGGAGGTTTAAAAGCCTCATACCATCATGCAGTGAAAAAAATTGAGGAGTATATAAAATTGAAAACGAGCTGAGTTAAACCTTTTGCAAAGCATAAAGTCTAATGAGTATGCACACAAATAAAAATATAGATTTTGATTTTTTTGATGAGGGAAATGGTGCAAAAAAATCCGGGATGAAAATGCCGGACGGTTATTTGGATCATTTGGATATTGAAATACAATCTAAAATCAAATCGAAAAAAGAATCAAATAAAAAGATTCAACCGATTGGGAAGTTTACCCGTGTAATGAGTGTTATTGCTATTGCAGCATCATTACTTTGGGGTGGTTTATTTATGTACAATAATCAGACAGAAATTCCGCAAGCAGAAATAGCGGAGATGACTGTTGATGATGTAGCAGATTTTTATGAACTGGATGAATATGCGATGGCGGAAAGTTTAACGGATACGGAAATAGAAAATTTATATATAGATGATGAATATATTTCGGCTGATGAAGCATATGCTTATATATTAGACGAAAATTATTCGGAATATACTTTATTGGAAAACCTTTAAAAATACCACGATGAAATCTAAAATTGTTATAGGATTAATTGTCATGTTAACCACACTGGTACAGGTGAGTTGGGCTCAACCTCCCGGAGGCCCTCATGGTGAGAAGAAAGAAAAGATTATGGCGATGAAGGTAGAGTTTATTACCAGTAAACTGGATCTTACGGTTGAAGAAGCCCAAAAGTTTTGGCCGGTGTATAATGAATTCGTAGCTAAAATGGATGCACTAGAGCAGAAACGTAGGCAAATGAGGCGTCAGAATAGAGGAAAGGAATTGACTGATGCTGAGATCAATAAATTGATCGAATTTAATTTTGATATCGAGCAGGAAATCCTTGATTTAAAGCGGGAATACGACAAAAAGTTTAAGCAGGTAATTCCGGTTCAAAAAGTAGGAAAACTATATCAGGCCGAGCATGAATTTAAAAGAGAGATTCTAAAAAGACTGAAAAGAGGAGGACCTCCACCAAGATAAATTTTACAGACTTAAAATGAAGATAGGAGAGCAGATACATTTGCTTTCCTATTTTTGTTTTATGCCGAATTCAAAAGAGATATTTTATAAGCATTTAGCGCAAACAACTCCTTTCCCAATTGGGATTGAAGTGGAGTCTGCGCAAGGATCCTGGTTACATGGAGTGAATGGAGAAAAATGGTTAGATATGATTTCCGGAGTAGCGGTTTCCAATATCGGGCACAACCACCCCAGAGTAGTGGAAGCGGTGAAAAAACAGGTTGATCAGCATATGCATTTGATGGTATATGGGGAATATGTTCAGAAAGTGCAATCTGATTTAGGTTATGAATTATCTCAGATTTTACCAGAGCATTTAAGTACCAGTTATTTCGTAAACTCTGGAACAGAAGCCAATGAAGCTGCGCTAAAATTGGCGAAACGTGTGACCGGGAGAACACAATTAATCAGTTTTAAGCAATCCTATCATGGAAGTACGCATGGATCATTGAGTGTTACCGGAAATGAGAATAAAAAATATGCTTTTAGACCGTTTTTACCGGATGTAAAGTTTTTGGATTTTAATGTATTAGAAGATTTAAAAGAGATTTCAGATAAAACCGCAGCGGTAATCGTAGAAGTCATTCAGGGAGATGCCGGAGTAAGAGCAGCTTCACCAGAATTTATGGGCGAACTTAGGCGGGTTTGTGATCAAACTGGAACCCAGTTGATTTTTGATGAAATTCAAACGGGTATGGGACGTACCGGAAAAATGTTTGCATTTGAACATTATGGTGTCTATCCGGATATTCTGACACTAGCTAAAGGATTTGGAGGAGGAATGCCGATTGGGGTGATGATTTCAAGTTTTGACAAGATGAGGTTGTTGACCCACGATCCGATGTTAGGACATATTACCACATTTGGAGGACATCCGGTGAATTGTGCTGCTGCATTGGCTAATTTAAGAGTCATTCAGGACGAAATAGATTTTAATGAAGTCGAGCGTAAAGGGGCTTTGATCGAAAAAGGTTTACAACATACGGAAGTTAAAGAAATCAGACGAAAAGGAATGTTCTTTGCCGTAGATATGGATAGCTTTGAAAAGGTAAAAACCGTTGTGGATTATTGTTTGGAAAAAGGCGTATTGACCTTTTGGTTTTTATCGACCAGTTATGCTTTTAGGTTGTCGCCACCGTTAAACATTTCAGATAAGGATATCGTCTATGCATGTCAGGTCATTCAAGAAGGATTTGACCTGGCCGAAAAAGTCTAAAGAAATAAAGTCATGGATATAAATGTGATAGACCAATACTTTTTGAAGTTTGAAGAACCACATCGTTCGTGTTATTTATCCCTGCGTGAAATCATCTTAAGTTTTGATGAACGTATTACAGAGCATTGGAAATATTCAGTTCCGTTTTATTACTATAAAAAGAAGCCCTATTGCTATCTCTATCAGGATAAGAAAACCGGAGAACCTTATATAGGTATGGTCAGAGCCAATAACATGGTGCATCCCAGTTTATATCAGGGAAACAGAAAAAAGATGAAAATCATGCGAATCGATCCTGAAAAGGACATTCCTATAGATGATTTACATGAAATTCTGGATGCACTTAGACAGTTGTATTAGTTAGTTACCTGTACGGTAAGAAAGATGGCAAATTGAAGATCTTCCTCAAACTTAATATCCGGAAAATCTTCTTTTAATGCATCACCGGAAAATTTACCTGTGATTTGAATCATCACAGAAAAATCCTGAATCCCACGAATTTTAGAAATTTTAAAGTCTACAGGAATCAGATTTTCTTCATCGCCAACAGCCACATTAATCTCATCTGTAAATTCTTCTACGGGAATAGTGGTTTTGATGCGTTCATCTAACCATGCATATTCATTCCAGAATTGAATGGTAATATCTGCACGTTCGTTATCATCTAAAGTAGCAGGTGTGTGGTCCACAATTCTTGCATCTTGATTGTTATATTCTACACTGAGTTGCCCCAGTTCACCATTGATCAATACTTTGTTGTTTAGATTTTCAATGATTAAAGTATCATGGTTAATGATCCCGGAAATCAGAACTCTATTGGATAAATTGACATAACTACTTTGCGCGTATAATCCGAAAGCACAGACTTGTAAGAAAAGAAATAGTATGAGTGTTTTTTTCATAGATAGTAATTAATAGAATGAATCCGTAGACAGTAAAACCAATGTACAAGCTTCTTCATATTGAATTCCGACTTTCTCCAGTTGACTATAAAACGCAGGATTTTCTGTTCCGGGGTTAAAGATAACCTTTTGCGGTTGAAGTTGAATAATGTAATCGTAAAACTCAGGTTGACGATGCGGACCGATATAGAGGGTAACAATCTTTAAATTCTCAATCTGATCGGGCCAATCTGTAACGATGGGCTGATCTCCAACTATACCAGATCTAAATCCTAGCGGAATAACCGGATATTGGTGTTTCTGTAACCGTGTAGTCGCAATATATGCGTAACGATTTTGATTTGGAGTGAGCCCAATTACTGCGGTATTCCAGTTGACTTTCATTTGAGTTCTGCTATTTTATCCGAAAATACAATTTTTGGTTCTTGATCTTCCGGAACTACCGAAGCTCTTTTTAATCCACGAATAATACCCGCTGTTTTACCAAATTCTCTTTTAAAATGTTTGATCCACTTCGGAAGATAGACCTCGTTTTTATCAACGTTATAATATACCCGAGCTTTTAAAAACAGCATCGCAATTTCATTCAGTTGATCATCAATATTTTCAGGTTCATAATAAGTCACTGCATCCGCAATTTTTTGATTTCCTTCGATGGCCAACAGAATACGACCATCCGGATAATTTACACGGAGTGCTTTTTCCCATTTCGGACTGATGATACGTTTACCCCTTGTAATGGTAGATTTAGAGTGGAGTAAAATACGATAGAGGATATCATTTAAACTAAATACACGATTGGCTACAGTAATCGTTTTTTTACGCTTACATGGTTTATCACATTCTCCGTATTCTGAAAGTAACTTTTGGCTATAAGCAATGTACACATTAATCCAAAAAGCCTGTTTCTTTTGATCAGTATTGAGCTCTTCCGTTAATTTTTGAAAAGGAATATTGGCCAATTCTTTTTCAAAGTCCGTGATAGATTGATTCATTTTTATGCTGGTCAACATATCCTGCGAAAGCGATATTGCATTTTGAGCATAAACAGAAACGGAAACTAAAAGGACTAAAGTTAGTGTAGCTATAATGTGGCGAATGCTTTTCATGTGTTTTAAGATTAAATTATGGAAGAAGAATGATGAACTGTTCGTTTACCATTTAGAATGACCTGTTCAATTGGATTTACTCCAAAATAATATGGTAGATAAGCAATAG
The DNA here is from genome assembly GCA_024398135.1 of bacterium SCSIO 12643. Lineage (NCBI taxonomy): Bacteria > bacterium SCSIO 12643. The sequence goes on from CP073750.1 coordinate 3,232,889, forward strand.
AACTCATCGGTTGTGTAATCATGATATTGGCTTTTTTACCTTTGGAAATGCTTCCCATAGAATCACTGATTCCCATTGCATAAGCACCATTAATGGTAGCTGCGTTTATGGATTCTTGTGGAGTCATTTTCATTTTGATACAAGCGGTTGAAACCACAAAGTTCATATTGCCAGATGGAGTAGAGCCCGGATTAAAATCCGTAGCCAAGGCAACAGGTAAACCTCTATTGATCATTTCTCGTGCTGGTCCGTAAGGAATACTTAAGAAATAAGAACAAGATGGAAGTAGCGTAGGGATGGTATGACTATTTTCTAAAAAAGAGTAATCATTTTCATCCATAACCTCCAGATGATCTACAGATAAAGCATCAAAATTTACACTCGCTTCAATTCCGCCAATGGCGTTGAATTGATTAACATGTGTCTTTGGAATCAAACCATGTTTTTTACCAGCTTCTAAAACTCTATTCGTATGTTCAACAGAGAAATAGCCTTGTTCGCAGAAGATATCAATATATTCTGCCAGGTTTTCTTTGGCTACGCGTGGAATCATTTCATTGACGATTAAGTCAATATACCCATTATGATCATTCTTATAAGCTTCCGGGAAAGCATGTGCGCCAAGGAAAGTCGATTTAATGGTGATCGGATGATTTTGCTTTAATCGTCCAATAACCTTCAGCATTTTAATTTCTGCATCTACAGATAGACCATAACCACTTTTAATTTCAACGGCTCCGGTACCCATAGACATAATCTCATTGAGTCTGAAATAAGCAGCTTCATAAAGTTCATCTTCACTGGCGTTGGCCAATCGTTTAGCAGAATTTAAAATTCCACCACCACGTTTGGCGATTTCTTCATAGGAAAGTCCATTGATTCGATCTTCAAATTCTTGAGAACGATCTCCCGCATACACCAAATGCGTATGTGAATCACACCAGGTCGGTAAAACAAACCTTCCTTTTGCATTAATGGTTTGGTCAAAATCTCCGGAAGGACAGTCTTCCATCTTTCCATAATCCAGAATCTCCTCATTTTCGATAATCAAAAATGCATTGTCAATGGCAGGAAGTGTTTTCATGTCCTCTCCCTTCTTGATCAATTGATTATTTTCATTGATTTGTAAAAGAGATTTGATATTTGATATTAAGATTTTACTCATTTTGATCTGTAGATTTAAAGAATAAATGATAGGTGTGAAGCAAAATAATTCCGGTATTAAATACGACTATGGGATAAGCTGTTTCCAACATAATTCCATAGGTAACAAATACTGCGGCACCCACCATATTAACCAGACGCAACTTTTTTACGTTTGAAAAAGAAAAGGAAAAAAACACAATAGCTGAAGCTAAATATCCAATCCAATCTGTTAAGGTAATATCAAACATAAACTCGCGAATTATATCGTTTTTTTGAACCTTATCGTTCAGCGGACTAAAGTATCAAATTATTGATTTAGGCGCTGTGGGAAACTAAATAAATTAGGATGAAAAGTTACCTTCTTCATTTATTTCTTTTTAGGGTAAAACATATATTTTTATGGCATGAAAAGAGCATTAGTGATTTCCGGTGGTGGATCGAAAGGAGCATGGGCCGGAGGTGTTGCTGAATACTTAATTAGAGAGAAAAAACATGATTATGTGTTAGGGGTGGGGTCATCCACTGGTAGTATCTTACTTCCACATCTGTTAATTGGGGAGATTGAGATTATCAAACATATATATACGCATGTAAGAACCCGTGATATTTTTTCTCTAAACCCGTTTATTATTACGAAAGAAGATGATGATTTTAGTGTAAAACTGAATCACCTGAATATTGTCAAATCATTTATTAAGAGAAACCCAACGTTTGGGAATAGTCACCGACTTCTAAGAAAATTAAGACGTGAAATCACGTTGAAGCATTTTAATAAACTTCAGGAGTTGGATAAGGAAGTGATTGTAACAGTAAGTAATTTAACGCAACAAAAATTAGAGTATAAATCCTCTAAAACGGAGCGGTATGCTGATTTTATAGATTGGATTTGGGGCTCGGCCAACTATGCACCTTTTATGTCTATCCTAAGAAAAGGAGGACAAGAATATGCAGACGGAGGTTTTGCGACTTTACTTCCCATTAGAGCTGCAATTGACCTTGGAGATGTGGAGGCGGTTGATGTCATTGTTCTATCTCCAAAAGATCCACATAAAATATTACCGCCATCTACGAATGCGTTCCAGACAATGTCTAAAATTTTTGATGTGTCTATGAATCATAGCTTTAATAAAGATTTGATGTTGGGTCAATTGAAAAGTTTAACCCGAAAAGTAGATGTGAATTTGTATTATACTCCGGATTTACTGACGGAGTATCCGTTGGTTTTTGATCCAACTACGATGCGTAATTGGTGGAAGATGGGATATGAGTTTGCGAAATCTACCGAACCGGAATGTCATTGTTACCGTCCGAAGAAAGATTAGTGTTTACTTTCCTTTTCCTTTTAAGACAATAAGAACAGTATAGATTAAGATTTTAAAATCAACCAGTAAAGACATGTTTTCGATGTAAAGAATATCGTATTCCAGTCGTCTGACCATTTCATCTACATTTTCAGCATAACCGTATTTCACCTGTCCCCAGCTGGTAATACCAGGTTTTACCTTTTGTAGATGTGAATATTGTGGCGCCTTAGCTTTAATCAAAGTAATATAGAATTGACGTTCTGGTCGTGGGCCAACAATAGACATGTCTCCAATCAAAACGTTATAGAATTGTGGAATTTCATCCAAACGCGATTTACGAAGAAAACGGCCAAATGGTGTAATTCTGTTATCGTGTGTACTGGATAATAAAGGAATGTCCGTCTCTGCATTTTCATACATTGATCTAAACTTATAAATCATGAACGGTTTGCCATGATGTCCAATACGTTCCTGAGAATAAATCATAGGTCCTTTAGAACCTAATTTTACCATAATTCCGATGAAAAGATATAGTGGAAAGAGCAGTGTCAATACACTAAATGAAACCACAATATCAAACATCCGCTTGAAGGATTGTTGCCATGAAGGCATGATTTCTTTACGAATATCAATGAGAGGTGCACCAAATATGGATGACATTTTTACTTGTCCGGTTAGGATCGTATACATGTCTGGAATAATCTTAATGCTTACTTCAGCTTCATCCAGAACAGAAATAATTTCTTCTATTTTATGATGCTCTGAAGGTTCAATTGCTATGATGACTTCCTCAATTTCGTTTTCTATGATGATACGTTTAACCTCCTTGAGATGTCCCAGATGGTTTACTTTTCCTTCAAGTAAATGATTGGAGCTTCCGTTTACATTGATAAAACCTTTGATCAGAAAACCACTGGATCTTTTTGCGCTTTCCAGATCATCAAATAGTTTAACCGCATTTTCGTTACCTCCTACAATTAGCGTATTGTAACCGATAATTCTGTTGTGTACTTTGTGTACAGTATTGCTAATCAGGAAATACCTAAACAAGAAAGTAGTTGTAAAATGCAGGCCAAATAAAGTAAAGAACGAGGTGTAGTAACTCTTGTAATTTGGAATTTCATCATCCAGGATCACGGTGAAAAACAAGATGAGTACACCAATCAAAGATTGTAATAATGTAACCCCAAACTCGTTCAATCGGGATTTTCTAAAAGGGTCCTGATAGTATCCGGAAACAAAATAAAACAGAGCCCAAAAAATAGGGATGAGTATTAGTCCTAGATAAAATTGATTGTCAAAGGTGATTGGAACGGGCTCAGCAAACTTAAGCGGTTCCAGGTATTTCTTTCTAAAAATGAAAAAGGCAACCCAGGTCGTCATTGCAGAAAACAAATCCGCAATAAGATATTTTAGTAGTTCTTTTCGTTTGTTTAAACTCACTATTTTGTGTTTACCACCTTGGCATTATCAATATACACAAGCCCTTCAGGATTTCCATCATTATAGTATGCGGTAAATCCAATACCAAATCCGGTTGCATTCACCAGGCCGGCAAAACGATCCGTAAGATCAATGTATATATGTTTCCATTTAAGTTCCCCGTTTTCTTCAGTTGATCTTAATGTGATCAGAGGATTCTCTACCGTTCCATTTCCAGGTTCCTGAATAAGCGTACTGATAATTAGATTTTGGTTGCATTTATAGTCCAATTCCAGATACATTGGTAATGTGGAACTAACAGGAACCATAAATAAATCAGTATTGTATGCTTTAAATCCAGGTTTGTCTTCAGTCATTGTTGCTTTACCTACAAACTTTCCCAGGTAGGTCGGACCATTCGTGACTAATGTTTTCACCAGTGCCACATCACTTGATGGAGCAGTATCGATTTTGGAAACGGCATTTTCAAATTCTTCCTTAAAAGAGATGCCCGTATCCGTGAAATAGCGAACTTTAGGTTCTGCAACTACAGTATCCAGAGGAGTTAGAGTAACATCATCGTTCCACTGTTCATAGAAAGCATACCTTTCACGAGTAGAAGAAATACCGTTTAGTTTAATGCCGGCAGCTACAGTAAGTTTGTGACTCCCTTCAGCAGCAACCGCTACCGTAGCAGGAAGTTCAAAAACACCCAGTAAATTATCGTTATCAAAAACCCAGGCATCAGTGATGGCCGTACCACCATTACCCAAAACACTGACATTATCGTAATTAAAGTCAATTTTTTCTATAGTAATATATGCTGGGATTCTTTCTCTTTTGCCTTCACAAGAAATAAAAAGTGGAAATAAAATTATTGCAAAGCGTAACAGTCTAATCATGTACCCAAATAATGTGGTTGGCAAATATAACGTTCTTTGTAACGTAATTATCATCGTTGAATTGTGGTTTTGGGTATAAAGTTTTTAAGAAAATGTGATATTGTTTTATGCTTTTGATTTTTAGTGTTTTGAGAGGCGGTGAGAATGTGTTAAAGTATGTTTACCAATGGAATAATATGTGCTTTCTAAACTTTGAATAACGAGATTGGGCGTAAAACACATATAAATAATGTTTTATCATAATAGGATAAATCGGGACTGGAGAGTCAGTGAGTAAACCTTTAAAATACTTTGCTTTTTATTCCTTTTAAAGATCAACTTTTGTATTTAATATTGGCCAAAATAAGAAACTCTTTAAACGATTAACAGAAAGAATGCTAAGAGCGGATACAATGAAGTTGAAAGGTGCCAGAAGAAGAATGGTACAGGAAGTGGAACAAATGTTGTCCCAAATTGGAATAGCTGATGAAAAAGTGATGGAAGCGTTAATGTCGGTTCCTAGACATCAGTTTTTTGATAGTGCGTTTGATATCAATTTTACCTATCAAAATAATGCCTTTTCTATTGGTGCTGGACAGACAATTTCTCAACCGTATATCGTGGCTTTGCAAACGCATCTGTTGGATATAAAAAAAAGAGATAAGATATTGGAAATAGGTACGGGATCAGGATATCAGGCCGCTGTGCTTTTAGAACGTGGAGGGCGCGTGTATACCATTGAACGTCAGAAACAGTTGTTTGATAAAACGAGCAAGTTACTCCCTAAAATGGGCTATATGCCTAAGTTCTTTTATGGTGATGGTTATAAAGGATTACCGGAGTTTGCTCCATTTGATAAAGTGATTATTACCGCTGGAGCACCATTTGTTCCTGAGAAGCTGATTGAACAGTTAAGAGTAGGTGGGGTAATGGTCATTCCTATTGGGGAAACCGAAAAGCAAACGATGTATCGGATCACCAAGGTTTCTGAAACCGAAACCACAACCGAAGATTTCGGACCATGCAGTTTCGTACCAATGTTGCCAAAGGTGGAAAGATAATCGCATAGATCATTATGCCTGCATAATTAAAATACAAGAATCAAAACCAAGAGTTTAAAAACCTTTTGTTATACGATACACTTTTGGCACAAGTATTGTAAATTTGGGACAACTTTAAAACAAAACATATCTATTATGAAGAAAAATTTTACTATCGCATTAACGGCCGCAATTTTAATTTTTTCTCCCATATTCGTTCAAGCTCAATTAAAGTGTTACAGCTTAAAAGCCCCTGAAAAGACTATCGAAGGAATGAAGAAATTGGCGATCATGAATTTTGAAGATCGTCTAAATAATAACTGGCGATACAATTACAATGATTATGGTTCGCAACTGGCGGATTATATGATTGCGAAACTTTTAGAAGAGCACAGAGGTGTTTATGCTCGTGGCGAAAACTATATGGAGCGTTATAAAACTAACGTGTATACCGTTGTTGAGCGTAGCGAGATTGACAAAATTATGGCTGAGCAAAAATTAGGTGCTAGTGGTGCAGTATCTGATGGTGATGCAGCTGAAGTTGGAAAGTTATTGGGATTAGATGTTATCATTACAGGTGGATACTCTACTGATGTAAAGACAAGTTCTAAAACAAATACGCATAAAAACTCTAAAACCGGAGCGACAACGTATACTTACAGTGCTTATAAAACAGCAACTATTGAAGTAACTATGAAAATTATTTCTGTAGAAACTGGACAAATCTTAAGTGTTGTAACTAAAACAAAAACACAAAAAGCATCTGCAAGCAGTAGTAAAAATAAATCTGAAGCTTATAATAAACTTCCTACGAACCAGGCGGTAATTACTAACGGAATGAAAGCGATTTCTTTAGACCTGGTATCATACTTTACACCAGTATTCGTTTATCAGGGTTTAACTGTTGAAAAGCCTAAAGTAAAAGATTATAAGGATGAGTTTAAAGAAGCAAAGAAACAAATAAAAGAAAACAACTTGTCTAAAGCTTTTGCAATTGTAAAAGGTGTATATGATGCAGATCCATATGATGCTGCGATGGCACACAACATGGGTGTATTATACGAAGCTGTTGGTAACTACGATCAAGCAATCCAATACCACCAAACTGCATACGAGTTAGATGATTCTAAAGATCACAAAGCTGCATTGGAAAGAGCAATGAACAGTAAAGAAGCATTAGAAGAATTGGGAAAACTAGGTGTAGAAATTACTCCTTATGTTTTTGATGAGTCTGAAGGTGCGAAATTGAACATCGAAAAAGTTAAGACTGCTGGTAAGAAAAAAGACAGAATTAGTGTGTATGCTGAAGCAAACAAAGGTGCTGATAGCATCGCAAAAGTTCCTGGAGATACCGAATTCGAAGTATTAGGTAGAGAAGGAAGCTGGGTGAAAATCAAACTTCTTGGAGGAAAAGAAGGATGGATTAACAAAAGCGATATCGACTAATTTTCTAGATAGTAGAACACTATTATAACTGATCAATGAAGAAGCTCATACTTTTCACTTTCCTATTAAGTGCTATTCAAACTTTTGGACAGGCGCCAGGATGGATTTCCGCAGATACCAGATCAAACATGTATCCAACAGCGTTGTTTCTAACCGGGTATTTTGAAACATCTGATATCAATAAAAAAGAAATAGATGCAGAACTGCAATTGCTTGTAGATGCAGCCAAAGCGCAGCTAATACAAAGTGTTAAAGTTCAGGTGAAAAGTGTGAGCACTTCTAAAGTTTCCGATTTCAACGGGGAGATTGATGATTATTTTAATCAGAAAACGACTTCACAATCGGATTTACAACTTATCGGGTTACAGACGGATTCGTACTACGATAAGAAAAACAAAAAAGGTTATGGATTTGCGTATGTAAGCAAATCTCAAATGATTGAATATTATCGTTCTGAAATTGGTAAAAACATTTCGGATATCGAGAATATTATTTCTCAAAGTCAAACTCTAAAAGATGATGGTGATTTAAAGAGAGCCTTTAAAAAAGGTCTTGGCGCATATAACAAGTTCTTCACCATTGATGAATCTCAAAAGATTTTAATGGCCATAGGCGCAAATGGCGATATGGATGTTAGAATTGATGAGGTAAACGGATTAAATAGTAAGTTCAATAAATTAATGCTGGCTATCCAAAAGGATAAAAGAATGAGCATTGATGATATGGGATATATTATTGCAAATGGTTTAATGAAGTCTCAAGGTGATAATCACAAGAGTATTCATTTAAAACCGTTTACTTATGAGCAAACTGGATTTACTTCTGATTTCTCATATAAATTAGATAAAACCATCAAACAATCTTTACCGGAAGAAATGCCTTCAGCCGGTTATATCATTGAAGGAGTATACTTTCATGAAGGTGAAAATATTGTAGTAAAAAGTAGTTTGATTGATTCTAAAACAAAAAAGGTAGTGGGGCGTAATGCGGTTCAAATTACAGAATTAGAATTGATTAATAGTAGTGTAGCAGTAGTTCCACAAGACATTAAAAACCTAAAAATGTTAGAGAAAATTCAGATCACTTCTCATACTATTGGTGCATCTGGTAAAGCAGGATTAGGTTTAGATAAAGATTTGGTAGCTTCTGTTGTAGTGGATGGAAAAGAATTGGAAGGTATTCCGGTTCGATTCTTTAATAACAATGGAGGTACGGAGTATTGCTCAACAATTACAGACAAATCTGGTAATGCGACCTGTAAAGTGAAAAAAATCAGTGGGGAGTATAAAAACCAGATTATTGTAGCACAGATTGATCTGGCGGAATTCTTATCCAATGATACCTCTGAGTATGTGAAAAGCATGCTGAAGAATAAAGAATTGCCTAAAGCTTCTTTTAAGGTGACAGTCATGCCAAGTACGATCAATATTCAGGCTGAAGAAAACAACTTTGGTAAATCATTAGATGTAAAGTTAATTGAGCCACAGATCAAAGAAAGTCTGGCAACAAAAGGTTTTGATTTTAGCGAAGATTCAGGAGATACAGATTATGTGATTAAGATTCGTGCATCCTCGCGTAAAGGCGGATATTTTGGAGGTGTTTGTTTTGCATATGTAGATGTTACTATTTCTGTATATGACAACAATCAAGGAAAAGAGATCTATAAAGAAAGCATCAACAACGTAAAAGGTGGTGGTGGTACTTTCGATCAGGCAGGAGGAAAAGCGTACTATCAGGCTTCTGAACAAGTGAAGGATAAGGTGGTAGAAATCTTAGTGAAATAGATCAGCGCTGACCTTTATTCAAAGTCAATTTTCCAATTTTTTCATTACCCGAAATCCAGGCCGCATTTGGCGAAGCAAATTGTATAGCCAAATAATTGGTATTGTTCCATTTTTGCCAGGATTCACCCATATTGGAAGAGTAATACATCTGAGAAATACCGCCACGTGAACGACCACTTAAAGCAAGTATTTCTTTTCCATTGGATCCGGGTACAAACTGAATACACGAAATATAACCGTTCATAGAATTATCATTTAAAACTTTCCAGGTTTGCCCACCGTCTCGGGTAAGCGCCATATGATTGTTTTTTTCGGTAACATTTTCCCAGTTTCCACCAGCAATCATTCCGATGTTAGGAGATATAAATTGAACAGAATAGATCCCGGTCATGGTTTGACCTGAGACAATCGGTGTTTCCTCAACATCCCAATCCAATCCATAATTGGAGCTATGATATACACGTGATTTTGATTTTCCACCAGTAACAAACCATGTATGCGAATCGGACAAAGAAACATTGGTATTGCTAGCTGCAAAAGGGTTTTCATTTTCTAAAGCAGGAGGGAGCTGCGAACAATTTACCCTTTGCCAGGTGTTGCCTCCATCATTGGTGGTTGCGATGTGAAAACATTGATGAACAGCATCCCCAAGTAAAATTCCTTGTTCATCATTCCAAAATTCAATGGCATCAAAAAATGCATTTTCGGAAGTATCCTGATATACCTTTTTCCAGTTTTGACCTAAATCGGTTGATTTAAAAATGGCTGCAGGATGTGCAATGCTGACTAAATATATGAATCCATTATCGGTGATAGCGATAGACCTAAACTCAGGAAAAACAGTATCCAATTGCATTTGATGAATATGCCAATCCTGGCCATTGTTTTCGGTATATCCCCAGTAACCATTTGATCCGGCAAACCAAACCGTAGAGTCATTTAAAGCTTCCAATGCTCGAATACTGGTATTCGGAATATTAAACTCCTCTAGAGCATATGAAATGGTATCCTTAGATTGTTGATCTTGATTTTGAGGAGATTGGGAAGAGTTCGTTTGACATGAAGACCAGGTGAGAACAGCTGCGATAAAAAATGGTATATATTTGAGTGATGACATGATTTCGTTGGATTGAAAAACGAAAATAACGATAGCAATCAAAACATTACAATATGGATTCCGGACAATTGGCCTTAGCTTTCTTTTTTATGGCACTTGGAGTTTTGGTGTATAGATTCCCAAATCTTCTGGCAGGCTACAATACCATGTCTGAAGAAGACAAAGCCAAAGTAGATGTAGAAGGTTTAAAGAAATGGTCTCGGAACGTGTTTGTGATCATTGGAGTTTTGTTGATTCTTAGCAACTATGTGAGTCATTCTTTTGCCGATCCCAATTATGCGGATTACCCATTTTATGTAATTGTTGTAGTTGGTCTGGTTATTTTGATTGCGGGAGCGCAGAAATTTAGTGCACGTAAATAGAAGCAGATTTATATATATAAATCAGGTTTTAATTTCTTTGTCATTCGTACATTTGGGGACATTAATACGATAAATATGATTGATAAGAAATTTGATCCGGCATCGGCTGTTCAGGATACACAAAATTTTGGTGAGTTTGGAGGGGTAAACCCGTCTATTACAGATAGTTCAACATATACATTCTTAAAGGCTGAAAGTATGGAAGGTACTTTTGGTGGAGAGACCGAAGGATGTTATTTATATTCCAGACACTGGAATCCTTCAAACAAGTATTTAGCAAATGCTTTAGCAAAAATGGAAGGTGCGGAAGCGGCTCAGGTAGTTGGCTCAGGTATGGCTGCAATTTCCAATGTGACCATGCAAATTTGTGCAGCAGGTGATCATATTATTTCATCACAAACCATATACGGGGGTACGTATTCTTTATTCCATTTTTACCTGCCAAAATTTAATATCAATACGACTTTATTAGATATTACCGATTTAGATGCGGTAGAAAAGGCGATTACCCCAAATACAAAAATGATTTTTTGTGAGGTAATGAGTAACCCGCTATTGGAGATTGCAGATCTAAAAGCGTTGTCTGAGTTGGCGCATAAAAACGGAATCAAACTGGTTGTGGATAACACGTTTACTCCGATGGTATTTTCTCCGTTAAAATTTGGTGTGGATGTAGTGATTCATTCCTTAACGAAGTTTATTAATGGTGCAAGTGATACGGTAGGTGGTGCAATTTGTAGCACGGAAGAGTTTATCAATTCTTTGATGGATTTGAATACCGGTTCTACCATGTTATTGGGTCCAACAATGGACGGTGTACGTTCAGCAAGTATTCTAAAAAACCTGCGTACATTACATATCAGAATGATGCAGCATAGTAAAAATGCGATGTATCTGGCGAATAGATTAGAGGAAGATGGCGTACGTGTACGTTACGCGGGATTAGACAGTCATCCGTCATATGACTTGATGAAGAAGCAAATGAATGCGGATTATGGTTTTGGGGGGATGATCTTAATTGATTGTAAGTCCAAGGAGAACGCATACAAATTGATGGATTCTATGCAAGAGGATAACGTAGGTTATTTGGCTGTGAGTTTAGGTTTCTACAAAACATTGTTTAGCGCTCCGGGTAGTAGTACTTCATCTGAAATTCCTGAAGAAGAACAAGGAGACATGGGGTTAAGTCCGGGGTTAATCAGAATGTCTGTTGGTTTGGATATGGATATCGAACGTACTTATGAAACGATTAAAATTAGATTGGCTGAAGTAGGTTTAATCTAAGCTTTAAGAAGATAAATTTGAAGAGCCATTCTCAACTTGTTGGGGATGGCTTTTTTGTTTTAAGCTTCTAAGACTTCATTCAGAGAACTCGCAAAATGAATCTGTTTGGTTTGATTACATTCAAATTTGAAATCGTTAAAACTTTTACTGGTGTATTTGGATAAGTCTCCTATGATGGCCAAACGCATTCTGTAGTTGGAGAACTTTTGAAGTATTTCTCCCGCCATTTTGGTTTTTAGATCAAAGAAATCGGAAGTGAGATTTTGTTCGTAAATAATGATACGATCATAACCTTGATAATATAAATCACCCATGAGGTTGGTTCCATCTTCAATAGATTGTATCAATATTTCATCGGAGATGAGTTCCGCACTTTTTAATTGGGCTTTTTGGTGTGATTTGATTTGCATAAGGAGCAGAATTAATGATGATAGTGGACTGCATCTTTACGGAAAGGAATGGTGGTATAATCTTCAACCTGAATTTGTTCCTTACCCTCCCGGATTCGAATTTTCTGGTGACCATTTATATCGTAAAATACCTGAGGTTTAGAATTAGACCAGTAAATAGTAAGTTGCTGTATTTTTTGTGCCGTCCCCAATCCAATTTCTTGTTGTAAGGGGGAAGCTCCGAAAGTGCCTCCGGTAGAAACTGTTCGATAAATCTTTTGTCCGGAATCCAAAGTCAATGCTATTCGTGTACCCACTGCGCTCTTATTGGATTCAATACCTTCCAGTTGGATCACGATCCAATTATTTTTAGATATTGGGTTTTCGAATAAAACATTGGTAAAGACATCGCCTTCATAGGCCCCTCCTAATACTGTATAAATATCCTGATCACCATCACGATCTAAATCCGCAAACGCCACACCATGCCCTTTTTGAATGTGACCAAAATGTCCGGCTGTGGTAACCTCTTCAAACTTTTTTCCAGCCATATTTCTAAACATTCTATTGGGAACAATAGTACTAAAGTCAGGAGCCCCAGTGCCTACATAAAAATCTAAGAATCCATCATTATCCAGATCACCAAAATTAGCGCCCATCGCAAACATACTTTTGGAGATTTTAAAATCCTCAGTCGTTTCGGTAAAGGTTTCATCTCCGTTATTGAGATATAAACGTGGTTTTTCAGATTCAAAGGGAAGTCCCTGCATTTCTTTGGCATATTCTCCTGCCACATCTTCTAAATAGCGAAGATCATAACCGCTTACAAAAAGATCCTGATGCCCATCATTATTGACATCCCAGAACCAGCAAGGAAAACTAAAGAATGGTTCACCCACACCCGCGGATGATGTGATATTGGAGAACTGCCCTTCTGTATTTTTAAATAGCATATTCTCTCCCCCTAAAACTGAAATATATAAATCGATCCAGCCGTCACTATTGATATCTCCCCAGGTGACCCCTTTTACAAAACCGGTAATATTGGGAAGTCCGTATTGATTGGAAACTTCATTAAAAGTTCCATTACCATTGTTTTGAAAAAGCTCACAGGGATGCGGATCATTTTTACCACTTTCGTTACCAATAAAAAGATCCAAATCTCCATCCCGGTCAAAATCTCCCCAACTGGCAGTTTGGGTAGGGTGGAAGGATAATATTCCGGCAGATTGGGTAACATCTTTAAAAGTACCGTCTCCCATATTTTTAAGCAACGAGTTGGGATGTGTACCTGCTTTGCCTAGCCAGGCGCCTCTTAAAACAAGAATATCCGTATATCCATCGTTGTCATAATCAGCATGAATACAATTGAGTCCACTCACAATACCTTGAAGTCCGGCTTTTTGTGTGACATTGGAGAAGCCTCCATTTTGGTCGTTCAAAAATAATTGCACATTATCTTCCATGCCATAGGACGTGGCAAATACATCTAAGAAACCATCATTGTTAAAATCATCGATACAAGTACCTCCGGAAAGTCCGTTTTGCGCTAAACCTATGGACATGGCAATATCTTCAAATGCAGGAAAATTGTTTTGTTCCGATGCATGTGGAAAATCAATTTTATAATCTTTTGGAACTTGATTAGGATATTGTCCTAAAGTCATGTAGGCTACATTGAGGAGCCATTTATATTTGTCATTCGGGAAATGATCCTGAAGCAAACTGTAAATTTGAATCGCATTTTCAGAACCACTTTTTAGTTGATGTTGCCCCATTTTTTGAATGGGAACAATACAAGATTGATTCGTATGGTTGTTCTGACAATTTTCTTGCTCTCCTTGTCTTAAATAGGCTAAAGCCAAAGCTTCAAATAATACTTTGGTTTTTGCATTAATGATTTCTTCATAGGGTTTTTGTGATTGATTTAAATAACCGGATATTTCATCGATACATACTTGATAATTACCAGCATTTAAGGATTGTTTGCAGTATTCAAACCAGGAATTCATTTGCTGTTGCATAGATCCCTTCTCCATATTTTGTAGGTGTAAAGCGGCTTGTTTTCCATTCCAGTGATAATAGGTCATGGGGTCACCTGTGAGAACTAATTGTTTTAGTTCTTCAGGCATATTGTAGGCAGACGGCTCTTTAGTTGTTGGAGTTACCTCCTGATTCATTTGGGAAGGAGTAGATGAATCGCAAGCTATTAGTATGATTCCAGAAAATAAGTATAGTAATAAATAGCGCATCCCAATTCAGCTAATAATGTGTGGAAGTATGAAACACCGAAAATAAGATTTGCATGGAGTTTATAGAAGGAATTAAATAAAAAGGTAAAATTGAAAAGCGCCATGACAATTATGACATGACGCTTTTTGGTTTGAGTTCACGGTTCTGATTTAGGAATGACTACAAGATCATTTGATGACTACAATTTTTTTAGGTGTATTAATGAATAGATGCCCATCTTGACTTAATGTACCTGGAAAATTACCCACAATAAAATCATCGATCTGGATGACGTTTGAAGCTTCTTTTTTAGCGAGATTAATTTTGATCACATATCCAGCGTTTTGGGATTCATCAAGTCTATAAGAATGTGTATACGTTGTTGTGGTTTTGATTCCTCCGCTCGAATAAGAAGATGAGGTAACGTCTGTGTACACACCTTTTTGGTATCCATCAACTTCTGATCGAATGACAGCATAAAATGTATCTCCATTTGAAATTATTCGAACGGGTAATGACGATAATAATTTTTCATCGCTTAAAGGTTTGACGGCCGGAAGAGGATATGAAGCAATTAAACGACCATCAGTTGATATATGTACCATAAGAAATACTTTTTCGGTACCGTTGGACGTATTTTTTACAGCTTCAATGAGAACCAGTAAATCACCATTATCTGTTTTAATGACTTTTTGAATAAAAGGCATTTTAAACTTATTGATTTTTACTTTCTCCTTTAGCGGTTGTATTGCGTAGTTTAATAAATCTTCGTTAGTATAAGATTTGCTCCAGGATTCTTTACCATTATCTATTTTTGAAACAGAGATTCCAATATCTCCACCGGTAGCACCTTTTGCAGTTGTGGCAAAGCAAAACACACTATTCTTTTCGTTCAATAAGAATGTGGAAGGTTGTACACCGTTTTGCCCTCCGGTTTTAGGTATAGAAAGTGAAATGATACTTTTTTTTGCGCCTGTATTGGAAACATGTAAATAAGTGAATTTATCTTTTGATGGAATGAGAATCCCGGTTTCATCATTATTGAGCTTGACGTAATTCCTTTTTCCCGGATATATGGGATGAGGTAACTCAATTTCATGTTTGCTTACCCAGGTATTTGTTTTTAAGTCCATGATGCCACTTAAAAACATTTTGCTTCCTGAAACGGCCATCAAACCTCCAATGTACGCTTTGTTTTCTCTGGGCATAAATGAGTTTCTACAACTAAAAATGGCTCTGGCCAATTTTTTACTCGGTGCAGGTTGAATCAAATAATTGTTTCGGTCAATGACGTTATCACCTATGGGGTAATATACCTGAGCCCAAAATTTTTCATTTAGTTCTATGCTGTTTTCCTTTTGGAACTTGTATCGTAGAAAAACACCCAGGTCGTTGGTTTCTGGAACTAGTTTTCCATTCACCAGATTAGGTTTACCCGCCAGAGTAGGATTATTGATATAAGAAACCTTTAGATTGTTTAGATTTTTCCTGGACTCTTCAATGTTGTCTTCGAACCTATGGATATTGTATTTGGAGAGACTCTCATCAGTCATGGGCAATACTTCAACTTTGATGAACTCACCATTTTGATTGTACGTTTGAACCTCCAGCATCTCTGCGTTCGTTTTTTTATCAGTAAATGATGAGAGTTTATAGAGTTTGGTCTGATCTTCACTCATGAAGAAACCTGCATTGTACAAAGAACTATTCTTAGATGCTTTTAAAGCTTCTTTGGAATATCCCATCTTAATATCAGATGCTTTAATAGATTGAGATTGGAGATTGAAAATTACTGTAACCGTTAGAGCTACAGAACAAATTAGATTTTTCATTTTTTGTAGTTTAAATATGCTTTTGATTGTGGAAAAAGGGGCTACGGTCACCTATTTGAAGTGAATCAGTTTTAGACTATTGTCAGATAATGCATTGTAATCCGATAAAGCAAATGTGAACTTGATATTAAACGTTTCCGTGCCAATACTTCCTAATCCGCCTCCAATTTCAAAGTCTTTAATCTCAACAGTCACATCACCTCCTGAAATGGTTAATTGTGCTTTGTGTTCAGCGTTTGGTTTCCACCAATAGTTTTTCTGAGACCCCAGACTGATTTTTTCGACCACAAATTCTCCCGGACTTAGTTTAACATTAGCAGGGGAAGAACCTGCCGAAGAAGTATAAGTTTTATTAGTTGCGCTTATACCAGAAAAATAAATGAGTAATCTCTTCCCATTTAGAGGTTCTCTGATGTCAAATTTCAATGCCCCTTCGGGATTTCCTGAAGCTAGATAAACATTATCCCATTTCTGCGCATACATATGAGATATTTCGAAATCCTGTGCAGTTCCGGTTATTTGTCGTAAAGTATTGTCTTTGGTCGGAGTAGCGTTTTCGTTGACATCGTTGATCGCAATGGTAAAGTTGGCTGTATCCTGAACTGTCCCAATCGTTGCCATAATATTTCCGGTGATTTGTGTATTGGTTTCATAATCGAACTTGCTCACATCTGCAATGATGATATCATTTCCATTGATTTGAATGGCTCCATTCGGATTCTGATTAAGAATGGTAAATACAGGTTGATCATTAGAGTTTTCTACGGTTGCTAAAATGGAGCTAATGACCGTCCCGTTTGGGCTATTCTCGTCAATAGATAGTCCGGATAGATCAGAGATACTAATGGTTATTTCAGAGCCTGTTCCACCCGAATTGGATGAAGGATTTATATCCTCTTTTTTACATCCGATAATAACAGTGCCGATGAATATGATACTAAGAATTGTTTTTTTCATTTTATAAGTTTTAATAATTAATATGTTGTGAGAAGTTTAGTTTGTTGTCTCATGATTCGAGTCAAAGGTTTGGAAATCCCCAACCAATTGGAATACGTGTTTTTCGGAAATCCATAGGTAGTTTTGCTTATCAACTATGGGCTTCAAAGAGTTGTAATAACTCTCTGGTAGATTTACAATTTGTTTTTTGTAGAATTGAAGATCGATGCCCCTCAACGGTCCGTACGCTAATGTTTAATTGTTCAGCGATTTGTTTGGATTTATAACCTTTAACAATCAATTCAAAAAGTTCCAATTCTCTGCGTGTCATTCTGTATTTGATGGCAAAACCTTGTAAATTTCTACCGTTTTTTTGTCGATCCAGACATTTTTGAATTTGCTGTATGACTTGATCTGCAGAATCATTTTTGTTGAAATAGATTTCAGAAATAGGATTCGTTTTATATGGATAGTGGTCATAAATACAAATCACTTTCTCGTGAATAGAGAGCTTTCTTGGACTGATAAAATGGATGAAATAACTTACATCCACCAGAGCTATGGAACAAGAGGGTAGTTCCTGTAGAAATTCGGCTTCGGTTTTTACCTGAATAACCCACATTTCTTCATCCTGTAATATATTTTCAATACCGCGAATAAATCCGGTATCCAATGAAGCAATAATGACTTTGGAAAGTTGCACTTTGATAGTTTTCGTTGAGACTTTTGTCAAAGATGATTTTACCCCTGACAGAAATATAAGATCAATTAAGTTTCTGGGTAGTTAGAATTAAACACCTAAAGTCCAACGTTTGATTTTACTTTTAGGAATCGGAATTTGTTTGAACTCTGCATTATCAGGAGTTAAATTTAGTCGCCCGATTCTCAGTATTGGAAATCCTATTTTGAATCCCAAAAAACCGACACCCCCAGGTTTTACGCCCAATTCAAAATCGACATTATAACTTTGTAAAATTCTATTTTTAACAGAGTTCGATCGCATCACCGTACTGCCCATGGTAATAGAAAAACCGATGTTGCTACCATTGGCTTTGGTGTCATCAATGTATGAAGGAACTCCAATGAAAATGTTGAGCCCTTTTCTGAGATCAAAACGGCTTTTAAGTGTACAATCCTCCACTTGAATTGTGGCTGATTTACTGGTGTTTGAAAATAGTCCTAAAACAAGCCCGGCACCAGAGAGTGTGTTATGATCTAGAGGATAATTATCATAATATCCACCGACCTTGATAAAGCGTTCGATAACCGTATTGTACTGAAAGTCGAGATATTTGGTTTGGGTTTCTGACCCGGAGACTGTAGGCGTATATTTTCGATCTAAAACAAACCTTTCGTTCTGACCTTCTAGTTTTACTTTTTTCTTTCTCCAGGCATAATTAAAGGTCGCATCAAAATAAATGCCCCCCATGTTTTTAAAGCTATCCGGAGTACTCCCATCATACTTACTACGATAATTGTTAAGGTACATGGCAGACATAAGATTTCCTTCCACCATCATTCTGGAGTTGAGTCGAAGACGGCTGGTTACACCAGGACCCATATTGGCTCCTTTTCCATCTAATGGGTTGACATAGAGTTCCAGTAAATTTGCTTGAGGTCGATTTTCAATAAGTTCATATTGAATTTGCCCGTTTTGCGCATATAAGATGATAGAAAAACAGCAGGTAAGCAGTAGTGTGAGTGATAAAATACGTGATTTCATGATTTATGATTTTTGTTGATCACAAATCTATTTTGGGGTGAAGCGGGAGAATACAGTAGTACTACCGCTTTATCTAGGTAGTTTTACTGAATTTGACTATTTAGTGGCTTATTTGGATGCTTTTTTTAATCTATAAGCGCATTTTTAAATGCAAATCGAACCAGTTCAGCAATATTTTTTACATCTAGTTTTTTCATAATGCTCAGTCGATGCGAATCCACAGTTCTGATGGAAATAAAAAGCTGTTCGCCAATTTCTTTCGTGCTAAAACCATCAGCGACTAATTGCAGTATTTCCAGTTCGCGTTGGGTCAACTGAAACTTCTTTTGGATATCTGAAACATGAGAAGTCTGATTCATCAACGAAGTGGTAATGTCCGTAGAATAGTATTGTTGACCTTGTGCTACTTTTTTCAAAGCCAAAATGATTTCTTCCTCTGAGGTAGTTTTAACCAAAAAGCCATCGGCACCAATGGAGACCAATTCTTTTACCAATACCGGGTCCGTGTGCATAGAAAGGACAATAACCTTTATCTCGGGATAGTTTTCTTTAACTCTTCTGACCAAATCAGAACCATGCATTTCAGGCATGTCTAAATCAGTGAGAAGAAGGTCTACCGGCATATGCTGTAACAATTGAAGTGCCTGATGTCCTGAATTGACATTTCCCATGACTTCAAAAGCATTTGAATCTGTAATAATTCGTTTTAATCCATCTAAAACAATTTGATGATCATCTACAAGAAGTACTCTGCTTTTCATTCTAATTACGATAATGGGATTTTAATATTGACCAGGATGCCTTCGTTATTTTCATGATTCCAATTCATGACACCATTAATAATATCCAATCGTGTTCTGATACTATTTAATCCATGTCCGTCTTGCTCGGAGTTAATACCGATTCCATCGTCCTGATAACGCAAAATAAGATGGTTCCCTTTTTCTTTTAATTGAATCGTAATGTTTTTGGCTTGCGCGTGTTTGATCGTATTGTTGGATAATTCCTGACAGATTCTAAATAACTGAACTTCGATACTTTCATTATATCTGTTTTTTGATTGATCAGTTTGAAATGTACACGTCAGCTCACTCATTTTGTTCAACTGAAGCGACAGACTTTCCAGCCCTGCACGGAGACCGAATTTTTGTAAAACCACGGGCATCATTTGGTGCGAAATGGATCTAATATCATCAGCTGCCTGATTCAACTGCGTTTCTAAATTCTCCAGGTCATCGTTGGTGTTGTTTTGTTTTTGTATGATTTGGTGAACCCCTGATTTAAGAAGTGTAAGTTGTTGTCCCACACCATCATGTAAGTCCTGTGCAATACGCTTACGTTCTTTTTCCTGCGCATTAATGACCGCTTCAATTCCTTTTTTCTTTTCTTTAAGAAGTGCATCGTTTTTTTCAGCTTCTTTCTTTTTGATTGTATTTTGACGAACTAGAATGATCCCTAAAATGAGTACAATGGCGAGTCCGATTAAAATCCAAATCTGCTGATTTTTTTTCAGGATTTCAATGTCCTGTAGGGCTGTTTCTTTTTCAGATTGCGCCAATTTTTCTTTTTCGAATAAAAGCTCTTTTTCCTTTTTTTCTGTCTGATACTTCTTGTCTAATTCCAATAAGGATTTTACCCGCCCTTCTTCCAAAAGACTGTCTTTTAATTGGTTGTATTTTCTTTCGGTTTGAAAGGCCTTTTCGTATAATTTTAGTTGAGAATAGGTTTTTGAAAGGTATTGATAGGCATCTAGTTCCTGTTCTCTAAAGCTTTGTTTTAAAGAAATGTCCAGTGCCTCTTCTAGAATAGGTTTAGCATTATAAGCGTTATTTTGAACAAGGTAGTGATTCCCTAAAATGATCTGACTATTGGCCAATTCATACCAGTTTTGATCGAGTTTGAAATCTTGTATGACTTTTAAATGTAATTTTCTGGCTTCACTATATTTTTTTAAACTGTCATATGCGATAGCAATGTTGCTTTCCATATAAGGGACATAGCGATTGTAACCTAATTCTGCATACAGCCTCGCGGCTTTACCTGCGTAATAAATGGTGCTGTCATAATCACCTGTTAGCAGATAAATGGAGGACATATTCCCGGTAGTAATGACTTCACCAACTGCATAATCATTTGCTTTATAAATGGATATGGCTTTATTGTAGTAGTTCAATACTTGATCATACTGTTTGAGTTTTTTATAGATGATGCCAATATTCACATATACCATGGGTACTTTTTGAAATTCATCGGTATATACTTCGTAGATTTCTAGTGCTTTGAAGTAATAATGTAGCGAAGCTTCATTATCTCCCATGAAATCATATATAATTCCCAAATTGTTGTAGGTATTTCCAATTCCAAGCGTATCTCCATCTGCTTGTTTTAACTCTAAACTCTTGAAGTAATAAACCAATGAACTATCGTATAGAGATGAAGCTTCATAACTGTTGGCCAATGTATTATATGCTGAAGCCAGAGCTTTTGAATTATCTATGTCCTGGGCTAATTGAACAGCTTTTTGCGCAAAGAGCAGGGAACTGTCTAAATCAATGCTTTTATATTCCCATGAGATTTCATTGTAAGTGTGGACCAAATCAAATCCATTTTGAGAAGAACTTTGATCAATTAAACTGTCGAGTCTATTAATTTGAGAACTACCATCTAAAATGATAAATGCCATTAAAATGGATAAAAAGTATGGTTTCATATAGAGCTGACGTAATCTTAAATAAATATAGTAAGAACCCGGTTCTATCTTATTTGGTTTGTTTTGAAATGTGTGGAGGTGAGTCTGGTGTCAAAGAAACACCGAAAATAAGGATTAACTTACGGTAATAAAAGAATTAAATAAAAAGGTAAAATTGAAAAGCGCCATGACTTTTATGACATGACGCTTTTTGGTTATAGTTTGCGTTCGCTTTCTTCAATGGCTAAATCATTGATACTGGCAAAACGTTTTTGCATGAGTCCGTTTTCGTCAAATTCCCAGTTTTCATTTCCATATGCCCTAAACCAGTTGCCTGCTGCGTTTTGGTATTCATATTCAAAACGTACCGCAATTCGATTATCGGTATGTGCCCAGTATTCCTTTTTGAGTTTGTAGTGGCGTTCGTTCTGCCACTTATCGGTTAGAAAGGCAACGATTTCTTTACGCCCATTGACAAATTGGTTCCTATTGCGCCATTCGCTATCTACGGTATACGCTTTTGACACTTTATCAGGATCTTGGCTATTCCAGGCGTTTTCTGCCAATTGGATTTTTTCTTTTGCAGTTTCCTCGGTAAACGGAGGAAGTGGAAATTTTTGTTCCATAATTATGCGATTAAACGTGTAACAATATTTTTTGAAGTATGGATCAGTTCGTTCGATTTGAACATCTGACTTTCTATGATGCTGCTTTCAAAAAGCAGGTAAATATGATCTGATAATTCAGGAGAACCTAGTAGGTCTGTAAAAAATAATCGCAGATCATTTTTATGACCCTGAATCACTTTTAAGATTCGGGTATTATCAGATGGGATTTCGGATAGAATATTGAGAAAACTACATCCTCTAAAGTTTTCTTTTTGGTTCATATGAATCAGAAAATCAAATGAGGTAAGCACTTTTTGAGATGGAGTGGAAGCTGAGGAGATAAAGTCTTGAAGCGCTTCTAACCAATAATCATGTCTCACATCTAGAAATGCGATACATAAATCTTCTTTGGATTTAAAATGGTGATAAAAACTAGCTTTTGCTACGGCAGCTTCTGCAATGATCTGATTGATTCCGGTGGAATTATATCCTTGTTGATGGAATAATCTAAATGCAACTTCCAGGATGCGTTCTTTTGGTTTCATGGTATGCAATTGGATTGCAAATATAGAAAAGAACAGACAAGTCTGTATGTTTTTTGTTGAGGTAATATTTATGGTATTGCAGATTGTTGATTTTAAGTCATAAAAGTTTGGTTTTCCATGAAGCGTAGCGATTGGAAAATTCATTCTCAAAAGTGCCTTTTCCTGCGCTGAGCTTGTCGAAGTGTCGTTCTTTTTTAGGGTAAGTAACCTAGTTTGCAAGCTCACGAAGTAAAAAAGGACATAGAGAAATAGGCTTATTAATATGATCACGTACTTTAAGGTTACTATGTCCTTTTTGGCTTGACACTTCGACTTCGCTCAGCGTCCGACCAAAAGGACCAGCCGGAATGGAGTGAAGGAAAAGCACACAAATCAAAATTTAAGAGATGTGTTTATTCGAAAAAGACAATAAAAAATTACTGTAAAAGCTATGTGAACGAGTTAAACCTAGTTATTCAAAATCTTTTCTACTATGGTATAAGCCGTTTCGGCTGCTCCATGTACTGTGGCTTGATTGTTTACGGATAGCGCTTCTCCGGCAAAATAGATTTTTTTATCTACAGGATTGAGCAGTGTATTTACCGTTGCATTTTGATCTTGCGTGAAACTATCAGAATAGGACCCTTTAACATACGGTTCTTTTGACCAGTTTTGAATCACATGACGCATATAGTTTTGCGAAGCTTTGCCGTCAAAAATAGAATTCAACTCGCTCATGATATGTTGAATAAGTTCCTGATCGGTGGCAATATCTGTATACTGCGATGCGGCATCTTGTACGGTAAATAAACCTAAAACGTTCTTATTGGTATTTTTTCTGAAAGCAGCATTATAGTAAATCCGCTCTGAGGATTTGAAAGCAGAAATGAGTCCACCCATAAAGAGTATATCCGGATAGAAGTTTTCTTTAAACTCTATAAACACTTTTAATCCATCTCCCATTTGAATGCTATTGTAAGCATTGATCTTGTCATTCGGAAGTTGGGGAACAAAATCAATCATGCCACTTTTCAAGATATTGACTGGAACCGTTACCAAAACTTTGTCTCCTTCATAGGTGGTTTGATCCGTTTGAACAGTGATCTTGCTTCCCGAATAATCGATTTGTTGGACGGGAGCATTTAAACGGATTTTATCCTGAATTTTAGGAACGATGTATTTCTCAAAAAATCCAAACCAGGTGGTGCTTTTAAACTTATACTCACTGTAATAGTTATTGGCCCAGTTTTGCTTTTTGAGTTTTCCGTTTTTCCAGTTATATATGGTTTGAGGATTATAGGTAATATAATCTACCGTAGCATTGGATTTCGGATCACGTAAAATCTCTCCCAGAAGGGTAGGTTGGCCATGCATCCATTCAGCTCCTATGTCAATTGGGAAATCGGCCAATTGTGTCATACGTTTTACCCGTCCGCCATATTGTGGCGCAGCTTCGATGATTTCAAAATCAATACCATGTCGGTAGAGTATATATCCTGCGGTAAGACCTGCGGCTCCAGCACCTACAATTAGAACCTTCCCGTTAAAATTGACATCAAACTGCGGAAAGTTAAAATCTTCTTTTTTACACGATTCTAACAACATGGAAAGAAACGGAGCACTCACTCCAAGGGCGATACTCTTTTTGATAAATTCACTTCTTTTCATCTGCTATTCGTTTGAGGTGTTTTGTAGATTAAATTTCAAACCGAGTTCCGCTCCGTAGAAACCAGAATCTTCGGCACCAAAAGCCATTTTACGACCAACAAAGAACTTAAAATAATATCCCAATTTATCGGTAGGTGCTTTACCAAATTCATAACCGAGTGTAGGAAGTATTGATGAAACGTTTTCACGTTCTTTAGTCATTTCACCGGTACCTAAATGCACACTTCCTGAAACGATATGCGAAGTGAGTAGGTATCCCAGTCCAAATGTGGCAGCTCCATACCATTTTTTATCATCCTTCTGGGTTCGATAGCCCAATTCGAAATTGAGCAAATAGTTATAATGGTTTTTGGGTTTAACAAAATATCCAATTTGCGGACTCAGATATAGGGTTCTATATCGCGATTCACCTGTTTGACTAACGAGCTCCCAGTTTTTGAGATGAATAGAAGTACTGACTTTTCCTCCAAACTCTACAAAGAAAGGGGTGAAGTAACCGACTGAAATATCCTGTAATTTGTATTGCGCAGAAAGTGTGAATGTACTGCTTAAAACGAATAGTAATAATAAGACCTTTTTCATTTTACAAAGTTGGATTTTATTGAACTCGATGGTAGTTAAACTTCATTTCTTTACTTTCTCCATGGTTTTCAAAAACCACGTACACATTGATTTCATTTTCACTCACTTTTTCAAAAGTAAATCCATCAAAATACACTTTGTTTGGAGTGACTTTAACGAGTTTAAAATCCAGGGTTTCATCTTTTTCTTCCCAGCCTTTCAGATCTGAATGGAAATGTTTGAGTTTTAAAATCAACGTATTGTTGACCTCC
The DNA here is from genome assembly GCA_024398135.1 of bacterium SCSIO 12643. Taxonomy (NCBI): domain Bacteria; species bacterium SCSIO 12643. The sequence continues at coordinate 3,258,109 of CP073750.1, forward strand.
GATAAAGTCACGATTTCATAAAACTTCACGAGATCATCCACAACCAGTTTAAAAGTGCACATCATAGAACCACCCAGCGGAGGGCTCCACATTTCCTCGGTAATTCCACCTAGAGCTTCACCTTTCCAGTGACCTGCAATCCAACTCACATCTTGAATAGTGGCAGCAGGTGAACCCTGAGCGTTATCGTAAGAAATGGTGTTGGTGAATTGTCCAAATAAAGTCGATGAAAAGACGATAGAGAAAATAACTAAAAGACTTCTAAGTTTCATGTTGATTGTGTTTGGTAAGAATAATGAACTTGAATGGCCATAAAATTAATTAAAAGTAGGTGTTATTATGTGTCTGATTTAATCATTCAAATGATTGATTTTCTTTAATGCAAAACCCGGGGCAATTCGAGACAAGAGGTGGAGTAGTTTCACTTTGGCAATTTTGATTTCGGTCTTTCCCTTTTTCAATTCCCGGAGCATTTCGTTAACTGCTCTTTGAGGCGAAATCGCAATTTTAGGTGGATTTCCTTTGTGCCATGGCGTATTGACTGCGGGCATCATGACTTCAATAATATGGACAGAAGACTGTGCTTCCTGGATTCGGAGTCCCTGGGTAAAAGCATGGAGTCCCGATTTGGTCGCATTGTAAAATGGATAATCCGCACGAGGGGCAAAGACTAACCCTGTGGTGATATTGATAATTTGTGGAGCCGTATTTTTTTGAAGTACCGGATACAAATGATGGATGAGTCGAATCGGGGCGAGTAGGTTTGTGGCAATTTCATTTTCGGCAAATTCTAAAACAGGTACATCACTGATAAATCGTCCATTGTATACTATAGCGGCATTGTTGATGAGCACATTAAGTTCGGGATGATTTTGACTTACCCAGTCTGCAAGATTCTGACACTGTTGCGGATCAGCCAGATCACATTGAAAAATTTCAAGTTGCGGAATCTGCTGTTGTGCGCTAAGAAGTTTGTCTTTAGATCGGCCGCAAATCAATACTTTGTTTTCTCTGGCTATAAATTGTTTGGCCAGTTCAAAGCCAATTCCGGAACTTCCTCCGGTGATTAAAATGGTATTTCCTGATAGTTGCATGTTTTTGTGTTTTAATATGAAAGGCAATATTAAAAGCACAAAACAACGGTTGCATTGACCTATGTTAAGAGGACATTTTTTTGCGAATGCGACTCAACGATTCAGGTTGAATGCCCAGGTAAGACGCAATGATGGTTTGTTTGATTCTCCCCTCCATACCTGGATATTCTTTTAGAAAATTCTGGTAACGGGTTTCCGCAGGAAGTAGGAGTAAATCCCGTTCGCGTTTTTCTTTAGTGATAAACCCTTTTTCGATAAACTTCAATAGAAATCCAGTCCAAAACGGATCCTGAGCGAGTAGGGTTTGCCATTTATGGTAAGGAATCACGAAGACCACAGCATCTTCTAATGCTTCAATAAAAAAATGTGAACCACTTTGGGTAATCATCGCGGAGTAGGAGGATATAAAATCACGTTCCTGAATCAAGCTCTTGGTAAATTCCAAACCTTTGTCATTGATGTAGACATAGCGGAATAAACCGGTTAATACAAAAGCGAGTTTTTGCGGAGTTTCGCCTTCACGAATAAAATATTCACCCGATGACAGAGTTTTTAATTGCCCAATAGCCATTAAATCCTCCAGTTGATCCGGTGGTAAAACCTGAGCAAGTGTGGTTTTGATTTCTTCCAGGTGGCTCATTGCAGACCGTAAGGTTATTGTGTTTTTTTATAATCAATAAAATCCAAAACGTGTTGCGGCACTTCGCTACCTTCTTTTATATGCACATCCGGAGTAGGTGTACCGTATTCCATTCTCACCGGAATTTCTCCGGCCCAATAATCCAGTTCATAATCTCTTTTATTGTCGTTGGGTGGTGCTGCGGCAATTTTGGCCGAAGCTGTATCAATAGAGAATTCCAATACCCGTGTGGCTTTGAGCTCTCCGGCATTGGGTGCACGACAGTGTTCCCAACGATTGGGAACAAAGTGATTGATGATACTTTTTAAACCTACCAGTTTATCGTCATCTTCAGTCAGTTCTCTAACGGTTCCAAAAATCATAGCCGAACGATAATTTACCGAATGGTGAAAAGCTGAACGTGTGAGTTTCATGGAATCTAAAAGCATCACGTTCATACAGACCTCTTTGGCTTGAATCAAAGCTTCAGTCATCCGGTTTTTATATGATCCATGGATATAGATCTTATCTCCATGGCGCCCGAAATTAATGGGTTGCACAAAGGGTTTCTCCTCATAAATAAATGCAATATGACAAATTTCGGTGGCGTCCAGGATTGAGAAAATCACTTCCTGATCGTATGATGCTTTCTGTGCACCACGCTTAACTTCGTTGATTTTTGACTTTGGGTATTCCATCTTTTCCGCATTGAATTATTGGCCGAAAAGATAGCTTTTTTATTGATGATATTAAGGAACAATAAAGCTCGTTGTTGTGGCTTTCCAGAATATATTCGGGAAAACACGGTAGTTTAAATTTGGATCATCATAATCATTTGAAAAGAAGGATTCTCCTACCACATTCACATAAACCGTTTCACCCGTTTGAAAACCCATATCCACTAAATCGGTACGGGAATATTTAATGGTAAACGGATTGATCTGTTTGACGTATGCCGGAGAATACGCATCATATTTTTGCGCACTCAAATCACTGTTTTTCCCCATAAAAACACGTACATATTTCGGATTTGAAATACTGGCGTTTTGAACCAGTGTAGTGTTCAATATCACCGTGTCATTTGAAATATTTGTGGTGAGTTGCGAAACACTGGTGGTACTCTCCATCCCCAATGAAGGATTTTGTGTAATGATCGTGTGGGTATTACTGGTATGATCAACGTTAAACCTTTTGAACGTACCATAATTGGCTTTCTCAAAAGTGAGTGTATACGTTCCTGAGGTCACTTCAGATAGGTTAAAATCTCCATCATTGTCGGTAATTGCGGTGATCGCAGGATTACTCCCCACCACGGTGACCAACATACCCGAGTCAGAAATAGAAGCGGTACCTTCATCATAGAGATTGACCGAACCTATGATATCATATTTTATGGTGGGTGAAGGTGTCTCCGGATCGTCTTTTTTGCAAGCGCTTAAACCAAGAATAGCGAGTAGGAAAATAGAAATTGTGATACGCATAGGAAGTTGAATTTTTTATTTTGGAAATGAAGCCTTAATGACCTTCTCCAAAGTTAGGAATTTGGACTGATAATCAGTAGTCGAGTTCAACTATTTTAAAACCAACAATTAATGTATTAGAATCCACCGGGCTTGAGGAATCATCTAATTGCAAGTGCAGATACTTGGAATACACCGGATCAATATTCCATCCATAATCTTGCACAATTCGATACGTCATTTCATAAGGGTTATGATCACAATAATTATCAGGTAGGCCCAGTAACTCCACCGTTTCCTGAACCGTTTTGTCTTTTAACGGGTAATTCTCTAATAGATCATCCAGCATTTTCTCACGATGGGGATAAGTACCGTCTACTGTGATTGCCCATTTTTGCGCATCAAACTTTTGTTGACACCCTGTGAATCCAATGAGAAGTGTAATAGCTATTATGAATTTAAATGTCTTCATTCTAGTTACTGCACCCTTTTGAAGTAAGTGTAAATGACCTGAGATTTACCTTCCAGATCTTTTGAGTAAAATAGATTATCATCCTGCCATTGGATGGTGTAAGATACCGGAGGAGCCTTCATATTCTTTTTGTCATCAACATCAATGATCAGCGTTTGTCCATCATATTTCCAGGTTCCGGCATAGTGTTGTTGTTTCCCATTAAGGATGAGTTTTCTATCATCCGTGAAGGTTCCGTCTTCATAGAAATGATAGGTTACATAACTTCCTGTTTCACATGTTTCATGAGGATTAAAAACGGCATTGGTACAAACTTTCCATTTTCCAATAATATGTTGTTGGGATTGGGAAAATGCTGTAATTCCAAATAAGATTAAAATGAAGAGTATCACATGTTTCATAACCAAGGTTTTTTAGGATGATGCAAAGAAAACGTAAGATATGGTATTTTATGATGAGGTCAAGAAGTGATTTTTTTCAGAATCTTTAATGCCCTTTTTTTAAAGTCGTTGGAGTTTTTGTCGAGTTGATCTTCAATACCGAGTCGCAATTCGTTTTTGAGATCGGGATAGATGTCAACCAAATCAGATAATACAAACAAAGCTCTGGATTTGATGGTCACATTGGTTTCGGCAGATTGCAACCAATGAAACAAAAGATCAATGGCTTCAGCTTCATTTTCCGGTGGGACTCCGCAAAAACGCCAATAGTTGGCAAATGAAGCTTGCATATCTACATGGGTGATGTGTTTGCTTTTTTCAAATAACGTGGGTAATACGGCATGGAGTTTTTGAGGTTGTTGCATGGCGATTCCCGTAAGCATCCATAGAAAACGTGTAGCAATTTTAGGCTCCTGATCAATCAAAGAGGAAAGTTCCAGAATATCAAAATCGTTTTCAATAATGGTATGGACCCATTGTTGTCGTTCTGTCCCGGTACTCTGGGGCAGATGGTTTTCCAGAGTGGTATAGAATTGCTGAAAAGTCATTACGAGTTCGCTTCGGCAAATGCAATCACATGTCCATCCGGATCAGCCATATATCCTGCTTGATCGCCCCAATTACGTATTTGTAACGGACTCACTTCTGTAGCTCCGGCATCAATTCCGCGTTGCATATATGCTGCTGCATTGGGAACTTTTAAATACAATTCACATCTGGGAATTCCGGTTCCGGTTTGCGGGTGGGGAAGTGGACCGGATATGATTTTGGCAATTCCCGTTTCGGGCATTAAGCCGAGTTTTACATTTTCTGAAAGTAAAAACTCTGTCATTCCCGGTACATCTAGATGGGGTTCTAACGTCAAAATCTGTGTATAGAAATCTCTACTGGCCGTTTGGTCTTTTACATACAATATGAATTCTATTTCGGTCATGGTGATGTTTAATTGAAGTACAATTTTACCAATTATTTTATTTTTCAATGAATCTAGCCATTGTATTATAAATCCAATCACTTTCTGAAAGCTGATTGAGTTGCTCTACAAGATGAGTTGGAATCTGATCAAAACCAATTAATGCGCCTGCTATTTGACCTGCAATTGAACAGTTGGTATCTGTATCGCCACCAATATCAATTAATTGCTGAAGCATGTTTTCAATGCCCAACTCAGTAACTTTATTGGCAGCAGCTAGAGCTAAGGGAATAGAATCTACCACATATCCGCTATTTCCCAAATGTCCAACTTCCTGAAGATTTTCCATATGTTGAATTTGAATCAAGCGGTCTTTAACTCGGGTATCAGGGATTTGTTGAAGCACCATATCTATAAGGTTTCCCTTTCCTATCCATTGACCATTAAGTGCGCTACGAATAGAAATGATTACACAAAGCGCCCCAATATAGGCTTCTTCATTTTGATGGGTGATATAACAAATATCTCGGATGGTTGAATTTGAAATACGATCTACAAACGCCAATGGAGCAGCGCGCATTGCGGCACCGTTTCCGGCAGCGTATTCACCCTTGCGACCAATTTGACTCCAATGTCCTCCAAATTCTAACTCCCTTAATGCTTTTAAAGTACTGGCACCAATACCGCTTAATTTTTTGGATTGATATAGTTTTAAGAAGTGATTGGCAATGTTATCAGGATTTGCCCGTCCTAGTTCTGCAATAGACTCAATGGTTGCAAGAGTTAATTGAGTATCATCGGTAATTTGCCATATGGGTTCTTGGGGTTCAGGTTTACCGAATGGATAAAAGGCATGATCCTCATTTTGCACTACATTTTCATAGCCACTTCCCATCGCATCGCCAATGGCTCCGGCAATGATGCATCCTTTAAATTGGTTGGCTATGTTCATTTATATGTGGTTTAAATAAATTATGAATGTACTTTTAACAACTATTCTTTAGGAGAACTAAAACACCAATTGATAATAGGCAGTTTACGTTTTTCGTTCACATTCCATAAGCCTATTTGGATTCCCTTTGTTTTTTGAGATCTATTAAACAGTGCAATTTGGACTCCTTTTAGACTATATGTAGAATTACCTCCCAAACCTAATTGGACCCCTTTTATCGAATAAGTATCATTCCCCATAATAGATAATTGTAAACCACAGAACCGCGTAGATATATTACCTGCCAAACTGATCATGACCCCGTTTACATTATTTAGAGCTTGTGCAAAGCCTCCAATTGCAAGTCCATTTAGATTATCAAATTTAATAGTTCCAAATAAGGATAAATTGATTCCGTTTATGGTTCCTGTAGGTGGTTGATTCATAATAATAGAGTCATTAATGTCATGGGAAGGCCGAAACCCTAAAAAGCCTATTCCTAAACCTAAACCAATGGCTTCTAACCTGACTCCATTCACATTCGTGATACAGGAGTCTTTAATATCGGCCAATCCAACGGCAATGCCATGAATCGTATTCCCACAAGATGGAAATGCCCAAATAGGAGTTTTATTTTGGGTGTAAGAGGTAAGCGATACCAGGAAGAGGGATAGCGTAACTACATATTTCATTGTATTTGTTTTACGGAGAGATTCAGGTTACTTACAATAATCCATCAGTTCCTGAATGAGTTCTCTACCCCAAATACGGATAAATCCCAGTTCTATTGCTTTATCCAGATTTTTACAAGCATTTTTTTGATCCCCTTTGGCTTGATACAAGATACCGAAATTGCGATAGGTCCATTCATTTTTGCTGTCCATTTTAAGCGATTGTTGCAGATATTTCTCTGCATTATCCAGGTCATTGAGTTTACATAAAACATACCCCAGATTATTAAAGTTATTGGTGAAATCTGGATATTCCTGAACAAGAGTCTCTAAATGTTTCCTAGCTTCAAGATAATTTTCTTGAATGATGTGTAAGTATGCAATATTCGTTAGGGCTTCCATGAAATTTGAATGAATTTCCAGGCTTTTATCAAAATAAAACATTGCACTATCGAATAGGTTCCAATCTATAAAGTTGTTTCCCATTTTTAGATATAACGTGTCCAGTCCTGTTCCGCTATGCTTTGAAAGAGCTTGTTTGAAATATTTATCTGCTTTTTCATATTGCTTTAATCTTGAATAAACAGTGCCTAACTCTGCATATGCTTTGAAACCTTCTGGGTCGATTTGAATGGCCGTGTTTAAATATTTAATAGCTAAATCATATTCACCAATTTCTTTATAATCAGTCCCAATATTTAAATATGGCGAGCTATAACCTGGCTCCATTTCTATAACTTTGAGATATGTTTCTATTGCTTTGGTATTTTCTCCATTCATGGAATACTCGTAGGCTTTGTCAAAAAGCTTTTTTGTTTTTTTACTCTGTCCGTAAACGGTAAATACGGAAAGTATCATGGCTAGGGTAAATATGTGTTTCATTTTAAAATATATGTTTCTTTTTTGTTGTAGTGATAATTATATGTTATTCGGCAATCCCATTTATAAAGGTTTCTACAAAATCGGTTATTCGATTAAGTATTCTATTACCTAATTTTTTCCGTTGTAATAAGCTTGGTTTTTCACCTTCAAGGAGTTCTAAAACTTCATCTCTTAGTGGTGTTTTTTCTGCAAACAGATAGTCCTCAATTAGCTTTTCGGTTTTTTCGGAAGATAGCTTTTCTTCTTCTACCAATTTGTCAAATGCCTTTTGTTGTTCTTTACTCCAGTATTTATCAAACTCAGGTACTACTTCTTCAGAATCAGCTATTACTGGTAAATTTTCTTCAATAAATTTTTCTATCAACTCACGTTTACTTCGAAGTGTTGTTTCGGTATTAAGTAAATTAAATATTTCTTTCTCTGCTTTGCTTGTATCTTTTTGTGTGTCAGCTTTGAGTTTAATTAAAAGTTGGATAATGTAAGTGACATTAATTTCATCACGGTGAATCAACTCTAATTCAAAATCAACATCTTCTAAGATAGAGACTTTTTCTTTTTGGTTATTACTTTTTACTTTGTCGTATAAATCGAGGTATTTGCTTTTATAATCTTCAAATTCTTGTTCTGACATTTGTAAGCTTTCCCAGTTAAAGTCAGAAAAAGCTGAAAGAATATTTTTAATGCGCATCAAATCACGAAATGCCTTAATAAAATTTAATTCGTCTTCTTCAGTTACTAAATCATTTACACTGTCAACTGTAGGAGCATAATTTTTTAATTGTTCAAAAGCTTCATCAAATTTAGACGCGTATTCTTCATAAGGTTGCATTACAATTACTTCAATAGCTTCTTTATTGCTAAAGAGAGTAATTGCTTCATCTGTTCTATTTTTTAGATTTCTAAATGCTACGATATTTCCTTGTGATTTTTGTTCATTCAAGATTCTATTTGTTCTTGAATAAGCTTGTATGAGGCCGTGGTATTGAAGATTCTTATCTACGTAAAGTGTGTTCAATGTTTTACTGTCAAAACCAGTAAGGAACATATTAACGACTAATAAGATGTCAATTTTACGCTCTTTTACTTTTTTGGAAATATCATTGTAATAGTTGTAAAAATCTTGACTATCCTTAGTACTATATTTTACACCGAAGAGTTGATTGTAATCTTCAATGTATTCGTCTAGCTTTTCTCGGGTATGTTTGCTTTTTTGATATTGCGCACTGTCTTCTGCTACGACATTAAAATCGAAACTGTCAAAGTCTTGTTCAAAGTTGATAAACCCGTTTGCATCTTTGTCAGATTCATTAGCTCCATAGCTGAAAATGGTCGCAATTTTTAAATTATGTTCACCTGCCTCTTTTTTTCTTTTAAGTATGTCATAGTACTTAATTAGAGTAGGGACACTATTAACACAAAACATAGCTGTAAACTCTTTATTGTGTGTTTTACGATTGTGATTAGCAATGATATAATTGGTTATTTTTTCCAACCGTTTTTCATCTTCCATCAATTCTTTAGTGTCAATGTCTTCAACTTCAATGTCTATTTCTGTTACAGAATCTTTCTTTTTATATCTGCCAACATATTCAACTGAGAATTTTAAAACGTTTTCATCTTTAATCGCATCAGTAATTACATACTTATGCAAACATTCATCAAACAGGTCTTTAGTTGTTCTGGCTATAGCTTCACTTTTGTTCGCATTTTCTTTTAATATTGGTGTTCCTGTAAAACCAAACATCTGATTGTTGCTAAAGAATTCCTTTATGCGCTTGTGCGTATCACCAAATTGGCTTCTATGGCATTCATCAAAAATGAAAACAATTCTTTTGTCTTTCAAGTCAGCCATTTTCGCCTCATACTTTAATTTGGTGATAGCTGTATTTAGTTTTTGAATGGTGGTAACAATCAGCTTGGAATTTTTAGATACACCTTTTTTGTCTTTATAAGTTCCAGTGAATTGTTGAACTAGGTTTTTAGTATTATCTGTTCCGTCAATGCAACCTTCACTAAAGCTATTAAATTCTTTAGTAGTTTGATAATCTAAATCTTTTCTATCCACTACAAACACCACTTTATGAACTTCTGGAAGTTTCATAATTACCTGACTTGCTTTAAAACTGGTTAGGGTTTTTCCTGAACCTGTGGTATGCCAGATATATCCGTTTTTGGTGGAGTTCTTTACGCGATCAATAATAGCTTCTACTGCATAATATTGGTACGGACGCAAAACCATAGGGATTTTTTGTGCCTCATTCAGTACAATGTATTTACATATCATTTTACTGAGATGGCATTTTTCTAAGAACGAATCGGTAAATCCATTAAGTATATTTGTTTCTCTTTGGTTTTCCCTATCCGTCCAAAAGAAGGTTTGTTTGAAACTTTGACTTCTGTTGTTAGCGTAATATTTAGTATTTCTACCGTTACTAACAATAAATAGTTGAACATATTGAAATAAGGCATTACCAGAACCAAAAGAATGTCTTTGATAACGATTAATTTGATTGAATGCTTCTTTGAGCTCTAAACCACTCCGTTTGAGCTCTATTTGAACCAAAGGCAAACCATTAATCAAAAGTGTTACATCATAACGGTTTTTGTATTTACCTTCTTGGGTAATTTGATTTGTGACCTGATATTGATTTCGACACCAATATTCTGTGTTTAGAAATTCAAAGTAAAGGTTATCTCCATTGTCTCTAACAATGTGTTGTTTTTCTCTAAGAATTTTACTTTTCTCAAATACAGTTCCTTTACTTAAGATATTAAGTACTTTTTCAAACTCAGATTGTGAGAAAGTTATACTGTTGTGCTTTTCTAATTGTGACTTTAAATTGATGAGCAAATCTTTTTCACTATTAATTATAGCATATTCGTAACCCAATTTTTGTAACTGAGTTATTAACTTTTCTTCTAGTATTTGTTCCGACTGTTTACTCATCTGTTTCGGTTTCTATTGATTCTCTTTCATCAATGAATTCTTGAAGCTTTAACTCGTAGGCCACAAAATCTTGATTAAAAAGTGCTTTGCTATAGCTTAGATATTCCTCCAATGGGAATTTCATATCTAAATCCTCGTTAAATTCTGGATTATCTTCATATTCTAGTTCCTTGGTAATTGGGATTTTGGAAAAACTGTTTAATAGATATGAAGCAAAAGAATCACTCAAAGTCATGATAAAGGAAGAAAAATGTGGAGAACTTTGAATAGGCTTCGGTGTTAATCTTCCATGAGAAATGTCTCCTCTATCATTTCTTATATTACCAAGTTGTTCTAAGGATTTAATTAAACTTTTGGAAAAATCAGATTCAAATTCAATATCTTCTTTTTCCAACAGTTCTACAGCTTTCGAAATGGCTCTTTTGTACTTAAAATTGTCAACAATATTGAAATTCAAACTTTGATCAATGTTTAGGATTATAAACTTTCCAAGTCCTTCCATAAGGGATTTACAGCTCTCTATCGAGATGTCAGGATTAGATTCAACGTTTTCTTCTATTTTTTCAATAATGGTGTAGTAGTAATCAATATTGAGAAAATGAGGCTCCAGTCGTTTTAATATGTCCTTTGTTAATTTCATATTTTAGCAAAACATTTTTTGGAGTAATCCTTTTTTCCATTCTACTGTTTCCTGCAGCTGCTTATCTACAGCTCCTATCTTTTTATCAATAGTTGAAAGGAAGTTGGCAATTTTTATTTGTTCATCTTTGTGGGGAAAGGGAAGTAGAATTTCTGAGAAATACTTGTAGCTAACCATCTTACCATCCCTTATGCCTTCAAGTTTCCTGTTTAATTCTTTTACGTAGCTTTCAGTTTTTAGATAATGTTTGTAGAATTGATCATCAATATCGACAAAAGGTCTCAAAACAATGTACGCTGGACTACATATGCCTTTGTAGTTAGAATACTCTATTCCTCCTTGAAAGGATCTCAAACTAATAATGAAATCACCTTTTTGAACAACTTTATAAGTACTAACACTTTTCTCGGATACTGAAATTTTATAATTGATTAACTCTCTAGGAATGGCTCCATGTTCTTGAGTTATTGCAAGAATTGGTAAGTCTGAGTTGTGATCCTTGTCAGATATGCTTTTAAAGACCTTATTCCCATTTTTATAATTCCATTTTGGAAATTCTTTTCCTTTATCATTTTTGAATCTAATTTTTTGAGAAAACAATTTTTGAGCAACTCCTCTTTTGTATTCTTCCAGTAGCTCTTTTTTATTCGAAAGGGAATTGATTTTGCAATCAATAACAGAAAAGAATGATGTGATTTTTTGTTGTTCTTTTGAGCTAGATGGAATATAGATTTTACCTTTTAAAAGGTCATCTGGGTCAACTGTTATGTATCGGTCGCCTACTAATACGTATTTCTTTAAAAAGTTGTTTGCTCGATTTTGATGACTGAAATAGCAATCTAGATATGAGGGAAGAACCTTGTTTGATACCTTGAAAGTAAAATAGAGAGTTGAGAGCAATCCATCCCTTACTTTATTTGCCTTAAAAACTCCATATGGAAAATTAGAACTGATACTTTTTCCAAAAACAAAATCATTGAGTCTTGTCTTAATATAGTTTTTATGATTTACTTTATCATAAGTGTCATCTAGTAGTTCTTTTCTATCTACAATTCCATAACGAGTTGAAAGAGACAAAATATCATCAATACTAAATTCTTCGTCTCTATTATTTTCAGAAACTCTGGACATTAATTTTGATAACTGATACTTTTTATAATTGTCGGAGAATTCAAACCTAATGGCTGGAGCTATGTGTTCATTTTTACTCATGCTTGAATGGTGTTGCTATTTTCAGTTCTACACAGAATTCTTCAATTTTTTGATCTAGATTAATCATTAATTCTTCCTCTTTGACAATCAGTTCCGCAACTTCATCAATATTAATATCGATTTCTTCTTCATAAGTATCTACGTAACGAGGTATGTTCAAATTGTACTGATTCTTTTCAACTTCTTTTAGAGAAGCTTTGATGCTAAATTTGTCTTGCTCCTTTCTACTTTGGAAGGCATCAACAATTTTATTGATATGTTCCTCCTTTAATACATTCTGCCCTTTACCTTTTTCAAACTCATTGCTTGCATCAATGAACAGGATGTCATCTGGATTTTCTCTACATTTTTTGAACACCAAAACACACGTTGGAATACCTGTGCCATAAAAAATGTTGCCTGGTAAACCGATTACAGCATCTAAGTAATTTTTGTTTTCTATTAGGTAGGTTCGAATGTGTTGTTCAGCTCCTCCTCTAAATAAGACACCATGAGGAAGTACAATTGCCATAGTCCCATTCTCAGCCAAATGATGAATCATGTGTTGAACAAAGGCGAAATCTGCTTTACTACTTGGAGCTAGTTTGCCATATTGGCTAAAACGATCATCACTCGTAAACAATGGGTTAGCACTCCATTTTGCAGAGAATGGAGGATTAGCTACAATGGCTTCAAATTCCATGTCAATATGCTGTGGTCTCTCCAAGGTGTCTTCTTGTTTAATGTCAAACTCACGATAATGCACACCGTGCAAAATCATATTCATTCGTGCTAAGTTATATGTGGTACGGTTCATTTCTTGTCCGTAAAAATCTCCTACATCATCTACTTCTTTTGCCACACGAAGGAGTAATGATCCCGAGCCACAAGTTGGATCATACACAGATTTAAGTTTCTGTTTACCTGTTGTTACAATCTTTGCCAAAATCATAGAAACTTCCTGTGGTGTATAAAATTCACCTGCCTTTTTACCAGCATTACTTGCAAATTGTCCAATCAAATACTCATAGGCATCTCCTAGTACATCTAGTTCAGTATGTTCTAATTTGAAATCAATTTTATCAAGATGAGTTAAAACTTTGGCAATAATGGTATTTCGAGCTTCAGGAGTTTTGCCTAGTTTGGTACTGTTTAAGTCCATGTCCTCAAAGAGATTGTCAAAATCTTCTTCACTATCAGTACCCATAGTACTCAATTGAATATTGAGTAATATTTTTTGAACATCTTCTAATATGAAGCCTGTTTTTTCTTCATCAAAATGATCGTCTTCATTGTTTTCTCCTTTACCTCTTACAGCTACTTCAGAAAACAATTCTTCAGGTTTTAAGAAGTAACCTAGCTGTTCTAATGCTTCTTCTTTGATGGCTTTCAAATATTCATCAAAGTCAGGCATTGAAGGGTTTATCTGTCGAAATTTTATTTTGTCTTGTTTCAAGATTTCGTTGGCGAAAATTTCCATCTTTTCACTCAGATACTTGTAGAAAATGAATCCTAATATGTAATCACGGAATTCATCCGCATTCATTTTACCTCTTAACGTATCAGCAATATTCCAAAGTTGCTGTTTCAATATTTTCTTATGGTCTTCAGACATTATTTGTTTTCTTTTTACTAATTCCAAATACTAATTTCTTGTTGATACTAGTAATTCTCTTACGTCTATGTCTAACACTTTGGCTATGTGAAATAGGGTTTCAACCCTTGGTTGCATTTCATTTCTACACCATTTGGAAACAGTTGTTCTGTTCATTTCCAGTTGGTCAGCAAGCCAATTATTTGTTTTCCCTTGTTCCGCTAAAACTGCTTTTATCCTGTTATAAACTTCTTTATCCATGATAAATTTTTATTGTTCAAAGTCAAATGTAGCGACTTCTTTTGAGATGTTTTTAGCATTATTATATGCTTTATAGTGTTCAATTGAATGTTTTAAATATCTTTGTTTTGCTTTTAAAGCATAAATTGAACCAATTAAAGTTTTTTTTGAATATTTAAAAATATCATTATGAGTCGCAGATACACCAAAGCGCATTTAGAGGAGGTAGTGAACATGCAGTTTGAAAATTTAAATGCCATCCATGATTTAATCAGTATCATGAAACATCAAAACGAACTGGTAAAAAGTGCCAATAAGAAATTGAGAGATGAAATCTCAGATTTTAAAAAGCAGTTGTATCCCAAGATGGAGAGAAGGAAGAAAGATGAGCGGGAGAGTAATGAGTGATGAGGGCACTTCGACTCCGCTCAGTGTCCCTCTTCGGCTCCCTTCGACTCCGCTCAGGGCACCGTGCTCAGGGTTCGGTATACAATTCAACAAGCGCAGTGCTGGTCGCTCAGTGTTCTCAGTAAGAAGATCATTGAAGTATGAAAAAGGTTGCTGAGCGGAGTCGAAGTAACCTTATAAATAGTTTATTGAACGCTTGGGCCTCGCACGGGTTACTCTGCAAGTTTGGATTAGTTTACTCGGACACTGAGCGGAGTCGAAGTGTCACTTTTTTAAACTCTTTTAATATTCTTTCTTGTTCGGCTTTGAGGTATTCTTGAGCAAAAGGAGCGCCACAGTCCTGGTTATAGAGCTGGCGAACGAGTTGGCCGTTGATGAAATAATTCCGGTGTTCGTGAATATCCGATTTATCGAAATCAAAAACTTGATCGTCATGGTTTTCAATCATAGATGCAGAATCATAAAAGAGCGGACGGTTGTAGATGATTTCTTTTTCGAAAGCAAATGAAAGTTGACCATCCAGTAAATAATACTCGGTTAAATCTTGACGGGTTTCTCCAAAATGACGTACCAATACTTTTTCTAGAGTTCCATTTAGGTAGAAAAAATTAGCATGCCCGCCTTCGGTAGATTCCCATATTTCGATCGTATCAATACGATCCCATTTTTCAATGGAGTTGATCCGTTTAAAATTATCGCGGATAGGTTGCAGTTCTTTGGTGAGGTATTCCTTGAAATCTTCATCAGTCATGTTTTTGGATGCGTGAAGCAATCCGGTCACTTCGGCTCCGCTCAGCGTCCTGCGAAATTGATCATTTGGAATATACTCCGTATATGCATTGGAATTGATCTCATCTTGATCGAGATAGAAACTATCTATAGAAATGGTTTTGGGTTGATCTCTTAAAATAGAATCCATTAAGGTGGATCTGGGCATTTGATAAATGGTGCGTGTATCTATATAATGCGATTGAATACGATCAGCACAAAGGTCTTCATATACTTTTTGATAGGCCTTTTGAACTTCGGTGCCATTAAACGGGATATAAGGATAATATCTTTGAGGGGTAAAGTAATAAGCGGTCAACAGGTTTTTGTTGTTGGTACAAGTCTCATGAAAGAATTGTTTATCCAGTCGCAAATCATTCCCTTGTGGGTCCAAGGTATGGATTCTATATCCCGGCAGATCTTCAATTAAGGTGGACGTAACCAGAAAACCACTTTCGGGCATGACGAATTTCTTTTTCCAAAGAATAGACATCGGTAGGGGTGGTGCATCTTTGATTCCAAATACGATGATGGCTTCTTGTTGGGTACCTTCAGGAAAAATGATGGTGGTTTCCCCTTGATATCTGAGGTAGCTTAGTCCATAAATCATTAGTACTAAAAAAACGATACTGATCTGTCCCGTCCAATATTGCGTTGGAGCATGTCTTTTTCGCGCGATAAAAAAATCAACTATATATAAAGTGATCCCACCCAATAGTGTTCCTGCAATCAAAGGAATATTCCCTTCGGTCCACATAATGGCTACAGTCAGGATAAGACTTCCCCAGAGAATCATCAATGCTGCCAATGTTTTTATAGGAGAACCCAGAATTCTATGAAGGAATGAAGACATGTGTCAAATTTAATGTTAAATGGGTAATGAGTAATGAGGGGACTTCGACTTACTTCGACACCCTTCGACTCCGCTCAGGGTTCGATATACAATTCAGCAAACTCGATAGAAGTCGCACAGTGTCCTATATGCTAAGATTATTGAAGTATAAAATGGTTGCTGAGCGGAGTCGAAGTAACCTTTTTGATGAGTTAAATCTAATCAAACTCATCATCGTCTCCAATGCGATCAATCAATATATCAATTTCCTGAATGGTTTCTTTTCGTTTTTGTTTGGCTTTGGCGATAATTTCCGGAGTGTTATGCGGACTGGAGATTTGGATATTGTAATAGTCGATCAAGGTTTTTAATGCATTTAAACGGGAGGCAATTTTCATTTGTTCTACTTGTTCAATCAACGCTTTTTCAGAATTCTTTTGGGCTTTAGCAGTCTTTTTAAGTTCCGTACGATTGAGTGCAATTTCATTTTTCTGAAATTCTAAATCATTTTTTTGCAATACGATTGTATAGATTAATCCGGCAAAAGCTAACCCGGAGAATAAGGCATTCACCGCCCCAAATAAATCACCAAAAGTTCCACGGTCTGACCAGTTGTCTAATCCGAAAATGATCAGGATGGTAGAGAGTCCCCAAATGAGTATAACAAGAACAATTAGTTTAGTGAGTAGTCCGATTTTTGATCCGATATCCATGGTGTGTTGTGTTTTATATTTTGTGGTGTTCCGAATTTAATAATTTGTTGGGAGATAGAGTAAGGAGTAGAGAGTAATGAGTAGTGAGTATTGAGGGTTGAGTAATGAGGGTGCTTCCTAGTTTCGTATTTCGATAATATAATGAGCCGTTTACTGAGCGGAGTCGAAGTAGGCGAATGGATAGTTTGATGGAAAGCCTAGCTACGCTCGCTTTCTATATTATTTATTAATCAGATTATGAGGTTGAATATTGGTTCTTCGCAACTTTCCACTCCAAACTTGAAAAGGATTACTTCGTGATCCCTTTTTGGGGTTTAATGACACATCAAAAATGTCGTTACACTCCTTTTTTTTATGCCTTATATTTTCTCCCTTGAGCGTTGCTCAGACTCGAAAAATAAGGCATAAAAAAAGGCCTTCTAACGAAGACCTTTTTGATGCGGAGAGTGAGGGATTCGAACCCTCGATACCCTTACGAGTATAACACCTTAGCAGGGTGCCGCTTTCAGCCACTCAGCCAACTCTCCAACGGTCGGCAAATTTATAAATAGATTTGATGTACCCAAGCGATATTTTTTAAATTCTCACAGTTTTTTTCAGAATGATCTGTTGTTTGAATGTGAATTTAAAGTCAAGAAATGATAAAGTGTTGTTACGCACTTGGATATGCTACACGTACATGATAAATGTTCATGATCTTTTTTTGCAACAATTTTTTCAATGCGGTGATATTTTGTAGTGTAATCGGGGCATAATCGAGTTGATTAGACTCTAAAATGGTCTCAAAAATGCCATCAATAAGTTTGTTGATGGATTCGGCTGAGTATTCCGGTAAACTTCTTGCTGCTGCTTCCACACCATCGCACAACATCAATATAGCCGTTTCTTTGGAGAAAGGAAGTGGACCAGGATATTGGAATAAACCCATATCGATATCCGCATCTTTTTTCTTTGCATTGAAATAGAAATAACGCGTAACGGTAGTCCCATGATGGGTACGGATAAAATCAATGATCTTTTCAGGGAGTTTATGTTTTTTGGCCATTTCAATACCATCCAATACATGGTTGATAATAATCTGTGCACTTTCGGTTTCGGATAGATCGTTATGAGGATTGTGTCCTCCAGATTGGTTTTCAATAAAGAAACTCGGATTCTTCATTTTACCTATGTCATGATATAAAGCTCCGGTTCTAATCAATAAAGCATCTCCACCAATTTCTAAGGCACATTCTTCGGCCAGATTTGCCACTTGCATAGAATGCTGGAAGGTACCAGGGGCTTTCTCGGCCAATTGACGTAACAAAGTATTGTTGGTATCTGCCAATTCCAATAATGCCATTTCACTAATCAATCCGAAAATGCGCTCAATTAAATACACCGTTGGAATAGCCAATACAGTTAATAGAGCACTGGCTGCAAACCAGCCAAAGTTGGTAATGTCCACATTACTAAGGTGACCCTCTTTAATAATACTGGATGCAAAGTAGAGGAGTGATGAGGTAATGAAAACCACCAGCAAAACGCCCATGATTTGCGATCTTTTACGTAGGTTTTTAAGCAGTAAAATGGCTAACAAACCTGATGGAGCTTCAATCCAAATAAATTCTACCCCATTAGGCGCATACAATCCGGCAATCATCATCATGATCATAAATACGATCACGGCTAACAAACTTCTAAAGAATGATTGTAGAATAACTGCAAAGAGCGCAAACGGCAACATGTACATGTTGATATCCGGGAAGATACGCGGAATGTTGGCCATAAAGAAGTTGAGGAAAAATAAGATCAGAATCAAGGTAAAAGCATTCGTCTCAGAATAGGTGAAAGGACTAAATATCTTAAGTATTAAGATCAATAAGAAAGTACCTAATGTGATGAATATAAACGTACCACCATATACATACCATTGTGACATATTGGTACCGACTTGTTTCTCGTAGTTCTCTTGTAGCGAAGTCAATTTTTGGAAAATCTCAGGAGTGATGATTTCTCCCTTAGCTACAATCTCTTCACCCTCATTGACTTTCCCATACACGGTGGTCAATGCGGCTAGTTTTTGATCTAAGATTTCACGGGTCAGTGATGGATCAAAAGTGATATTGGGGCGGATGTTTTCAAATACAGAGATTTGAAGTAATTTACCATTATCGACTTCGCTGGTCCATGCTTTTACTGAATCAAAAGCCTGATTTAAAGTTAGGAAATTTTGAATTTCAAATTCGGTTTCAGAATGGTTGTCAATGGTTTTGATAATAAAGTCTGGTGGTTTGTTGAGCAGACTATCTTCATTGGCAATAATCCCGATTTGATACAATTGGGAGATGAGTTGAATTCCGGTTTGCTCAAATACTTCCGGATTTTGAATGAGTCGAACGGTATCATTTTGGATCAGTTCGGTCGCTTTATTTTTAAAGGCTGAAACCATACTGTCTCCAACCGTTTTGTCCAGATTGAAATACAAATAACTATTCGATAAAACTTCCTGACGTTCCGTTTGAATTTGCTGATCGGTTTTGTTAATCGCAAAAGAAAATGGGGCATATAAAGGTTGATGTACCCATGGATAACCTTGTTCAAATTCGTATTGAAACTTGGAGGTACTTGGAGAAATATAGACCATCAATCCAATGATGATCCCAACAATAACGATTCGGTAAATCTTGCTGTAATTGTGTCGTAAAGTAGAATTTATTCCAAGCATTTTTTTGATTCAATCAGTAAACGAAATTAAGCAGAAGCACGTAACAAAAAAGCGCTTTTTACATTTTGTTATTCACGTGGCATTTTTGATCGTTTTTGTTGGTAAAATCTGCCTGTTTTCAATTTACCACACGTTTGATTTGGCTTATTTTGCGCACTAAAATTAGTACATGGGGTGTGATTATCAATCACGTGTGGATCAGTTCAATACTGAGTTAAAACAAATTAAAACGAAATCCAGATGGATCTCGGTATTAAGGTTAAGTGCATTTGTACTCATCATTTTTGGGGTATACCAGTTCTGGGGTAATCCATTGTGGGTATTTGGAAGTGTAGGTTTGGGCGGCATATTGTTTTTGAATCTGGTTGTATGGAGTAACCGCATCGGACAGCAGATTATTTTTCTGGAAGCCAAATTGCAATTAAATCAAAACGAAATCTCCGCAGTACAAGATCAGTTTGACTTTAATTCGGATGGACGTGAATACATTCAACCTACGCATGAATACACTAATGATTTTGATGTTTTTGGACCGCATTCTTTTTTTCAATATCTCAATCGTACCGTAAGTGTTTTTGGGCGAAATCAATTGGCGCAATGGTTACAAGAACCGGTATTGAATAAAGAAGCAATTCTACAAAGACAAGATGCGATTCGGGAATTGGCGGCTAAATTGGAATGGCGGCAGGATTTTTTGGCTTCGGGGATGATGCATCAACTGAATGAAAAAGATCAGGAAAAAATGAAGAATTGGTACCTCCAAAAAAATAAGATTGGAGGAAGTACAGTATATCGTTTGGTATTAATTGCTTTACCAATTTTGACTATAGCGTTGTTTTTATTGGCATTATTTGAAGTAATGTCATGGACTCCATTTACCTGGTGGATTTGGGTACCCATTGCTTTTGTGGGGAGTAAGTTGAAAGCCATTAATGAAGTGTATCACCAGCTCTCTAATATGGTGGGGAAATTGGAAGTGTTATCCAAATTGACCGAAAAAATTGAGGAAGAAACTTTTCAAACAGAATTACTTCAAAGCTGGAAAGCAGAATTAAATACCCATGAGCTTCCGGCTTCTAAAAAAATCAAAGCGCTACGAAAGCTGTTGGATATGTTTGAACAGCGCAATAATATTTTGGTGGGAATTGTATTGAACATCTTTTTACTCTGGGATTTGAATCTCATGGAGCGGATGCATCAATGGAAATCAAACAATGCATTGGAGTTGGAAGAATGGTTAAATGTAATTGCACAATTTGACGCGATGATTTCGATGTCCAATCGATCTTTTAATGATGGGGAATTGATTTATCCCGAGGTTTCAGACGAAGAGTTTGAATTGAATGGGCAGGAATTATTTCACCCCATGTTAAAAAAGGAAGAAAGAGTTGGGAATGATTATGCAATTTCCGGTAGGGGAACCATTCATATTGTGACCGGGGCAAATATGGCCGGGAAAAGTACTTTCTTGAGAACAGTTGGAATGAATTTGGTGTTGGGCATGATTGGGATGCCAGTGGCTGCAAAAGCATTTATATTTAGTCCCATGAAAGTATTTTCAAGTATGCGAACGGAGGATTCTTTGGCTTCGCATACCTCATTTTTCTATGCGGAATTGAGCCGCCTGGCACGTATCTCCGATATGTTAAAAGAAGGCGAAAAGCGATTCGTGATTTTGGATGAAATTCTCAAGGGAACCAATTCAGAAGATAAAGCGCGAGGATCTTATGCTTTTGTAGAAAAAATCATCGGATACAATATGATGGGGATAATTGCCACGCACGATTTAAGTTTGTGTAAATTGGCAGATCAATATCCTGAAAGAATTCAGAATAAAGCATTTGAAGTGCAGTTTGTAAAAGACGAATTGCAATTTGATTATAAATTGAGAACCGGAGTGTGTCAAAACATGAACGCTTCGTTTCTATTGAAAAAGATGGGAATCGTAGATCATTATTGATCTAGACGTTAAGAATAAAAATGAAAGAACTAGAACAATTACAATCC
Source organism: bacterium SCSIO 12643 (assembly GCA_024398135.1). Taxonomy (NCBI): domain Bacteria; species bacterium SCSIO 12643. The sequence continues at coordinate 3,279,638 of CP073750.1, forward strand.
ATATTATCAGAACCAGTTAAAGCATTGGTTATTCCTCATATGAATCCCGATGGAGATGCATTGGGTTCCTGTTTGGGATGGATGCACTATTTGAATAAAAAGGGACATCAGGCGGAGGTGATTGCGCCAAATGCGTTTCCGGAGTTTTATAGTTGGATGCCGGGAGCAGAGAATATTTTGTTACATGCTACGGATACAGAAGTAGTAGAACAAAAGATGTCTGCATACGATGTGATTTTTTGTTTGGATTACAATGATCTGAGAAGAATTGGGGATTTTAAAGATGTGGTAGAAAGTCATACGGGAAAGTTTGTGATGATTGATCACCACCAGCAACCTACCGATTTTGCAGATGTGATGTTTTCTGATCCTAAGAAATCTTCTACATCGGAAATGGTGTATGATGTGATTTGTGGTTTGGGAGATCAACAATTGATTGATAAAACCATCGGAGAATGTTTGTATACCGGAATCCTGACCGATACAGGTTCTTTTAGATTTGGGTCTACGACAAAAGAAACACACGAAGCTGCAGCTTATTTACTATCCGTAGGTGTTAGTCCTGATGTGATTCATACACGCGTGTATGATAATAATACTTTGGATCGTATGCATTTGATGGGATACGTATTGGCAGAAAAGTTAAATCAGGTGGAAGGTCTATGGGCCTCTTACATTTCAATCAGTGAAGAAGAACAACAACGATTTAATTTTCAGAAAGGAGATTCCGAAGGATTTGTCAATTTTGGTTTGTCTATAAAAGGAATGAAATGTACCGGGTTCTTTAGAGAAAGCGAAGGGTTTATCAAAGTATCATTGCGTTCAAAAGGCGATTTTGATGTCAATCAAATTGCACGTCAGTACTTTAACGGTGGTGGCCATAGAAATGCAGCCGGAGGAAAGTTAGAGATGAGTTTAGAGGAAGCGGTTGCGCATTTTAAATCGGTGATGCAACAATATTCTGAAGAATTAACAGTAGAATAAGTCGTGAGGTCAATAAAACATATCGGGATATTATTGGGGGTGTTGATTTGGTTTTCGGGATGTGAAGACCCTAAACCAAAGAAGCCGCAGAAGTATCTGTCCAAAAAAGAGCTGATTCAGAATAACAAGAAATCGGTACGCGTGGAGTCTGATCAGATTGATTTGTATATCAAACGGAGAGGCTGGAATATGGAGAAAACGCGTTCGGGGTTACATTACATGGTTTATGAAGAAGGATCGGGAAAAGTACATCCGGAGGAAAATGATACCGTATTTGTACAATACAAGGTGAGTTTAATTAATGGCAAACAAATTTATAGTTCAAGTAAAGAGGAACCGGCAAGCTTTGTTGTAGGGCATGATGATGTGGAAAGCGGATTACAGGAAGGAATTCGATTCCTGACTACAGGAGATAAAGCCATGATGATTATTCCTGCACATTTAGCACATGGCTACACGGGCGATTTCAATAAAATTCCACGTTCTTCCACAGTAATTTTTGATATTGAGTTGTTAGACATAAAATGAGAAATTTAGGGGCATTTCTTTTTATCGTTTTTTTATTAGGGGCATGTAATTCGGTAGATGATCATGGGTATTCAAGTACGAAAACCGGATTAAAATATAAAATTCACTCTATTGGAGATGTAGATCATGTGATTCATGATAGTGATGTATGTACGTTTGATTTTCAGGTGTATACTTTACAAGATTCGTTATTGTATTCGACTTCCCAATCAGAAGAGTTGTTGTTTACCCAAAAGAAAGACACCGGATGGATGGAATGGATAGAACTACTTGCGGTAAACGATAGTTCTACGGCTATCTTATCAAGCGCAAAACTCAAAGCATTTATCCCTGACTTGAATCAACAGGATGTGAAAGTATCTATGGTCATTAGGTCTGCACAAACATATAAGCAATGGCGGTTTTATAAAAAATATCCTGAGCTAAGCGAACGAGATTTGGAGTTGGAAGAACAGGTAGATTTGCGAAGGATTTTGTCATCTTATGTTTCGGATAGTATCCAATGGGTGAATGGAATTTTTATGATCAATCAAATCACAGGGAGCGGATCATTACCCATAGCCGGAGATGAGGTGGTTATCCATAGTTCAGGCAAAACCTTAGATGGAAAATTAGTAGAGTCTACCGCGCATCGATCAGAAGCTTTTAGTTACATCATTGGACAGAAAGACCAGGTACTTCCCGGATTCGATTTGGCAGTTCGAAACATGAGAAAAGGCGCAAAAAGCATAGCCATTGTGCCGAGTTATTTGGCTTATGGAAGTTCGGGTTCAAGTACCGGAATTGTAAAGCCTTATAAAACCTTGATATTTGAAATCGAAGTATTGGAGTTAAACTCTCCTGCCCAAAACGAATAAAGTTTTAAATTAAAAGTATTTTCGGTTGTAATTGTTTGATATTTAAATGTTTTCAGATTACTAACATAGGTGTGTGAATCGTATAGTTCTTAAAAATTCTAAAACAGTTTTGCAGATCGCTATTTTTATCACGTAGGAAATATCGAATGCGTTTAACATGATAGAAGAAGGTCCGATTCATGGTCAGAAAAACAGTAATATAAGTCATCAAATATTAATTAATAGTCCGGTTGTGACTTTTCTCTGGAGAAGAGAAAAAGATTGGATTATAGATTACATATCTCAAAATGTAGAAAATGTTTTGGGATATAAATATGAGCAACTGATATCACAAAGAGTTCTGCTTACTAAAATCATACACCCTCAGGATTTGGAAATTTGTACCAATGAGGTGAATCTGATTTCGAATACGGGAACCGGACATGGAATTCATCGCCCTTTACGCATTCGTAAAATGAATGGCCAGTATATCTGGGTAAAACTTCACACGCAGATTCGTAAAAAAGAAAATGATGTGCTCTGGTGTGAAGGTGTGATGTATGATATCACGCAAGATATGCATCGAGAGGAAGAGCTACAGAACGATATTGAAGAAAGCCGACTCAAGACCTTACAGTATAAGACCTTTGTGAATTCCAGTTTTGAGGGCATTATGATTAGCGAGAATGGAATTGGAGTGGAATGCAATGCGAAAGCGTTGGAAATGTTTGGCTATACCCTGGAAGAAGCTGAAGGTTTACCCGCAGTTTCGGTAATTACGGAAGAATATAGAGACCTTGTCATTAAAAACATACGGGAAGATTATACCAGGCCTTATAATGTTGTTGCGGTTCGAAAAGATGGAAGTCAGTTCGAAGCAGAAATTCAAGGGAAGAATTTTGTGCAGGGAGATCGTGTTTTGCGCATCACAGCAATTCGGGATATTACCGAAAAGAAAAAATCTGAAGCGGCATTGAATAAGAGTCGTGAAGAGTTGTATAAATCCAATCAAATTTTACAGCAACGTACCAACTTCTTAAAGACTGTAAATGAGTTTACGCATGAGCTGGCCCATTTTAAAACCATTAATGAAGTAACCTCATACATAAGGGACATTACCATGGCCAAATTTGGTTTTGAAGATTGTATGGTATTTATGTGCGATAAAGTCACACAGGAGTTGATTGTGGAAGGAAGAGCTTCCAAGAACAAACAGATTCTTAAGAAAGGTCAGGGTATTGTTGGTGCTGCGGTTCAAGAAGGAAAACCCGTAGTGGTTAAGGATACGAGCAAGGATAGTCGGTATGTGGTAGACCATGAAGTTAGGTACTCAGAATTAGCTGTTCCCATTATTTGTGATGGTGAGGTCTTAGGTGTGATAGACTCAGAACATCTGAAAAAGGATTATTTTACGGAGGAACATATTGAGGTGCTCAGTACCATTGCTAATATTTCCGGAGCGAGAATTAAACAAATTGAATCTCAAAAGGCGTTATTAGAAAGTGAATTGAAGCATCGATTGATTTTTGAAAAAGCCAAGGATTCTATTTTCCTGTTAAAAGAGGGTTTGTTTGCAGATTGCAATAAAGTGACGCTGAAAATGTTTGGTTGTGAGAAAAAGGAAGATATTGTTGGAGAATCACCAGCAAAGTTTTCTCCCGAACTCCAACCTGATGGCAGAGATTCGAATACAAAAGCGGAAGAAAAGATTCAATTGGCATATGATGGGAAACCGCAAACTTTCTATTGGTTGCATCAAAAATTAGATGGTACAACCTTCGATGCAGAGGTAAGTCTCAATCGTTTTTGCATGAATGATGAGATGTTTTTACAAGCTGTAGTTCGGGATATTACAGAACGGAAAACGATGGAGTTGACCCTTAAGAAGAGTGAAAAATTATATCGTAATCTAATAGAACTTACCTCCACGGTAGCCTGGGAAATTGATGTGAATACCGATCAATTTACGTTTATGAGTCCGCAAATTGAGGAGGTTTCTGGATACACTCCGGATAAGTGGGCAGATTTGGATTTTTGGGAGGCTACAATTCATCCTGATGATAGAGCAGAGGCTGTGAATTATTGTAGCAATGCTGCCGCAAGTGGTAAAAACCATTCTTTTGAATATCGTATGGTTCGGGCGGATGGCGAAATTGTTTGGATCAATAAGGTTGTGAGCGTTGTCAAACGTAATGATGAGGTGGTAAGGTTAAGAGGATATTTTCTGGATGTTACAGAACAGAAAATGTCTGAACGCATCAAAGAAGAGTATACGCAGAAACTGAGAGATAAGGTAACGGAACTTGAAGAAGCCAAAGAGAATTACCGAAAACTCTTTGATGAAAATAGAGTTTCACTGTTGGAAGAGGATTTTACAGAATCTTACAATCGAATTCAGGGATTAAAAGAACAGGGTGTAGAAGACTTTTTAGAGTATGTCAAAGCCCACCCGGAGTTTATCAATGAGTGTATTCGAGCGATAAAAGTAGTTCAGGTCAATAAGGCCTCAGTAGAATTATTTAAGGCCAATAGTAAGGAGCATTTAGTTCAATCTACAGGTCAAATTAAAACGGATTCTACACCGGGGCATTATACCAGGATATTTAATGAAATATTTAAGGATCAAACAGAGATTATTAGTGAAACCTCGTTTAGAGATTTAAATGGCCAGATTATATATGGAATCGAGAAGTTACATCTAAGCATTGATCAGAAGTTAGGCTCCATTACAGCTAATATCTCCATCATTAATATCACCGAACGTGTCATTGTGGAGCAAAAGCTTCAAGAGCAAAATGAACATCTGATTACAATTACAGAAGCATTGTCGGAGAAAAACAAAATGCTGAATGATAGTAGGTTTAGGTTTGAGAACTTATTTGAACAAAATCCAATTTCGGTTTGGGAGGAAGATGTATCTGAAACAATAGCTTTAATAAGGTCATTAAAAATGGATAGTTCTGATGTGATGGACTATTTGGATATGAATCCACATTTTGTTGAGAAATGTGCACGTTCTATTAAAATACTCAATGTAAATACCTACACATTGAAGTTGTTTGGAATTGAATCTAAAAATGAGTTATACAATATCCTAATCGAAAGCTTTAATCAAAAGTCATTTGATGCCTTTAAAGCAGGATTGGTTTCTCTACATAAAGGGGAAAAGAAATTTTCAAAAGAGACACAGTACAGAAAGAAAAATGGGGATATTATTCAAGCGATTTTAAAACTGGTTTTAATTAATGATGAAGGAACTGCGATTATTTCCATTATTGATATTACACCATTAAAGAAAACGCAAAAAGCTCTTCTACAAGCTAAAGAAAGGGCAGAGGAGAACGAAACCCACTTTAGAACCATTTTCGATACCTATATTGATCCTGTTTCAATTAGTCGGATGTCCGATTCTAAATTGGTCAGAATCAATAAGGGATTCACCAATAAGATTGGATACACTGAGGCAGATGTATTGGGAAAAACTGCGATTGAATTGGGTATCTGGGTAGATGTTGAAGCCAGACAACGTACCATTGAAGAGGTGAAAAGAATAGGGTTTGTTCATGGAGTCGAGATGGAACTCAGATTGCGAAATGGAGAGATCAGAACTGAACTGCTTTCATTGCGAAAATTTACCATCAAAGATGAAGCTTATGTTCTGGTGGTATCCCATGATATTACGCTGAGAAAAAGAACTGAAGATGAGCTGTTGAATAAGCAAAAGGAATTAATTGATGCAAAGGAACGCGCAGAAGAGGCTGATCGACTAAAAACAGAATTCTTAAATAATCTATCGCATGAAATCCGAACACCACTGAATGGTATTATTGGTTTTTCGAGTTTCCTTTCCGATGAGTTTTTATCAGATGAACTTCGCAATCAGTACGTAAAAATTATACAGAGCAGTGGTGGACAACTGGTGCGTGTGATTGATGAAATATTAGAGATTTCAAAACTTGAAAAGAATCAGTTGGTACCACAAAATGTAGAAGTTGATGTAGATCGTTTGTTATTTGACTTGTATTCTATCTTCAAACTGAAAGCCGAAGAAAAAGGAATTTCATTGAGTCTGAAAAGTGATTTGGAGATCGATGTGCATCGAATTATTACAGATGAAACCAAGCTGAATAAGATATTGAGTAATCTCCTTCAAAATGCATTAAAGTTCACTTCTAAAGGAGGGATTGATTTCGGGTATAAGGTAGTAGGTGGATTTATCGAGTTTTATGTTAAAGATACCGGAATAGGTATTGAAATCAATAAACAGCAAAGGGTTTTTGAACGATTTGCTCAGGAGGATAAATCTATCGCTCCAACCTATGGTGGGTTAGGATTAGGACTTTCAATTGTGAAAGAACATGTAGATTTATTGGGAGGAACGATCAATCTGGTATCATCAAAAGGAAAAGGTTCTACATTTTTAGTTTCATTGCCTTACGAACCCGTTGAATATACTAAGGTAGTTGCTCTTGAAGAGCCTGAAAAATCGGTAGATAATAATGCCGGTGCCATTCGGATTTTGGTTGTGGAAGACGATGAGGTGAGTTCAAGATTGATGATTCGGCTTATTGAGAAACTCCTGGTTAATTGTGTGGTAATCCACGCAGTGGATGGACAACAGGCGGTTGATTTTGTAAAACAGTTTGAAACGTTTGATTTGATTTTAATGGATATAAATATTCCGGTGATTAATGGATATCAGGCAACGGCTGAAATTCAAGAAATCAATCCGAATATTCCGATCATTGCGCAAACAGCGTATTCTACCACAGAAGACATTAAACGTATTGAAGATGCCGGGTGTATGGATTTTATATCCAAACCGATTAAGCCAACTTTATTGAAAGCTTTATTTGAAAAGTATTTACCGGAGAATATTAGTTAATGATATAGGATTTTCTCTCCGGCAGTAATCGGAATTGAAATATAATTCTCTTCCGGAGGGATAGGGCATGAGAATGCGATGTTATAAGCACAGTATGGGTTATATGCCAAATTAAAATCTACGAGGATAGAATCCGTACCAGAAACACCAAGGTTTAAATATCGACCTCCACCATAAGTCTCTTGTCCGCTGGTGAGATCTGTAAAAGGAACAAACAGTTCTCCTTTTGTATCTCCCACTTCCTGAAAAGCTATAAGTTCAAAAGGTTTGTCCTGGATCGTAAGCACAATTTTTGCATATGTGATCATAGAAGCCAAACGTTCCGTACTTGTGGCCATTTGAATGATTTCAGGGTTTTGAATAAGCTGTATAGAGGCATTGATTATCCAGGTACTGTCAGGAGCAAAGTGATTTAATCCTACAAATGCTTCTCGTTTTTCAGTGGGAATTGGAGATTTAGGATTGGTCTTAAGCTCTTTATTCCAAATTTTTCTCGCTTGAATCAGGCTATCTACATAAGATAACCGGTCTTTAGTATTTGAACCGATAGAGGTCGAATCTGAGCAAGAAAAGCCCCAGATCAAAGCACTTAGAAAAACAATTGAACGTAAAATATTCATTCTGTATAGATGCATTTAAAGAATTGCAAAAATAGTGGATTTGCAAAGCCCCGTTTGCTTTGAATTCAAAACTAATTTGGTTACGTTTGGTGCGCATTCTTTGTAAAGAAATCAAGAGGTGATTGAAATAACAGAAAATCTGTGTAGAATGATTTCGAAATAAGAATTTAATATTGATTATGAAGGAATTAGTTTTAAAAGAGAGTCATATAGCAATGGGTGGAAAAATGATTGAATTCGCAGGATTCAATATGCCCGTTACATTTTCAGGATTAATTGAAGAACATAACACCGTACGAAATGGTGTTGGTGTTTTTGATGTTTCGCACATGGGGGAGTTTTTTGTACGTGGTCCAAAAGCTTTTGAGTTAGTACAAAAAATCACATCAAACAATGTGGCGACTCTTTTTGATGGAAAGGTTTTATATTCTACTATGCCAAATGGTAAAGGAGGAATCGTTGACGATCTTTTGGTTTACCGTGTAAACGAAGAAGAGTATTTGTTAGTGGTTAATGGCGCTAATGTGGATAAAGACTGGAGCTGGGTTAATGAGCAAAATACAATGGGTGCTGAACTATCTAACGAGAGTGATGACTATTGTTTATTTGCAGTTCAGGGACCTAAGGCTTCAGAAGCTATGCAAAGCTTAACAGAGATCAATTTGAAAGATATGGTTTACTATACTTTCGAAATTGGAACGTTTGCGGGAGTAGAAAATGTGATTGTTTCTGCTACAGGTTATACCGGTTCAGGAGGTTTTGAAATTTACGTGAAGAATGCAGACGCTAAAACCGTATTCGATGCGATTTTCAAAGCAGGAGAGCCGCAAGGAATTCAGCCAATCGGTTTAGGTGCAAGAGATACTTTAAGATTAGAAAAAGGTTTTTGTTTATATGGAAACGATATAGATGATACAACATCTCCTCTTGAAGCTGGTTTAGGATGGGTAACCAAATTTGTTGAAGGAAACGATTTTATAGATCGTGAGTTTTTGGCAAATCAAAAAGAAGAAGGGTTAACCAGAAGATTGGTAGGTTTTGAAATGGAAGAGAAGGGAATTCCTAGACATGGTTATGATATTTTAGATATGGATGGAAATAAGATTGGTCAGGTAACTTCAGGCACGCAATCACCATCATTAAATAAAGCAATTGGCATGGGGTATGTGAATGTACCACATCATAAAAAAGGAAGCGAGATTAGAATTCAAATTAGAAAGAAGTCTCCCAAAGCAGTTGTTGTAGGAATACCATTTTTGAAATAGTCTTATTCCAAATAAGAATAGATTTGAAAGTGCGTGTTTAAGTATTGTTGAAATTGTTGATATATGCCGTTAATAGAAGTTAGTTATACCCCTGAAAATTTTGAAGTTTACGATAGTAATGATAGTATCGTAGTGGTGAATGATATATTCAGAGCTACTTCGGCTATTTGTACTGCTTTCCATCATGGTGCGAAGTCTATCATTCCGGTAGATACCATTGAAAAAGCCAGAGAGCTCCAGAAACAAGGCTATTTAGCCGGAGCTGAAAGGAATGCGGAGAAGGTAGAAGGGTTTGACTTTGGTAATTCTCCATATGATTACATGGGTGACCAGATTAAGGGTAAAACGTTAGTATTAACAACAACCAACGGAACCCGTGCTATTGAAATGGCGAAAGGAGATTCTAAACTGATTGTAATAGGGTCGTTTTTGAATTTATCGGCATTGTCAAAATGGTTAGTAAAACAAAAGAAAAATGTAATGATTCTTTGTTCGGGATGGAAGGGAAGAATCAATCTGGAAGACTCTTTGTATGCTGGAGCACTGACTAACGAATTGATTAAGGATGGAATATATTCTTTGGAACATGATGTCGAAGATTCAGCTTTGATTGCAAAGCATATTTTTGAAATGGCACAAATGGACCCTGAGCGATTACTTAAAATTTCATCGCATAGAAGACGTTTGGCAAAGCTGAATCTAAAGGAAGATATTCGTTATTGTTTAACGTTAAATACCACAGATAAAATTCCGGTATTGGTTGGTGATGAATTGGTGGACCTGGAAACTACCGAGTTTTATTAAGTCCATTTGTAGTATAGGTAAACTACCGAGAATAGGATTAATAACCCTAACCCGATATAGCTAATATATTGGGTAAACCTGTTAGGTTTGAATGATTCGGGAATATGTTCGGATTGCATCACACGAATGTTTAAGTAACCAAGAATTGGTGCGGTAAGAAAAGATACACTTGTTGCAAAATCAACCAGGCTTTTCATGTTTTTTCCGAAATAGGAAATGGTAACGAATGAACCGATTATTAGAACACCCAACCAAATTCTATATGATTTCTTTTCTGATTGTTCCTGGGTTGAGATATTTCGTAGGTAATTAAAAGTCGGTGTTAGAACTCTGGAGATTCCATCTAAAACAGAAATGGTAGTGCTCAGCATAGTGGTAAAAGCAGCAATGGAAATAATAGGAGTAGACCACTCTCCAAGAGTTTGTGTGTAGGCATTGATAATTTGACTCGAAAAAACAACTGCACTAGATGACAATTCAATACCTGAATTGTGGAGCATAAATGTACCGAGTATCACGAAACAAAGAGCTAAAAATGCAGTCCCCCAATACCCAACTGAAAAGTCAAATAATCCGGTTTTTAAATCAGTAGGTTGACCGGATAATTTAGCGTTAGCTTCAGACCATACAGAGTACCATACGGAAATGTCAATGGGAGCTGGCATCCACCCAATAAATGCAATAAGGAAAAACACATGTTCCGTATTCATAAAATTGAATGAAGAAGTCAGGGAATTATGATTTCCAGAGGTAAATATGGAAGATATCGCAGCAGCAATAGTGGTCAATGCCAATATGACCATTACGATTTTCATAAATTTATTAAGAAGCTCTAAACGACCACTCATTAAAAGAGTAGAACAAAGAATGAGAACTCCAATAGACCAATATAAAATAGAACCATCACTACTTACTATATAAGCAGCCAGTCCAGCTGTTACCAGTGTTATGGCCGCTTGTATAATGAACATGGTTCCCAGGGTGATTAAAAAGAAAGCCCAAACCGCCCAATTTCCTAATTTTTTATAGCCATGTAAAAGACTTTTTCCGGTGGCTGATACATAACGAGGACCATATTGAAAAAAAGGGTATTTAAAGAAGTTGGCCAAAATCACAACAGAAATCATACTTAAACCAAAAGTTGCTCCAGCCCGGGTAGATTGTACCAGATGAGATACACCTATTGCAGCTCCGGCATATAATAATCCAGGTCCTAACTTTTGTATAAAGGAAGTATGTTTCGACATGTGATGAATGAAATACGATTATAATAAAAAAGCACTTCTCACGAAGTGCTTTTTGCAATGTTTATTTATCTTTTTCAGTATCACTCTTTTTAGGGTGGACGACTGAAATCTTGACATCATCATTTTTCTTATCAATTCCGACTTTGATCGTATCACCTTCTGTAAGATTGTTTTGAATAATCTCTTCAGCGATTGGATCTTCCAGAAACTTCTGTAACGCACGTTTCAATGGACGGGCACCGAACTGGGAATCATAACCTTTAGTCGCAATAAATTCTTTAGCTGCTTTGGTCAATTCAATCTTATATCCTAACTCGTGAATTCTATGGAACAATGATTTCAATTCAATATCAATGATCTTAAAGATATCTTCCTGATCTAATGTGTTGAATAATACGATGTCATCAATTCTATTTAAAAACTCCGGAGCAAATGCTTTCTTTAAAGCACGTTCGATGACTCCTTTTGATTCGGAATTGGCATTACTAACTTTTGCAGAAGTAGCGAATCCTACACCTTGTCCAAATTCTTTAAGTTCACGTGAACCAATATTTGAAGTCATGATGATGATCGTATTCTTAAAGTCTACCTTACGTCCTAAGCTGTCTGTAACTTGTCCGTCATCTAAGATTTGAAGTAGAATGTTATATACATCAGGGTGTGCTTTTTCGATCTCATCCAGGAGCACCACAGAGTAAGGTTTTCTACGTACCTTTTCAGTAAGTTGTCCACCTTCTTCATAACCCACATATCCTGGAGGCGCACCAACCAATCTGGAAACCGCAAATTTCTCCATGTATTCACTCATGTCAATTCGAATGAGATTGTCATGATTATCGAATAGATATCTGGATAATACTTTTGCTAATTGAGTTTTACCAACACCAGTAGGCCCAAGGAAAATAAAAGAGCCAATGGGTTTATTTGGATCTTTTAATCCAGCGCGATTACGTTGGATGGCTTTAACAACCTTCTCAATAGCTTCGTCTTGTCCTATCACACTTCCCTTAAGGTCATCTTTCATATGGACAAGTTTCTCGCCTTCTTTTTGCGCAATCCTTTGTGTAGGAATCCCGGAAATCATAGCGATGACTTCAGCGACACTATCTTCGGTAACCAGTTCACGGTGTTGACGCGTACGTTCTTCCCATTTTTTCTGCTCTACTTCCAACTGGTTGGTAAGATTTTTTTCTTCATCTCTTAAGCGCGCAGCTTCCTCATATTTTTGACGTTTAACAACGGTCAGTTTCTTTTCTTTAATTCCTTCAATTTGCTTTTCAATATTCAGAATTTCATCAGGAACCACAATATGAGTTATATGAACACGCGACCCAGCCTCATCCAATGCGTCAATAGCCTTATCCGGTAAGTGACGATCTGAGATATATCTGTCAGTTAACTTCACACAAGCTTCAATGGCCTCCGGTGAATATGTCACATTGTGATGATCCTCATACTTGGATTTCACATTCTCTAGAATCGTAATAGTTTCTTCTACAGAAGTAGGTTCAACAACTACTTTCTGGAATCTTCTTTCTAAAGCACCGTCTTTTTCAATATACTGTCTGTACTCATCCAAAGTTGTAGCTCCAATACATTGAATTTCTCCACGGGCTAGTGCAGGCTTAAACATGTTAGAAGCATCTAACGATCCGGAAGCACCTCCAGCACCTACAATGGTGTGAATTTCATCAATGAATAGGATAACATCATCAGATTTTTCCAATTCATTCATAACTGCTTTCATTCTTTCCTCGAACTGACCTCTGTATTTGGTTCCTGCTACGAGTGAAGCCAAATCCAAAGTAACAACACGTTTTCCAAAAAGAACTCTCGAAACTTTTTTCTGAATAATGCGTAAAGCCAATCCTTCAGCGATGGCAGATTTACCCACACCAGGCTCTCCAATTAAGATTGGATTATTTTTCTTTCTACGACTTAAGATTTGAGAAACACGTTCTATTTCTTTTTGTCGTCCAATGATAGGATCCAATTTATTCTCTTCGGCCATTTTGGTTAAATCTCTACCGAAGTTGTCTAGTACCGGAGTTTTAGACTTTGAATCACCTTTCGATTTTGATGATGAACTACCATATGAACCTCCAAATCCAGAAGGCTTTTCTCTTTCATCATCAGGGGTGCTGTCCGAAATGTCTGCTCTGGGAGCAGTTGGCTCATTATCAGCACCAGATAAAATATTTTCTAATTCGTTTTTCACAGTATCATAATTTATGTTAAACTGAGATAAGATACGACTCGCAACGTTGGTATGCTCTTTAAGAATAGAAAGTAGAAAATGTTCGGTTCCGATCATTCTACTCTTAAATAATTTGGCTTCCAAAAAGGTCAGTTTCAATGTTTTTTCTGCTTGTTTTACCAATGGGATATTGGCTTGAGCAGATTGCGAAATGGACTTGCTATTTGGTTTAATAGCATGTTCGATTAATTTTCTGAGCTCTTGAACGTCAACATTTAAGTTTTCTAAAACTTTAATTGCTACCCCTTGTCCTTCGCGAATAATACCCAGCATGAAATGTTCATTACCAATATAGTCATGGCCCAGCCTTAAAGCCTCTTCCCGGCTATAGGTTAAAACATCTTTGGCGCGTGGTGACAAGTTATTCTCCATATATCTTAAAAAGTCTTGAAATCTAATATAAAATCAAAAGTATGAATATACAACTAAAAATGTAATGTCATTCTTTTATGATAAAACATCAAAAATATCGGTTCATTGTAGCGATACAAGGAATTTTTGGGTCGTATTTATTAACAGATTTTTGTTAGTAATTCGGGGAGTTTTCAACAACGTTTTTTTGGGTCGGAATTGTATTTTCGGAAGTTGGCCATTTAAAATAGATGAGCCTTTTTAAGTGTTTGAAAAATAATAAATTATAATATGTCGGACGGAGAAAAGATTTTGAAAGTCAATATTGAAGAGGAAATGAAATCGGCTTACATTGATTACTCGATGTCGGTAATCGTTTCCAGAGCATTACCTGATGTACGGGATGGTATGAAGCCAGTGCATCGAAGAGTGCTTTATGGAATGCTCGATTTGGGAGTTTACTCTAACAAAGCTTATAAAAAATCTGCAAGGATTGTAGGGGAAGTACTTGGTAAATATCACCCACATGGTGATTCATCTGTTTATGATACAATGGTACGTATGGCACAACCCTGGTCACTTCGTTACCCGTTGGTAGATGGACAAGGTAACTTTGGTTCTGTAGATGGTGATAGTCCAGCAGCAATGAGGTATACGGAAGCAAGATTACGTAAGTTGTCTGAGGAAATGTTGGCAGATATTGAGAAGGATACTGTTGATTTTACATTAAACTTTGATGATTCGTTGCAAGAACCAACAGTATTGCCAGCATTGTTACCTAATTTGTTATTGAATGGAGCAAGTGGTATTGCAGTAGGTATGGCGACCAATATGCCTCCTCATAACCTGACAGAAATCGTTAATGGTACGTTGGCATATATCGATAATAAAGATATAACGTTTGATGAGTTATTGACGCATGTGAAAGCTCCTGATTTCCCAACAGGAGGAATTATTTATGGTTATGATGGTGTACGTCAGGCTTTCGAAACCGGCAAAGGAAGAATTGTTATTCGTGCAAAAGCGGAAATTGAAGAAACTTCAACAGGTAGAGAACGAATCGTAGTTACTGAAATTCCATTCCTGGTAAACAAAGCCGATATGATCTCCAAGACGGCTGAATTGGTAAACGATAAAAAGATTGAAGGGATTTCTGATATCCGTGATGAATCGGATAGATCAGGTATGCGTATCGTTTACGAATTGAAGCGTGAGGCCATTACCAATGTGGTATTAAATAATTTATATAAGCATACTGCATTGCAAACTTCTTTTTCAGTAAATAATGTGGCGTTGGTTCAAGGACGTCCATATTTATTGAATTTGAAAGAAATGATTGGTCATTATGTGGACCATAGAATGGATGTAGTAACGAGAAGAACGCAGTTTGAATTAAAGAAAGCTGAAGATCGTGCGCATATCCTGGAAGGTTTAATTATTGCTTCTGACAATATTGACGAGGTGATTAAAATCATCAGAGGTTCTAGTAATACGGAAGAGGCTAGAAATAAATTGATCGAGAGGTTCAAGTTAACGGAGATTCAGGCACGTGCGATTGTAGAAATGCGTCTACGTCAGTTAACCGGACTGGAGCAAGAGAAGTTAAGAGCGGAGTACGATGAATTGATGAAAACGATTGAGCGTTTGAAAGAGATTTTGGCAAACGAGTCTTTAAGATATGATATTATCAAAGAAGAGTTGACCAGAATCCGTGATAAGTATGGTGATGATCGTATGACGACCATTGAGTATAACTCAGCGGATTTCAGAATTGAGGATATGATTCCAAATGAAAAAGTGGTAATCACTATTTCTCATCTGGGATATATCAAAAGAACACCTTTGGCAGAATTCAAAACACAGGCAAGAGGAGGTAGAGGATCCAGAGGGTCAACGACTCGTAATGAGGACTTCCTTGAAGAAATGTTTGTAGCGAATACCCATAACTATCTATTGGTATTCACGCAAAAAGGAAAATGTTACTGGATGCGTGTATTCGAAATACCTGAGGGCGGAAAGACTTCGAAAGGTAGAGCGATCCAAAACATGATCAATATTGAAAATGATGATAAGATTTTAGCATATATTAATGTAGAAGATCTTAAAGATCAAGAATACATCAACAGTATGAATATTGTGATGTGTACCAAAAATGGGGTGATCAAGAAAACAAGCTTAGAAGCTTATTCAAGACCAAGAACCAACGGTATTATCGCGATTAACGTAAGAGAAGGTGATGAGTTACTTGAAGCAAAATTAACGACAGGTAATTCTCAAATTATTATGGCGCTTCATTCAGGTAGAGCAATTCGATTTGAAGAAAGCAAAGTAAGAACCATGGGAAGAGGTGCTTCTGGTGTGAGAGGTATCACGCTTACAGGTCCGGAGGACAGAGTGGTAGGAATGGTTTGCGTAGACGATGTGGAAACCAGTGTACTTGTGGTTTCTGAAAATGGCTATGGAAAGCGAACTGCAGTCGATGATTATAGAATCACAAACCGTGGTGGTAAGGGTGTTAAAACCATGCAGATTACGGATAAAACAGGTAAGCTGATTGCCATTAAGAATGTGACGGATGAGGATGATTTAATGATTATTAACAAAAAGGGAATCACTATTCGTATGGCCTTGAAAGCAATAAGAGTTATGGGACGTGCGACACAAGGGGTTCGTTTGATTAATCTAGGTAGTGGAGATTCCATTGCTGCAGTGGCTAAAGTTCCTCATGATGAAAGTGAGGATGAATTAGATGAAGCAGTAGAAGGAGATAATGTAACAAATGAAAATGCCAATGGCACGGATAATGCTAGTGAGGCAGAGAATAATGATTAATATTGCATCCCAATTTAATAGGATTAAATAAAAACAAGAAAAATGAAGAAGATAGTTTTAGCGTTGATGATGGTTTCTGTTTCTGGAATGTTATTGGCGCAAAATGCTAAGGTGACTACTGCGAGTAATCATTGGAAGTATAAGCAATTGAGAAAAGCTAAAATAGCTATTGATGAGGCTTCTGTACACCCAAAAACACAAGGTAAAGCGAAAACTTTAGTGTATAAAGGGAAAATCTATTATGATATTGCTATAGATACTACGGGACAGTTTGATGATTTAAAGAAAGATGCAATCTTTATTGCAGCTGAATCGTTTGAGGAAGCAAAAAAGAACGCGGATGCGAGAACTGATATGCAAGAGTTGAACAAGTATTTAAACTTTTTTGTTTACAATGCGATTTATGATCAGGCGGTAGGGTATTATAACAATAAGGAGTATGTAAGTGCTTCTAAGTATTTTGGAAAGTGTGCTGAAATTCGTGCACAAGGTGAGATTCTAGATACGATCGCTTATTATTATGCGGCTAACGCTGCGGCTGCAGGAGAAGATCATGATGCTTCTATTGCTTATTATGATAAGATTAAAGATTCTGGTTACGAAGAAGGTGGTGTTTACGGAAAAATTGCAAATCAATACAAAGCAAAAGGTGACACTGCTAAAGCAATCGAAGTAATAGGTCAGGGTAGAGCTAAATATCCGGATAATCAATCGTTATTAATTACTGAGTTTAACCTTTATGTTGAAAAAGGAGAGACAGAAAAAGCGATTGGTAATATTGATAAGGCGATTGAAGCAAATCCAACAAAGGCCCCTTATTATTACGTTAGAGGTAAGTTGAAAGAGAGTTTAGGAGATGTGAAAGGTGCTGAAGAAGATTACAAAAAGACTTTGGAAATAGAGCCGGAGCATTTGGATGCAAATCACGATTTAGGCGCGTTGTATGTAAACGAATCAATTTCAGTTGTAGACGAAATGAATGCTTTACCATACAATGAAACTGATAAATATGAGGCTAAAAAGAAAGAGTTAGATGCTATTTATGCAAAAGCGCTACCTTACTTAAAGAAAGCTTATGAATTAGATCCATCTGATACAGAAGTTCAGGGTATTTTAAAGAAGTTATATTTACGTTCAAAAGACATGGACAGTTACAATAAACTTCAAAAAGAAATTGAAGCTGCTGGTGGAGCACAATAAAAAGAGAAAAGAATAAAATAAAAAAGGCCGCTCATCGAGCGGCCTTTTTTATTTTATATCACTTGATTATTTAGAATCTACCAATTTTAATTCAACTCGTCTGTTTGCTCTTCTTCCTAATCCTGTTTCATTATCTGCAATAGGTTCGTTTTCTCCTTTACCCATATAGCTAATTCTAGATTTGTCGATATAATTAGAGATGAAATAATCGTAAACTGATTTAGCACGTTTTTCCGAAAGCTTTTGGTTGGCTGCTGAGGTTCCTACATTATCCGTATGTCCAACAATTTCAATATTCTTAGTTGGATTTTCGTTTAGATATTCCAAAATAAGTTCCAGGTCTTTATATGACTTTGGTAATAAACGGTCGCTTGCAGATGCGAATTGAATATTTTCAATGACCAAAGTAGAATCCTTTTCGATTTTATAGATGTAGTTTTCCTGCTCATTGGTGATCGTTGTATCAATATAATTTTCAGCAAGAATAGAATCTTGCTCCACAGAATATTCTTCTAGCCGTACTAAAGAAACCTTATCAACAAAGTAATAAGCTTCATGATGCCAAAAATTGAGACTCCACCAATTCTTTTTCTTTAATCGATCCTTAAAATGAGTGGTGGAGAAATTACCAATAGATAGATACTTTTCGCCTCCTTTGGCACGATATACACCACTTACTTTAATCCATTGAACAGAATCCGGCTGAACAATGCCTTTATAGTCTTTTAATTCAATTTGCGGTGGGTTAGTGAAAATATAAAAGTCTGAGGTATAAGAAGGTTTTTTAGGATAAATAGAGGCTCCAAATTGCTTGGCATAATAATTAGAATGGTCACTCCAGCTGATCCACATTTCGAAATAGTACTTTTGGCCGTAAACCAGTTTTTCAGAAAGTTTTATCTGAACAAATTCTCTATAATCGGAGTAGATTCGTAATCCAATATACGAAGAGCCGTCTTTAGGCTTGGGAAGATTCCAATCGTCACTTCCTCTGGGACGTTTTGTTGAAGGTCCATTTATAACATAGAAATCCACCGTATTGACAAAGCGCCAAGGTTTATGGGTGTGTCTTCTTCCTTTTTTATAATCGAAATTTCCGTTAGGAACTAAGTTCTGGGCAAAAACATTTGTGCTGGAAATAGCTGATATTAAACATACTGTAAATACGATTGAAGAGTATTTCATTTGTATCAAAATCTATTAGATAAGAACACCCAATGATACCAAAAATTGTTACCTAATAAAAAAAATTATGGTAAGGATTGTAACGACTAAATGTTGAAATAATTTAGTGGTAAATTAAGTTCACGATTTAATCAGTATTTTCAGGTTCCGCTTGATAAATAGCCCCAACTGCAATAAAATATTGAGAAATGAAATAAGTAAGTACCGGGAAGCTTTCAAAGTTAAAAACCGATTGTGTAAAGTTTTGAAGTGTAAGTAACATTGTGGTAATGGAATAGAGAACAATTCCCGTTAAAACCAAATAATAGCTTTTTTCATTCACATGATCCTGTCTTTTTAAGCCCTGAGAAACCAAAATCCATAGTAAGATCTGATACAAGATGGCAGGATATTGCCAGGTTTGAAGGTCTTCAATTACGAATATTGAGATCGGAAATACGATGATCAACAGACTTAAAAACAGATTGATCATTGTAATAGATTTAAAATCAAAAATGGAAAGGAATGACCTGCTGGTATGCTGAAATCCCTGAGCATAACTATAGATGGCTAATAACGAGAATGTAAATGTTCCAATGATAAACCATTGACTTGTGTGAACTCTTAGCAAGAATGAAATATCGCTGAGAATGGAAAATATAAGTCCCAGAATAATCCCTTTTTTCAAGCCTTTTGGTAGTTTTTTGCTATTGACACCAAAGTAGTAAATCAAAATAGACAGAGCGATTGGTTTAGAGATAAATTCGGTCCAATCGTATGCTGTAAAATGAAAGATGTATATGAATAACACTAAAAGAAAATATAGGCTACTGGTTAGTGTCAATCGTTTATTCAGCGACATATTTACTTGATTTGGTGTGCAATTTATATTGATGAAAGAATGTGGTTATAATTGGCATAAAGCCATATACCCTACGAATTGTAAATGTGAATTGTTTCGTACAAACATTTTATTCTGTGATTTCCGTTTTCTTATTGAGCATGGCATTGATCATCCAGCCGGGTAGGGGTTGCTTTGGCTCTCTTTTGAGGAGGTTTATATTTAAATTTAACCATTTTATTATTGGAACTTTGTGTGTTTCTACAAATTCTATGAGTGTCCCATCCGGATCTTCGATATAACCCCAATAGCCAGCTGCTTTTCCCATGTCAAATGATCCATTACTAAGCACTCTAAATGGATAACCTTTATCCTTACACTCTTGTACCAGAAGGTCAAGGTTCCGTACATCAAAAGCGAGATGGATGAATCCAATATCACCCCAATATCTATTTTCGAAGATCTTTTTTCTTGGGGTATCCGCTTCTAAACATTGAATTAACTCAATTTGACTTTTACCGAGGAGATTACTGAAACCACCTTGTCTTTTATTGTAATACGATAATAGAACCCGTCTATAGTTTCCAATACCATCCTTAAGATCATACAGATCAGGGAACACCCCGCTTTTATCGTAAATGATTTGATCATATTCCAGGATATCAGTATAAAATGCTAAAGCTTTATCCATGTCAGAAACTCCAATAACACAACCGAATGGACCTCCAGTATCGAATCCGGTTTTAGAATACCATGAATTGTATTCTTTGATTTTTAGCATATTGCTATTTTGATCTTCGATATAGAAACTTTTCATGCCATCAGGCTCCTCATGAATGGCGGATAGTAGCGTAATCCCTTTTTTATTTAGCTTCTCATAACTCTTCTCAATGTTGTTGGATTTGACCAGGGCTGCATTAATACCAATGTCTCCAATAATAACAGGTGATTTTGGAGCCATTGGAGTTCTATCGGTGTATTGCCATAGTTCATAGCCACTGCCTCCAAGCGGATTCATGGCCAATATGGCTCTTTTTTTATGTGGCGAACCACCCATATATGGAGCCATAAATGTGGCTTCATTTTGATCTTCAAATACGATCACATTGGACCCTAAAGTTGAAGCATACCATTCATATGCATTGTATGCATCGTCAGTGCCAACTCCAATTTGTTGAATACCGTAAATGAGTTTTTTTTTCATTCTACTCGATTTAGGAAATACCATTTCCTGTGCTGAAAATCATAATTGGGCAGCGTTATATTTTACTGGAAATGAAACGAATTGGGGAGGATTGGCCTCATCTTTAGGTAAATGTCACTCAACTATAATATTTCAATAATTTTCATTTAACCGAAGCTAATTTATTGAATAATGATGTGGGATGTTATAGAAAAGTTAAATGGTTTTGAACAACGGATGACTCATAAACTTTTTAAATAATTCCGACTAAATTATTGCTTCTTTATATCAAATAACATCAAAATACAGCGGTTTTAAATAGCAATATAATTAGGGTCAATGACTATCTTTGGAAGTCTAATTTTTTAATTGAAGAATTTGGCCAGTCAAAAGAAATTCGGTTTTTTCGGAGGGGTATTTACACCATCTATTCTTACGATCCTAGGGGTAATCATGTACATGAGGTTAGGCTGGGTGGTAGGACATGCTGGCTTAACCGGTTCCATCGTTATTATTCTAATTGCCCATGTGATATCCATAGCTACCGGATTGAGTATTTCATCTATTGCAACGAATAAGAAAGTCGGTGCAGGTGGTGTATATTATGTGTTGTCCAGAAGTTTAGGCCTTCCAATGGGTGGTGCCATAGGGTATACCTTATTTGTCGCTACATCATTTAGTATTGCGCTTTATCTTATCGGTTTTGCCGAGAACTTTAATCCTGTTTTAGGGATGGGATCAACAATCAATGATTTTAGGGTTTCCGGAACATTGGCGTTGTTGTTACTTACTATTCTGGTTTATATCAGTACTTCTGTAGCCATTAAATCACAATACTTAATTCTTGGGGCGATTACTTTATCACTGGTCAGTGTTTTCTTAGGAGATTTAAGTGGGGTTGAAGTAGCTGGCAATATTACAGGGCCAGAACAAGAAGTTTCGTTTGCATTGTTGTTTGGAATATTCTTCCCGGCAGTTACGGGTTTTACCGCTGGAATTGCAATGAGTGGAGATTTGGAAAACCCAAAAAGAGATATTCCAATTGGTACCATGTTGGCCATTGGTGTAGGGCTTATTATTTACATTGGACTGGCAGTATTCTTGAGTTTGGGAGTAGATGAAAATCTATTGCAATCCAATTATAATATATTAATGGATATTGCATTGTTTGCTCCATTGGTAATTGCAGGGATTTGGGGAGCGACATTGTCTTCTGCTTTGGGAGGATTACTTGGGGGGCCAAGGATTTTCCAGGCAATGAGTATCGATAATATTACGCCTTATTCTAAGATGTTTGCGCATGGTTCTGGGAAATCAAATGAACCACGAAATGCATTGATCTTAACCATTATTATCGCGGAAATAGGTGTGCTTATTGGGGAGCTAGATGCCATAGCCAGATTGGTGTCCATGTTTTACCTGATGGGGTATAACTTTATTAATCTTTCTTTTTTCCTTGAGAGTTGGGCCAATAGCGACTTCTCTCCTAAATTCAAGGTAAGTAGATGGGTAGGTGCTATAGGTTTTATTGCCACTTTTACGGTAATGTTTCAAATTGATCCATTAGCTATGGTGTTGGCGTATATGGTATTGTTTGGAACCTATTTTTTCCTGAAGCGAAAAGAAATGAGTTTAAATTCCGGAGATATTTGGGGGAGTGTTTGGTCCTCCGTGGTAAAAGCCGGACTTAAACGAATGGACGGTATTGAAGAGAATCAAAATTATTGGAGACCTAATATCTTGTTATTCTCCGGGGGGACGGATAAAAGACCTCATTTGATTGAAATATCCAAAGATCTTGGTGGACGTTCTGGAATGATTTCAAACTTTGATTTGATAGAAAGTCCTGATGCAAAAGTATTGTTTCCTAAAAAGGATAAAGGTGTGAAAAACGCAGATATCCGAGCAGATGGGATTTTTACAAGAAGGCAGGAAGTTAAAGATATTTATACGGGAATTGAAACGATTGCCAGTGTATATGGATTTTCGGGTATCGAGCCGAATACGATATTAATGGGATGGGCAAGGAATACAGAGTTTCCTAGTCAGTTTGCAAGTTTGACGCAGTCCTTAATTGATTTGGATTACAACGTTCTATATTTAGATTATGATGAAAAGAGAGGGTTTGGCAAATATGAAACGATAGATTTATGGTGGAGAGGAATCAGTAATAATGTGATTCTGACCATCCGATTGGTGAAATTTGTTCTCTCTTCTCAAAGATGGGCAAATGCCAATGTTCGGGTTATTTTGGTAAATGATGATAAAACCGAGCGTAGACAAATTCAGGAAAGTATTACTTCAATCTTAGCTGAATTCAGACTGCAAGCGGAGATTAAAATCATTAATAATAGTGTAGAAAAACTATCGATTTTTGATTTGATGAAACACTATTCGCAGTATGCAGACTTAGTGTTTTTAGGCGTTCCTGATCGTATTGATGATGTAGAAACGTATGTGTCTAAAACCAATAACCTGTTGGATAATATCGGAACAACTTTAATGGTACGAGCATCATCTCAGTTTTCTGAGATAAGCCTTGGATTTAAACCAAAGGCTAGAAAACAGGTAGGTGAGATTAAGTTATTTACATTAAAGAAAATTGATCTTCCTTTTGAGGCCAGTGTTAACCGATATTTTCAAAACCTGGAAGAGCGGTTATTTAAAAGCAACCAGATATTTACACAAGGTGGAGTTTCAGTAATTATTGGAGCCTATGTCCATATATTTGAGAAGTATCATTCTATATTCAATACTTTCTTTGAAAGAATAGAAGAGAAGAAAAGCGCTACGGTTTTTAAAGAACAATTTCTGATTTTACATCAGGAAACCATGGGTACTTTGAATGAATTCCTGGAGGGGCAAACCGATCATTTGGCGGCACTATTAGATGATGAAATTGATAAATGGGCCAACAGAAGACAGGGAATTTTTTCTAATAATCCGGAAAATTTTAAGCGAATATTGTCCGAAGAAGAACTTGTTGGCCATAGAAGAGATGGTTCGGAGGCGAAGTGGGTGAAGTTTGAGAAGAGATGGGTACATCGTATTTTCGGAAGAGCATCTTTGACCATTGATTGGAGAGATCTTTTAATGTATTATGAGGCAACAACCAATTTGGTTGATATTAAGAAAATGCTTCATGATCTGGGAATGATTGAAGCATTGAATATCAAAGCGCTTCGCGAACGTACAATGATTGTAATTGAGGAATTATTGGATAATATAATTCTGGAACCCGAGAAAAGAACCGTTCTGGTTAATAATGCAAAAAAACAAGTGAGTACAGGTTTGATGGATCAAATAGAATTTATCAAGCAAAAACCTGAGCAGCTTCTGAGTACAGCGAATTACAGAGATCGGGAAATGATTTTGAAACTGGTGGAGTTAGTGAAACGAATGGATGCTAACGCCATTATTGAAGATTTAGACGAAGATCTTAATGTCGCGCAAATGCGAAAAGCCAGGAATCAAATTCTGGACTTTTCGACATTTTGGAGTCGCAATCAAAAGTTGTTTGGTAATTTATTCCAGACCTGGGTGGTGACCACCAGATTGCATGTTGAGTTGGTGTTTTTAAAAGAGAAGGTAGCCAGAGATGCAAGAATGGAGGTGTTTGGGATTTTTAAAAGAGTATCAAAACATCTGGATCAACTACTGGTAAACTCTGATGAAGCAAAGGAGAATACAAGAATATCCAACTTTGATGAAAATGAACTATTGAGTCATAATCCATCGGAGTTTTTGAGTCGTGTACATGAGGAAATGCGTGATAGTATTGCGAATTTACCCGAATCTATTGATTTAATTAATGAAGATTCCATTCTCAATTTCGAAGATTTTCAGGAAGAGGATGTAGAACAGGTTACGATTGATTTGCAAAAGATTGCAGATTACTATCTGGAACTGGACTTTATTGAACCATTGAACAGACGAGTTACACATTCATATAATGTGGTTACAACCAAGTTTGAAGAAATGGGAAATAGAATTTCCTATATCAATCAATTATCTGAAAGTAGCGCTCAAGAATCGGTAAAGCAAGCTGCTCAATTGAAAGAAAAACTCGCAGCAGATATATTGGAACTCAATCAACTTATTGATAATACCGAAATAGAATTTGTATCCATGTTGGAAAAACAGTTCTCGGAATTATCCTCAAAATTGAGTGTATCAGAGTTATTAACGACTTCGAATAGTTTAAGTCGATTTGTTCATATAAAACATGGATATCAAGGTATTTTTAAACGAATTGAGACGGTTAAAGCGTATACCTCAAAATTGTTATCCAACTCTATTTTTGAAATTAAGAGAAAACAACATCAGTTAAGATTAGCTGAGTTTAATGAGCGAAATAAAACGTTGGTAAATAAGCGAAAAATGTTTAGAAATTTCGTTGAAGCCAATGCGATGAACGAGACTGTTGCGACAAATTTACCGACTTATTATCGTCATTTGTTTTCTGGTAAGCAGGTGTTTAATAAACAATCTGCAATAGATCGTGATTTTGAAATTGATCAGGCTGTTGCTGCTTTAAATAAAGGCGAGACCGGAGGAGTACTGGTGATTAGTGAACCGCTGGCAGGTAAATCGCATTTTGTAGAGACTATGTTGCATCAAATTAACCCGATGCGAATTGTTAGGGTATTGCCTCCTCCACAAGGAATTAATGAGAACTCTGAATTGTTAACTGCATTTCAAAAGTCAACAGGACTTGAAGGCAATTTCTTTAATATCATGAGTTCGTTGCCAGAAGGAACCGTTTTTACCTTTAATAAACTTGAGTTGTGGTGGCTCAGAAAAAATAATGGAGGAAAGTTTATTGATCAGTTGGTTTGGTTGATTGAACGATATGGGGAAAGACACAGATTCATTTTGACTATGAATATCTATGCGTATGATATTATTCGTCAGGTAACCAATTTGGATTCTGTATTGGCTGCGACTATTATATTACCACCAGCAAATAATAGAGCACTGAGTGAATTGATGCTGAACAGACATCAATTAGCTGGAGTTGATATTCTATTTGAAAATAAACCGGATAAGAAACCAACGCATAGAGAATTACTGAAGCATTTTGAAAAGTTTGCAAATGGTGCGAATGGAAATATAGGTGTGGCTATGTTGAGGTGGTTAGCAAGCATTAAACGATATGAGGATGATACGGTGTATGTGTCTGCGTATAAAGAGCAGAAATTACCTTCTTTATTTCCAATAACCTGGGGTGTTTTGCTCACGCATATTGTATTGCATGAAAAGTTGCATTTAAATAATATTCTGGAAATATTTGAACTTCAGGATAAAGCGACTGTACATAGAGTTGTTAAAGAATTATTGTATACGAAATTGATTAAAGAGGATTCGAAGAATACGTATATGATTGAACCATTGGTTTTAAAGTGGGTGATAGAACAGTTGAAAACCCAAAACTATTTGAATAAATACGAATGACAGATTTAGAGCAAATAAAAATAAATGCGTTCCAAATAGAAATTGTATTTGTAGTAGGATTGGCTTTGTTGCTGACTTATTTGGTCATTCGTTTGATCAAAAGGTATCTATTTGTTTTGGTTAAATCTGAGTATTGGATTCAGAAAATTGAGGACTCCTGGCCAAGACTTGAATTGATTATTTGGTTTCTGATTGGGCTTATTTTACTCGTTTATATGCTCAATAATAGTTTTCTCATAACATTGGTGTTACTGGGTGTGATTTTCCTTGTGGGGGGGAGGTATTGGCGTGACGTTTTAAATGGGGTGATTATTAAGTTTGAGAACCGAATAGCTAAAGGTGATTTCCTGTCTAATGACCAATATGCCGGAGTTATTGTTGATTTGGGATATCGAGGGTTACAAATTCGTATGGATAAGGGTGAGATAGGGTATATTCCATATCGAGGTTTAAGCGATTATAAGGTACGTAAACTTGAAAGGGATTTAAAGAGTGAAATGTGTGCTATCGCAGTGAAGTTTAAACCTGAAATATCTGTAGATGCAGCGATTCAGAAATTGAAAGTTGAAATACTTCAAATTCCATATACGATGCTTACAAAACCAGTGAAAATTGAAGTGACAGATTTGGATGACTCCGGAATAAACCTTAGAGCCATTGTGTATACGCAGAATTCAGAAAGTGGTAAACTGGTAGAAGTAGCGTTATTTCAGAATTTAAGAGCGCAGAAGCTTTTGATAGATTAAACCTTACTTAACTTCATTGTTATAGTAGACTTTGTAAAAATTCATTTCTTTTTCGTGGTCATACCCTTGTTCAATAAACTTATGCGTTGAATCCGGATTGTTTACCGCAATTTTAATTTGGATATTGGTGTCTAGTTTGATTTCGTTTTTAATCTTCTTTTTCTGCTTTTCCACGACCGGTAATGAAACAGGGAAGGCATCAGGAATGGCCACACCATGCTGTGATTCATACATAGATTTGTATTGGTCAAATTCCTGCTTTTTTTCGTCATCTACCAGAATTTCATCCTTGAATTCTTCAATGTCAATATTTTCATTTCGCTCCAGATATTTAACAGACTTGTTTAAGAAGTTGATTTCTTCCGTTTTGTTCTCGGTGGATTGGATAACTTCATTGGCAAAGCCTTTACAAAGGTTTACATACTCTTTGGTATGGAATACTTCATCTTCAGTTGGACGAATTCCTAAAAACTCATTAATCCAGTATTCCGTATCATAATTGTTGCTATCTACCGAAAATACACTATAACCATTTTCTTCATGGATATTGAAGACAAAGCACCCTTTATCTAGTTTCTTAATGTCGATTCCTTTTTGTTCTAATAACTCAAGATTAGAATCTTCCTGGCCAATTTGTAAAAAGGAAGTTTTATTCTCAGATTTAAAAATACCCACTGCCGAAACCATTTTATCCTGATATAATATATCATCAAAATAAGCTACAAATAAGTCTCCTGTTTTGATATGCGGATGCTGACTTTGTTCATGAAGATGCTTTAGAATTTTTACAGAATTGATGTATAAAGAATTTGGGTCTTCAAAAATATCCTTACAAATTCCGTTCAATTCATTGTATGACAAATCAATTTCATGGGTAAATTGATTAGACTCCTGCAAATTCATAAAGGGTTTTACGAAATAATCTAAAATCATTAAACTCAATCCATCCGTAAGTTGAAAAGGGCTTTGCGAAATGAAAAAATCTTCTTCGTTGTGTTTGTTTCCAACACGATGAATAACCAGTTCTTTAATATCTACAGTAGAAAAATCTAACATATTTATACTTCCTTGATTTGAGCTGTCAAATGTAATGTTATTGGTTTTGGGTTTCCATGAAATTTGTAACTAAATATACCCAATTTGCCTCTTCACGATTCAAAATAGATTCATGACCTGATTTTCCGAAAGTTGCAAGTTCTTTATAACCATCTAAATGATCAAATATACTTTTGGTTTCTTCCCAGGATACACGATTATCCAATTGACCATGGATTAAAAGAGTAGGGCATTTGATATTTTTTGCATAGTCTTTTGGATTATGGGAAAAAGCATCAAAATCATTGATGTAGCCACCCCAAAATGTAAGTAGATGTGCAGAAGGAAATGAAGGAACCTCCATAAGCTTAAAACGAGATTTAGCGGCTCCTAACATTGAAGCAAATGGACTTTGAAGCATAATAGCATCAGGGGTAGTTTTCAAATCTGAAACGGCTCTCATAATTGCAGCAGCACCCATAGAAGCACCATATAAGAAAACTTTTTGATCAGGATATTGAGTTTCGCACCAGTTGGTAACTCTTTGAACATCCTCAGCTTCGAAATAACCAATACTACAAACATAACCTTCTGAGTTTCCGGCTGCCCTAAAATCAACAAGAATTACCGAATACCCCATACGGTAAAATGCCAGGGCTTCTTTCCATAAAGAAGATTTTGAAGCGCGGTACCCATGAAAAAGAGCCACAATACCTTTTGAGGGTTCCATGTCGAGTTTCCATATTTCAAGATCAAATGTTCCTGGAATCGTATCAATTTCTACAAAATCAAAATCAATTTTTGAGTTTGTAGGTTTAGAAGTAGGAATACCATAGATCAAAGCGTTGGCTTTTACACTAAAGGAAGAATCTTCCAAGTTTAAAATTCGATCATGTCTTTCTGATGTGAAATGAGTGAATTTTTCTGCGTGATTTCTGGCTATGATATTAAGAAATACAAAGGCTACAACCAAAACAACAAAGCATAGAATAAACGGCTTTTTTAGTTTTAACCAGATATTTTGTAAACTGAGTTTCACAAGATCAATACTACATAAAAAATGTAGAAAATAGATGATACAAAATACGAATAAAAAATCTGTGAAAGAATGGCTCAACCCTTTCAAAATAATGTTTCAAAAAATGTCTATTTTAAGTAATTGTTAACAATTATATATGTTAACGTGGGCTAATTCCTTGACAAATGGGGAAGTAAAAATTAAATTTGTCGGTTGAGCAATAAGAATGATTAATTTAAAACCTTTATAAAATCTATGATTATATAAATTATCCAATAACCTAATGTAACAAAATCGGGGCCCCTAGTTGGCAAAATTATCTTACATCTCAAATCTGTTTTGAGATGCGCTGTCGTGTCTGTGATATTCTGACAGCACCACGTTATCTTTTTAAAATAAAATCAAAAATAGAGTGTATGAAAAAATTTAAACTCTTAGGGGTTCTTATGGGACTTCTATTAACCGGTCAGTTTGCTTTTTCGCAAGCAGGATCGACATTTAGCAATCCTCAGGTAGTGAGTGCCTTGCCTTTTGTGGCTGTAGGTGATTCAACTTGTGGCTATGGTGATAATTATGATACGGGTGATATTTCGTGTACAGGAAATTATCTTGACGGTGATGAAAAGATTTACAGTTTCACACCTAGTTCTAATATCTCCAATTTTAACGTTGAGTTAACCAATATTGCAACTTCATGGTCAGGTATATTTATTACTGATGATTCTACAACTTCAGGAAACTGTTTAGGTAATGTAGGATCAAGTGGGACCTCCACCAGAGGAGTGTACGGTGTGTCTTTAACAGCAGGAACTACATATTATATTTTGGTATCTACTTGGGCAACACCACAATGTATTACTTCATATGACATTAATATGTACTCCATTTCATGTCCTGAACCAACAGCTTTAACTGTAACAGGTATTACAACTTCAACGGCTCAATTGGGTTGGACAGAAGCGGGTTCTGCAACATTATGGCAATATGAATATGATACTGCAGGGTTTACTCAAGGAACTGGTACTATTGATACGACTTCTTCAAACCCATATACAGCAACATCTCTTACTTCTGCAACAGATTATGAGTTTTATGTAAGAGCGGTTTGTGGTGCTGGTGATACGTCAGATTGGGCAGGTCCTTTTTCTTTTGTGACTTCTTGTAACCCTACTGTAGCACCAATGACAGAATCATTTGATGGAAATTCAACTCCAACATGTTGGTCTCAGACTGCTGTAACTGGAGGACCTTGGGTTTTCTCTGGTTCACCAGATTATGGTGCATCTTCAGCTACTGATCATACTGGAAATGGAGGGAGTTTTGCATGGATGGATCAATCTAGTTCGGATGAAGCTGTATCATTAATTATGAATGATGTTGATGTGAGTGCATTAACTACTGCTTATTTGAAGTTTTATTATTACGTGAATAATGTAGATAATAATGATACAAATGACTTGATTATTGAAGCATGGAATGGATCTGCTTGGGCGCAAGTTGATTCTCTTCATGTAAATAATGGTGGTTGGACGCCTTATTGGTATGATTTATCTTCATTCACTTATGGTTCTAACCTTGTTAAAATTAGATTTAGAGCTGAATCAGGTGGTGGTACAGGTGATTATTACCAGGATCAACTTTTAGATGATGTTTCTGTAATGGAAATGCCATCATGTTTTGAGCCTTCTGCTTTAACATTAGATAACATGACATATTCATCTGCGACAATGTCATGGACTGAAAATGGTTCTGCCACCTTATGGCAGTTTGAGTATGATACTGCTGGATTTACTCAGGGTACAGGGAACATGGATACAACATCTATGAACCCAGGAACAATTACTGGTTTAACACAATTGACTGATTATAACGTATATGTAAGAGCAATTTGTGGTGCCGGTGATACTTCGATTTGGGCAGGTCCAATTAGTTTCTCAACTCCACCTTCTTGTCCAGCTCCGGATACTTTAGAGGCTACGGATATTACATTAACAACTGCAAATTTAAACTGGTCAGAAATGGGATCAGCAACATTATGGCAGTATGAGTATGATACAACTGGATTTACTCAAGGTACAGGAACAATGGATACAACGTCAATGAATCCTGCATCAATTACAGGTTTAACTCCGGAAAAATTCTATCAATTCTATGTGCGTGCGATTTGTGGCGCAGGTGATACTTCTACCTGGACAGGACCGGTTTCTTTTTATACCGGATATTGTGTTCCAAATCCAAGTAGCGTTGATGGTGATGGGATAACAAATGTTTCTATGGATACAGTAAATAATACCACAGGTGCTGAACCAGGAAATTATGGAAACTATACCAACTTAATTGCAAATGCGCAACAACAAACTAACCTGGCGATTGATATTACGTTAGCTACTGGTTATACTTATAACATGTGGGCGTTTGTAGACTGGAATAATGATTTGGATTTTGATGACGCTGGTGAGCATGTTTATTTAGGTGAATCTACAAATGCAAACCCAACTGTTTACAGTGCAGTACTACCAATTCCAAGTACCGCTACTTTAGGTCAACATAGATTAAGATTAGGTGGTTCTGATAGTGGCCTTGGCTCAACTGCTCCATCTGATCCATGTTATACAGGATCTTATGCTTCGTTTGAGGATTATACATTAAATGTATTACCTCCTCCATCTTGTTTTGCTCCGGATTCTCTTGATGTTACTGCTGTAACTAATTCAACAGCAACATTAACTTGGACACAAATCGGATCTCCTGCATCATGGCAAATTGAATGGGATACAGCTGGTTTTACTCCTGGAACAGGAACTATCACTCCGGCTTCATCAAATCCATTTACATTGACTAACTTAGATGCAAATGAAAACTACGAGTTTTATGTAAGAGCAATTTGTGGCCCTGCAGATTCTTCTGTGTGGTCTGGTATGATGAGTTTCTCAACTGCAATCGATACTATTATGACTTTCCCATACATCAATGATTTAGAATCAGGTTTAGGATTGTATATGGGATTAAGAGACTCTGCACAGTCTTATGCTGGTGTAGATACTGTAGCTGATAATGCGAGTACTTATGGGGTATTATTAACTGGTAAGACATCAACTGGTTGGTCAGGTGGTAGTACATCTACTACTGAAACGCAAGCGTTTGTAAATAACTCTTCACATATCTCTGGTATTGATATGATTGTGGATGCAACTTCATTAACATCATTGGAATTACAGTATGATTTAAAACAAACATATACTTATGGAAATAAGTATTCATGGACTCGTGTTTTAGTAAATGGAACTCAAGTAGGTTTAAGTGTAAACCCAACTACTGATGATAATGATCCATTTGTGACTATGTCTGTTGATTTATCCTCTTATGCTGGAACATCATTTAGTCTTTCCATTGAGCACTCAGGTAAATATGATGTAGCAAATGGAACTGGTGGAAGAGGTGATGATGCTTATGTTGATAATGTAAAACTATTTGTACCTCTAACTGCAACTGCTGTGGTGGATAGTAATGTTACATGTAACGGAATGTCAAATGGTGGTGCCACTGTAACGGCTACTAATGGTGTGATGCCATATATTTACTTATGGAGTAACTCTGCAACTACAGCTTCAATTACTGGTGTAACTGCTGGTACTTATGATGTAACTGTATCTGATGCTGCAGGTGATAGTGTGATGACTTCTGTAACTATTACTGAGCCAGGACAAGTTGTTGTTTCTTTAGGAAACGACACCAGTATTTGTGTGAATGATTTACTGACTCTTGATGCAGGAGCTGGTTTCTCTTCATACTTATGGGATAACGGTGCAACTACGCAAACTAGAATTGTAAACAGTACAATGGCTGCTTCAAATGCTTATTCTGTTATAGTGACAGATGCAAATGGATGTAACGGTTACGATACAGTAAATGTGGATGTGAATGCACCAATGATGCCTAACTTAGGTAATGATACAACCATCTGTTACGATGCTACGTTAGTATTGGATGCAGGAGCTGGTTTCAACTCTTATTTATGGGATGATGCTTCTACATTACAAACTAGAGATGTAGTTGGAGCAACTGTAGGTTCTGCTGTTCATACAATGTATGTAGCAACAACTGATGCAAACATGTGTACAGGTACGGATACTATTATTGTAACTGTTGATGCTGAAATCACTGTAGATTTAGGAAACGATACAACGGTTTGTTCTGGAACTACATTTGACTTAGACGCTGGCGCAGGTTATGCTTCTTACTTATGGGATGATCTTTCTACTTTACAAACCAGAACTGTAGCTACTAATGCTGCTGGAGCAACTAATTATTCTGTAATAGTTACGACAACTGCTGGATGTATTGGAACAAGTACAATCGAAGTAACAGGTAGAGCTCCTGTTGTTGTTGATCTAGGTCCTGACACTACAATTGGCTGGTGGGGAGCTGATACAACTTATACGCTTGATGCTGGTGCTGGATTCGCTTCTTACTTATGGAGTGATAATGTAACTACAACTCAAACTTTTGTTGTGAATAAAGACAACATGGGATTAATTGGAGTTGTTGTAACTGATGCAAATGGATGTATTGGTACGGATACTGTAAGAGTTGACTTCTTATTAAGTGTTCCTTCTTTTGATGTGAGTACTTTGAAAATGTATCCAAACCCAGCTTCTGATCTAATCAATATTGAAATGTCTAACTTTAACAATGTAGACGAAGTAAACGTTAAGTTTATCAGTATTACAGGTGAAGTTGTATTAAGAAGACAAATCAATGTGAATGCTGGAGCATACCAGGAAACATTTGATGTTTCTCATTTAGCTACAGGAACATATTTTGTTCAATTCGAAGCTAAAGGTGAAGTGGTTACACGTAAGTTTGTTATTAAATAAGCTTAGAATAAATTGATAAAAAAAGAGCGGTTTCATTTGAAACCGCTCTTTTTTTATATGATAATTTCTGATTAATGGTGATGACCACCTGGACCATGTACGTGTCCATGTGCCAGTTCATCTTCTTCCGCTAATCTAATATCTATAACCTCGATATCGAAATGTAAATCCATATCAGCTAAAGGATGATTAAGATCTAAAGTCACATCCTCACCTTCAATTTTTGTTAAAGTAGCAATAGCCATACCTTCTTCGCTGGTTTCGATTTGAACCTGCATACCAATGGTCATTTCTTCATCACCCTGAAAACCTGACTTGGGAACTACCCTAATTAAAGATTCATCTCTTTTACCGTAAGCATGCTCTGGTGGAACTACAGCCTTGAATTTATCCCCTTTTTGCTTGCCTTCAAGTTCTTGTTCTAATCCGGGAATTAAATTTCCTATACCCTGAATGTATGCTAAAGGATCTCTACCTTCTGAACTATCGATAAGATTTCCATCTTTATCTGTTAAAGTGTAATGAATCATTACCACTTTGTTTTGTTCTATTCTCATGATTTAAAATTTGGGCTGCAAATGTAGTGATTTGAATCACAGGAAATGTGAACAAATTATTGATTCACATGAACATATTCTAAAATATTCATGAATTCATTAGGAAACATAGGATGAAGTGTCTTGTAATTTTCCTGATCATATATATAGGCCCATGCAAACTTTACAATTTCGATTTGATCGTTTTTTTTAGGAAGTGTAAGAAGAATCTGTTTAAGCTGGAATACAGAGATACAATGGTTTTTTATCAGTTGTTGGATCAAAGTAGTTTTAGCCTGTGTATGATGCTCTTTACGTATTTGATTAAGGTATTTTTCAAACTCAACGTCAGAGAGTAAATGAACACACCCATATCGACCTTGATAAGTATCATTCTGAGGTATAACCGGTCCAACATAGCCCGGTTTGTATTTCCCAATTTTCACTTTATGAAAATTGTAGATGAGAACCTGTTCATTTTTATAATAAATAACTTGAATATGGGTTTTATCATTTTTGATATATAACTCACCCTTGAGCGGCATGAGTTCACGATTTTGAAAAACTATTTTGTAATGGATACTGGATTTTGGCTGCCCGGGATATTGAACCTGAGACATGGGAATACGGTTAACCAAATGATCATCAATGTACAAGTAAAAGTTACCCAATTTATGGGTGAAAAAAACGACTTTGGATTCTTGAGAATGTCCGATATAACTGACAAAAATCATAAACCAAATTGTTAATAAAAGATGCTTGTTTCGTTGCAATATCATGTGAGAAGTTACTTTAGTTTGTAGGTCAAATTAGAAAAATACATCCATTTGGATGATAAAAATATAAGATGAGAAAAATAGCATTATTAGGCGCAGGAAGATCTTCAAGTTCATTGATTAAATATTTAGTGGATAACGCAGAAAGTCAAGATTTATTTATAACGATTGCGGATAGAGAGATTGGTCATATTTCAGATATAGTTGGTGATAGTGAAAGAGTGGAAGAAATAGTTTTTGATGTTTTTGATGATGCATCGAGAACCAAAATGGTGCAGGATTCTGATTTGATTATTTCTATGTTGCCAGCACGCTTTCATATTGTGGTTGCAAAAGACTGTGTGAAATATAAAAAGAACATGGTAACCGCTTCATATATTACAGAGGAAATGAAGGCATTGGATCAGGAGGCAAAAGATGCAGGAATCATTTTATTGAATGAAATGGGAGTTGATCCAGGAATTGATCATATGTCGGCTATGCGTGTAATAGATCAATTAAGAGATGCTGGTGCAAATTTTTTACAATTTGAGTCGTTCACAGGGGGGCTGGTTGCACCTGAGAGTGATAATAACCCGTGGGGATATAAGTTTACCTGGAACCCTAGAAACGTGGTCGTAGCCGGACAAGGTGGAGCTGTTAAGTTTATTCAGGAAGGTCGATATAAGTTCATTCCATACCATATGTTATTTAGACGAACTGAAATGATGGATGTGGAAGGTTATGGTTCATTTGAGGGTTATGCAAATAGAGATTCATTATCTTACAGAGGGTTATATGGGTTAGAAGATATTCCAACGATGTATCGTGGTACTTTAAGAAGACCCGGGTTTTGTAGAGCCTGGGACGTATTTGTGAAATTGGGACTGACAGATGATACATATGTTTTGGAAGATAGTGAGAACCTTACGCATAGATCTTTCGTAAATAAATATCTGGCATACAACCACAGTGATTCGGTTGAGTTGAAGTTGATGCATTATTTAAAAATCGATCAGGATTCTGATATTATGGATAAACTAAAATGGTTAGGTCTGTTTACTGAAGAAAAAGTCGGATTAAAAAATGCGACTCCAGCTCAGGTATTGCAACATATTTTGATGAAAAAATGGACTTTGGATCCGGACGATAAAGATATGATTGTGATGGTGCATAAGTTTGGTTATGAATTGGATGGCAAAAGAGAATTAATCACCTCATCGATGGTCTCTATAGGAGAAGATCAAACATATACTTCAATGGCTAAAACGGTAGGTCTCCCAGTTGGAATCGGGGCATTGATGGTATTGAATGGAACAATTAATAAAACAGGAGTTCAACTCCCTGTAACACCAGATATTTATAATCCTGTATTGGATGAATTAGAAAAATATGATATTACTTTTTCAGAATCAAAAGGAGCGTATATCGGGTATGTAAATTGATGGTTGACAGGCATGTTGAATTATAGTATCATTGCTCAATGCATTTGACTCGATATATAAAATATAAATTTATACTCTTAGGGGTTGGATTACTATCTATAGCTTCATGTACACATGATCCAGTGATAAAACCGGCTCCACCAAAAGAGGCTACACCATATAATTTAGAATTACCTCCGGGATTTCCACCAATGGAAATTCCGGCAGATAACCCGATGACCGTTGAAGGTGTTGAGTTGGGAAGAAAGCTATTTTATGATATTAGATTATCAGGAAATAATACACAATCATGTGCCGATTGCCATATTACGGAGTTCGGTTATTCTGACTCAGCCAGATTTAGTTTAGGTATAGATGGATTAAAAGGCAAAAGGAATGCAATGGCTGTGATTAATGTAGGTTACAACATTGCATCTTTCTGGGATGGACGTGCAAAAACTTTGGAAGAACAGGCACTGATGCCTGTAACAGATCCGCTGGAGATGCATGCGAATTGGCCTGATGTATTGGTAAAACTGAATGCGGATCAGGAATATCGTGACATGTTTAAAGTGGCGTTTAAAGTAGACGTTATTGACTCTTTAGATGTAGCTAAAGCAATTGCTCAATTTGAGCGTACCATGATCTCGGGAAATTCCAGATTCGATAAATACGTAAATGGAGCATTGTTACTAGAGCCAAATG
This sequence comes from bacterium SCSIO 12643, assembly GCA_024398135.1. Lineage (NCBI taxonomy): Bacteria > bacterium SCSIO 12643. The sequence continues at coordinate 3,317,185 of CP073750.1, forward strand.
AATTAAGAGGCTTTCAGGTTTTTGCAACTGAACGTGGAGATTGTTTCCATTGTCATGGAACCAGTTTACTTATGGGGTTTGCGTTTGAAAATAATGGATTACAGCAAACAATGGAAGATATTGGATATGGAAAAGTGACTGGTCTATCTACTGATGAAGGGAAGTTTAGACCACCAACTTTAAGAAACATTGCCTTGACCGCGCCATATATGCATGATAGTAGGTTTACTACGCTGGAAGAAGTAGTTGAATTTTACAATTCAGGAGTAAATCAAAGCTCTCCAAATATTTCGCCTTTAATGTTAAAGGCAAATCGACCAAATGGCAGTTTGAATTTGACCGCACAGGAAAAAGCAGATTTGGTGGCATTCTTAAAAACACTCACGGATGAAGACTTTATAAATAATAAAAGTTTTCAGGATCCGAATAAATAGAAATACGCATATTTCTGACATGATACTACCTTGAACTTTGTTATTTTATTATGACCTGGTATACGATGTACGTAATTAAACGTAAGATTAATCTGATCCTATTCTATATGATAGTGTTTTCATTTATGATATCATGTAAGCATGATCCGGTAATAACTGTAACACCAAAAGAGATTAAGAATCCAACGCCATATAATTTGGAATTACCCAAAGGATTTCCTCCAATGGATATCCCTGAAGACAATCCTTTGACCGTTGAAGGAGTAGAACTGGGAAGAAAACTATTTTATGATGAACGTTTATCCGGTAATAATACGCAATCATGTTCTAGTTGTCATATGCCGGAATATAGTTATGCAGACTCCAATGACTTTAGTTTGGGCATTGATGGATTAAAAGGGAAAAGAAGTGCAATGGCTATTGTGAATGTAGGATATAACATAGCTTCATTTTGGGACGGTAGAGCAAAAACACTCGAAGATCAGGCTTTGTTACCTGTGGTTGACCCATTAGAGATGAATGCAACGTGGCCAGATGTCCTGGAAAAATTGAATGCAGATCAGGAGTATCGAGATTTGTTTAAAATAGCTTTTAACGTAGATGTCATTGATTCTTTGGATGTGGCTAAAGCCATCGCACAGTTTGAACGTACTATGGTTTCTGGAAACTCCAAATTCGATAAATATGTAAACGGAGAATTGTTATTAGATCCTGATGAATCAAGAGGGTTTCAATTATTTAATTCAGAAGCGGGGGACTGTCGTCATTGCCACGGCACAGTTTTATTTATGGGGTTTGAGATGGTCAATAATGGATTGGATGAAGTTATATTGGATAATGGATATGGAAATGTGACAGGAGATCCATTAGATATTGGAAAGTTTAGACCTCCAACATTACGTAATATTGCTCTTACTGCACCATATATGCGCGATGGAAGATTTGAAACACTGGAAGAAGTCATTGAGTTCTATAATTCTGGAGTTCATCAAAACTCTCCCAATTTATCTATAGACATGAAAAAGAAAAATAGAACAGATAACGGAGGGAGTTTAATCTTGACCGCACAGCAAAAGGCAGATTTATTGGCTTTTCTAAAAACACTGACGGACGAGGAATTCCTAATGAATAAGAAGTTTCAGGACCCGGATAAATAATATTCCAAATGAAATTTCGCTAACAACTCTAAAATGACTGATATATTGTCAAATATGCTCTAATTGCCTCATTATTTAAAATGTTTGACAATTAGCTATAAATAAACCTCAAGCATAATTTTTAACATTGAACCTCATTACATTTTGAATTTAAGACCATTAGGTATGAATTCGAAATAATGAATAATTTCATAAGTGAGGAAAATGAATTTATTTAAAAAACAAATACACTGGTTTACTATTGTCTTTGTTTTCATATATGGATTTATTTTCCAGACATCTTCTGCCTTATCCCAATGCCATCAGGTCTATGATGGGTTTGGAATTTTACAAACAACCCCATATTTCATTGGTTGTAGTGGTTCAGATTACACCATTTTTGTTCAAACGGATATTCCACTAGGAAATTATACCATTAACTGGGGAGATGGAAGCCCAAATTCCACGGGCGCATCGTTAACTCCTCCGGCATTTGTTCAGCACACCTATACTGCTACTGTAGATACATTTAATATTTCTATTACGGATAATTCTACCGGATGTACCATCAATGGAGTAGTGGTACTAGAAGAGCCGGTGAATTCATCCATTCAAATTCCACTTGGAGGGGTTACTGTTGTTTGTGCACCTTCACCCATAGATTTTATTAATTCGTCTACAAACGTTTCTCCGACAACAACTTTTACATGGGATTTTGGAGATGGAACGCCACCATTGATTTTTGATCATACTAATGCTGGGCAAACGGTGACACATACGTATCAAAGAAATACGGTAAGTTGTGAGACTGTGGTTACCTTGACTGCGGAGAACTATTGCAGTTTTGGAAATCCAACTATTGCAAATTTTTCACCATTAATGGTGTACGATTTGGATACGGCTGTGATTAATGCATCTGCCACCTTACTTTGTTATCCGGATACGGTAGTGCATTTTACAAATGCAACCTTGAAAAACTGTTTACCTGAAGGTAATGTGCAACAGCGCTATGAATATTGGAACTTGGGAGACTATTGGGGCTTAGGGTATGACTCTATTATTCCATGGACTCCATTTGATCCACCAGCACAACCAGGTCACACCATTGCATTTCCTGGAATCGGTTCTTATTCCATTATGATGATTGATAGTAATATGTGTGGTCAGGATACCGCATATATTACGGTTACGATTATTCCACCTCCAGCAGCAGGATTGAGTATTACAAATGATTCTGCATGTGTAGGAGAAACAGTAACATTTACAAATAATTCTGGTTCAGGTTCCAACATATTCTTTTGGGATTTTGGTGATGGCAACGGGTTTAATCAATATAACGGGAATCCGACTTTTAATTTTAGTAATACCGGTAATACAACTGTTACAATGATTGCGGGAATTACAGGAACATCAGGTGTGTGTCAGGATACCACACAAACCAATATTTATATCAAGCCATCTCCTGTGGCGTCTTTTGGCTTAGATGCGAATCAAGCATGTGATTCCTTAACCGTAAATATTACAGATTCTACCTCGGGTGCCGTGGCATGGCAGTGGAATTTAGGTAATGGAAATTCCTCGACTTTAGCCAATCCACCAACACAATATTATAACGCTCCAGGTACGTATAATATTAATCTATTTGTAACTCATGCGAATGGATGTACAGATACTGAAACAAATTCAGTAAATGTATACGAATCTCCGGTAGCCAATTTTGTGGCGAATAGTGTATGCCAAAATGCAGTAGCTTCATTTACAGATTTGTCAACTCATGGAACTTCTGATCCGATTACTTCATGGTCTTGGGATTTTGGTGATGGAAATTCATCAATGAATCAAAACAGCACGAATATTTATAATACAACAGGTGGTTATCAAGTGACTTTGATAGTGGCTACGCCACATTGTGCGGATACTATTTCAGATTCTGTAACCGTAGAAACTACTCCCACTGCTGCATTTTTACTTTCGGATACGATAGGTTGTAGTCCATTGGTTACTAATACGACAAACAATTCCGTTGGAGCTACAATATATAACTGGGATTTTGGCAATGGGTATGGATCTAATGCTTTTCAGCCACTCATTACCTATTTAAACTCAGATACGGTGGATACGAATTATACATTAACCTTAATCGCTGAAACTAATTTTGGTTGTAAGGATACTGCACAAATGCAGGTAACTGTATATGGTGGGCCAGAAGCTGGTTTTACAAGTAACTCTATTCCGGAATGTGGGCCGGTTGAAGTGAATTTTACCAATACATCGAATGCTGCTGTGAGTTATTTATGGGATTTTGGAGATTCTACGGTAACCAGTAATTTGGAAAACCCGTCTCATATATTTGGTAATACGACTTTGTTTATTTCGAATTATAATGTGAATCTGGTTGCCACAAACGCACAGGGATGTACAGATACAGCGACACAGGTGGTTACTATTTATCCTGAACCTGATTTTCCATTTTCCACAATTCCTGATTCGGGATGTTCACCTCTGACTGTTACATTTCCTGCAATTATTGGTGCAGTAAGTTATCAATGGGATTTTGGTGATGGTACCACAGCTACGGGGCAGACACCTTCGCATACATTCTATAATAGCACAACAAATGATCAATTGTTTACCGTTCAATTAGTGGCTACATCACCGTTCGGATGCGTGGATACAACTACAGAAATTGTTACGGTATTTCCTGAACCAACGGCAATTTTTACGTTATCTGATACAATCGGTTGCGGTCCTTTAGATGTCATGTTTACCAATGGTTCTTTAAATGCTACAAGTTATTATTGGGATTTTGGAGATGGGGATACGTCTACTGCAAATACTGGGGTTTTGAATCATATATATTCAAATGTGACTTCTGGACAAGCCGTATATTCAGCAAGTCTAATTGCTTCAACCACGCATGGATGTCACGATACGACCCAACAAGATGTTACTGTACACCCTCCGGTTTTTGCAGGTTTTACAGCAGATACCGCAGGTTGTACACCATTAAGTACATCCTATTCAAATACGACTCAGGGAGCGGCAACCTATTTGTGGGATTTTGGAGATGGGGGAGTTTCCACAGCGATGAACCCGAATCATGTGTTTTATTCAGGAACAGTTACGGATACGACCTATAGTGTAACATTGGTGGCAACATCCTCATTTGGTTGCGTGGATACCATTCAAAATCCAATTACAGTATATCATAATGCTACTGCCGCTATTTCCTCAAGTGTATTATCTGGTTGTACACCTTTAGATGTGAATTTTAGCAATAATAGTTACGGGTTTGATAATATCTTTTTGGATTATGGCGATGGAAATATACTGAACTCAAATTTCACGAATCAACTTCATACTTATATCAACGCTACACCTAATCCAGTTGTTAATGTGGTTGAGATTATTGCAAGTACCATCCATGGTTGTAACGATACTGCTCAAACCAACATTACGGTTTATCCTTCCGTACAGGCAGACTTTTCCGGAGACTCGGTAGGATGTAGCCCATTAGTCATTAACTTCCAAAATAACAGTGTCGGAAGCTCAAGCTATCAGTGGGATTTTGGAAATGGTAATATGTCAAATAGTATTAGTCCAACGGAAACTTTTACTGCTACCGGACAAACACAATATTATACAACATCGTTATTGGCGACTTCTTCTTACGGATGTACCGATTCTATCGATTTAAACATTACTGTTCATCCTACAGCGGTGGCTTCATTTAGTTCCAATATGACGGCTGGTTGTACCCCATTAAATGTAGGGTTTACTAATTCTAGTTTGGATTATGATAACTTATTATGGGACTTTGGAGACGGAACCTCTTCAAACTCCATCCAGGGAACTGTGCCACATCTCTACGTAAATTCAACTTCTATATCCACCATATACAATGTGACTTTGGTCGCTTCTACATTACAAGGGTGTAATGATACGAGTACGGCTCAAGTTGAAGTTTATCCACCAGTCATAGCAGATGCGCAAATTGATTCAATAGGATGTAGTCCATTTTATGTTCAGTTTAATAACAATAGTATTGGAGCAAGTAATTATTTATGGGATTTAGGTAATGGAATTATTTCCACAAACCAAAATCCGGATGAAACCTACACGAATACGGGAAATACTCCGATTACAATTCCAATCACTTTAACAAGTACTTCGCCATATGGATGTACCGATGTGTATAACAATATGATTACGGTTTACCCGCAGCCAATTGCGAGTTTCTTAGCGACTCCTGCAGTTCAGGCATTCCCGTCTACTATGGTAAATATTACAAATACATCTGCGGGAAGCTGGACATATAACTGGGATTTGGGAAATGGTACACAAACTTCAAATATGAATCCTGGGACCATAGATTATCTGAATATTGGGGATTATACCATCACTTTGATTATCTCAAACCCATATTGTGCAGATACTGCGGAGCAATTGATTCAAATCTTACCACCACCACCAACTGCTGATTTTACTGGAGGACAGGATGGATGTGCACCGGTAACGGTTTCTTTTACAAATAACTCTATTTATGGAACAGATTATTTGTGGGACTTTGGGGATGGAAATACTTCTATTCAGGAGAATCCGGTGTATACCTATTTCTTTCCTGGAATTTATACGGTGAGTTTAAAAGTGACCGGAGTAAATGGAACAGATACACAAACTAAAGTGGATATTGTAGAAGTATTTCCAAATGCAATTGCCAATTTCGATTACCAGCCGATTAAAGTTTCTACAACTGGGGATAAAACTTTCTTTTACAACCAATCTGCAAATGCAACCATTTACAATTGGGATTTTGGTGATGGAAGTACATCTACTGAGGAAAATCCAATCTACCAGTATCAGGAAGTAGGGTCTTTCCCGATCACTTTAATAGCCAATAATCAATACAATTGTCCGGATACATTGGTACATGCAACATACATTTCGGTAGAAGCTACGGGAGATGTGACATTCCCGAATGCCTTTGTGCCGGACCCGTCCGGTCCGAATGGAGGTATGTATGATCCAGGGGTAATAGACAACAGTGTATTCTATCCAATTAGTCAAGGTGTGGATCAATATCATTTGGTGATTTACAACAGATGGGGAGAATTGGTCTTTGAAACTTTTGATATTAATCAAGGTTGGGATGGCTATTACCGTGGAGAGATGTCTGCACAGGATGTGTATGTATGGAAAGCAGATGTGATTTTGGTAAATGGAGAACAAAAGGTCTATTCAGGAGATGTAACATTATTACAATAAATGAAGTCGTTAAATAAAATATGGATTTTAATTGGAGTGCTGAGTGCTTTGAACACTATAGCTCAGGATGTCCAATATTCTCAATTTTATGCGTCTCCCTTATATTTAAATCCGGCATTAGCAGGAACATCTGATCAGCATAGAGTCGTGGGGAATTTTAGAGATCAATGGCCTGCGATACCGGGATCCTATATTTCATATTCAATTTCATATGATGTAAATATTGCTGAGGCGCATAGTGGATTGGGATTAACTGTACAAAGAGATCAGGCAGGCTCGGGAGCATTAAGTACAACAACTATTGGAGGGGTTTATGCCTATGAAATGAAGTTGAACCGTAAATTGGCATTTAGACCCGCAATAGGATTAGCTTATGGAAACAGAGCAGTGGACATGACCCGTTTGAAATTTGGCGATCAATTGTTGACCGGAAACGATATTTCTGTACAATCTAACCTGATTAATGACCGCGTAGGTTACATGGATATTTCAGCAGGAGGGCTTTTGTATGGAAATGAATTCTGGTTTGGATATTCAGTGTATCATATTAATCGTCCAAACAACTCTTTACTTGGAGATGAAAATTTCATTGATGCCCGCCATAATATTCATACCGGTTATAGATTACCGATGAGAAGAACCGTAAAGCGAGAAATCGTTCGTAGTATGACCATAGCGGCAAATTATAAAGCACAGGGTAAATGGGATCAGTTTGACGTGGGAATGTATTATTACATGAAACCATTTGTAATGGGGGTATGGTATAGAGGAATTCCGGGATTGAAGTCATATAAGAAGGGATATCAAAACAATGATGCCATCATCTTATTGGCAGGAATTCATTATAAGAATTTTAAGATGGCTTATTCATATGATATCACCATTAGCAAAATATGGAGTACTACCGGTGGATCGCATGAAATTAGTTTGATATATGAGTATATCAATCCTCGCAAAAAAAGAAAAGCCAGAAGAAGAAAACTGGCTTGTCCTAAATTCTAATTATTTTTTCTCTTCAGCTCTTTTGGATCTTTGCATCGGATTTTCTCCAACTGATTCGTATTTGTACTGTTTCTTGGCTTTATACAAATCAAATCTTGAAGGTTGAATTCTTGGCGGCCAATAATTATTGGAGCGATCCACATCTGCAGTTTCTAAATAAGGGTCTAATGTTATTCTTACCACTTCTTGATTGAACCAAAATAACTTAGTGGTCGTGGTCCCTTTTTTCCTCCAGATTTCAGCAGGAATTTTCACCACTTCCTTGCTTCCGTCAATAAACTCAAATTCTAAAATGATAGGCATCACTAAACCACCTACTAATTCGAAACTCAGACTATAGTAGTTTGTATTGGTATCTAATAAAGCAATCTCCTCATCAGATAATCTTTGCTTAAACTTTTCATAGTTTTCCAAATCAAAAATGTCATAGCTATAGATGTTGCGCTTATCGTAAAAATCTTTCATAGTAGAGTCTTGTTCCACGATAGAAGGTGCTAATTCAGCATTTCTAATCTGTCCAATACCTTTTTCTTTGGAAGCATCTTCCTGACGTTGATTCTCTTTGTCGATTTTTGGATCTTGTGTATTTACCTTATACCATTTTACATCAGATAAAGCGATATCCACATTGTCTATCGTATAATACCATCCTCTCCAGAACCAATCTAAATCAACTGCTGAAGCATCTTCCATTGTTCTAAAGAAATCGGCAGGAGTAGGGTGTTTAAAAGCCCATCTTTCCGCATAGGTCTTGAATGCATAATCAAATAATTCACGGCCCATGATAGTTTCTCTCAGAATATTTAAAGAAGTGGCAGTCTTGGCATATGCATTATTTCCGAATTGAATCAACGATTCGGAATTAGTCATAATCGGAACCATTTGACTTTGATCACTTCTCATGTAAGGAACAATATTTTGAGCAGGACCTCTTCTTGAAGGATAGTTTTTATCCCACTCTTGTTCGGTTAAGTATTGAACAAAAGTATTGAGACCTTCATCCATCCAGGTCCATTGACGCTCATCAGAATTGATAATCATTGGAAAGAAATTGTGACCTACTTCATGAATAATCACAGACTGCATACCGTGTTTTGTGCTTTCTGAATAGGTGCCATCCGGTTGAGGTCTACCACCATTGAAGCAGATCATTGGATATTCCATACCGATCCATTTTGAATGCACTGAGATAGCCACCGGATAGATATAATCTACGGTATATTTTGAATAGGTTTCGATAGTATGCGCAACAATTCGTGTAGAATATTGTTCCCATAACGGGTTTCCTTCTTTAGGGTAATAACTCATAGCCATTACCGTTTTACCACCGACTTTTACACCCATAGCATCCCAAATAAACTTTTTGGAGGAAGCGAATGCAAAATCTCGAACATTCTCAGCGTAGAATGTCCAGGTTTTGGTATCAGAAACATGTTCTTTTTCAGCTTTTTCAGCTTCTTCTTGCGTTACAATTAGAACTGGAGTATCTGATGTTTTAGCTTTTTCCAACCTTTTTCTCTGCGTACCGGTAAGAACTGAGGAGGCATTTTGCAATGATCCTGTGGCTGCTACCACGTGATCTTTTGGTGCCGTAATACTCACTTTATAATTTCCAAAAGTTAATGCAAATTCACCACCGCCAATGAATTGTTTATTTTGCCAACCTTCAACTTCATTATATACAGCCATTCTTGGATAGAACTGTGCAATCGTATACAGATAATTATCATTTTCTTTAAAATACTCATAACCACTTCTACCACCAATTTCCATACGGTTATTGATGTTGTACCACCATTTGATAGAAAAACTCATTTTGCTTCCTGGTTTTAAAGGTGTAGGAAGATCAATGCGCATCATAGTTTTATTGATGGTATATTTTAACTCTTTTCCATTGCTTGATTTGATTTCAGTTAAATTAAAACCACCATCAAAGTTATTTTGGAGTTTCTTCATGTCTTTAAAGCTCATGCCGTTTTCTCCTATTGTCTTTTGATTGATAAGTTTTGTATCCGAATCCTGAGCACGCATATTTTGATCCAATTGGATCCACAAATAGGTCAATTCATCTTTTGAATTATTATGATAGGTGATAACCTCTTCACCCGTGATTTTTTGATTTTTATCATCCAAAACCACTTTGATTACATAATCGGCTTGTTGCTGGAAATATTCTGACCCTGGGGCACCGGAAGCTGTTCTATACATATTGGGCCCGGGAAGTTCTTCCTTTAACTGTTTGAATTTATCAGAGCTATAAGGAGTAGAATTTTTAATTGCATTTTGGCCATGTACAGAGGTGTAAGCGACACAAAATAAAGTGATTACATAAATGATTTTTTTCATAAGCTGAATTTATCAGCTGACAAAGAAAAAATTATTAATGAAATACAATCATAAATAGATGTAATTTATGATTATAGTATGATAAAAGGTTCGAGGGCTTTGGTTTTAATCCTTGAGTATCCAGGTCGCATTATTTTTTTCGATACTTAATAGTTCTTTCCCAGTGATTTGAGGGGATTTGAATTCAATAATGTTTTGCTGTCCTTTAATGAGGTGATTTAGTAATTGAAAATGAACAGAAAAACTTGAAAACTCAGGTAAATCGGTAAATTCAAAAAATATAATGGTTCGATCCGGATTACTTTGTGTTGGAAGATATTGAGGAGATTTTATAACTATCCCATCAATAATTACTGATAATTTCTGACTTACGTATTCTTGAATCAATGCTTCGTTTTCTTTTGGTAAATTTTCCTGTCCTAAAAAGAATTTTTCAGGTTTAAGTTCAAGATTAATAGCTTTTTCTAAATCATCGGTAAAAACTTCAATTGAAAAAGTCACACGGTGTTCCTGAGGTTTATATTCGATTTCAGTATATGACACATGGTAAGGATGTGGTGCAAAGCCAGAAAACGCAAGGAAGATTAGTAATAAAAGTCCTCCAAATGTCATTTTTTGAGTATTTACACCATGGAATACCCGTTTATCAAGTTTTTGGTTGAAATCCCACATAATCGCTTTATTTTGTGGCCAAATTTATACGAATAAAACAAAATGTCCATGTTTAAAAAAATTGCTTTAATTGGTGCAGCTGCATTTTCAATGTTAGGAAATGTAGAAGCGCAAAATGCAGATACCGTTCGAAATGTTGAAGACGGTGGTTATTTATTTACAATTCAAAACAGTATAGAAGCTACTGATGTAAAAAATCAATATAGATCAGGAACTTGTTGGAGTTTTTCTGCGTTATCATTTTTTGAATCGGAGATAGAAAGAATGGGAAATGGTAGATATAATCTATCTGAAATGTTTGTGGTTTGGCATACGTATTCTGACAAAGCGAAAAAGACTGTTAGAATGTATGGGGAATTGAATTTTGGTCCAGGAGGAGCATTCCACGATGTGATTTATGTGATGAAACATTATGGGATGGTTCCGGATACAATCTACACTGGATTGAATTATGGTACTGAAAAACATATTCACGCTGAGATGGACCATGTGCTGAAAGCAATGGTTGATGCTGTTGTAGAAAATCCAAATAAGAAATTATCTACCGCATGGCATCCTGCAATCGAAGGAACGTTAGATGCATATTTGGGAGAGTTGCCTACAGAGTTTACCTATGAGGGAAAATCTTATACGCCACAAAGTTTTCTGGAAAAAACAGGCTTAAATCCTGATGATTATGTAGCTATTACCTCTTTTAATCACCATCCATATTATACAGAATTTCCAATTGCGGTAGCTGATAACTGGCTGTGGAAAGAGTTTTATAATTTACCATTAGATGAAATGATGGAGGTTATGGATAATGCTTTGAAAAATGATTATTCTATTGCCTGGGCTGCAGATGTAAGTGAGAAAGGATTCTCATTTAGAGATAGATTAGCTATTGTTCCGGAGGATATCAATAATATCGAAGTAAAGGGAAAGGATAACAAAAACTTTAGTGATGCAGGTGCGGAGAAAAAAGGATCTGCATTTGATGCTCCAGTAAAAGAATTGGTGATAACTCAAGAGAACAGACAAGAAGCTTACGACAATCAATCAACTACGGATGATCATGGTATGCATATTACTGGATTGGCAACAGATCAGTTTGGTACCAAGTATTACATCGTGAAAAACTCCTGGGGAACAAAGTACAGCGATGGTTACTTCTTTGCTTCTGATGCGTATGTAAGATATAAGACGATGAACATTTTGGTTCATAAAGATGCTATTCCTAAAGCGATTAAAAAGAAGCTGGGAATCAAATAAGATAGGCCTATCTTATTTAGGATCAAATATTGAAATAGATTGAAGAATAGTCGTGGGTAAGTCATTTTGATTTACCCACATTAATTTACTTAGCCTTAAAATTTAGAAAGATGAAAAAACTGGTTTTCATAGCGTTTGTAGGTGTTTTGGCTTTGATTCAAAATAATGCATTCGCGCAAAAGATTACATCTCCTCCTAGTGGTGATAATCAAAAAGCTTCGGTGACTCAGTATATGGGGTTTGTGGAAGTGACGATTACATATAATAGTCCTGATGTTCATGGTCCAAAAGGTGAAGATAGAACAGGAAAGATTTGGGGAGAGTTAGTTCCTTACGGAACAAAGAATTTACATTTTGGTTATAGCTCAGAAGAAAACCCTTCTCCTTGGAGAGCAGGAGCTAATGAAAATACCACAATCTCATTTTCTGAGGATGTATTGATTAATGGAAATAGATTAGAGGCAGGCACGTATGGTCTGTTTATGGAACCTGGAGAGAAAGAGTGGGTGATCATATTTTCGAAAAATTCTACTTCCTGGGGCGCATATTTTTACAAAAAGAGCGAAGATGCACTACGTATTACGGTTACTCCGAAGAAAACAGATTTTCATGAGTTTCTGACATATGAATTTACCGAAAGAAAGCTAGAATCTTGTAAAGCCTGGATGAAATGGGAGCATTTGGGTGTTAATTTCAAAGTTGAAATTCCAGACGTAACGGAGTTATACTTAAATAAAATGCGTCAGGAATTAAGGTCCGATGCTGGATTTCAATGGCAAAATTGGGTGACTGCCGCAAATTTCTGTGTTCAAAACAAAACAAACCTGGATGAAGCTTTGACCTGGGCAACGGTTGCTATTGAAGGTAAGTATGTCGGGGAAGTAAACTTTACAACACTTCAGACCAAAGGATTGGTGCTTTTGGCAATGGGAGATTATGAAAAAGCCAGTGCATATATTTTAAAGGCTGTAAAGCATCCAACTGCAAGTTCTGGTAAAGTACATCAGTTTGGAAGAGGATTGATCAAAAAAGGTTATAACGAATTAGCGATGGAGGTTTTTAAAGCGAACTATAAGAAGAACAATGGAGCCTGGCCAACTAATGTGGGTATGGCTAGAGGTTATTCAGCGTTAGGACAGTATTCGACTGCTGCTAAATATGTTAAGAAGGCTTTGAAGATAGTTCCGGATGAGGGTAATAAGCAGAATTTACAAAAAGCTTTGATATTGCTTAAAGAAGGAAAAGACATCAATTAATAGTTTATTAATGAATTGAAAAAGGCGCCTTAGGGCGCCTTTTTTGTTTTTGATAAAGAATATTTACCCTAAGATAGCGAGTTGAAAAAGTGATTTTAAATATTGGATCGTTGTTTTTAAATATTTGGTAATGATGGTTATTTTGAGCTTTTTGTTTTGTTGAAAATGATTTTTATGCTCAATCTATTTAATTAAATGGTCAATTTTAATTTGATTGACAAATTATTGATTTGTAATCTAAAATCTTGATCTACATTTGTTTTGATAAAAACACTACACCATGAAAATAAAGTATTTATTAACAGCAGTTATTCTCCCACTAACTATTACGTTATATGCTGGAGAAAAAGGGGAGGGTTCTTCTAATTCATATTCAGAAGAACGTGCTACAACATCTACGTTTGATGAGAGTGTTGGAGAGATGATTTCATTCTCAATACCACAAGAACATCCAGGAAGTGCTTATCTAATCAGAGCAGAAAAGCCTACAAATAATTGGTTATTTATCTACCATGATCGCTGGGGGTTAAGTCTTGAAGTAAAAGAAGAGGCGTATACCTTATGGAAAGATTTAGGTAATGTAAATGTGATGGCTATTGACTTATATGATGGAAAGGTTGCCAAAAGCAGTAGCCAGGCTATGCGTTTTTTAATGTCTAGTCAATACAATAGAAATGTATCTATTATAAAAGGAGCGATTGCTTATGTTGGAGAAGACGCAAAAATAGGTTCTTTGGGTTGGAGTGCTGGTGGCGCATGGTCTCTACAAACAGCAATTTATGCCGGAGATAAAGATGTTGCCTGTGTGGTATATTATGGTATGCCTGAGTATGATGTAGATAAATTGAAAAAAATTAAGACGGATGTCTTAGCTATTTTTGCTGACATGGATACTTGGATTACGCCAAATTTAGCGTCTCGTTTCCAAAGTCAAATGGAAGAAGCCGGTAAAGAATTGAGAGAGATTGAGTATAAAGGAACCGGAGGTTTTGCCAATAAAAACTCTGACAAATACAACTATGAGAATGCTAAAGATGCATATGCTCAGGTATTGACATACTTAAATTCAAGATATCAATAGAATACAAAAAGTTTAATTAGGTAATGCTCAATGTCGTTATGATGTTGGGCATTTTTTTTGAAATCTTAACCTTGTGTGATAACTTTACGTTTATTAGATAAAAGAAAGTTATGCGTTCTGCTTTATTGATAATCATTTTTGTGGGTATTCACTTTAGTTTTATGGATGTAAATCCAGAACAGAAAGCCTATAACCATATTCGAAATATTAAGAAAGGTGTCGTTCTGGTCAGATTGCATACGGATGATGCTGTCGTGGAACAAATGAGGAAGTTAAGTCAGCAGAAAACTTTAAAACGCAAGCTGGCTGAAATAGAGAAAAAGAATACGGAGATTTATAAGGCATTGAATACCGCTTATACGTTTGGAGAGATACGATTCTTCTATGCAAGAAATAGTAAAGATGTAAGAGAAGGAAATTTTGAGGGTATATTTTTAGGCGCAGATCTTACTATAGATTCGAGCATTACAATTCCTCAAAATGTTCCAATCTACATCTTAGATGTTGGAGACATCTATTTTGACGCAATCAGTGGACATATGGAAGGGGTAGTGGTGATGAATAATGAGTTCAAACCGTTGGAAAAACCTTTCCCTTTTTATGTGCGAAAAAGAAGTGGAATGGCGATCATCAAAAGAACAGATCTGGATATTGCTATGCTCCTGAATAAAAACTTTGAGGAGTTCTATTCGAGAGCAACATCACAACCTTCGCATTAAACCAGAGATTTATTTATTCCAAATCTTCCAGCTTTCTTCTGCCTGTTGATGTAACATTTCCAAACCATTTTGAACATTACATCCTTTATTTTCAGCTAAAGAAAGAAACTTCGTTTTTTCCGGATTATAAATCAAATCGTATACAAAGTGGTTCTCTGTTAAGAACTCATATGGAATGTCCGGAGCCTCATCTTCGTTAGGATACATACCTACAGGAGTGGTATTGATGATCAAATTGTATTGTTCAAAAATTCGTTTGGTCAACCCTTTGTAGGTTAAATCACCAACACGTGTATTTCTGGAGACTACCAGATAGGGAATACCCATAACTTCTAAAGCTCCTTTAATAGCAGAGGCACCACCACCTGTACCTAGTACGATAGCTGCTGCTCTTTTATACCCAATTTGGTCACGAAGAGACTTTCTAAAACCTAATAAATCAGTATTATAACCAATCAATTTGCCGCCTTCAACTTTAATGGTATTTACGGCTTTAGCTCTGGAAACCAATGGATCCATTTCATCCATAAATCGCATGACTCTTTTCTTGTACGGAATAGTGATATTTACACCAGCAAGATTGTGATCCTGAATGAGCTTTCTCAGGTCATTAATATCATCTAATTCGAAAGCTTTGTATGTTGCTTCAATGCCCTCTTTTTCAAATTTATCTGTAAAATACTTTGGAGAAAAAGTATGAGATAGTGATTGTCCTATTAAACCGTAATTTTTCATGATTTTGAAGATGAAATTCTTTCAAGTAAAAAAATGATCAGGAAGCCAAAAACAAAGAGCCCAATTGAAGCTCCAATTTGTGTTGGTTTTTCTGTAAGTCCTAGTAAAATATCGTTTTCAGTAAGAATTGAGAAGTCTGCATTAGGAAGTACGTTTTCTTGTACTAAAGGAACCACTTTTTCATTTGGCTCGCCTTCGTGTTTCACAAACACTTCAATTGTTTTTTTCCACGGCCAAACCTTATTTAAAGAACCAATTAAAAATCCGGTTAGCAGTGCTAAAGTTCGGTTTTGGTATTTTTCAAACATCCATTTTAGGATTCTGGAAAAACTAAGAAGCCCAACAACTCCCCCGATAGCAAAAATTCCTAAATCAATACCATTGGTTAAAATGATGGTGAAGTCCATGGCTTTTAGCGCGTCAAGAATTGTACTTACTTTACCAAGAATTAAATGGTAAGCACCCAAAAGGAGTAAAATAAAACTTCCGGAAATTCCCGGTAGTATCATGGCTACAAATGCCAGAACACCAGAAAGGAATAAATACCACATAGTATCTGGTCCCTGCGCTGGGGAGATCACTGTAATTAAAAATGAAATGACCGCACCAATGATTAATGCTAAACTTTTGCCTAAATCCCAATCCGAAACGCGACTACCAATAAGCCAAACGGAAGCTAAGATAAGTCCAAAGAAAAATGCCCAAACCAGTACTGGTTCGTGTTGAATCAGGTAATTAAAAATCTTAGCCAGTGATAAAATACTGATTGCAATACCCAAGACCAAAGACATTAGAAATTTTCCATTGATGGCGTTAAAGGCCGCAGCAAAACCTTCTTTACGAAGAGTTTGAATGACTCCAACGTTTAATGAAGTTAAGGTATTAATAAGTTCTTCATAAATACCCGCAATAAGTGCAATTGTTCCACCAGAAACTCCAGGCACAACATCAGCAGCTCCCATGGCTAATCCCTTTAAAGAAATTATAGCATAATCTTTAAGACTTCTCATAGACTAATTAAAATTGAATCACAAATTATCTGAAAATCACAAAACTAAATGAAATTAGCGTGAGCTACTATCTCATTTTTTCTGCAATTTCTTCAGGTAAAAAGTTGAAAAATGTATCGCCACGAAGTCCTAAGCGAAGTGTCTCTAAAGGTATAACTTCTTGAGGGGCAATATTCCCTAGATTAACATTGGCACCAAATTGATTGATAAACCAAACTTGTTGTGATTTTTGAGGTGCTTCCCAAAGTACATTGTCATTACCAATTTGCTCAGAGATATGGTTAATCATAGATTGTTTGGCTTTTCCTTTTTCATCGAAAATTCCAATCGTTCCACTTTCTCTTGCTTCAGCAATTACTTTCCATGCACCAGCTTCTAATTCGGTTTTCATTTTTCTAATCCAATCTTCTTCACTTAAAAGATCGGCATCAGTTTTTGAACCTACCTCGGATAGTACTGTATAATCCTTAGATAGTTCAGAAATGTAATTTAACTTTTGCTCTTCAGGGATATGAATACAACCATCAGATACCTCCGCACAATCCAGTTGCAGTTTATCTAATAATCTTCTGTAATCGTCAAACATATTACGTACAGCAAACGCTTCAAAAAGAGTTCCGCCCAGGTAACATTTGATGTTTGCCTCACGGTACATGGCCAATTTGATCGGTAAGTTTTTTGTAATATAAGATGTTCCGAATCCAAACTTCACTACATCAATTAAATCTCCACAAGATTCTATAAAATATTCGGTTTGTCTATTACTCAAACCCTTATCCATCATCATTGTGAGACCTTTCTCTCTCGGTTTTTCTGTCCTGTTTGGCAGAAAAGGTAATTCAAAATTCATTTTATTTATAATTTTCAATTAAATCCATAATACCATCAAAATTTCCCGCTTCTGGGAAGAAGTTGAATAGCTGACTTGATTGATCGGGGTTGATTTCTAGTGCGAGCATAAGAATAGATTCAGCATCCATTTCATGCCCCATTTGTAGCATTAATGCAGAGTATCTATAATAAAGAATAGATTCCTCAGGGTGTTTTGAGATTCCATTAACAAGTACCTGTAATGCATCTTGAAATTTATCATTTAATACTAAAGATTCTGTATAGTCCAAGTAGATACCTGTACTTTCAATTTCAGATTCATATACATTTTTGTACAGTCTTTCAGCTTCTTCATAATTTTCCAGATTAAACATCATATCCGCATGAAAGTATCTGTAATACATATTTTTCGGATTGAGTTTAACCGCCTTTTCAATATACATTAAGCCTTCTTCAGTACGATCCAAATTGGATAGTGCTACCGCAAATCCTAACCACCCATCTGCATATTCAGGACTTTGATCTACAGCTTTTTGGAAATAATCCATAGCCGTTTCATTTTGATCCAAAATAATATAGCAATGACCAATAAAATTATAAGTCACCGGATCTGTATAATTCTGTGTTATGGAATTCTTATATGCTTCAATGGCTTCTTTAAAACGCTCGATTTTCATTAGCGCATTTCCTAAATTGAAATGTGCCTCAGAAAAACCTTCGTTGATTAATGTGGCATACTCATAAGAGTTAATGGCCTCCTTAAAGTTTTCCAACGTCAAGTGTAAGTTCCCTAAAGAAAACCATGCAAAGTGCGAATATGGATGCGCATCAATAAAATCCTCAATGATTTTAATACCATCACTAATTTTCCCTCCCAATTCACAACTCAAGCTAAGTTCCATCAATGCGTCTTCATTATTATCAGAGACGGAAAGAACTTCTCTATAAGTTTTTATGGATTCCTGATAGTCACCAATCTCCTGAAATTCCTTTGCCAAAGCCATTTTAGCCTCAATCAAATCCTCATGATCTGAAATCTCAATCAATCGCGTAAGAATTTCAATTGCTTTATCTCTTTTATCTGACATGCTGTAGATAGATGCTTTGCTGAAATAGTGTTCCGGATTAGAATCCGAATACAATCTCACATTTTCAACAAGGTCTAATGCTTCTGCATGTCTTTCCGCATATACCAAAGCCTCGGCTTCTTTCAAAATAAGTGTGGTAGAGTCCGGGTGTTGACTTTTTGCTATTTCTATGATTTCATGAACAATACGCTGATCAGAGTCAAAAAGATAATGGTCGATTAGTTCCTCAAATTCTTCAACATCAAAATAAAAATGAGCTCCAATAGAACGCATTTCTTTAAATTTTTCGATGAGATGATTTGCGTTTTCATCTTCAAATGGCAGAAAATCAGGATGGTCTTCCATAAGCGTGCAAATGTACTGTACATATCAAAAATACGAAAACATTTAGGGGGTAAATGACCGATAAAATAGAATTGTTAACAAGACTATCAACATGTTAAAATATCTTCATTTTTTACGTATTTGTCACTTGTTTTTGTCATTATCTTTGCGCTCTAAAAATTTTGAAAAAATGCCCCTGATAAAATCAATTTCTGGTATAAGAGGAACAATTGGAGGTCGTCCCGATGAAGGTTTGACCCCCATTGATGTAGTGAAGTTTACATCCGCTTTTGGATACTGGTTAAAAAACAATCAAGAAGAATCTGACAACAAGCCAAAAGTAGTTATTGGTAGAGATGCAAGAATTTCCGGAGAAATGGTGTCTAACTTAGTGTGTGCCACACTTCAAGGTTTAGGTATTGATGTGATAGATTTAGGTCTGTCTACAACTCCAACTGTAGAAGTTGCAGTACCATATTTTAAAGCTATTGGTGGTATCATTTTAACTGCGAGCCACAATCCAAGAGAATGGAATGCGCTTAAACTTTTGAATGAAAAAGGAGAGTTTATTAGTGCTGAAAATGGAGCGGATGTCTTAGAATTAGCGAATAACAATGAGGCTACTTTTGCTTCAATTGACGAATTAGGTTCGGTTGAAAAAATAGATGATTTTGGAGCAATCCATATTCAACAAATATTGGATTTACCATTGGTAGATGTTGAAGCCATCAAAGCGCGTAAATTTAAGGTCGTTGTAGACGCTGTGAATTCAACTGGTGGAATATATGTCCCACAATTGTTGGATGCTTTAGGTGTAGAGGTAAAGAAATTGTACTGTGAACCTAACGGAAAATTCCCTCATAATCCTGAGCCATTACCGGAGAATTTGACAGAGTTGATCTCTATTATGAAAGACGAGGTTTATGATCTCGGAATTGTGGTAGATCCGGATGTGGATAGATTGGCTCTAGTAAGTGAAACTGGAGAAGTATTTGGTGAAGAATATACACTGGTATCTGTTTCTGACTACGTATTGAGTAAAACCAATGGAGACACTGTTTCGAATATGTCATCTACCAGAGCATTGAGAGATGTAACTGAAAAGTATGGATCAACACATCACGCCTCTGCTGTAGGAGAAGTGAATGTGGTGAACAAAATGAAAGCAGTGAATGCGGTGATTGGCGGTGAAGGAAACGGTGGTGTGATTTATCCGGAGCTACATTATGGAAGAGATTCTTTAGTAGGAATTGCTTTATTCCTTTCACATTTGGCACAAAAAGAATGTAAAGCTTCTGCTTTAAGAGCTTCATATCCGAATTATCATATTTCGAAAAATAAGATTAGTCTCACTCCTGAGATTAATGTCGATGAGATTTTAAATTCGGTGGAAAAGAAATATAAAAATCAACCGATGAATACTGAGGATGGACTTAAAATAGAATTCGAGAAAGAATGGGTTCATTTAAGAAGATCAAATACAGAGCCTATTATTCGTATTTATTCGGAAAGTGAGCATCAAACTACAGCGGATGTTTTAGCTGAAAAATTGATCTCTGATATGAAAGAGATCATTCGCGAAAATCTTTAAAAATTAATCATGTCTCAGATTTATTTTGATAATGCTGCAACTACTGCTTTGGATGAAGAGGTAAAAGCTTCTATGATTCAGGCAATGGATGTTTTTGGAAATCCTTCTTCGGTACATGCTCTAGGTCGAAAGACAAAAGGGTTATTAGAAGGAGAACGTAGAAAAATTGCAGACTTGTTTAAGTGTGAGCCGAAAGAAATCGTATTTACTTCTGGCGGAACTGAGGCGGATAATTTGGCTATTTTAGGTGTTGCGGGATCAGGAAAGATTAAAACCATTATATCTTCTAAGATTGAGCATCCTGCCGTTATTTCGAGTATCGAAAAAGCGAAAAAACTGTATGGAATCGATGTTAAATGGGTGAATTTATTAGCACATGGAGAGATCGATTTTGATGACTTGAAAAACAAACTGGAAGAGTCGGAAGATGCTTTAGTGAGTTTGATGCATGTCAATAATGAGCTAGGGAATATTTTGGATCTGGAACGCACAGTTGATCTATGTATGGAACATCATGCTTTGTTACATACAGACACTGTTCAAAGCGTAGGGCATCTTGATTTGGATTTATCGCAACTAAGGGTGGATCTAATGACTTGTTCGGGGCACAAAATTCATGGACCAAAAGGGACAGGATTCTTATTTGTTCGTTCAGGAACTTCAATTCAAGCAATGATGAATGGAGGAAAACAAGAGCGAGAAGTAAGAGGTGGAACAGAGAATTTCATTGGAATCATGGGGTTTGCCAAGGCTTTGGAATTGACTTTTCAGGATTTTAAGGAACGAAATGCTTACGTATTAGAATTAAAACATTATTTCAAAGAGCAGTTAGAGCAAAGAATTCCCGGAGTAAAGTTTAATGGCCTTTCTGGTGATTTGGATCGATCAGTGAATTCAGTTCTAAATGTAAATTTTCCAGACCAGAAACAGAATGAAATGCTTTTGTTTCAGCTAGATTTAAAGGGTATAATGGTATCTGGAGGAAGTGCGTGTGGTTCGGGAAGTGTTGGGGGATCTCCGGTACTAAATCAAATTGGTGTGACTGGAGCTTCAGCAAGATTTTCATTTAGTAAACACAATACCAAAGAGGAAATCGATACTGCGATTCGAGCCATTTTAGGAGAATAGCACATTGTGATTTTGAAACAATGTTTTCATAAATCCGTTTATAAAGTAGTAAGTAAATAATATAAAAATGATGCAAAGAGGAATTATAGGAGGCATTGTGGTAAGCTTAAGTATTTTGATGCTTACAGCATGCACCAGTACATTTACCATAATATCAGATTATGATAAAACAGCAGATTTTTCTCAATATAAAACTTACAATTATTTACCTGGTGCAGATTCCCTGATGGGGCCTGGAGCAAGTCGTTTAAAATCGTATATGGAAGAGTATATGAGGTTACTTGGATATCAAAAATCTGATCAACCGGATTTATATATTTCCGTTAACGGTAAGGTGCAACAAAGAATGGGCGCGACTACTAATAACTACGGTGGTGGATATTGGGGGTATTACGGATGGGACTCTTATACGACTACCTATGTGTATAATCAAACCACGATCATGATCGATTTGGTAGATGTGAAGAAACATCAATTGGTATGGCAAGGCGGAGCTACCGGTGAATACGATCAATATTCATTAAGTGATCGAAAGATGCAAAAGATGATTGATGAGATTTTTGGTCAATATCCGTATTCTGCAGGAACCAACGAAAAACGACCGCTTTTATACGGAAAATACTATAAGAAACCGGAAAGTAAAGAATAATGAAAAAGGGGATGTGAATGCATTCCCTTTTTTAATGGAAGAAAATATACCCAACAAAAATTGCCGCAATAATCCCTGCTAAATCCGCAAGTAATCCAGCTTGGACAGTATACCTTGTTTTTTTGATACTAATTGCACCATAATATACTGCGATCGTATAAAAAGTTGTTTCGGTAGAGCCCTGAAAAATAGAAGCCATTTTAGATACAAAATGATCTGCTCCGCCCATATTTTTATAGTGCTCAAAAGTTTCCAGCATCATTCCTCTTGCCCCAGATCCGCTTAAGGGCTTCATCATCGCAGTTGGCAAGGCAGGAACAAAATCGGTATTGATTCCCAAACTACCAATAATCCAACCCATTCCATCAACTAAATAATCCATTGTTCCAGAAGCTCTAAATACGCCAATTGCTACCAACATCCCCACTAGATAAGGAATAATGGTAATGGTTGTTTTAAAACCATCTTTAGCACCTTCAATGAACGATTCATACACGTTTACTTTTTTGCGAAAGGCCATCCAGAAAAATGTGATGATCACAGTTAGTAGAATGAAATTTCCACCAACTTCTGTTACCATTTCGAGGTTTTCTTTAGGGAGTTGCATCAAACCATAAACCCCTAAAACAATCACAGACGTAACCATCAATAAAGATAGCGCTAAACCATTTTTTAATAGGTTGATTTTTTGATAGAAGGAAACGACCAGAATTCCTGCCAAAGAAGCAAAATAGGTAGCGATCAAAATAGGTAAAAATACGTCTGTAGGATGCGCTGCACCTGCTTCGGCTCGATAGGCCATGACACTGATAGGGATGATTGTGAGCCCGGAAGTATTTAAGACTAAAAACATAATCATCGAATTGGATGCTTGTTCTTTTTGGGTGTTTAAGGTCTGCAATTCATTCATAGCTTTTAATCCCATTGGCGTTGCGGAATTATCCAAACCCAACATATTGGCTGCAAAATTCATCATAATACTACCATTTACCGGATGATTTTTGGGAATCTCGGGGAACAACTTCCCGAAAAAAGGACTCACAAATCGACTTAATGCAGTTACGGCTCCGCCATCTTCGCCAACTTTCATAAAGCCTAACCAAAGCGTCATAACACCAACTAAATAAAGCACGATGTTGATAGAAGCTTCAGCCATTGTAAAAGTACTGGCAACCATATCCGAAAAGACATTCAGATCTGCAGCAGTAAATATTAATCTGAAAGTCTGCTCAAAGAAATCTCTAAACAAATAGCCAATTACCCTAAAAATAGCTACTAGAAATCCTACTATAAAAAAGCCGATGAAAATATAATTGAGAACCAAGCGAAATAATTTTTACCGAAAGTAGTAGAAGTGCACGGATTTTGTAAGCCCGAATAGAGCATACTATTAACATAAATATCTTAGAAACTCAGGTTTAGAAAAAGACAATTGCAAAAGATATTTTTTCTGAATTGTAGAGATAAACGATATTTGCAATTACTAACAAATTAAAATTTATGAAAGTGAAATTTACTAAGGCAATAACTTTAGCTGTTGCTTTTGCAGGTGTTTTGACATACAGTAGCTGTAAAAAAACAACAGAAGAAATAATTAATGATGTAACTCCAAGTGCTTCTGCAACAGTTGGAGGTGCTAGTTGGACTACTGGTGTAGCAGCTGGTGTAACCAGCACAGTATTTGTTGTTACTGCTAAAAAAGATAAAGAAGCTATTGTATTGACTTTGCCTTCAAAAGATAAGGGTGTTTATCCAATTGATATTGTAAGTACAAATGCATCCTATTTACCGGTTTTTGATAGTGTATCAAATGCATATGTAGCGTATTCTGGTAAGATTGAAATCACAGACATTAATGTTGCCAAGACGCAAATACAAGGGACTTTTGAGTTCGAAGCGGCAAACTCAAGTTTAGATACAATTAAAGTGAAAAACGGAATATTAAAGAATATCCCGGTAAAATAGTTTTTAAGAGAAATAGAGAAGGCCATTCCTAACTTTTGAGGGATGGCTTTTTTTTATTCCATAAACTCACCCATGCCTTCACGAACGACTTCAAAGTCCTCATTATCCACTAAAACCACAGTAGAAGGAATATTATTCCCATAACCTCCATCAATGACAATATCCACCTGATCTTTAAAACGCTCGTAAATCATTTGTGGGTCCATTGTGTATTCAATTAGTTCATCTAAATCCACTACAGATGTTGTAACAATTGGGTTTCCTAATTCTTCAACGATTTGTCTCGGTATTAAATGGTCCGGAACACGAATACCTACTTCTTTTTTTTTAGTATTGAATACTTTGGGTACATTGGTGTTTGCTGGTAGAATAAACGTAAACGCACCAGGTAGGTATTTTTTTAATACTCTGAAAACTGTATTGGAAATGGGTTTAACATAGTTTGCCAGGTGACTTAAGTTGTGGCAAACAATCGCGAGATTTGCTTGTTTGGCTTTGGTACCTTTGATTTTGGCAATTTTTTCAATGGCTTTTGGTTGAGAAATATCACAACCAATTCCGTATACCGTGTCTGTAGGATAAATAATAACTGCACCATTTTGCAAGGCTTTGACAATTTGTCCAATGACTTTAGAATCCGGTTGATCTGGATTTAATCTGATATATTCTGCTGTTTTTCCCATAAACTGGATTCAAAAGTATATGAATACTTTCAGTTTTAGTCAGAATTGGATGATCTGAAGGGATTATTTTTTCTTATTTGAGATAAACTTGCCGTTAGAATATTGAAGAATCTCATTTAAGTCTGACAGTTCTTGTGGAGAGAGATAATCTGAAGAAACATTATCATAATTGATAATAAGTTGTTTCAATTTGGGGTTATAAGTTATGACATCAGCATTGAAATAAGAATATCTGTATTCTTCAGATTCAAAATGTTTTAAATCATCATGTAAGTTCAATGCCCAGGCAAAATCCTGAAAACAAGTAGAGCAACCTTGTACATATCCAATTAACAAATAGACCTGAGCCTCAGCATCCAATGTATATATGTGATTCACCCAAAAATTATTGGTTCCAAGTGTAATAGTATCCTGGTCTTTAAATAAAATATAGCATTCAAATTCTTCCATCGAACCACCATTAATATACTCCCATTGGAAGATTTTAAGATTTGAATCCAGGCTGGTAATGGTATGTATGTAAGATGAATCTGTTTTTAAACTGAGGTGGAACATGGAATCAGCAGAAATAGATTTCATCTGAAATGAAAATAGATTATAAATGGAGTCGTAAGATTCACGATCAAAGTCGTCCCACGGATCCATCATGAATCCACTACGATGCTGATGATCACCGGCTATGGAATCTAGTTTTTTATTGAAATCAAGCAATAAGTTTTGACCAAAACTGAAAAAGGATAATCCTGCAAATAGTATGGTCCACAAATATTTCATTTTGATTAGAATTCGTAAGCGCCTAAATCAGGAAGATTATCTCGCATATCTCCTTTGAGATCCATTAGTAGTGTATCCGTTAAGTTCAAATCTCCTTTGTCAATGGCTCTGGAAGAATCTGATAGTAAAAAGTCATCTTTATATGGATCAACAAATAGCGGATTGTTGTAGGCGAAAGAATTCGGAGTCGATGGGTTTAAAACGATATTCTTAAATTTCCCTGTTAACCCAGTATCCAATGTATCCTTCTCTGTTTTTAAAACGCAATTTTGGAATAGGTAGTTAAACTGAGCGGAAGCGACAGAATCTGTGGCTAATTCTTCATCATTGGTTCCATAAATAATACAGTTATCCATTCGTACATCCAGATCACCGGCAATTTCCACCTGACCTCCACCTGATGCAGGAATTCCAAAGTAGTTACTTAATAAAAGAGTCTCGTCACTTCGAGTCCCAAATCTCCAGAAATTAGCTATAGTTGTATGTCTGAATCTATGTGTGCCTGCACCTTGTATAGCTACAAGGATATTACCTGAATTCGCAACCAATACATTGTCTGCGATAATGTTGTGATTTCGGATTAGCATTCCCAAACCTCTACTGTTTTGAATAGTGGTATTGTAAAGTTTTACTTTATTATTAGCCAATGCAGGAACTCCATCTAAATAAAATTCTTCTGCTTGAATACCTATAAATGAATTTTTAATAATTACGTTGTTGAATGTATGATCTTGAGGACCTTCATTTAATATAATACGGTCCCATTGTCCGGGTTGATCATCGTAAAAGTCTTCAAGTCGTGTACCCTGAAAAATGACTTCATTTCCGGGTGAACCATTGACATTCAATGTGGAACCTCTATAGGCCCACATACCTGATTTATCGTAAAAGTGAAGTTTGGTACCAGAAGGTATGTTTAATGTTATGGCAGAGTCGATCATTAAAAAACCAAAAATGACATGGGGTTTGTCGTTGGGTAGATTAACTGTATTACCAATTGGAAAATAATCAGGATAATCACTGATATGTGAAATGGGAGGGAGCCCATTGATAAATAAATTCGGTCTATAGTAGTAGGCATTTTGTCCCCAGGCAGAAAGAACCACTTGCTGTTCATTTCCATTGGTAGTGAACTCAACCGCATCAAAAATGACAAAAGGATTATTGGCATTGGTCGGATCAATAGTGACTTCCGCAAAAACGAATATGCTGTCGTTGCCTTTTATTTCAATGTCATTGAAGGTAATACCCGGTTGACCATTTACATTTAATCTGAAGTTTGAAGTGCTTCCTCCTTTAAGCTTAATATTTGAGATGATTACTGTTTCAGAATTCCTATTATAAATCATGAAACGATGCGTAGCTGACCCCATTTGGGTGAATACGGTATCGAAGGCAAGTGTGTCTGTACTAAAAGCTAGTTTGGCATTTGGATCAGTAGATACGAGATCCTTTTTACAGGAGTATGTAAAAAGCAGTAATGAAATGCTTAAAATAGCGTAAAAGTATTTTGTCATGGCCGCAAAAATAACAACGCTTACCATACGAAGTGATTTTATTTTTATTGTATTTCCAGTGAACCTTATTTATTGAGTTAGAAAAAGAATGAAATACGTAATTCACATTTGCTTGTAAATAATTAAAGGAAAGATTTTTGTAAAGGGTGGTAAATCCAATTGATTTGAGTATATTTGCAGCCTTAAAATTGAGAAGGCCTTACCAACCGGCTCGAATGAGTAAGAAAAGAAAGAATTGATTTAAAAATAATTAAAGATGAAAAAAGACATTCATCCAGAAGAGTATAGATTAGTTGTATTTAAAGATATGACTACTGAAGATACATTTTTAGGTAAAACAACTGCAAACACAAAAGATACTATTACATGGGAAGATGGTAATGAGTATCCTCTAGTAAAATTGGAGATTTCTGATAAATCTCACCCATATTATACTGGTAAAATGCAGTTTGTTGATACGGCAGGTAGAATTGATAAATTCAAAAATAAATACGCTAAATTCAACAAGAAGAAATAATTGGCGGATCGCATTTAAATTAAGCCTCAAACATTTTGTTTGGGGCTTTTTTTATTTCCTAAATTTGGCAAAACTTTAAACAATGAACGTTATACTTTTTGATGGTGATTCTCACCAAAGACTACTTCCTTTAACCTATACGAGACCAGTTGGAAATTTAAGAATAGGTATATTAACGATTAATGAAAAGTGGGAAAAAGCATTAAATAGTACAGTATCATATGCTACTGAAGAGTATTTGTCGCAAAAATTTACTTTAAATATTGGTTCTAATAATATTCTAATTAATGGAGGGTTATGTCCAACTAAGAATGTGATTCAGGAGATTCTGAATCTTAAAGAAGGTGAAGCATTATGTTCAGGTGAAGACGTCCTTGCCATTCGTTTAAATGAAGAACAGACCCAAAGTTTTTTGAGTAATTATTCTTTGGATGGCTATGTCGTGAAAGAATATACAGAAGAGCCTCTTTTGGTGAAATATCCATGGGATTTGTTTGCTAAAAATGGTGAGGCTTTAGAATTAGATTTCAAAGTATTGACTGATGGAAGGACATCTGCTTCTTTGAGTGATTCAAATACGATCATCGGAGATCAGGTTTTCGTTGAAGAAGGGGCTTCAGTCGAGGGCGCTATTTTGAATTCTAAAACCGGACCTATATACATAGGTAAGAATGCGCAGGTTATGATCGGCTCATTGATTCAAGGAGGATTGGCTTTATGTGAACATGCGACTTTAAAAATGGGTGCTAAGGTTTACGGCCCAACTACTATTGGTCCTTATAGCAAAGCTGGTGGTGAAATATCAAATTCGATCATTTACGGATATTCAAATAAAGGCCATGATGGGTTTATTGGAAATACTGTTATTGGAGAATGGTGTAATCTTGGAGCTGATACAAATACATCCAATCTGAAAAATAATTATAGTAAAGTGAAGTTATGGAACTATGAAAGTGGTAGATTTAAAGATACCGGATTACAGTTCTGTGGGCTAGTAATGGGTGATCATTCCAAATGTGGTATTAATACAATGTTTAACACTGGGACTGTTGTTGGGGTGAGCTGTAATATTTATGGAGCAGGGTTCCCAAGAAATTTTGTACCTTCATTTGCATGGGGTGGTGCAGGAGGCATGATGGAGTTTAGATATCCTAAAGCGGCTGATGTGGCAGAAGCAATGATGGCCAGGAGAAGTCTAGAATTTGATGAAAAGGAACAACACATTATGAAGAGTGTATATGAGAACACTGCCAATTTTAGACAAAATTTGAAGTAAATCGGACAGAATTACCGAAAAAAATAGTGATAATGTCAATTCTGTTTTTTGGCATTACAATTGACTTACCCGAATTCTCAAAAAAGATGAGAGGCGTCTTTATATGGGAAATACAAAAATTGAATTAGATGAATTTAGATATATTAGGATTGGGTGGTGTGATTGATCAGGAAACCGAATTCATTCCATTGTTTTCAAAAGATGATGAGCAAAGAATGAATAATGAAGAGGTACCTTCAGTTCTTCCCTTATTACCACTTAGAAATAATGTTTTATTCCCGGGAGTTGTAATTCCGATTACGGTAGGGAGGGACATGTCGATTAAACTAATCGAAGATGTGATGAACAATACCAAAACAATAGGTGTTGTGGCGCAAAAGGATCCAAGTACGGAGAATCCGAAAACGGAGGATTTAAATAAGATAGGAACGGTAGCGCGCATTATTAAAATGCTCAAAATGCCTGATGGTAGTAAAACAGTTATCATTCAAGGTCAGAGAAAGTTTCAAATTGAAGAGGTAATTCAATCGAAACCTTATTTTGTGGCCAAGGTATCTGCAGTTGTGGAAGATAATCAAACGCAAGATCAAAGATTTGATGCTTTGATTGAATCTGTGTCTGATTTGGCCAATAAAATTATTCATGAATCGCCAAATATTCCTTCTGAAGCTTCTGTAGCTATTAAGAATATTGAAAGCCCGTCTTTTTTAGTCAATTTTATTGCAAGTAATTTAGATCGTCCGGTTGAGGTGAAACAGGAATTATTATCCATTTCGGCACTAACTAAAAGAGCGGAGAAATTACTTGAATTATTGACTGAAGAGCTTCAGATATTAGAATTAAAAAATGATATCCAGAGTAAGGTTAAGGTTGATATAGATAAACAGCAAAGAGAGTATTTCCTGAATCAACAAATGAGACAGATTCAGGAGGAGCTTGGGGGTAATCCGGTTGACCAGGAATTACAGGAATTTAAGAAAAGAGCGAAAACCAAGAAATTTCCGAAGAAGGTTAGAGAAACTTTTGAGAAGGAGCTGGCAAAACTGGAAAGATTGAATCCTTCTGGGGTGGAGTATTCTGTTCAGGCAAATTATATTGATACAATATTAGAATTACCATGGGGTGTTTTCACAGATGATAACTTTGATCTAAAACGAGCAAGTAAGGTGCTGAATAAAGACCATTTTGGTTTGGAGAAAGTGAAAGAACGTATTCTGGAACATTTAGCTGTACTAAAGATTAAAAAGGATATGAAAGCTCCGATCTTGTGTCTGGCAGGCCCTCCGGGAGTTGGGAAAACTTCTTTGGGTAAAAGTATTGCAGAAGCATTGGGTAGAAAGTATGTAAGAATGTCTTTAGGAGGATTGAGAGATGAAGCGGAGATTAGAGGACACAGAAAGACTTACATTGGAGCGATGCCAGGAAGGGTGATTCAAAGTTTGAAAAAGGCAGGTTCATCAAATCCGGTATTTATATTAGATGAGATTGATAAAGTAGGACATGGAACTCAGGGAGATCCGTCTTCAGCTTTACTTGAGGTATTAGACCCTGAACAAAATGATTCTTTCTACGATAATTTCGTAGAGATGGAATATGACTTATCAAAAGTGATGTTTGTAGCAACGGCTAATAATTTGGCTGCGATTCAACCTGCTTTAAGAGATCGTTTAGAGATTATTGAAGTGAATGGGTATACCGTTGAGGAAAAGACGCAAATTGCGAAAAAGCATTTGATTCCGAAACAGCTAAAAGAACATGGAATCAAAAAGGAGCAATTTCAGGCACCAAATAAAACGATCGTCAAATTGGTGGAGGAATATACCAGAGAGTCTGGAGTAAGAAATCTGGAAAAGAGAATTACCAAGTTGATTAGACAGACGGCAAAGCATATTGCAATGGAGGAGGAGTATGAAACAGAAGTGCTTCCTGATAAATTAAAGGATATTATTGGACCAGGTCATGCAAGAAATAAATATGAAGGTAATGACATTGCAGGAGTAGTAACCGGTTTGGCCTGGACATCAGTTGGTGGCGATATCTTATTTATCGAAACTTCTTTGACTCCCGGAAAAGGACAAATTACTTTGACCGGACAGTTAGGAAGTGTAATGAAAGAGTCGGCCACAGTGGCCATGCAGTATTTGAAAGCCCATGCTGAAGATTTAGGATTAAAAGCAGAGGTTTTTGATAAATGGAATGTTCATTTGCATGTTCCGGCCGGAGCCGTTCCGAAAGACGGACCATCTGCTGGAATCACTATTTTTACAGCATTGGCATCATTGTTTACGCAACGTAAAGTCAGAAATAAAATGGCAATGACTGGAGAGATTACTCTTAGAGGTAAGGTATTACCTGTAGGAGGTATCAAGGAAAAAATTCTTGCTGCGAAACGCGCAAATATCAATACCATCATTTTATGTGAAGATAACCGTCAGGATATTGAAGATATTGATGAAAGATATTTGAAAGGATTAACATTCCACTTTGTTGAGGAAATGCATCAGGTTATGGATTATGCCTTATTAAAAGCGAAGGTGAAAAATCCAATACAGATTATGAAATAATAAAGAAAAAGCGGAGGTGACTCCGCTTTTTTTATGATCTAAAATAAGGTTTTTAGTTCTCGAATTAGTGTTTCTATGTGTTTAGGATAGATTTCTAGATGAGTCACAAAACGTACTTTATTGTTTCCCATAGAAGAGGCTAGAATACCTTTTTCTTTTAGTTTATTAATGACTTGAACATCGGTATAAGGAGTTTCAGGTTCAAAAATGACAATATTTGTTTCGACAGGAATAATACGCTTTACCCAGGAAAGTTGTAGTAGCGTTTCTTCAACGGTTTTAGCATGCTGATGATCTTCTGCCAGACGTTCCACATGATGATCCAAAGCATATTCTGCGGCAGCGGCTAATGATCCTGCCTGACGCATTCCTCCACCAAGAGCTTTACGATATCTTTTTGCTAAATGGATATCTGAACTATTTCCCAATAACACAGAGCCAACAGGAGCACCTAAACCTTTGGACATACAAATAGATATGGTATCAAATAATTGGCCGAATTCTTTTGGAGATTGAGCGTTTGCCACAAGCGCATTAAAAAGTCGGGCGCCATCCAGATGATATTTAAGTCCATTTTCATCGCAAACCTGCTTGATTTTCTTTAATTCTTCTAAACTCCATGTGGTTCCACCACCTTTATTACAGGTGTTTTCAATTGAGACCAGTTTAGAAACAGGTTTATGAATATCATCTGGATAAATTCTGGATTTAACCTCTTCAGATGAAAATTGACCCGAAGAAGAATGAATTAAACTTACAGAGCATCCCGCATTCATTCCGATTCCTCCACCTTCATATTGATAAATATGGGAGAAATAATCACATATAATATCTTCTCCGGGTTTGGTATGCACTTTTATAGCAATTTGATTGGACATAGTTCCGGAAGGAACAAATAAAGCAGATTCCATTCCAAACAATTGAGCCATTTTATTTTCGAAATGATTGATAGAAGGATCTTCTCCAAAGACATCGTCACCTAAAGGTGCTTTGTACATAATTTCCAACATTTTTGATGTCGGTTTTGTCACTGTGTCACTTCTTAAATCGATCAATTTATCATTCATATATAATTGGTTTATCAGGCGAAGGTAGGTATTTTGATTATCCAAAAATGTAATGGAAATCAGAATTTGATTATGATGCTTAAACAATAGAGATTAATAACCTTAAATTAAAACTGATTATCCGTATTTTAAATATACTTTTGCCGCTCAAAATTTAGAGCATGCAATCAATAAGAAACATCGCAATTATAGCCCACGTTGACCATGGTAAAACAACGTTGATGGATAAAATTATTCATGAATGTGAGGCAATGGATACACGTAAGGAAACAGGAGAACTGATTTTGGATAATAATGATCTTGAACGTGAGCGCGGGATTACGATTGTTTCAAAAAATGTATCGGTAAATTATGAAGGAGTTAAGATTAATTTGATCGATACTCCTGGTCACGCGGATTTCGGAGGTGAAGTAGAGCGTGTACTTAAAATGGCAGATGGTGTTTTATTACTTGTTGATGCGTTTGAGGGCGCAATGCCGCAAACAAGATTCGTTTTGGGTAAAGCTTTGGAGTTAGGTTTGAAACCAATCGTTGTTGTCAACAAAGTAGATAAAGAAAACTGTACTCCTGATGTGGTACATGAGCAGGTTTTTGATTTGATGTTTAACCTGGAGGCAACTGAAGAACAATTGGATTTTGTGACTTTATATGGTTCTTCGAAACAAGGTTGGATGAGTTTGGATCACACCAAACCAACTGATAACATTCGCCCGTTGTTAGATACTATTTTAGAAGTAATTCCAGAATCTCCTTACAGAGAAGGAACTCCACAAATGCAGATTACATCATTAGATTATTCTGCTTTCTTAGGTAGAATTGCTATTGGACGTGTATTTAGAGGGGATTTGGAGATAGGCAAAGATTATACTTTATGTAAGCGTAATGGAGAAAAGAAGAAAGTGAGAATTAAAGAACTTTCTGTATTCGTTGGCCTTGGTAAAGCAAAAGTGGAAAAAGTAAGATCCGGAGATATTTGTGCGGTTGTTGGAGTAGAAGGATTTGAGATTGGAGATACTTTGGCAGATTTAAATGAACCTGAAGAAATGCCGAGAATTGCGATTGATGAACCAACAATGAGTATGTTGTTTACCATTAATAATTCTCCATTTTTTGGTAAAGAAGGTAAGTTCGTAACATCTCGTCACTTACGTGATCGTCTATATAAAGAAACTGAAAAGAATCTGGCGTTAAGAGTTGAGGATACAGATACTGAGGACAAATTCAATGTTTTTGGTAGAGGGGTGCTCCATTTATCAGTATTGATCGAAACGATGAGAAGAGAGGGGTATGAATTGCAGGTAGGTAAGCCACAGGTAATTGTTAAAGAAATAGACGGAGTCAAATGTGAGCCATATGAGATTATGGTGATTGATGTACCGGAAGAATTCGCCAGTAAAGCCATTAACTTGGTAACTCAAAGAAAAGGTGATTTAATGATTATGGAGCCTAAGGGAGATTTACAACATTTAGAGTTTTACATCCCATCCAGAGGTATTATTGGATTAAGGAATCAAATGTTGACAGCTACTGCTGGTCAGGCGATTATGACGCATAGGTTTAAAGAGTTTGCGCCATATAAAGGTGAAATTGTGGGTAGAAGTAAAGGAGCCATCATTTCAATGGAAACTGGAGCATGTACTTCGTTTGCTTTGAATAAGCTACAAGATAGAGGTGTTTTCTTTGTAGAACCAGCTGAAGTTATTTATAAGGGACAAGTTGTTGGAGAGCATTCAAGAGATAATGATCTAGAGATTAACCTGATTAAAGGAAAGCAGTTAACCAATATGCGTAAATCAGGGTCTGATGATGCGGTTAAAATTGCACCAAAAATTAAGTTTTCTTTAGAAGAATGTATGGAGTATATCAAAGAAGATGAATACTTAGAGATTACACCTGAGAGTTTAAGAATGAGAAAAATTAACTAGTTCAATTTGAAATTGTAGTTATAGAACTATAAAGCCGCATCCTAGGATGTGGCTTTTTTATTGTTAAAATTTACTGTAAACGTTCAACATCATTTTGTCTCCAGTTCCTTCATAATAAACATAAAGAAGTCCCATTGACTGATTACATGATACAAACATTTGCGCATTTTTGGCTTCCATTTCGGGCCATCCGGAAAATTCAAATTCCTTTACATTTTGAGAGGAGTTTGGAAGTTTTTGACAACTCCATGCAGTAAAAATCATTGGGGGAACGAAGTTGCCAATTGTGTTTGGTATGTTTCCCGTGCATACAGTTTTACCTTCTTCAATAATCATGGTAAGATCTTTCTTGAAATGAATTTTATTATCCTTGAAACAGTTGTTAGTAATGGGCCATTGAGAGTGCCACTCTACAGCGCTCTGTCCATTTTTAGTATATTCTTTTAAAATATTGGTTAGTCTCCAGCTTGTGTTGGCTAATAAACCAATATTATTAGGTTCGATTGTTCGAGAAAGATCGTCATTGACTGGAAGCGTAATTGTGGGATAATTACCTTTTTGGACTTCTGATAGTTCCCAATTACTAGTGTCGTATTTTTCAATAAAAATATAATACTTCCCTTCTTCATAAATTTTAGCACTCTCAAAATGTCCTGCTAAATCTGATTGTAATTGGACAACCATATTATGTCCTGTTAACCAGTCTTCGGGTGTCTTGAAAATTTTGATCGAAGCATTTACAACAGGTTGATTTTTAGAATTAATTACATCTCCTTTAAACGCATGTCGTTCCGATTCTTTTTTGCATGAAAACAAAAAAACAATAGAAAAAAACAAGAAATAACTAAAGAAGTTGTAATTAAATAATACAAATTTCTTCATATGTAGGTGTTTGGTATAACGAATCTACATAAGAAGTTGGTTTAATATTTTAACCTATTCTGCATTGATTATAACGAAAAAGTCAATAAATCAAATGGTTATGATATTGAGTTATTTTATTTAAATATTTTGTCTTCTAAAAAATTAGAAGAGGTAATGATGTGATTTTTTTACTATTTAATCGCGTCTAGAATAAACATCTAGCATCATCTTACCATCGTCACCGCGATAGTATACGTATAATTGTCCAACACTTTGATTACAAGCCAAAAACATTTTTCCTCCCTTAGCTTTCATTTCTGGCCAATTATAGTATTCAAACTCTTTTACATCTTGAGATGTGTTAGGAAGATTAATGCAGCTATTAGAATTAAAAATTAAAGGGGGAACAAAGTTTGCAAGAATATTTCGTTCTTGTTTTGAACAAACGATATCACCTTCAGAAATACGCATACTTAAGTCTTTATTAAAATAAATAGCATTATCTCTTCTACAGTTATTAATACTTGCCCAAATAGATTGCCATTCAATTGCAGTATGAGGAGGCTTTGTATATTCTCTATGGACGTTAGTTAGTACCCATTTGGTACTTGCCATAAGAGCCATATTATTAAAGTCAATAGTATGAGACCCTCCACTAGAAACAGGAATGTTTACTTTGGGATATATTCCTTTCTCAACTTGTCTAATTTCCCAGTTACTTGAGTCTAATTTTTCGACAAAAACATAATAATCTCCAGACTCGAAAATTTTGTCACTTTCAAAATATCCAGCGAGATCAGACCTCATATTTGCGACTGCATTTAGTCCTGTTAACCAGTCTTCAGGTGTTTTAAATATTTGAATGGAAGCATTAGCTACAGGTTTATTGTCAGGATTAACTACATAACCGGAATAGCTGTGAAGTTCAGATTCTTTTTTACAAGAACTAATAGAGACTGTTACGAAAGCAAGTAGTAACAGAAAAACGTATTTGTGGGGGTGGAGTGTTTTCATGCGACAATATTAACATGTGAATGTTGATTGAAAAAGAATTTCATCACAAAGTTTTTAATATCGCCCCATTTCTTTTAAATATTTGGTCAAATTAGTGGTAAATTGGGGTAAAGGTCTAATTATTAGAATAATGTTTTGACTAAAAAAACTCGAAATGAACGTATATTTAAATAAGTTTTTAAACAAAATCGAATCTAAATCTTGATATATTTGAATATATAAATAATATCAAGTGATAGTTTTTTTTCGAATTTTATAAGACTGATAATCAGAAAAAAGACTAGTTGTCAGGTAGGGATCAGATTTAATTGGGCAACTTTTATCGAAAAAAAAACATCGTGTACTTAGAATCTGAATGAAGAATGACCGAGGGAGAACTGATAGAAGCGTGTATAAATAAGGATAAACGTGCTCAGAAAAGACTGTTCGATCAATTCTCTCCAAAACTAATGGGAGTCTGTTTGCGTTATGCGCAAGATAGAGATGAGGCTCAGGATATGCTTCAAGATGGTTTTATAAAGATCTTTCAAAAAATCGAAACTTATAGTGGCAAGGGATCATTTGGAGGGTGGCTGCATCGTGCAATGGTAAATACTTGTCTGGATCATATTCGAAAAAACAGTAAGTTTAGATATAAGGTAGAAATTGAAAAGGCAGAATTAGAAACGGACAATGCTGAATCTGCATTATCAGTATTGAGAACCAAGGAGTTGTTACAGCTTATTCAAGAACTACCGGAAGGATATAGAATTGTATTTAATATGTTTGCAATTGAAGGTTATGGTCATAAAGAAATTGCTAAAGAGCTGAGTATTACAGAGAATACCTCAAAATCTCAGTATAGAAAGGCAAGACTGTACCTTCAAAAAGCAATATCCAAATTGGATAGAGTAGAACAATAATATTGTGGAAGAAAAAGATAACATAAAGGAGTTATTTCAAGATCGGTTTAAAGATTTTGAAGCGCAAGTAGATCCTGGTGTTTGGAATAATATCCAATCGGAGATGACGAGTTCTCCGGATATTTCGTCTAGTGCAACATCTGGTTCTATTAGTAAAACAATGATGTGGGTGGCTGCTGTTTCTGTTGCAACGGTTTCAGCTATATCAATTGCTGTGTTTAATACTTCAGAAGAAGATTTAGTCTCAAATAATTCAGTTCAGGTTGAAGAAACCGTACAATTAGATATTAAAGAGGAAAACGCATCTATAACGTCAAATAAACAGATTGTAATTGAAGAATCTGCAAGCGTGGATGATATAGCAAAAAATGAAGAAGCGGTGTCTGAGGTAAAGGAAGAAGTGGTTACTGATAAAGTTTCAGGTAATGAAACAGGTGAGGTAGTTGTTGCTTCTAAAAATAATGATCAATTGACGGTAACATCAACAGTGAATGTAGCTGAAGTAGTTAAGGATAATAGAAAACAGGAAAAAACAGTTCAACAAATAAATGAAAATGTATCCACGAATATAGTTTCCAAAGCTCCAAGTTCGATTAATATTGAAAGTCAATCCAGAGTTGTAGCGTCTCCAATGGGAGGGAATGCACCGTTGGAAGTGAGTTTTAACTCTATATCTTCAGTAGAAAATATTAAATGGATTTTTGACGATGGGGAAGAGAGTATGGATTTAACTCCAACTCATGTATACGAGAAACCTGGTGTTTATTTTGTGACAATGATGGCAGAGTTGGAAAATGGAGAAGTGGTTATGGATAAAGCGGTAATTGAGGTAAAAGAGGCGAATACCAAAAATGACAAAGTGGTTGAAGAGTCTAGCATTTTTGTACCGAATATTTTTACACCTAACGGAGATTCTGAAAATGATAAATTAGATGTTAAAGTAAAAAATGTAAATACGTTTACTATTTCGATTTATTGTGTGAATGGAAGATTGGTATATACTAGTGATAATCCTGAAGATCAATGGGATGGAACAGATATGCGCGGAGAAGACGTAGAGGATGGAGTTTATTACTATCTGATTAACGCGATTGGAGAAAACAATAATGTATACGCTCCGAAGGGCTACGTTACCGTTAAAAGGTCTTATTAGGTTTAGATATAGAATTAATAATTACATATTGACGTATGAATTAGGAATAACCCGAACCCTCATGTCTGAAAATAAATAATTGGTGTGAATAATTTGAAATTTATTTAGGACATAAAAAAACCTGAAGGAAGCCCTTCAGGTTTTTTCGTTATCAGATTTTAATAGACTATTTCACCTGGAAATTAGTATCGGAAATACTTCCACCAAGAACAATATTCTCAACTTTCATCTCCATTACCTGACCAGCATTATCTTCTACTGTTGTAAAAGGAACAAGGATACCATTTACACTTTGATAATCCTTAAGGAAGGTAGATGTCGTCATATCTCCTTGTGGAGTTGGCTTACTTTCCATCATCGCGATTTTTAATCCTGTATTTACATCATAGAAGTAAAATTTAGAATGACCATCCTGATCGATAACTTCCATTTTGTAAGCTTTAACTCCGTTGATCTCTTCAATTTGAATCAGCTTGGCGGTCTTATTCATAAAAGTTAATTCTTCGAATGGTGCGTTTCCTTCCAGGTAAGATTTAATTTCATCTTCAGTTAAATCTTTAGCTCCCATCATACCAGAAATTTTTCCTGTGTTTTCATTAATCTTGATTGTCTGAATTTCCAGGTCACCACTTTTAACCGACATTAACATCTTAGTATTCCCTTTGGTCATGTAGTGAATGGTTAAAGGCATACCCTGCATAGAGCTAGACATCGTAATGTCTTGTGAGTTTACTTTTTCTAAATCCTCACGTTTACCTATCGCATCTAAATACTTATTGATAACGGTTTCAGCAGTTACACCTTCAGGAATTGGTTCTGCATCAGCTACAGGATTACCAAATGCATCATAATAATTGATCTTTCCGTTGGCAGCGAAAACTTTAAGCTTACTAGCTACTTCAGCTTTATTGCCAACTACAACAATATGCGACTGTTGTGGAAGTAAATATTTCTTTGCCACACGTTGAATATCATCTGCAGAAACTGCTTGTAACCTTTCAAGGTAAGTTGCGTAATAATCAGTAGGTAAATCGTATCTGGCAGTATTTAAAGCAAATCTGGCAACGGTTTGAGGTCTTTCTAAAGAACGTGCGAATCTACCATTTAAATAGTTCTTTACATTTTGTAACTCTTCATCGTTTACACGTTCTTTTGTAAGTCTTTCCATTTCGTATAGGAATTGAACAACAGCACTATCTGTAACTTCATTTCGTACTTCGGCACCAGCATAGAAATCACCAACTAAAGGATCAGATGCAAGGCTAGAATAAGCTCCATAGGTATAAGCTTTATCTTCTCTGATATTTTGGATCAATCTGGCCATGAAACCACTATTACCTAAAATAGCGTTCATAACACTTGCTGCAATCGCATCGTCACTACCTGGTTTAAGATCTACAGGATAAACAATGCTAATTGTAGATTGAACGGCTCCTGGCTTATTGACAAAGTCAACTTCTGTTTTTTCAGGAGCTGTTGGCATAGCGAAATTATGTTTAGGAATCTCTCCTTTAGCCCAGCCATTAAAGTATTTCTCTACGAGTGGTTGTGCTTCTTTTTTAGAAATATCTCCAACAATAATTAAATATGATGCGTTTGGTTTGAAATACGTGCTGTAAAAAGCCTGACACATTTCAGCGGTGATGGACTCAACAGATGCTTCGGTTTCCACCTCACCATAAGGATGTTCTTTACCATAAGTAACAACCGCACTTACATTTTCAGACATTGCACCTGGATCAGAAGCATTTGCCATCAAACCAGATAAAGTTTGTTTTTTAAGTTTATTCAATTCTTCTTCAGGAAAAGATGGATGTAGGATGACATCGCTCATTAATTCCAGAGTAGTTTCTTTATGCTTGGATAGTGACGAAGCGTATGCACCGTAAGAAGAAGTAGACATACTTGCTCCAATAAAATCAATGGACTCATCGATCTCCGCTTTGTTTTTTGAGCTTGTACCGGTCATAAGCAAACTGCCCATTAAACTATGCATTCCAGTGTTTTCACCTTCAGAAACTACCCCACGATCTACAAATAGTTGCCAGGATACTCTAGGCGTTTTATGGTTTTCAACTAAAAATACCTGAAGTCCGTTATCTAAGGTAAAGGTTTCATAATTACCTAGTTGGGTTTTTGGAGCAGGACCTGGAGCAGGTGCTTTTGATCTGTCGATCTGCGCAAAAGATGCAGAAGAGATCAGTAACGTAAATATGAATATGATTAAATTTTTCATTTCTAATTATTTAAAATTCTGAGGAAAGATTATTGTTTTGGCAAGTAGTATAATACAACACTATTATTTACAGTAAGGTACTTTTTTGCCACGTTCATGATGTCTTCTCTTGTGACAGCCTTATATCTTTTGATTTCAGTATTGATTAGCTTGGTATCGCCATAATACATGTAGTATTGTGCTAAGCTTTCAGCAATACCCGCCTGGGATGAATATCCACTTACAATATCATTTTCAATTTGGTTTTGTAGTTTTTGAAATTCTTTTTCAGAAATCAACTCTGTTTGCAAACGCGTTACTTCTTCCATAATTGAGTTTTCCACGTCTTTTGGTTCTACACCAGCATTGGTCACCGAAAAAGCAATAAAAATTCCCGGATCTTCCAATGGAAAAGGGAATGCTCCAACGTAAACTGCTTTTTGTTCTTCCTCTACTATTCTTTTGTGTAAACGAGAACTTGATCCCTGAGATAAGATATTACTTACCATATCCATGGCATAAGCATCTTCTGTTCCTAAAGCAGGGGAGTGGAAAGCCATCATCACTGCAGGAAGTTGAATATTATCATATACCGTATCTCTAACTTGCGCAGTTTTTTCCGGCTCAACAATATTTGGTCTTTCGATTTCAGCGCCCTTTGGAATTTCACCGAAATAAGCTTCGATTAACTTTTTGGTTTCCTTAATGTTGATGTCACCCGCAATAGATAAACATGCATTATTAGGTACATAGAATTTTTTGTAGAAGTTTTTATAATCAGCCTCTTCGGCCGCATCTAAATCTTCCATTGAACCAATTGGTGTCCATCTGTAAGGATGAACTTTATATGCATGACTCATGATTTCTGCTTGAAAAGAACCGTATGGTTGATTATCCATACGCTGACGTTTTTCCTCTTTTACAACTTCTCTTTGGGTTGCAATACCCGTAGAATCTACTTTGGCGTGCATCATTCGTTCACTTTCTAACCATAATCCCAATTCTAATTGGTTAGAAGGCAATAAGTCATAATAGAAGGTTCTATCCTGAGAAGTATTTGCATTTAATGCACCACCTGCTTTTTCTACATAGTTAGAAAACTCTCCACGTGGGATGTTTTTGGAGCCTTCAAACATTAGATGTTCAAAGAAATGGGCAAACCCGGTTCGGTTTGGGTCCTCATTTTTCGAACCTACGTGATACATTACAGATACCGCAACAATTGGAGTAGAATGATCTTCATGTAAGATGACATGTAATCCATTAGGAAGATCGTATTCCGTATATTTAATTTTTTGTTGGGCTTTCACACTACCAAACCCTGTTGTAAAAAGGGCCAGCCCAAGAAGTAATTTTT
This sequence comes from bacterium SCSIO 12643, assembly GCA_024398135.1. Classification (NCBI taxonomy): domain Bacteria; species bacterium SCSIO 12643. The sequence goes on from CP073750.1 coordinate 3,359,496, forward strand.
TCATTTATCCTGAATTTTAATTTGGGTCAAATGTAAGTTTTTTAGCCCTTTGAGAATGTGATATTCAGAGGTGTTTCAGGCCAAAAAATTAAAATTTGATGAGCGGTATTTTAGGCTGCGGGATTGCATCTATAATAAAATGAATGGAACCTCATCAATTATTATAATTGACTCAAGTAGGTAATGTGTTTATTTTTTGATCTTTTCAATGATCAAAACATCCTGAAAATCAAAGGATGCATTTTGATCTCTACCACACCAATGACCATAGCTGGCTTTTCTGATTTTAAATCGATCCAGCTTGATAATTTCATTGAATAAGTACGCTTCTTCAAAAGCGACATTGGCCCCTTTAACTTTGGCATCCATTAAATAGTAACCATCCATTTTGTGATCGAAATTGAAACCTGAGCTTTGATTCATAAACTTGCGATTTTCTTTATTAAGTATAAAGAAAGTGGCAAATATTACCCCGCCTGGTTTCATGACTCTGTCTAGTTCATTGAAGTAGTTCTCTACTTCTCTTGGTAGCATATGTGTAAATACTGAAACAGAACACGAAAAGTCAAAGTGCTGATCTGGATAATTGAATTTATAGTTTGCGGCATCATCCCCTGAATCTCTATACAAATCGTTTAATAACGGAACATATGTGAAATGGAAATTACGAAACTTAGAGCTGATATTTTTTTGACACCAATTTACACCAAGTTCAATCACGTCAAAACCTTCATAAGTGGCATCTTCATTAAGATATTCGGTAAGAGGAATAGCCACGCGTCCTATCCCACTGCCAATATCAAGAACGGTAGCATCAGGTTGAAGCCCTCCTTCAGATTTGAATAAATTCACATACTGTCTGCCTTGACCTAAGAAATCCCCTCTTCCAGTATAAATGAGTCCTTTTGGTGGGATTAATTCATTTCTTGAAGAAAGTAAATCTTCAGGGAGAAAGACCAAACGTCTTACCCAAAACCTCCAGGATGAAGGTATGGCATAATATAGTTTTCTTAGCATTATTAGAATTTATTCACTTACCCAAAAATCACTCACGGTAAGCTATCGCTCTATCACAAACATAAGGGTAGAAGTTTGTAGAACCAAAAGAAAGAAAGCGTTTAATTTTTGAGTTTTGAACATTCACCATCACTAATTGGATGATTACCGATCTTCACGAATTATAATTTTCTGGCAATCATTAACCCATCGCGGATTGGGAATAAAACATTTTGAACTCGTGGATCATCCTGCATTTTTTTATTAAACTCTAAAATAGCTTTTGTATCTACTTCTTCCCAGGTGGATTCATCAATAACTTTTCCATTCCAAAGTACATTATCGGCAATAATATAACCACCTGATTTTACACGATCAAAAACCAAATCGTAATAGTTGGAATAATTGGATTTATCGGCATCCAGAAATACGAGGTCCCATTCTAAATCTAATGTAGGGATGATGTCAATTGCATTTCCAATATGATAGGTGATTTGATCTTTACATCCAGATTTTTCAGCATATTCCTTAGCTAAATCTTCGAGCTCTTCATTAATATCAATAGTATGAATCACACCTTCAGGGGTAAGACCTTCTGCCCAGCAAATTGCAGAATACCCGGTGAAAGTTCCTATTTCTAGTACATTTTTTGGCTGTATCATGTGGCTTAGCATACTTAATACGCGACCTTGAAAGTGTCCGGCAAGCATTCTGGGATTTAGAATTTCTAACCAGGTTTTTCGATTGAGATCTGCTAAAGCTTCAGGTTCCTTTTCAGTATGTTTTACAACATAAGAATCTAATTTGGGATCTAAGAAATTCATATTGAATAGTTTTTTGGAACGTAAATTAATGAACTAAGTTCTTTAGGTGCGAAAACTTCATTAGCTACATCAGCTAAATCTGTTGCAGTAATTTTATCAATCTGTTGGAAGATTTCACTTATAAAATCAACTTTATTGAATGTTAGAAGGCTTTTCCCAAGTGATAACATAATGTTTAACCCACTTTCATGACCGAGAGCAATTTGGCCTTTGATTTGTTGTTTGGCCTGGTTGAGTTGAATCACGCCCAATTTTTCAGTTCGCAACTTATTTAACTCTTTATGGATAAGCTCAATACTCTGATCCAATTGCTTATGATCGGTACCCATATAAATACTGAATTCACCGGAATCAGAAAAACCTGAATAATTGGATTCTAAATGATACGCAAATCCATGTTTTTCGCTGATATTTAGATTTAAACGGTTGTTGAGTGATGGACCACCAAGAATGTTATTGAGTAAAATTAGAGCTCTCTTCTTATCATGATTGTAAGCATAGGCTTGATTTCCAATCATAATATGTGCCTGATGGACTTGTTTTTTTTGAATGATTTGTTGGACTGTATAATCAGAAGGAGCTGTTCTATGAACTTTTTCACCAGAGAGTTCCTTTTGAGGTAGAAATTTTTCTAACCACTTATGTAGTTGTTTGGTAGTTACATTCCCAACAGATGCAATGACCATATTTTCAGGATGGTAATAGTTTTGATGGAACTGAAGTAGATTTTTCCTTTTTGCTTTCTTAATATGTTTAGGTGTCCCAAGAATAGAACGGCCTAAGGCATGATTCGGGAAAATGATTTGATCAAAATCTTCAAAGATTTGATCAGATGGATTCTCTTTATACGCATAGAATTCATCTAGTATGATCAGTTTTTCACGGGTGATCTCCTTATCCGGAAAAGTAGGATTGAAAGCAATGTCAAAAGTAAGTTCAATGGCACGTGGGTAGTACTGTTTTAGAAAAGACGAATGTATAGTGGTTTCTTCCTTTGTAGTATATGCATTGAGTTCTCCTCCAATGTTGTCTAATCGATTGAGGATATGGTAAGCCCTTCTATTGGTAGTGCCTTTAAACATGCAATGTTCCAGCATGTGGGCCAATCCAATTTCATCTTCATTTTCGTCACGACTTCCTACGTTAACGAATAGTCCTAAATGTGCAGCGTCACCATCTTTTTGTTGGTGAATAACCTGAATACCATTGGATAATGAAAAAACTTCGAATTCCATGAATAGACTATTGATTTGGAATCTGCAAAGGTCAGTACCCCAAAATCAAATAGCAAGTTTAAATTCAAAGAATGTGAATAATAATTAAGATTTAGAGTTATTATTCCTTGGTGGGCGCTTTTTTCTATTGCGATTTTTATTGTTGTTACGATAACGTTTCTTACCCTTTTTCTTTGGATTCATAGCCTCGGGATTGTATTCAGGACTTTCTCCAATTTCCTCAGGTGTAAGATATTTATCGACTTCTCTTTCTATCAGTTTTTCGATATAGGTAAACTTTAACTGATCTTCAGGACTAATAAATGTAATTCCTGCACCGTCTTTACCTGCCCTTGCAGTTCTTCCTATTCGGTGAACATAATCAGCAGCGTCACTCGGTACATCAAAATTAACCACATGACTCAAGTCGTCAATATCAATACCTCTTGAAACAATATCTGTGGCTACAAGAATTTCGTATTTACCGGATTTAAATAAACGAATAGCTTCATTTCGTTCTTCCTGCGTTTTATCACTATGCATCGCCACCACGGAAAAACCAAGTTGCCCCAATTTTCGTGTGATTTGATCTACCTGAACTTTTCTTGAAGCAAATACAATCATGTTTTTAACTTCCTGATGGTTTAGGTAATGCTCCAGTAATTGAATTTTATACTGGTCATATACCAGAAAAGCCACCTGATTAATTCCTTCTGCTGGTTTGGCAATTGCCAAATTGATCTCTTTAGGTTTGTTTAGCAATTTCTTCGCAAGTTGTTTGATTTTGCCATCCATTGTTGCTGAAAAAAACAAAGTCTGTTTTTGAGCGGGTAGAAGTTCATTGATTTTTAAAATGTCATTCACAAATCCCATATCCAGCATTCGGTCCGCTTCATCGAGAACCAGCGTTTGAACTTTTTTTAGATCAACATATCCTAAATTGATATGCTGAAGAAATCTGCCGGGTGTAGCGATAATGATATCCACACCACTAGTCATAGAGTTTTTTTGTATCGAAAAAAGATCTCCTTGATTACCGCCATACACCGCTTGAGAAGAAACCGTTGTAAAATATCCAAGTCCAGTAAGATTGACTTCAATCTGCTGGGCAAGTTCCCTGGTAGGAACCAATATCAAACATTTAATTCCAGACTCTGTTAAACCATCAAGTTTTTGCAATATTGGGATCAGAAATGCAGCTGTTTTTCCGGTCCCAGTTTGTGCAAACCCCATTAAGTCGGTGTTTTCTAATATGGCCGGAATGGCCTTTTCCTGAACCGGAGTAGGAGAGGTATATTGCATAGCATCTATACCATCTTGAATTGATTGGTTTAAATTGAATTTATCGAATCCCAAGTTGTAATGTTTTGATTATTGAGATTATTTGCAGTTTTGCAGCATCTCAAAGATTTTTTTAACGCCCTCAAAAATAGCCAATAGATTGAGTTAAAGTAGGAATGTATAAAATGTTTTGAACAGGAGAATGATGGTCCTCTTCCTAAGAAGTAATCTCTTTTTGTTTAACTGGAGTTCCATTCTTAAAACGAACAATCCTTTTTATGCTACCAGAAGTACCAAAGAAGAGCCATTTACCTTTTTTTAAACCTTCCTTAAAGTTTCCAACGGATTCAATTTTTCCGCTTGGAAAGAAGAATTTCCATTTACCCACCTTTTGAAGTTCCCATGTACTTAAATCTATTTTGGGTTCTTTTTTCCCAAAACTTTTCATACTACCATCGGGGTAATAGTTTTCTTCATAACAGCCAACCACATTTTTTTTCACATCCGTATAGTATTTGCGGATAGATCGAATGTTGTTGTTTTTAAAATGAAGTTGAATGGTAAAGAAATCCTGGTAGTGTTGGAGTGTATATTTTAAAGCACCATCCTCCTCATAATATTTCCAAATTCCAAATGGAGTGTTGTTTTGATAATATCTACAGAATTTAAGTTGACCATTCGTCCAGAACGCTTCTTCAGTAATTAGGGAGATTTCAACATGAATTCCATTGGAAACCTGAATCGTACTGTCCACAAAAGTTTGCTTGTTTTGAGGACTATTTAAGTCTTCTTTGGTAAATCTTTTTGTAAAAGTAGCCAAATCATCATACACAATATTATGTGTTTGACCTAGTAGATTTAGTGACCAGAATAGCCACGTGAATTTTAGTATTAGTTTCATTTGTTTAGGCTCGGTAAAACTAAACGAATGATGTAAACTGAAATTATACGAATTGTAAAATAAAGTTAAGATTTTGGGCTTGAAATGCAGAAGGTTAATGGAACGAATAACCTAGAGTTGTTGTGAAGCCATAATCATTATTCGAAGCATTATCCGAAGGAGGTTTGCTATCGAAATTGTAGTAAAATTTTCCACCCACGTAAAAGTTGTCGAAAACTTCTATGTTAACATCGATGTTATAATCCACACGATATCTCCCGCTATTATTGAAACTGGGATAAAGATCGAACTTTGTATTTAATGAAATCTCCGGGAAAGTATAACGATATATCTGATAAGAAATAGAAGCTTGTCCCTCAAAGTTTGATGTTCTGTTTGCTTGTTGTTCTGAGATTTCCATGTTGGGAGCAACACCTAGCAAGACATATAATCTCTGACTATTTGTATGGTACACATCTCCAAGTATTCCCAGTCCTCCTTTTAAACGCAGATATAGGCCTAATTCGGTATTTTGACTTCCTCCAAGGTTACCTGACCAGGACCAAACTCCACTGATTTTTTTCTCGAAGTTTAAGTACAGGTCATATTTGCTGGATGTGGCAGCAGTGTCATTTGGAGAAAAGGTTTGAACATTACTTCCTGTTAACGAAACCAAAGACCCTTTATTTCTGTACTGTAGATTCCAATCCACATTAAAACGGCCGATATCACTGGCTTTGGTATAGTTAAACCCCATATTGATTTTACCACTTGTTCTCAGGAAGAAGGTGTTTTTAATAGGATATATTTCTACAATTTGATAGAGGTGGAAATTACTTGAATCATAACCGGAATTAATATTGATCATACCTTGGATGCTGGTGGAATCGATAAATCCGTATATAGTTCGTCCGTGCGATGTGGTGAACTCAAAGAATTTATCTGATTTAATGGAAGAGATCTTATCGACATCTACAGTAACGGTTCCCATTCCATCCATTTTGAATGCCAATTGACCATAATCCAGTTTTTTTATTTCGCCCAATAAGATATTCCCGTTCACATGAAACAAGGAATCTGTTTTTTGACTCTGCACCAAAAAAGATATACTTACGAATACAAATAGGACAAACGGTCTGATGGTCTAAATTTTAATGGAAACAAATGTAAAAAAAGAAAGCCTTTTTGAACTTGATCAAAAAGGCTTTAAAATCAGAGCTTTGCTTGTTTATCCACTACACATTTCGCAGTTATCTGGATTTTCAATTGAACATGCCAGAGCTTCGGCTTCCTGAATTTGTTGTGCGGTTAATTTTTGATTTTGGTCGGTATTTACCGTGAACTTAATTGCATCTCTTGCAGCTTTGGTACGTAAATAATACATACCTGTTTTTAAACCACTTTTCCAGGCATGGAAATGCATAGATGTGAGTTTGGCAAATGTTGGACTTTCAACAAATAGATTCAGTGATTGCGATTGACAGATATATGCGCCTCGATCTGCGGCCATGTCAATGATGGCTCTTTGTTTGATTTCCCAAACGGTTTTATAGAGAGCTTTGATATCTTCCGGAATTTCATCGATATTTTGAATCGAACCATTTTCCATCATGATCCGATTTTTGATTTCACTATTCCATAAACCCAATTGATTCAAATCATGAAGTAAATGTTTGTTCACCACGATAAACTCTCCGGATAATACACGTCTGGTATAAATATTAGAAGTATAAGGTTCGAAGCATTCATTATTTCCTAAAATTTGAGAAGTAGATGCTGTTGGCATTGGTGCTACTAACAATGAGTTTCTTACACCATGTTCTTTAATCTCTGATCTCAATTCGTCCCAGTTCCAACGATTCGAAGGAGTAACATTCCATAAATCAAACTGAAATAAACCTTGTGAAATTGGTGAACCTACATAAGATTCATAGACTCCTTCTTTTATTGCTAAATCTTTGGAAGCAGTCATCGATGCAAAATAAATGGTCTCAAAAATGTCTTTATTTAATTGTTTTGCTTCCGGAGATTCAAATGGTAATCGCAATAAAATAAAAGCATCGGCCAATCCTTGAACTCCTAATCCAATTGGACGATGACGGAAGTTTGAATTTTCAGCCTCTTTAACGGGATAGTAATTGTAATCTATAATTTTGTTTAAGTTCTTGGTAGCTACATAGGTCACATCATAAAGCTTTTGATGATCAAATTTTCCGTTGTTAACAAATTTGGGAAGAGCCAATGAAGCCAAATTGCATACGGCAATCTCATCTTTGGATGTGTATTCAATAATTTCAGTACATAAGTTAGATGAACGAATTGTTCCCAGATTTTTTTGATTGGACTTACTATTACAAGCATCCTTATAAAGCATGTAAGGTGTACCTGTTTCAATTTGAGATTCTAAGATTGTGTTCCAAAGGTCCCTTGCCGGAATACTTTTTCGACCTTTTCCTTCTCGCTCGTATTTTGTATATAATTTCTCAAATTCTGCTCCGTGTGTATCGTATAATCCTGGGCATTCATGTGGACACATCAATGTCCATTTTTCGTTGTTTTCTACACGTTTCATGAATAGATCAGGAGTCCACATCGCATAAAATAAATCTCTGGCTCTTTGTTCCTCTTTACCATGATTCTTTTTAAGTTCTAAAAATTCAAAAATATCTGCGTGCCATGGTTCTAAATAAATTGCGAAGGACCCTTTTCTTTTACCTCCGCCTTGATCTACATATCGCGCAGTATCATTAAATACTTTAAGCATTGGAATAATCCCATTAGAATTTCCATTAGTACCTTTAATATATGAGCCTGTGGCGCGAATATTATGAATGCTTAATCCAATTCCACCAGCGGATTGTGAGATTTTTGCCGTTTGTTTTAATGTATCATAAATCCCATCAATGCTATCTTCTTGCATGGATAACAAGAAACAAGATGACATTTGTGGTTTTGGTGTTCCAGAATTAAACAGGGTAGGAGTGGCATGTGTAAACCATTTTTCAGACATTAGGCTATAAGTTTCAATAGCGGCATCAATATCTTCTTTATGGATACCTAGAGAAACACGCATCAGCATATGTTGAGGTCTTTCAGCGATTTTGCCATTAATCTTTAACAAATACGCGCGTTCCAGTGTTTTGAAACCAAAGTAATCGTAATTAAAGTCCCTATCATAGATAATTGCTGAATCTAGTTTTTCTGCATTGTTTTGAATGATTTGATGAACTTCTTCTGAGATTAATGGAGCGTCTTCTCCTGTTTTGGGATCGATATATTCAAAAAGTCTTTGCATTGTTGCTGAAAAACTTTTCTCAGTGCTCTTATGTAAATTAGATACTGATATCCTGGAAGCCAATAAAGCAAAGTCAGGGTGTTGTACCGTCATTGTTGCTGCGACTTCTGATGCCAGATTATCCAATTCCGTAGTAGTGACTCCATCAAACAGGCCTTCGATAACTTTCATGGCTACAGTCGTAGGATCAATCATGGGGTCCAAACCATAACATAGTTTTTTGATTCTTGCAGTAATTTTATCAAATTGAACTGCTTCTTTTCTACCGTTTCTCTTTTGTACAAACATTGATAATGATTTAAATATTATTGGATATGGATATTTTAGAAATCTTCATCCAGACTGAATTCATTTGTGGTAACCTGAGTATTTGAAACTCCTGCCTTTTGATATTCAGCAACTCTTTTTTCGAAAAAGTTTGTTTTTCCCTGAAGTGAAATCATATCCATAAAGTCAAATGGATTTGAGACATTATAGATTTTAGGACAACCCAATTGCGCCAAAAGTCTATCAGCAACGAATTGGATATATTGGTTCATCAGGTCCGCATTCATTCCAATAAGTTTAACCGGAAGTGAGCTAGTTACAAATTCAGCCTCAATATTTACAGCATCAGAAATGATTTTGGTGATTTTTTCTACAGATAGTTTATTTACCAGATGCTCATTATACAATAAACAAGCAAAATCCATATGCATACCTTCATCTCTTGAAATAAGTTCATTCGAGAAAGTTAACCCTGGCATTAATCCGCGTTTTTTAAGCCAGAAAATAGAGCAGAAGCTACCCGAAAAGAAGATACCTTCAACTGCCGCAAAAGCAATTAAACGTTCCGCAAAAGTTCCATTGTCAATCCATCTTAGTGCCCATTCTGCTTTTTTACGAACCGGAGGGAAGGTTTCGATAGCATTAAATAAATAATCTTTCTCTTTTGGATCTTTGATATAAGTATCTATCAGTAGGGAATAAGTTTCAGAATGTACATTTTCCATCATCACTTGAAAACCGTAGAAGAACTTGGCTTCGGTATATTGTACTTCATTTAGAAAGTGTTCAGCCAGATTTTCATTCACAATACCATCACTAGCAGCAAAGAACGCCAGGATGTGTTTAATGAAAAACCTTTCATCATCATTTAATTTGGTTTCCCAGTCCACAATGTCTGATGAAAGATCAATTTCTTCAGCGGTCCAAATACTGGCCTGCTGATCTTTATACATCTGCCAGATATCGTTATGTTGAATTGGAAACAGAACAAATCGATTCGGATTTGACTTTAATATTGGTTCTTCCACAATTTTTGTTGAATGAATATCTTTAGAATCCATAGTTTGAAGTATTAGAATACGGTTGTTTAATAGAATGAATGTATGAGGATGCTTATTCCGGTAATTGTAATGGAACAGCTTTTTTGTCATCGTTAATTGCAACCATAAGAAATTCGCCTTTTACAGCTAATTCTCTATGGTTTTTATGCATCTGCTCAATGTAGATTTCAACACGCACCTTAAGACTGGAGTTGCCAACCATGGTTATTTTTCCAATGAGTTCCGCAAAAGTTCCCGAAGGTATAGGCTGTTTGAAGTCTACTTTATCTGAACTTACAGTAACCATTTTTTGACGGCTAAATCGTGTTGCAGTAATGAACGCGACTTCGTCCATCCATTGAAGAGCAGTTCCACCAAATAAAGTATCATAATGATTTGTGGTATTAGGAAATACGCATTTTACCACATGTGTTTCGGCATTTTTAATTGCCTGTTTTTGTCGCTCCATTGTAAATTGTAATGGAGGAATAAAGTTGAATGTTTTAACTTTTATCCCCGAAAGTTTGTAACTATATGATTGATTTTGGCAGATATCCTGACTTGCTCCTTATCTCCACACCTTCCCAATAGAATCTATCAGTGGTATGTTGTGAAAACTTATAAAGCTTACAGTTGCGGGTACAGTTCAGGCTTTTCACCTGATTCCCTTTTAATTCGCCATTTAAGGCAAAACCAAATTCGAGTACAAATGTAGATGAGGTTATGTCTGATTTGTGAGGTTAAGTCAGATCATTTATTAAGAAGTTTTTCACATGGTGAAGTCCTCTAACCTACCAGGTCTATAAGACCTGGTAGGTTAGAGAGGGTAAAATCTTTTTTCATTTTTAATGTTAATTTGAAATTTTCAACATCATCAAATAAACTAATTACTTCTTTTCTTGAAATTTCCGCTGGCACATTTGATATCAAATCTAGATAGGAAGAGTATTTATAGGTCTCAAAGTTGGCGATTCCATGATGAGAGGAATTGGTGTTTATATAAATGATTAAGTTTTTCAAATAATCAGAATTATTAACTTTAATACGTTTGGGATGCTTTTGAAACAAGCTACCAGTTCTGCAATACATTTTATTAAATGCTTTTGCGTATGCGTTAAAAAAGTTAGAAAATGGTTGTGAAATTTGTCTTTGATTGAAATATTCAAAACTCAATTGATGTTCATCTTTTATTCTAAGAATTAAATGAAAGTGATTCGGGAGTAAACAGTAACTATATACATCAGCGACCGCAGGTAAATATTTAAACATGAGAGAAATAAAATATTGATAGTTATTATCGGACCGGAAAAGATTCTCTTTGTTGTTACCACGATTATAATAATGGTAAAAATTACCAGGTTCAAGTGGAGTTATTTTCATAAGGTTAAATTTTAAGGAGTAAAGATATGAAATTAAAAGTCCTCTAACCTATCAGGTCTTTTAGACCTGATAGGTTAGAGGACAAAAAAAGCCCCTTTTGATTATCAAAAGGGGCTTTTTTATAGTTTAATTAAGTTTTACCAAATTGATACACGATCGTCTTTAGCAATATACATACTATCGTTTTCTTGAATTTTGAAAACTTCGTAGAATGCATCCACGTTTCTTAACGGTTCGTTTGCTCTATACATACCAGGTGCATGAGGATTGGTGTTGATTTGACTTCTTAAAGCCTCATCACGGTATTTTGTACGCCAGATGGTACCCCAGGACATGAAGAATCTTTCTTCAGGAGTAAGTCCATCAATGGTTTCTGTCTTACCATTAGCTTTAAAGTACGCTTGTAATGCATCCCAAGCTAGGTTAACACCACCTAAGTCACCAATGTTTTCTCCAAGTGTTAATTTACCGTTTACATGAACTCCAGGTAAAGCTTCAATTGCATCAAATTGAGCAATAAGTTTTTGACCACGTTCCTGGAATTGTTTTAAATCAGTTTCAGTCCACCAGTTTACCATATTTCCACTTGCATCAAATTGACTTCCCTGATCATCAAACCCGTGGGAGATTTCATGACCGATAACCGCACCAATTCCACCATAGTTTACAGGCGCATCTGCATTGAAATCAAAAAATGGAGGTTGTAAAATTGCTGCTGGGAATACGATCTCATTTGCTAATGGGTTGTAATATGCATTAACGGTTTGAGGAGTCATTCCCCACTCAGATTTGTCCACTGGTTCGTGTAATTTAGCTACCTCATCTCTGAAGTTCCAGTTTTTAGCAGCCATTGCATTTCCAGCATATGATCCACCGTTTTCAACTGTTTTAATGTCTAAAGAACTGTAATCTTTCCATTTGTCAGGATATCCAATTTTTACAGTGAAACTTGCTAATTTCTCTTGTGCTTTAACTTTAGTTTCTTCAGTCATCCAATCCAGATTCTGGATTCTATTTTTCATAGCGTCAAGGATGTTACTCACCATTTCCTTTGCAGTTTCTTTTGCTTCAGGAGGGAATACTGCGTCTACATAAAGTTTACCAATCGCTTCACCAACGTATCTGTTTGTTGCGCTTAAGACTCTTTTCCATCTGTCACGCATTTCAGTAGTTCCGCTTAATTCTTTTCCGTAGAAATCGAATGAAGTTTGAACCATCTCATTGTTTAAGTAACCTGCATAGTTACTCATGATTTTGTAAGTCAGATAGTTTTTCCAAAGTTCAATATCATTTGCATTAATGATGTCTTCCATTTTTTGAATGAACTTTGGTTGCATTACGATTAAAGTATCCAGGTCTTCAATCCCCATTGTTTTGAAATACGCATCCCAATTAATAGAAGGAGCTAATTTGCTTAAATCTTCTTTTTTGTAAGGATTGTATTGCGCTTGAAGATTTCTACTCTCGGTAGAGTTCATTGAAGCAGAAGCTAAATCCGCTTCCAATTCATAGATTTTTTCTGCATTTGCTTTAGCATCTTCAGGAGTCTGTCCTTTGATGGTAAGCATGTTACTGATATAAGCTTTGTATTTGTTTTGGATATCAACAGATTTTTCATCTGTTTTAGAATAGTAATCACTATCCGGTAATCCTAAACCGTCTTGCGCTAAATAAGCTGCTTTTACATTTGAATTTTTAACGTTTGGAAAAATTGCAAATCCAAAGAATGAACCTCCACCATAAGTTTCTTCATATGCTAAATAATTCACCAATTCATCTTTGTTTGAAATCGCATCAATTTTACTAAAGAACGGATCTAATGGAGTTAATCCCGCTTTTTCAGCTGCAGTACTATCCATACCTACTGCGTAGAAGTTAGCCGCTTTCTTTTGATCGCTGTTCGCATCATATTTGTTACTACTAGAAGCACTTTCTAAAACTTCTAGAACTACTTTATTGTTGTTCTCTCTTAGTTCGTTAAAAGCTCCCCAGGAACCTTGATCACCAGGAATTTCTGTATTCTTAACCCAGTTACCGTTTACGTGCATAAAGAAATCGTCTTGAACACGCATAGACTCATCCATATTCGATAGGTCTAAACCATGATGTTTTTCCACCACAGGTTTTTCCTCCTGTTTTACAGTAGCATTATCGCTCGCACATGATGTGGCTAAAGCTACCAACGGAAGAATAAAAATTGATTGGTTGAATTTCATAATTGTTAAATTTGGGGTCGAAAATAATCTATATTTTTAAAGCCTCCGTTAAATTGTGAAAGAACGATCAATTATCATGATAGACGGAGATACTTTGGTATAAACAAAATTAGGATTGAACAGTTTCATCCTCAAATTATTACATTTGATTGATTATTACATTTTATGACAGATATTAACGAATCGAAAAAAGCCTTTCCAACTATATTTTATTTAGCCGCTATTGTTATTGTATTAGGAGGGATTATGTATGCTTCCGATATTGTAACTCAATTTTTAATGGCTGTTTTTGTGGCAATTATTGCGTCTAAACCAGTACGATATCTCCAAAAGAAAGGTGTGCCCGCAGGTGTTTCTGTAACTATTGTATTGATATTTATCATTTTGCTCACTTCATTTCTAGGTGGTGTAATAGGATCATCAGTTGCGAAGTTTACCTCAAATCAAGACTTATACAGTGAGAAGGTGTCTCATGCAACACATGGCTTATTTGATTTTCTGGAAGCGCGAGGAATTAATACTTCTAAAGAAAGAATTATTAAGACAGTAGATCCGGGAATGATCATGAATTTTACAGCCAAAATTTTGAATGGATTGGGAAGTTTGATGGGCAATATGGCGATGATATTGTTAATTGTAGCTTTTATGCTGGCGGAACAGACTAGCTATGGAGTCAAGATACGCGCTATTATGAATAAGCCGGAAAGTTCGATGTCCAATATTACCGTAGCCATGGATCAAATCAATCAGTATCTGGGAATTAAAACTATAACAAGTTTATCTACAGGTGTGATCATTGGTTTACTACTATGGGCCATAGGAGTAGATTTTCCTTTTATGTGGGGCTTGATCGCATTTTTGATGAATTACATTCCAAATATTGGTTCGATCATAGCAGCTATTCCCGCTATGTTTATGGCATTTATTAGTTTGGGCTTAACAGGAATGATTTGGACTATTGTGATCTTTCTAGCTGTAAATATCATTATCGGAAGTATCATTGAACCTCGCATCATGGGGAAGGGGCTCGGTATTTCGACTCTGGTTGTTTTATTGTCTTTGATTTTTTGGGGCTGGATTCTGGGGACAACAGGAATGTTCTTGTCAATACCGTTGACTTTAGCCGCTAAAATAGCTTTTGAATCTCAAGAGTCAACTAAATGGATGGCTGTTTTATTAGGGACAGAAGAAGATGCAAATGAAATAATAAAACAGCGAGGAAATTAATTCCTCACTGTTAGTTTAGCATTTTACGTTTGAATAACTCCAACGTTATATCTTTCTGTAATAGGTTTATGATTGGCCATTTCAATCCCCATAGAAACCCATTTTCTGGTATCTAATGGGTTAATAATAGCATCTAACCATAATCTGCTTGCCGCATAATATGGTGTCGTTTGGTTATCGTAGCGTTGTTTGATTTTGTTAAACAATGCTTCCTCATCTTCTTTTGATAGTTCTTCGCCTTTGGCTTTTTTGCTACTTACTTCGATTTGTAATAAAACTTTTGCAGCTTGAGCGCCTCCCATAACGGCTACCTGGGCAGATGGCCATCCCACAATAAGTCTAGGGTCATAAGCTTTACCGCACATTGCATAGTTACCTGCACCATAAGAGTTACCGACAACAATTGTAAATTTAGGAACAACTGAATTAGCCATAGCATTTACCAGTTTTGCACCGTCTTTAATGATCCCACCGTGTTCTGATCTAGAACCTACCATAAAACCTGTCACGTCCTGTAAGAAAACTAAAGGAATTTTCTTTTGGTTACAGTTCATAATAAAACGAGCAGCTTTGTCGGCAGAATCAGAATAAATAACACCACCAAATTGCATTTCACCTTTTTTACTTTTTACCATTTCTCTCTGGTTGGCTACAATACCTACAGCCCACCCATCAATTCTGGCGTAACCGGTGACAATACTTTTACCATAACCTTCTTTATACTCGTCAAATTCAGAGTTGTCTACCAAACGTTTAATGATTTCACGCATTTGATATGGTTTGGCATTACTTTCCGGTAGAATTCCAAAAATTTCGTTTGGATCAAATTGTGGTTCGGCAGATTCTTTTCTATTAAAACCAGCTTTTTCACTTGCTCCAATTTTATCCATCATTCTTTTGATGCGATCCAAGGCATCCTGATCATCCGCACATTTATAATCTACAACTCCGGAAATTTCGCTATGTGTTGTACCACCTCCTAAAGTTTCATTATCAATATCTTCACCAATAGCCGCTTTTACGAGGTATGAGCCTGCTAAGAAAATAGTACCTGTTTTATCTACAATTAAAGCTTCGTCACTCATGATCGGTAGATAAGCTCCACCGGCAACGCAAGAACCCATGACAGCAGCGATTTGTGTAATTCCCATGCTAGACATTTTCGCATTGTTTCTGAAAATACGCCCGAAATGCTCTTTGTCCGGGAAAATTTCGTCTTGCATCGGTAAGAAAACTCCTGCGCTATCTACCAGGTAAATAATAGGTAGATTATTTTCCATCGCAATTTCCTGAGCTCTCAAGTTTTTCTTACCTGTAATTGGAAACCATGCACCTGCTTTTACTGTAGCATCATTTGCAACAACGATACATTCTTTACCAGCAACATAACCAATCTTTACGATTACACCTCCGGCAGGACAACCTCCGTATTCCGGATACATTTCATCTCCAGCAAAAGCGCCAATTTCAATTTGCGGAGCATTGTCGTCTAATAAATATTCAACACGTTCTCTTGCGGTGAGTTTGCCCTGAGCATGTTGTTTATCAATACGTTTTTGTCCACCACCTAAGTAAACCTTTTCTAATTTTTGGTTAAGCTTGGAAACTTTAAGTTTATTTCGGTCTTCGTTTTTATTAAATTCTAGTTCTTCTTTTTTAGTCATATCCGAGATACTTATGTGCCCCAAATATACGTGTATTGAGTGGGATGTAAAGAGAAAAACTGGAGGTAAAATCTAAAATTAAACGCTTATGTGAAGCTTAGGTTTAGTTTTAATAAGTAATCCTCCGTTTCAGGTCCAAGATTGAATAGCGCATCAAAAATGGAAAGATCCGAAATAAATGGTTTGTCGTATGAAAAAACTTGTTGGTATTTAGGAAATGTAGTGGATTGTGGATGAGGCTTCTTTGAGGTATATATCGCTCTTAAATCATTTCGATCTATTGGATGAAAAGAGTGCGTAAATTGTTCTTGAACAGGTAATTGTAGACATCGTAAAATAACATGATGGATATCCATGTTGAATTTCCATAATGAATCGTATCTTTTCTGAAAGATAGGTTCTAAAAGAAACGCGTAATATTCGAAAAATGGAGAGGCTTGATATGCAGATACCAATGTTTTCCAGTGATCTCTTTGCCAGGATTCGATATTTGAAATTTCTACATCAGTTATTTTAATCTTTTGAGACCCTGACTTAACAGGAACGGTTAATGTTATAGGTCCATTGGCGCCATAAATTTTTGCTCTATTTCTAAAAGTTTGCTTTTGAAAATTCTCATGTGCATCTATAAATCGATCGAATTTTACCCAATAGGAATAATACGAAATTGGACCGGCATATAAAAGAGGAAAAATATGAGAAGAATCAGGTGTCATACTGAATAAAATAATGCGGTAAAACTAATCAAAATCATGTTTCAACAACCTTAAAATGATGTAAATTAGTAAGTGAAATAAAAGTTAAATCAAGAGCGTTTTAGAGCCTGTAGAACTTGATTTTTATGGTCTCTGATGCTAAACAAAAATTATATAGTTATGAGCAGTGAAGTGTTGCCAGTCGAAAAAAGAGTTTATGTAAAAGACTTAAGTTTTGATCATGAATTATGGGATAATGAAATGAAGTTCTACAGAAATGAACTTGAAATCTTTGATCACAGATTAGAACAGGATGTGGTTAGATTATCCGAACAAGAGGCTTTACGTGAACTCGAACATTTTCAAAATCAATTTATTCGCCAAAATGAGGTATTAGATATTTTGAACAAGAGAGTAAGACAAAATAGAAAAAGCATCACAAGAAATTCGGTTGATGGAGAGATCAAGAATAACGATGAGATTATCAATGAATATAACAGTTTAAGAGACGAATTCGAAACATTTGAAAGAATATATGCGGATTTAAAAAAGAACTTTTTAGATTTCAATCATAAACATTTTTAAAATTAACTCTTTAAGTTTTAGGCCCCTATTGAGAGATAGGGGCTTTTTTATGAAGTGAACATTGGAAAGTTTCCGGTTTTAGTATGAAATAAATATATATTCGAGTTTTAAAGCATAACGATGAAGTATCAAAAGGTGATCAAGGCAAATATTGTAGATATCCGTAATCGAAAAATTTATGGTGCAGAAATAGAAGTTGTTGGGGACAGGATTAAGGAAATTAGGAAGTCATCGGAACAATTTGATACCTATGTTTTACCTGGTTTTATTGATGCGCATATTCACATTGAGTCTTCCATGTTGGTACCTTCAGAGTTTGCAAGGTTGGCAGTGCCACATGGAACTGTTGCTACGGTTTCTGATCCACATGAAATCGCTAATGTTTTAGGTATAGATGGCGTGAAGTATATGATCAATAATGGAAAAGAAGTTCCTTTTCATTTTTATTTTGGCGCATCACCATGCGTACCTGCAACACCATTTGAGACCGCAGGAGCTGAATTGAATGTTCAGGACGTTGAAGAGTTATTGAAAATGGATGAGGTGAAGTATTTATCAGAAATGATGAATTGGCCTGGTGTTTTGCATCAGGATCAAGATGTAACTGCTAAAATTGATTTGGCAAAAAAATATAATAAACCTGTAGATGGTCATGCACCAGGATTAAAGGGCGAGCAAGCTCAAAAATATATTGAAGCCGGAATTTCGACCGATCACGAATGTTTTACGGAAGAGGAGGCCATAGATAAGTTGAAATTGGGCATGAAAGTTCAAATCAGACAGGGGAGTGCAGCAAGAAATTTTGAAGCGTTATTTGGGTTGATTGATAAATATTATGCGTCAATGATGTTCTGTTCGGATGATAAACATCCGGATGATTTACAGAAGGGACACATCAACGAATTGGTTGCTGAATCCGTTCGTAGGGGAAAGGATGTTTTTAAGGTGTTGCAAATGGCTTGTATTAATCCGGTAGATCATTATAAACTTGAAGTAGGCCAGCTAAGAGAAGGAGATTTAGCAGATTTTATAGAAGTGAACAACCTGGAAGAGTTTGATGTCATATCGGTTTGGGTAAAGGGTAGAAAAGTCGCGGAGAATGGGAAATCATTCATTAAAAGTGTACCAGTTGAAACTGTAAATAAATTTGGAATTTCACCAATTCAATTAAATGATATTGAGCTTTCGTCATCAACGGAAAAGGTAAATGTGATTGAAGTTTTAGACGGTGAGTTGGTGACAAACAAGATTACCGGAAATGCTGTTTTGAAAGAAGGGAAGCTCGAATCAAATACAGACGAAGATGTGCTTAAAATGGTTGTAGTAAATCGATATGAACAACATAAACCTGCCGTGGCTTTTATTCAAAACTTTGGATTAAAAAGAGGCGCTATCGCTTCATCAGTTGCTCATGATTCCCATAACATTATTGCTGTAGGTACTAGCGATGACGCTATTGTTAGATCGATTAATCTGATAATCGAAAATAAAGGTGGGTTATCAATAGTTGATGGTAAGGTTGAAAAGAGTTTATCTCTGCCGGTTGCAGGTATTATGTCTGATCAATCTGCAGAAACTGTAGCGCAGGAATATCACGAGTTATCATTAATGGCGAAAGCGCTTGGGAGTCCTTTGAGAGCACCATATATGTCATTGTCATTTATGGCTCTACTGGTAATTCCGTCTTTAAAACTTAGTGATAAGGGATTATTTGATGGAGATAAGTTTGAGTTTACAGATGTTATCGCTTAAGCTAAGATTTTTGATCAGATTCGATTAATTCCATAATCCCGGATACATCATGAGCTTCTATCCAATGATATGCAGGGTCACGCCTAAACCATGTGAGCTGTCTTTTTGCGTATCTTCTTGAATTTCGTTTAATCAATTCAATGGTTGTGTCGCGATCAGTTTTGTGCTCGAAATAATCGAAAAACTCTTTGTATCCTACAGTTTGGAGCGCATTGAGGTGTTTAAATGGAATTAAATTTCGACATTCCTCTTCAAGTCCCATATCAAGCATAAGATCAACCCTGGTGTTGATTCTTGCGTAGAGTTTTTGTCTTGGATGATCGAGAACAAATTTGATAGTACGGAATGGTCGTAAAGCTTTTTTTCCCGTTCGAAGCTCAGTATAAGTTTTATGGGTACTTAAACAAACCTCTAAAGCTCGGATGATACGTTTGGGATTTTGAGCATCTACAATTTGAGCATATTCAGGATCGAGTTTTTGAAGTTGTTCAAATAGAGGTGCTATTCCCTGTTGCTCAAATGTGGTATTTAATTCTTTCCTGGTCTCAGGATCCACGGAAGGCATCTGATCAAAGCCATTAACTACGGCATCAATAAATAGTCCCGAACCTCCAGTAAGGATAACAGAATCATATTTTTCGAATAGTTCGCTCAGTAATGGTAGAACAAGGTTCTCGAATTTACCTGCGTTAACTTCTTCCTGAATAGAGTGGGAGTCCACAAAATGATGTTTCACCCCATCCATTTCTTCTTTGGTAGGTTTCGCTGTTCCAATCGACATTTCTTTATAGAATTGTCTGGAATCACAAGAAATAACCTCTGTTCCTAGTTTTTTTGCAATTTCAACGCTTACAGATGTTTTACCACAAGCTGTTGCTCCGGTTATAACTATAAGCTGTTTCAAAAATCTAGTATGAAGGAAAGTTATTATCTAAATCCAAATCTAGATCGATGTCCCCAAAAGGATTTTCATCATCATCAGAATCAGGCATCATCTCGGATTTCATGGCACCAAATAAATCCTCAGCTGATTTTGAGTTTTGATCTGGAGCATCACCTACTGATAATAAAACGTTTGGATATTCTGTATCTGAAGAGAACTCACCTACAGAAACTACTTCAACGAAGAAGGTCCACATCAGTAAGAAGTCGAAGATGTACAACATTTTCTCTCCTGGCTTAGATAGGATATCCTGAAGCAAGGTATCACGCATTAAACGAACCTTTTGCTTATCGTCCATGCTCATATCCATCAGCATAATTTCGTCACCACGCTCCCATGAATCATCCGATTCATAAAATGAAGCCATTTGGGAGTTGTCAAAATTAAAGTGCTCCTGAATGGCCAGATGCAATTCTTCAAAATTGGCAGAAGCAGGCATTTCAATATCCCTAAATATATTGTTTTCTCCTTCTGTATCGACCAGAACTCTTAGTCTTAATGTTGTACTCATTGGTAATTTTAGTTTTCAAAACAAATGTATTAGCCTTTTACGACTTTTAGGCCAATTTGTTCCCCTAATTTAAGCATTAATTGAAAAGCTTCTTGTTTATCGTTACTGATGTCTCCTTCAAGGATAGCATCTTTTATTTGTGTTTTAATCGTACCAATTTCTCTACAGGGTTGTAGACCGAATGTTTTCATGATTTCTTCACCGGTAATTGGAGGTTGAAAATTTGTGATGCGATCTCTTTCCTCTACCTCTTTCATTTTGCTACGGACACGCACAAAGTTTTGACGATACTTGCGTACGCGATACGGATTTTTTGAGGTGATGTCTGCATCACATAAGGTCATCAAATCATCAATATCATCTCCAGCATCAAAAAGTAATCTTCGGACTCCAGAATCACTTACATCGTCATTCACGAGAGCAATAGGTCTGGAACTTAAATAAACCAGCTTTTTTACGTATTGAAGTTTATGATCCAGAGGGAGTTTTAAACGTCTAAAAATTTTGGTGATCATTTTTGCACCTACAGCCTCATGTCCATGAAATGTGAATCCCACTTTTTTATCGAACTTTTTAGTTGGTGCTTTTCCTATATCATGAAATAAAGCAGCGTATCTCAGCCAAATATTATCTGTGTTTTCCGAGATGTTATCTACCACTTCTAATGTATGATAAAAATTTTCTTTATGCGTTTGTCCCTCTTCTTCGGTAACTCCCTTTAACGCTGTTAGTTCAGGAATAAGAATCTTAAGTAGACCGGTTTTTTCCAGAAGCAATAAACCAATAGAAGGTTTAGAGGATAACATGATCTTTCCCAATTCGACATTGATTCGTTCTTTTGAGATAATATGGATGCGTTCTTTTTGGGAAGTTATTGCCTGAAACGAGTTTTTATCAATCTTAAACCCCAATTGAGATGCAAAGCGAATAGCTCGCATCATTCTTAATGGATCATCAGAATATGTTTTAATGGGATCTAGAGGAGTCCTTAAAATGCCATTTCTTAAATCATCAATTCCGTTGAAAGGATCAATTAACTGACCTTCTTTTTCACCACTTAATCCAATTGAAAGAGTGTTAATGGTAAAATCTCTTCGCTTTTGATCATCAGTTAAAGTACCCGGAGATACATAAGGTTTTCTGGAATTGAAATCATAACTTTCCTTACGTGCACCAACAAATTCATATTCCATTTCTTTGGACTTGATCATCGCAGTGCCGAAATTTTTAAAAATATTGACTTTCTTATGATGGAGAACTTTAGCTGTTTCCTTAGCCAATTCTATTCCATTTTGCGGAGTCACAATATCAACGTCCTTAGAATTACGATTTAATAATAAATCACGCACCCAGCCACCAATGACATATGAATCTATTTTTAGATTCTTTCCAGCCTGAACTACAGGTTTAAAAATTGGATGTGTTTCCGTAAGTTGATCAATACCAACGTTTTTTATTTGTTGGTACTTGTCTTCATCAAATTTAAAATATGGTTGATTGGTACTCATATACATCTTTAATGAGTGCAAAATTAAGCAAACACAAAGCTTACGAGTAGTTTATTAATTAGAAAGAATCACCGAGTATGATAATTAAAATTGAGGTTAGGTCATATTTGAAATTGAAATGGTACGGTTATTGAAATGCAACAGAATAATATTTCAATGAATAATACATTACGGATAGATTAATTTTTAAAGGTTAAATACAATGCATAAAAAAAGAGGAGTAACAAGCTCCTCTTTTGAACCTAACAAACTAAACCATTGAAAATTAATCTATCAAACCCCTAAAACGTAAAATTTGATTAATCTTTACTGGTAATTGCCTTACAAATAACGCACTTATTTCGGGTTCATGTTTTAAATATATGGTCAATAATTTTAAACATTTGGTAAAATTAGGTTTGTCCCGAATATGGAATTACAAAATTATTAGTTGTTTAGTGTGTGTGTAGGGAAATTTTATTAATGTATGGTGCTTTGGTTTTAGCATAAACCAAATAAAATGGATTCCAGTTTACGCTATTGGGTCAAAAATTGAAAGTATATAATCGATTATTTGGTCAGGATTTTAAAGATTTGATAATGTTAAATTATAATTCATCTAACTCCAGTTCAGTATAATCCCGCAGATTTTGAATGAGAAACTCATGCAGCTCAACGCTTTCAGGATGTGCTATTTTTTTTCCTGTTTTTCCGGCAAAATAAACTACGCTAAAAATGATGATACTGATAGGTAGTAGCCAGAGTGCAAGTGGAGGGTTTTCCATACTCCATTGACCTACTCCAATGATGGTTCCTCCAATACCTAAAACTCCAGCGATCGCATTAAAAAACATAAATACAGTCCATACGTTTGGTCTGGGGCCAATAAGACCTCTAATTAAAGTCCCTTTTTCATATTTCTCTAAATTAAGATCAAGTTGTGGCGACCAGAAATGTCGGTCTTTTTCAGGAAAGTCAACGACCACATGATATTTTAAAGCTGTACCAATGAATTTACGTTCCGGATCTTTAAAAATAGCTTTAAACTGTTCAGCTAGCTCTTTGGGTGGAGTTGGAACATAGTATCTAAAACGCGGTCTTAAATGATCGGACATGAATGGTTGATTTGATATTGATTGTTACAGGGAGTCGAAATTTAGGTAATTTTGATAAAGTGAGAATATTTTATTGACATAATTATATGCTTCAAAACCTCTACAGTAGCCATGTCTCACCACTGGATCTCTATAATACTCCTTCTGAGATAACCGCGTAATCATTTGGGCTACATTTTGATCCCATATAAGAGCGTTCAAGCCATTTTCTTTTGCAAGTCGCTGTGCATCCAATACATGACCTTTACCAATATTATATGAAGCCAAAGTAAATTTAATGGCTTGAATGGAGTCAGGGATAATTTCTTTCCAATAATCATAAAGTCTACCATTAAGTCGAACACCAAGTTCAATGTTCTTTTGTGGATTGACCATGTTGCTATCGTGTGAATTCAAATAAGCCGCTGTAGCTGGCATGATTTGCATTAACCCTTGGGCTCCGGCCCATGATTCTTTGTCGTTTTGAAAACCAGATTCCACGCTAATCTGAGCTGCCACTAATTTCCAATCCCATCCTATTTTTTGCGCATTTTGTTTGATTATGGCGTCATATGGGGAGATTTTACCATTTTCAAGGTTATAACCACTAAATGCTTTAGTGTTCATGTTTTTATTGTGCTTGAAATATTTGTTGTAAATGAATGCCCAGCTGGTTTTGTTTTTGTTATCTGCGATCCAATGGTTAATGGTATCCAATAATGCATTAGAATTTTTTGGAACAGCCCAGGCAATATTCTGGTTGAAACTTACTGGAGTTTTAATATCTAAATCGGGATAATAGCGTTGAAAAAATTTTGCGGTATACTCTTCAGTAATAGCGTATTTGATTTTTCCGGAACTGACCATTGACATTAAACTATCAATATCAATGCTTCCAGAGTAGGTGAGTACCCGAATACTATCTCCAATTTCATTTTGTAGACTGATAATTCTATCGAAATACGCGGAACCTTCTTCCACATAAACTTCTTTCCCTGCCAGTTGGGTTACATCACGTAGTACATGATCATCCAATTTTTTTGATGACATAGAAGCATAACCCTCAGGTTTTTTTTGAATTAAAACCTGATGCGTTTGAGTAATTGGGTTTGAAAAATCTACTCTTTTTTTGCGGTCTCCAAGAATGGTAAGTCCGGAAGCAAGAATATCTGCTTTTTTGAGTTCTAAAGAGTCTATGGCGTCAGGAATAGAAGGAATAATTCTGATTTCTAATCCAACGTTCAAACTTCTGGCAAACCGATTTAGTAGTTCATATTGATACCCCATGGGTTTGCCCTTATATATGAAATAGCTGGTTGGTGTATTATTTGTTATGGCTATGATTTTACCACGGGCGAGAATACTATCAAGGGAAATTCCTTCAGGTTGCGTAGTAATTTTTTGAGAAGTATTCCGATCAGTTTCACCGCTACATGAAAATATAAAGGCAATACAACATAAAATGAATATGGTTTTTAAAGATTTTATCAAGACGCTAATAGTTTTACTGTCGCGTAGAAGATAATCATTACTAAAACAATTACACCCAATACAGATAAAGCTCCTTTTGAGTGAACTCCCAAGTTTTTGATGTCACTTCTATATGCGAAAATCATAACGATTACAAATGCAATAAAAAATGCGATAGCGAAATATAATTGCCCTTCAGTGAATGCCATGTTCTATTTAAATTTTTCTAACTAATAATTGTGGACCTTCGGTTCCAATAACTTCAATTTGTTCTCCTTTATCGATATAAGTGCCAACTGAAAAAGCATCGTAATGTTGAGATTCTATTTCAATTTTTCCTGATGGTCTTAAGTCGGATATGGTAATACCCGAAATACCAACCATTTTATTTAATGACTGATCTACACTACTATAACCATCTTCTACTTCCTGACTTGATCTCAGAACCAATTTATCTAATCTACCAGATGAGAGCATTTTGGGTAATAGAATAATGGATAGAATAGCCATAAAAAGAGTCGCCATCAATACCACAGAGAATGAGAGTAAAATACCATCTAATTCAACCATAGAAAAGTCAAAATCAATATTTTTAACCATGCTCAATGTAAGTCCTGTCATGATCATAATAATGCCAAGAATACCTGTGATTCCGGTTCCAGGGATAATTAATATTTCTACAGCTAACGCAACGATACCAATAACAAAAATTACAATTTCCCAGTTTTGAGCCATTCCTTCTATGTAAAGTGGTGCGAAAAAGAGTAAAGCTCCAATAAATGCTGCTGCAATTGGAAATCCAATTCCTGGCGATTGCAACTCAAAGTAAATGCCACCAATCATGATCATGATTAAAAAGCCGCTGATCATTGGATGAATTAAAAAGCTAATGATTTTATCGATAGAAGATAATTTGTGATGAATGATTTGTGCATTTTGGAGATTGTTATCAACCAGTACTTCCTGTAGGTTGTTGACCTCTTTATCACAATATCCATGAGTTAGCGCCTCGGATACGGTGAAAGTAAGTAACTTGCCCTTTTTAGTGATTCCTTCAATTTCAAGATCCTCGTCAACCATAGCCTCAGCAATATCTGGATTTCGGCCCTTAACTTCCGCGGTCGCACGCATTTTACTACGAAAATAAGATTGGATTTTATCTGGAGCTTTTACTCCTTCTTGTGTAACAACTGTAGCGGCTCCTATTGTAGAACCTGGAATCATATAAATTTTATCACATGCGATTGAAATCAAAGCTCCGGCAGACGCTGCATTGTTGTCGATCAGAATATAAACCGGAATAGGACTATGTAATATAGCTGTCCGTATTGAATCTGCCATATCTACCGTACCTCCATAAGTGTCTAGTTCAATCATCAGATAATCGGCATTATTTTCTTTGGCTGCGTCAATTGCTTTTTGGAAGTTATGCCAGATAGGTTGTGCAATTTCTTCTTTGATATCAAAAACATAAACAATAGAAGAATCATTTGAAGCAAATGAAAGCAACCCATTTAGGATGAATAAACTAAATAATAATATGTTGCGGTACAGTTTCACGAGCGATAAAAGTAAGTCAATAACGGGAAAATCAGGGCAGAGATATCTGCAAAGTTTATTTATAGTGATGTAACGATTTGATATAATGGAGACCTAATTTGTAGGAAGAAAAAAGTTTAATTTTGGGCTCCTGAAATTGAAATAGGTAATAGAAAATATTAGATAAATTAAAGATGGATAGAATAAATCTAAAAGGGTTTCCGGTTCAATTAATTGATGATGTAGTGGAGCCAGGAGTGGTAGCGGAAGATGTAACATTCGTATCTAGAGATTTGAATGAAGTGAGTTTATATGACATTGAGGCCAATGTGAAAGTATTGATCTCGGTTCCAAGTTTAGATACTGGAGTATGTCAGGCTGAAGCAAGAAAATTTAATGAAGAGCTTGGTAAAAGAGATGGGGTGATGGGATTAATTATCTCTAAAGATTTGCCGTTTGCTTCTAAGCGTTTTTGTGATTCTGAAGGAATTCAGAATATTATGACTTTTTCGGACTACCGTTATGGAGATTTTGGAAAAGAGTTTGGAACAGAAATGGTAGAGGGTGCTTTGAAAGGTTTGTTGGCCAGAGTTGTTTTTGTATTAGATAAGGATAATAATGTCGTTCATACAGAAATGGCTAATGATATTTTAGAGGAGCCGGATTATGCAAATGTTCTAGCCAAAGTTGACGAACTGATTTAAGATAAAGATTACGAAATTTCATAAAATAAACGTAACTTTATCGGGTTGTTTGTAATATGAAATTATTGATAATCATAATATTTAGCATTTTTCCGTTTTTGGTTTTAGGTCAAAACGGGACAACGGTACATGCAAGGGTGATTGATGGAGATACCGTTCCGGAGATTACCCTTTCTTCTTTCCAGATATCAGCGAAAAGAACCTGGAAATCCAGAGCTGACTATAATAGATTCAAACGATTAGAAAAGAAAGTTGTTAAAGTATATCCGTTTGCACATTTAGCTGCGCAAAAATTGGAGGATTATGCTAAACAATTGGAAAAAGTTGAATCTGAAAAAGAAAAAAGAAAGTTCTATAAAAGAATCGAGCAAGAAATTAAAGACGAATACGAAGGTGAACTTCGTAAGCTTACCGTATCTGAAGGACGTATTTTAATTAAGTTGCTTGATCGTGAAACGGGAAACACATCCTATACGTTAGTTACAGAATTGAGAGGGAAATTTTCTGCATTTTTCTGGCAGGGATTGGCACGTGTATTTGGACATAATTTAAAGTCTGAATATGATCCCGATGGTGCAGATCGTGATATAGAGTTTATTGTAAAACGAATAGAAGCTGGGTTAATTAAGATTTAATAAGACGATCAGGATTTAAATTGACTTGGAATGTTGACAGCCGTATCGTAAAAAGACTGGTTTTAAACGATTTCATTTGATTAAATAAGCCTGACGAGTGTGGTATAAAACGTGCATTTCCTTTATGTTTGTATATCCAAAAAATGATACATTATATGTATAAAAATATTATCGTATTTGCCCTTGCTATGATTTCAATTCCTGTATTTGCTGGTAAATTGGAAAAGGGATTTGAGGCACTTTTGCAGTTCGATTATTTTAAAGCAAAAGAATATTTTGAGAAGAGTTTAGAAAAGCAACCTGCTGGATCTGCATTTGGTTTGTGCAAAGTATATGGAGCTGAAAAAAGTCCGTTTTTCAATGTGGATACGGCATATAAGTACATTTCAATTTGTGACAAAGCTTATAAATCGACACCTGAGAAAGAGTTAGTGGAACTAACAGGTTTGGAGATAAACCCTTCGACTATTAATGCGGAAAAGGTAAAGCTGGCGCCTTATTTTTTTGATAGAGCGGTAGATTCAAATTCTGTAGAGTCATTTCAGGAATTTATGGATGATCACCCTACATCGAATGAGTATGAAGAAGCCGAGAAATTGAGAAATCATCTGGCATATATAAGAGCTTTGGATATCAATACAATGGAAGAGTGGGAAATCTACATGAAGAATTATCCAAACGCCATTGATTTTCCCGCAGCTAAGAAGAGTTTCCAATTATTAGAATACCAGAAGTTGACCAGGAAAGATGATGCTTACAGCTATCAGGTATTTATTAAGAATAAAACAGACAATCCATATGTTGTTGATGCGCAGGATGAGGTATATAGAATTTATACGATGGATAAGAAACCTGAGTCCTATGAGAAGTTTATCAAAGAGAATCCGGAGAATAAGCATTTTAATGATGCCTGGAATTATTTATATAAGTGTAAGACCAGTAAGTTCACTACAGCAGCAATATCTGAGTTTATTATTGATTATCCGGAATATCCGAATCAAGATAAGCTAAAAGAAGATTTGGAGTTGTCTAAAACGATGTTTGTTCCTGCAAAAAAAGGAGATTTATGGGGATTTGTGGATACAGTAGGAAATTGGAAAATTAAACCGCAGTATACCTGGGTTTCTTCGTTTAACGAAGGTAAATCAATAGTGGGTTTTTTAGGAAAGACGGTTTTTATCAATAAGAGGGGAGGTTTAATATTCCCGCATTTATTTGATGATGCGGTACAGTTTGAAGATGACTTAGCTATCGTTGAATTGGAAGAAAAGTATGGCGTGATTAATTATATGGGAGATACCGTCATTCCAATTATTTATGATGAAATAGGTGAGTTTTCTCAAGGATTGATTTATGCAGGTGTGGATGGAAAATATGGGTACTTTAATGAAAAAGGTGAGGAGAAGATCCCGTTTATTTACCAATCGGCTTTTGATTTTAAAAACAATAAAGCAATCATTCAGCAGAATGATCAATATGGGGTTATTAATGTTTTAGGACAACCATTGTTGCAACCTGTTTATGAAAGAATTATTCCGGATAGTAATCAATATGTAATAAAGAAAGGAATGCTTTATGGATTGATTTCTGCATCTGGTGATACTTTATTGCCGTTTGAATATGATCAAATTAGTTCGTTTGTAGATGACCGCGCGATAGCTGTTAAAGGAGATAAGTATCAGTACATTAATGGTAAAGGTGAAGTAGCTTTTAAAGGCGAATATCCGTTTGAAGAAACTACAATGAATTATAGCAGTTATTATAATGGCTATGCACGTATAAAATCAAGAGGTAAAGTAGGTATTATTGATGTAGATGGAAAACGTGTATTTCCTGCAATATTCTTAGATGTGGGTATTTACGACTCTTTATTGACTCCGGTAAACAAAACAGGTAAGTGGGGATTTGCCAATAGTGAAATTGAATTATCGATACCTTATGACTATAGATATGCTTACAATTTTAAGTATGGTTATGCGGTGGTAGAGAATGATACGGCTCAAGCTTTAATTAATACTAATAATGAGTTTATTCTACCATTTGGATTTGATAAAATTGAGCAATTGGATAGTAACTATATTTTGGTAGAAAAGGCAGGTAAAAAGGGACTGGTAAACTACGCTAATGAGGTAATAGTACCAGTAGAATTTGATCAGGTGAATCAAAGTGGTGAGCAGATTTTGTCATTTGAAAAGGAAGATAAGATGGAATTGTTTTTACTGAGTTCTGGAAAAGTAATTTACAAAGAAGAATAGTTTAGTTCCTGGTAGGAATGAAGAGAAGGCATGTTGAGATTTTTGGAACGTCATAAGTTTGGGTTACTGGGTACGGTTTTGTTCCACTTTCTATTTTTATACATCGCGATGTATGTGTATTTACCGAGTCCGAAAATAGAAACGGAGCACGTGTTGGTAATCGATTTCCCGGAGTATAAGCCTGAAGAAGAAATCAAAGAAGAACGTGAGGAGGATCAGCAGCAGTCAAAACAAACAGATAATAACTCTAACAAAGCTGTAAATGAAGCTGCTCCTGATAATGTTGAAAAAGGAGATTATAATGAGTATAATAGAGAGCCAAGTTCAACAAGCAAAGAGAATTTTGAAAAGCAATTGGCAGAAGAGCTAAAAGCCCTGGAAGAGCAGGTTATTCAGGAACAAAGAGATGCTGGTTATGGGTATACACAGGAGCAAATAGATGATTTATTAGATGCTAAGAAAAATAAAGAATTGGATAAGGTCCCTGAACAAAAACCAAGGTCAGAATCGGCATATAAAGGAAATACGAATATTACCTATAAACTAAAAAACAGATTTGACACACATCTTCAAGTACCGGTATATATGTGCCAGTACGGAGGAGTCGTTGTAGTGAATATAGCAGTAAATCAAGATGGATATGTAGTCTCTGCAAAACTGGATGAGGAATCAACCAAAACTTCCGATCCATGTTTGATTGAGGCAGCTTTAAAAGGAGCAAAGAATACAAAGTTTAACCGAAAATCAACGGCAACCAAAATACAAAAGGGGAGTATTACCTATAGATTTTTGGAACAGTAGAGTAGAATAAACCTAACAAATGAGTGATAAATTAAATATTGCAGAGTTGGCTATTTCAGAACAAGTGATAGATCAACAAGTAGAGAATTTAAAAAACGGACCTAAAGAATTAAATCTAAAAAGACCTTGCACAGTAGGAGATGGAATTAGCGCCTTATCTGATGCTGAATTAAATCGATTAGTAGATGGCTATGAGGGTATGATTAATGGTAAAACAATATGTAGATTTACTCCAGCTTCTGGGGCGGCAACAAGAATGTTTAAGCACTTATATGAGGGTGACCACAATTCTGGATTGCTAAAAGAATTCTTAGATCGTATTCAAGGTTTTGCTTTCTATGAAGCACTAAATATTACAGATCATGATTCTGCTGAGCAAATTGTAAATAAAGTACTTGGAAGTGAAGGTTTAAATTATGGTAACCTCCCTAAGGCAATGATTGATTTTCATAAGTACCCTAATGAGGTTAGAAAGTCAATAGATGAACAACTGGTAGAAGGTGTTGCGTATGCGAAGTCAAATAATCTTGTTGATTTTCATTTCACAATTTCTGAAGAGCACAAAGAAATTGTTCAGGAACACTTAAATAAAGTGCTTTCGAAATATGAGGAAAAGTTGGAGACTAAAATTAACATTAGTTATTCAACGCAGCTTAAAAGTACCGATACTGTAGCTTTGGATGTTGATAACAAGTTAGTGTATCAAGAAAATGGAGACTTACTGTTAAGACCAGGTGGGCATGGTTCTTTGATTCATAATTTGAATCAAATGGACGCTGATGTGATTTATGTAAAGAACATCGACAATATCGTAAGAGAAGAAAAGCAGCCGGAAATAATTAAATATAAAAAAGCACTTGGGGCTAAATTGATAGAACTTCAAACTACTGTTTTTAAATATTTAAATGAATTAGAAACTCAAGAAGTATTATCGGATCGTTTAAGTGAAATGGCAGATTTTATCAGAGAGGAATTGAATGTAGATGTAAGTGCTAATCAAGAAGAAATATTTCAAAAATTAAATAGACCAATTCGTGTATGCGGTATGGTTAAGAATGAAGGAAAAGCTGGAGGAGGCCCATTTTGGGTGGATGATTCTGTTCAAATTGTAGAAAGTGCGCAAATGAATTTGGATAAACCTGAAGTACTGGCAATGTTAGAGAATGCGACACATTTTAATCCGGTAGATTTAGTCTGTGGAATAAAAGATTATAAAGGTCACAAATTTAATTTAGCCGATTTTATTGATCCAGAGACCTTCTTTGTGGCGTCAAAATCTTATATGGGAAAAGAGATTAAGGTTTTAGAACATCCGGGCCTTTGGAATGGGGCTATGGCGAATTGGAATACCGTATTTGTAGAGGTCCCGGTATCAACTTTTCATCCTGTTAAAACGGTAAATGATTTGCTTGCTGAAGCGCATCAGGCTTAGTGAGTTATTGCATCACATTTTAATTTAGTTTTTATTAAAATGTGATGCAATAAAATATAGAAAATCATGTTATATTTGCAGCTGTTTGACCAACCCTAAAAGAGGTTTAACCGTTTAAATAAATGATGATTGTATTGAAAAATTAAACACCCTAGATTAATGAAAATTTTGATACCCGAAGTGTTTTGAGTTAGAATAACTCTAAAATCTGTGTAAATAGTAAAATATTAATTGCAATAATTTTTTTGCAGCTTAAATCCTAGTATGAAGTAAACTGCATAAGTAGTTTACAACCCTTTAATAAACCACAAAATCAATGCAAATGCAGAGACAACTGAGCCTTAGAGAACGTCAAGTTTTAAAATTAATGTTGGCGGAGTACACCCAAAAAGAAATATGCGCAGCATTAAACATTCATTCCAGTACAGTTAGTACTATGAAACAAAAAATCATGGAAAAATGGGATGTAACCACAATGGTGGGAATGGTTAAAGAAGCCATAAAACGTGGGTATTTAGAAATTGAGAGTTTTACTCCCGTAATGAAAATTGTTCGTTAACTAAATAAAGGAAAAGTTTCTTCTCTAATGTGGTCAATTTTACCATTTTGGAGATGAAATTTTTCCCAGTGCGTGGATAAGTCCTGAGCCCACATGTATTGTAATATTTCTTGTAGTTGATCCTGGATTCTTTTTGATGATAGGGAAGAAATATATGTTTTGATTTTTTGATCAATCTGTTCCTTTTTCGAATGCGGAAGAATTTGGATGTTATAATGTATAGGACGCTCTAAAATATTGATGTAAAGACCTTTTTCTGAAATCATGTGATTATCAAGAGTGTATGAGATTAAATCTGTGATGCTTTGAATATTTAAAACAGAAATTGTGGGTGAAATTTTGAATTGAATATTGGGAATAGATTGAATGCGATTAAAGTTTTGGATAACTTTATTCCATTTACTCCCGCTTCTTATATAGGTGCTTAGAGGGCCTATAGCATCCAGACTAGCCATAACTTCTACGGATTCAAAATTTTGCCATAATTCAAGCACATCATGCTGTTTGTATTTTAAGAACGTGAAATTGGTATTGTATCTGAGTTTAACTTTAGTTTGACGCTGTTCTATAAGCCAATTAAGAAGAAGATAATGTTCTTCAGTTACCAAAGGTTCTCCACCAGCAAAATAAATCTCCTTTGCATTCCGTAAGTAAGTCCCAAGTTCGGCTATGAAACGATGAAAATCCTGAATGTTTTGGATTACGGCTTTTTGTCCTTTTTGAGTTTTTAGCTTTTTTGCATCCTCAAACCAGGATGAACTGGCTCCATGCCAACACGTTCTACATTTTAGGTTACACACATTCGAAAAACGAATATCAAAGTAAATGGGAACAGGGCTGTCTAATGAAATATCTAAATGAGCAAATTTTTCATAAGTCTCCTGACGGATACTTTTTCCTCCAGCGGCTTCCAGATTTACACATTGTGCACACCTTTTATCAGGTTCACCATTTAAAAAACGGGATCTGAGTTTTTGAATAGATTCTCCATTCCAAATATCCTCAAAAGGAGAAGTGTTGATATTTCCAAAAGGAATATTTGCAACACAACACGCTTTCGCTAATCCATTATCTCCTACATGAAAATGAATCCATGGCATTAAACAGTATGGTTTGGAGTTCTCCATTAATGCAAATAAAAGACAAATAAGAGCAGTAATAAATTCAGTTAGACCAGAATTTTATTCTTTGATTAATTCTATTTTTGGAGGGAACATAAAGGACAAAAATGATTACAGTAATATCACCGGCAAAGACATTGGATTTAGAGACAAAAGTGGAATCTGAGATTAAGTCTTATCCAAAGTTTAATGCGGAACCTGAACGATTAATTAAAAAACTGAAAACTTTATCCAGAAAGAAAATCTCCAATTTAATGTCTCTAAGTGAGAAATTATCTGATTTGAATTATCAGCGTTATCAAATGTGGTCACCTGAGCCGTCAGAGGAAATGGTTAAGCAAGCTGTTTTGATGTTTAAAGGTGATGTGTATCAGGGGTTAGAAGCTGAAACATTTACCGATGAGGAGTACCATAAGGCACAGGAGAACCTTAGAATATTGTCGGGTTTGTATGGATATTTAAAGCCTATGGATTTGATTCAGGCTTATAGATTGGAAATGGGAACTAAACTACCGGTGGCCAGAAAAAAGAACTTGTATGAGTTTTGGGGAGATAAAATTGCAAAGGAGATTAATAATGAATTGGAAGGTCATAAGCAGAAATATCTGATAAATCTGGCGTCAAATGAATACTTTAAAGCAGCAAACGAAAGGAAAATTAAATATCCGATAATTACTCCGGTATTTAAAGATGCTAAAAATGGAAACTATAAAGTTATTTCTTTTTTTGCTAAGCGTGCAAGAGGTGTAATGGCGAGATGGATCATTCAAAATAAGATTGAGGAGCCAGAAAAATTAAAGTTGTTCGATCAGGATGGATATTATTACAATGATCTTTTAAGTTCTGATAAAGAGATTGTCTTTACCAGAGAAGAAATGCAATAAAAAAAGCTCCTAACACATTTGTTAGAAGCTTTATCCATTAAACATAAAATCTCTACAATCGGATTTTAGGTGGTTTTAAGATGATATGTGAGGGGAGTAGTTTTATATTAAAAAAACTGCCCTACCTAAATGGTAGGACAGCCCTCACCTAAAACATAACCTAGAATTATACAATCCACGTTATTATGAAATTATTACAGCGTTTGGGTATAAGTTTTTCCAGTAATCAAACCTGGTCATATCTTTTAATGTGATGATCGTTTTATGATCTAATCTAATTCTTACTTTCTTTTTGATTGTATCTGTGATTGAACTCTTTGAATTTTTCATAGTTTCTAATGTTTTAGTGATTTATGTTTTAATTTAATTTGACTCTTTGCAATACATTACGAGTATCAAAAGGATATAGTTTCTATTGGGTTCTGTTTTTAACGGATGTTAACAATCGAAGCGATTTTTTGGATGAAACGTTTAAATGTTTGGTCAAAATGTAACCTGTACGTCATTTATTTTGATGACCGTAAACAGAATTTGTAAAATCATGAATAAAATGTAGATTGCATCCCTCTATCAAAACAAAATATTCGATGAATAAATTTTTACCTGGGGTAATGCTGGGCGTTATTCTATTTGCTACGACTCAACTTTTTGGAAATAATCACCATCTGCTAAAGTTAAAATCAGGAAACTATACTGTTGAAAGTAATATCAAAGACTTGGATTTTAAGCAATTTGAAAAATCTAAGTACAATGGTTACTATTATTTGTTACTTAATTTTAATTCAATTCCAACAAATGATATGAAGCGTGAACTTTTTCATGCAGGTGTAGAATTATTGGATTATTTACCTCACAATACATTTCTATCTAAGATTAAAATGGGGGTAGGTGTTGATGTTTTAGATGCATATGATATTTATGGCGTATTGGCTGTTGAGCCAAAACATAAATTGAGCTACGATTTATCTATTGGACGTTATCCGGAGCACGCTTTAAATGGTAAAAAAATTCAAGTGGTGGTAAAGCACCATCCGGATATTTCGGGTGAAGAAATGGATCGTTTTTATAGAAGTTTAGGAGCTAGTATAAAAGGACATTATGAGTTTTCATCATTAACAACTGTGGAGATTAATATAGATGAAGTTATTGCAGTGGCAAAACATCCATTAGTTAAATATATCGAGCCAATTGCCCCAGAGGCGGTACCTGAGGATGTTGTTGGGCAAAGCAATCATAGAACCAATTACATTTCTAATCCTACGATTAATAATGTTCCTTATAATGGAGAAGGTGTTTGGTTGGCCATTGGAGATGATGGCGAACTCGGACCTCATATTGATTATGCAGGAAGGATGGATCAGAGTTCAGCAGGACCAAGCACAGGAAACCACGGAGATCATGTAGGCGGAATTATGATGGGAGCCGGTAATGTGGATCCGGATGCACGCGGAATGGCATGGGGTGCGGACATTAAGGTATATGATGTTTGGGATGCAGTGAATAGTACACCAACATCCTATTTTAATCCGGGAGTTGTGGTGACGTCAACATCATATGGAAACGGGTGTAATGCAGGATATACCGGGTTTGCTCAAACTGCAGATCAGCAAGTGAGAACCATGCCGAATTTAATGCATGTCTTTTCCGCAGGAAATTCAGGTTCTTCAGATTGTGGATATGGTGCAGGATCAGGATGGGGAAATATCACAGGTGGAATTAAAGCTGGAAAAAATGTGTTGGCTGTTGGTAATGTCACTTTTACAGATGGATTAGCTAACTCAAGTAGTAGAGGTCCTGCGAGTGATGGTAGAATTAAACCGGATATATGTGCCAATGGGACACAAGTATATTCTTGTTTCCCGAATAACCAATATGTGAATAATACCGGAACATCTATGGCGGCACCTGGAGTTTCAGGAACATATGGTGCTTTGGTGCATGCGTATAGAGAATTGAATGGAGGAGTTACACCTCCATCTGCTTTGATTAAAGGTGCCATGTTGAATACCGCAGATGATTTGGGTAATGTAGGTCCAGATTTTAAGTTCGGTTGGGGACGTTTGAACGCCAGAAAAGTTTTGGAAGTATTCGAAAATAATACGTATATGCTGGATTCAATTTCCCAATCCGGATCGAATCAGCATAGTATTGTGGTTCCAACAGGTGTGAAACAGATGAAGGTCATGATATATTGGAATGACTACGAGGCAAGCGCATCGGCCAGTCAGGCTTTGGTAAATAATATAGATATGGGGATTGCAACTCCTGCTCCTAATCAACAATATCTGTTCCCATATGTTCTGGATCCAACACCAAACCCGACTAATTTGGATTTACCCGCCACATACGGTACAGATAGTTTGAATAATATGGAGCAAATTGTGGTGGATAACCCCGCTTCAGGTACTTACAATGTATTAGTAAGTGGTGTGTCAATACCTCAAGGCCCACAGAAATATTATATAATTTATGAATTTATCACCGAAGATATTATTGTAACTTACCCTACTGGTGGGGAGCATTTTGCAACAGGAACAATGGAAACTATAAGATGGGATGCACCATCTGGAACAAATTCATTTACAATAGAGTATTCTACGGATAATGGAGTTTCATGGACACAAATTTCTAATTCAGTCAATGCGGATAGAAGATATTATAATTGGACGGTTCCAGCGTGGATTACAGGTGATGCTTTAATTCGAGTTTCTAGAAATGGAGTAACCGGACAATCTATGATGCCTTTTAATATGATCGGTGTACCTACCAATTTGTCTGTAGTGAGTTCTTGTCCGAATGAGTTTGAGTTATCCTGGGACCCCGTTAGTGGCGCCACTGAGTATGAAGTAAGTGTATTGGGGAATAAATACATGGATTCTGTAACAACAGTTTCGACCACTAGTGCCGTTTTAACAGGTTATTCTGCATTAAACACCTATTGGGTGAGTGTAAGAGCTAAAGCAAATGGAGTGGTAGGGAAAAGAGCTTATGCCATTGAAAAAACACCTGGAGTTTGGAATTGTGTAATTTCTGATGATATAGAACTGAGTTTATTAGCTCCATCCGGTAATGCGTTGTTTGATTGTTATAGCATTTCGAATCAAGATGTTCAAGTGAGACTTAAAAACAATGGAACACAAGCTGTTAACACGGTTGATTTGTCCTATCAGTTCAATGCGACAGCAGTAAATAGTGAAACATATACAGGTACTATTTCTCCAGGGGATTCTGTTGATTTTACTTTTTCACAAACCATATCAATTCCATCTATTCCGATTGCGCATAGCCTGGTCGTATGGAAAGACATTCCTGATGGAAACCCATTAAATGATACGGTAAGGAATGCGTTTGAAGTGTATTCAGGGACAACAATTAACTTACCATATATTGAGGATTTTGAAACGTTTAACAACTGTGCCACAACGAATAATTGTGGTCTTACACAATGCCCATTAATTGCGGGGTGGACCAATGTGGAAAACGGTGTGTATGATGATATTGATTTTCGAGTTAATAATGGAACTACACCTTCACAAGGAACAGGCCCTTCCATGGACCAGGCTCCGGGTACATCGTTTGGGAAATATTTATATCTGGAAGCATCAGGTAGTTGCGATGGAATGGAAAGTCAATTGTATTCTCCATGTATTGATTTAACGAACTCAGCACACCCTGAAATGTCTGTATGGTATCATATGAACGGGGCGGAAATGGGAGAATTACATTTTGATGTATATGCAAATAATACGTGGAATAATGATGTGGTACCAATGATTTCTGGTGATAATGGCAATTTATGGAAGGAACAGAAAATTGATTTATCATCATATGTTGGAGGTGTGGTTACCATTAGATTTAGAGGAATAACAGGAAGTGGTTGGAGAAGTGATATTGCAATAGATCATTTCTCTGTAATAGAGAATGGAATTGGTATTTTGGCGGATACGATGCCTTGTTTTGCAGATGGTGCGGTAACGATTAATAATACACCAATTACTGGAGGAACGAATTATACCTGGAACTTCGGGACCGATGCAAATCCTGCAACAGCATCGACTGCTGGACCGCATACTGTAACGTATTCCTCAAAAGGGATGAAAACAATTCAGTTATCTGTGACTGTAAACGGAACGGTTGAAAGTACTTCATTAGATATCCAATTAGTTGATTTACCAGTGTCTTCATTTACTTCTGTTTATAATTCTTCAAACAATACTGTAGAGTTCACAAATACTTCTCAGGACTATGCTTCATCATTATGGGACTTTGGTGATGGGAATACGTCAACTCTTGACAATCCAGTTCATACATATGCTGCGATAGGGTATTATGATGTGACACTAACAACCACAAATAGTTGTGGAGATCATGTGTTGAAACAAAAAATTGAGAATTTCCCACTTGGAGTTACTGGTATAGGAAGAACAGATTACGGTATTTTGGTATATCCAAATCCTGCAAGTGATCAATTAACATTGCAAGTGAATGGAGCTGAAAACGGAGAAGGGGAAGTTGTGATATATGATATTAAAGGAAACCAGGTGTATAGAGATGATGTAGAGATAAACTCAGGACGTCAGGAGTATGTGATTGATTTGAAAAGCTTGAGCAAAGGTGTTTATGTTTTGAGTTATAAATCAAATCAATTTTCGGATAAACTGAGAGTCGTAATCCAGTAAATCAACATTTTAAATTTGAAAACAGCAGTCGGGTAGTAATTATAGAATCGTAAAAAAATTGTAAATTCGTGGTTATTAAATAATAAACCTAATAAACAAACACTATTATGAAAAAAGGATTACTATTATTGGCAGTTGCTGCATTTGCATTTACCGGGTGCGATAAAGTTGCTAATATTGAAAATTTTGCGATTAGCAATACATTTGAGGAAAAGGTAACTTTGGATGTAACTGATGCTGATCCTAATGCGTTCAGCAAAGACTTTACAATCGATGCTGCTTCAGACAGTGATTTTAAAAACAACCTATCTAATATCTCTAGTTACGGCATTAAGAAGTTGACGTATAGAGTAAGTTCTTTCACCGGTGATGATGCGACTACAGCAACTGGAATGGCGCAGTTTTATGAGGGAAATACAGCTATTGGAGCGCCAATTGATATGGGCTTAATATCTTTTAAGGCTTTAGCGAATTCTGGGAATATCACTGAAATTTCGGTAAGTAATGAATTAAAGAAAACCATTGAACAAAAATTATTGGACAATAATTCAATTACTTTAAGAGTTACTGGAGTAATTAGTAACAAACCAATGAAAGCTGATTTTGTGATTTCTATGGAGATTGAAGCTTTAGTTCGCGTTTAATTACATTTAATTTTAATAGTTAAAAAATCCCTGAAGTTGTTCTTCAGGGATTTTTTTATACCATTGTTTCTGGATTATTAGCAAGATGGGAAAAATACTTGGAATTGATTTTGGATTGAAACGAACAGGTTTGGCGATTACCGATGATTTGAAAATTATTGCAAGTGGGCTTGACACGGTTCCTTCAGACCAACTTATTGATGTGCTAAAACGTTATGTGGATAATGAAGCGGTAGAATGTTTTGTGATTGGACAAGCGCGCAGAGGTAGTGGTGAATTGTCAGCTATTGAAGCTAATATTTTGGAATTAATAAAAGTCTTAGAGCAAAAATTTCCGCAAGTTGAAATTAAACGACAAGATGAGCGTTTTACGTCCAAGTTAGCTTTTGATGCTATGTTGCTGGGAGGTGTAAAGAAAAAGGATAGAAGAAATAAGCAAAAAGGGCTTGTTGATAAGGTAAGCGCTACATTAATTTTGCAGGCATTTATAGAGAATCGATAAGATGATATTACCAATAG
The DNA here is from genome assembly GCA_024398135.1 of bacterium SCSIO 12643. Taxonomy (NCBI): domain Bacteria; species bacterium SCSIO 12643. Next base: position 3,400,089 of record CP073750.1, read on the forward strand.
TAGGTTATGGCGATCCGGTACTTCGTCAGGAAACAGAAGAAATAGAACAAGACTATCCTGTAAAGGAGTTAATCGATAACATGTTTGAAACGATGTATCAGGCAAGTGGAGTAGGTCTTGCTGCACCACAAATAGGTAAGGCGATTCGTGTATTTATTGTGGATGGTTCTCCTTTTGCTGATTCGGATGATATGGATGAGCAAGAAAAGAAAGAGTTAGAGCGTTTTAAAAAGGTATTTATAAATCCAATCATTATAGAAGAATCTGGAAAAGAATGGGCTTTTGAAGAAGGTTGTTTGTCTATTCCGGGGGTTAATGCAGATGTCACTCGAAAAGAGACTGTATTGATTGAGTATTATAATGAGAAATGGGAATTAGTTGAAGAAACTTATTCAGGTATTGCAGCAAGAATAATTCAACACGAATACGACCATATTGAAGGTATCTTATTTACTGATTTGGTGTCTCCTTTGAAGAAGAAATTTCTAGCGAAGAAGTTAAATAAAATTGCAGCGGGAGACGTGACTGCTAATTATAAAATGAAGTTTGTAAAAAGAAAAAGATAATGCGAATATTTTTTTTAGATATAACTAAAGCTGTTGTTTTTGTGGGTGCTATGTTCTTTGTTGCTGGGTGTGGTTCAGAAAGCACGAATGGAGGAGAAGAGAATTCAGATTCTGAAAAAGCAGAAGAGGTAATAACATATACGCCTGAAACTTTGCTGAAAGAGATTCAAGAAATGGAGAAGTCATTGGAGAATCCAACCATCCCTCAAAAACGAGAGTTAACGGAACAGTTGGTTGAATTTTATTTGTCGTATGCGGATTTATTTCCGAAGAATCCAATGGCCGGAGATATGGTTTTCAAAGCAGGAAATCAATCAGTGAATTTGGAAAAATTTGATGATGCACTGGCACATTATGATAGAATCGACAAGTATTTTCAAACATATCAGAAAAGACCAGAGAGTATTTACTTGCAAGGGTTTATCTACGATACTTACAAAGACGAATTTGGTAAGGCTAAAGAAAAATACGAAAGATTGATTTTGCTTTATCCGAATCATGTGTTGGCAGAGCAAGCCAAACAAAGTATAGCACATTTAGGTATGTCAGATGAAGACATTATTCGTTCTTTTGAGAAAAATTCGGCAAACAATTAAGGAGCAAGTAGTAGCTTGTGGAGTTGACTTTGTAATTTATCCAGCTGTATATTTTCGGTGAATTTGTTTTGGTAAGCGGTCATTATTTTTCCGGTTTCTTCTGAAACCAGAATGATAAAAGCATTACTTGATTCACTTAACCCTAAAACTGCACGGTGTCGTAATCCAAAACTTTTAGGAAGATCTTTTCGGTCAGAATTTGGTAAAATACATCCTGCGGCTAAGATGCGTTCGTTTGAAATAATTACAGCACCATCGTGCAAAGCATTATTCTTAAAGAATATAGAGGTGATTAATTCTGTACTGATTTCAGCATTAATCTTGGTGCCAGTTGACGCAATCGCTTCCAGATCTGAATCTCTTTCAATAACGATAATAGCACCAGTTTTGGTTTGAGACATGTTCTCCACAGCTACAGTAATTTGAGAAATAGCGGAAACGTCTACAGATTCTTTTTTGGAAAATCTAAACCAACCTTTGGCGCTTAAATCAAAAGCAATTTGATTGGAACCAATTCTAATTAAGAATTTTCGCAGTTCTGGTTGGAATATGATGACGAATGCGATGGAACCTACACCGATAAACGTTTCTATTAGGTCAGCAACAAGTTCCATTTGTAGCGCTTTAGTGGTTTTCCAAAAGATTAAAACGACCAGAAGACCGATCAGAATCTTCATTGCCACCGTACCTCTTACCAATGTGTAGAAGTATGATATGAAAAACGCTACTAGAACGATATCTAAAATATCAAGCCATCGAACAGTTATGAATAGGAGTAGATTCATTTTGAATTACAATATTAAATGAAATCCTTTTCGTGGTATCAGTGAGGTTTAGTTTTTTAATTTTTCCCAAATGGTAATTGTTTCACGTGCTTCTTTGATATCATGAACTCTTAGAAAACTGGCACCATTATTTAAGGCCCACATATGAATAGCCGTTGTACCGTTTAAAGCTTCTTGAGGAGTTGAATCGAAAAGTTTATAGATCATTGATTTTCTAGAAACTCCAACCAGCAAAGGATGTCCGAGAAACTCAAAGTCTTTTAAGTGCTTCAGAATATGGTAATTCTGATCTAATGTTTTTCCAAAACCGAATCCAGGGTCTATGATGATATCATAGATTCCGGCTTGAGTCATGAGGTTTATCTTTTTGGAAAGTTCAAGAATAATATCATCCAGTACATCATTATATGAGATGTCTTTTTGCATCGTTTGTGGGGTGCCTTGCATATGCATAGCTACATAGGGAACTTTGTATTTTGCAGCGACACTCCATATATCCGGATCCATATTTCCAGCAGAAATATCGTTGATCATTAAAGCACCTGCTTCAATAGCAGTTTCAGCTACTTTACTTCTAAAAGTATCTACTGAGATTTTAGTTTGTGGAAATTGTTTTAAAATTTCAGTCAAAACAGGAAGCATTCGATCAATTTCCTCTTGTTCTGAAATATGATTTGCCCCAGGTCTGGATGAATATGCTCCCAGATCAATTATATCTGCCCCGGATTCTAGCATTTTTTTAACATTTTCAATTGCAGCTGATAGACTATTGTGTTTTCCCCCATCGTAGAAGGAGTCTGGGGTAGCGTTTAAAATTCCCATGATTTGAGGCCGGTTAATATCTTCCAAATTTCCTCTAAAATTTAACGAAGTTTTTTTGCTGATTAACTTATCTTGCATGCTGATTTGAAAATAAAAATTAGACTATTTTATCGACATAAATGATGGAAAAAACCCTCAAACAATACGATTCAATAATTACACAGTGCAAAGATATTTTTTCTAAAAAGATGAAAGATTATGGAACGGCATGGCGTGTATTAAGACCAAGTTCAATTACCGATCAATTATACATCAAAGCGAAGCGAATTAGTACTATTGAAGAGGCAGGAGTATCTCGTGTAAATGAGGGAGTTGTACCAGAGTATATTGCAATTGTAAACTACTGTGTAATGGGATTGGTACAATTAGAAATTGGTCCATCGGATTCTAATGAGGATTCTGAAGAGCAGGTTTTGAATTGGTATCAGCATCATATTGATACGGCAAGGACATTAATGATCGATAAAAATTCTGATTATGGTGAAGCATGGAGAGAGATGCGAGTTAGTTCAATAACTGATCTGATTTTGATGAAGATTCACCGCACTAAGCAAATTGAAGACAACAAAGGAGCTACATTGATTTCAGAGGGTATCGATGCAAACTATCATGACATGATTAATTATGCCATTTTTGCGATGATCCAGTTGGAAGAAATAAGCGAAACATCTAAATAAAATCGATATGCAATTTAATAAAGTTACAATTTCCCGGTTGCTGGTAGGTTCGTTATTTATTATTTCTGGATTAATCAAAGCTAACGACCCACTTGGATTCTCATATAAATTAGAAGAATACTTCGCTTTTGACGTGTTAAACTGGACATGGTTTCAAGGAACTGAGGTGTTTCTGGCTGCATTTATTTCTATTGGAGAAATTGTTTTGGGAGCAGCTTTAATTGCAGGTGAGAAAATCAAGTTATCGGCCTGGTTATTGTTGATCATGATGATATTCTTCACTTTCTTAACAGGTTATACCGCAATAGGTAATTGGTTCTTTGAACACCCTGAAAGAGATTTTACCATTTTTATGGAAGGATTATTTGGCTTTACAGCAAGAGAAATCCATTATTTTAAAGATTGTGGATGTTTTGGTGATGCGATTCCATTTACGCCATGGGATTCTTTTGTGAAGGATTTGGTTCTATTTGTATTTACCATTATCATTTTTAGAGGAAAAGATGCTGTTGTACCCAATACGCAAAAAGAAGATACATTCTATTATGCCATTTCTTTCATCTTGATTTCAGGATTTGCTCTTATGGTGACTCATTGGGTTTTCCCTGTGGTATTTGTGGCGATTCTATTTGGAGGCATGTTAGCCGTTAAATATATGGGTAAAGATTATTCAGGTTGGCTAATGGGAGGAGTTGCATTTGTGATTACTGCTTTATTCCCTGTATATACTTTGGCATATTTACCGATTAAAGACTTCAGACCATTTGCAATCGGGGAGAATATTCAAAGAAATATGGAACTCCAGGAAGGAGAAGAGCCGCCATTGTATACTGTGGACTATACAATGAAAAGTATTTCTACTGGTGAGGAGTCAGTAGTTTCAGCTATCCAATACATGGAACAGGAGGTATGGAAAAATACAGACTTAGAGATTGTGGCTACAGGTGAACAGTATCTGTTTAAAGATGGAGTTGTACCTCCAATTCATGACTTTGTATTAGAATCAATGACAGATGGTGAGGATTACACGTACTCCATTTTGTCAGAGCAAAATGCATTATTATGGATCATGTATGATTTGAGTCAGGCAAATGCGGACGCTCAAAAAATGGTCAAAGAAATTACAGATGCAGCTGTTGAAAATGGAGTACCGGTTTTTGTTTTAACCGCAAGCAACTTCGAGGAAGCAGAGAACTTTAAGCAAATGCATGATTTAAATATCGGGATGTATACATGTGATGCAACCACTTTAAAAACAGTGATTAGATCTAACCCCGGGTTAGTGATTATAAATGAAGGAACAGTAACGAATAAATATCCATTTAGAAGTTTGAATGGATTTAATGATATTAAAAAAGATTTAAAATAGTTAGGAAATGCGAAACAAGATTGTTGCGGGAAACTGGAAAATGAATACGACCCTTGAGGAAGGGAAAACTTTAGTTGCCGAGGTTTTAGAGAAGATTGAAAATGTTGATTTGACCAATAAAAAAGTGGTTTTTGGGATCCCCTTTGTAAGTATTCATTCTGTTGCACAAATTGTGAATGGCAAAGAAAGAGTTTATACCGCAGCTCAAAATATTTCATCTTACGACTCTGGTGCATATACCGGAGAGGTAAGTGCGAAAATGTTGACAGCATGTGGCGCGGAGATGGTGATTATTGGACATTCTGAAAGAAGAGCTTATTTCGGAGAGACCAATCAGATTTTAGTAGAAAAAATTGATCAGGCGTTAAATAATAATTTGGTGCCAATTTATTGTTGCGGTGAAGTTTTAGAAGATCGTAAAAATGCATCTTACAAAGATGTGATTCATGCACAGATTGAAGAGGCATTATTTCACTTGTCTAATGACCAAATTAAAAATGTTGTAGTAGCATATGAACCTGTTTGGGCGATTGGAACAGGAGAAACTGCATCTCCGGAGCAAGCGCAAGAAGTACATAATTTTATACGAGGACTTATCGCAAATAAGTATGGTGCTGAGATCGCGGATAATATGAGTATTTTATACGGAGGATCAATGAAGCCAGGAAATGCCAAAGATTTAATGTCTATGGAGGATATTGATGGTGGTTTGATTGGAGGAGCTTCATTGAAATCTGATGATTTTGTGGAGATTATTTTAGCAATGTAATCATATCTGATGCAGTATACAGAGGTTAAGTTTTCGATTGAACCATATGAGCCCTGGGCAGATGTTTTATCTGCCGAGTTAGGGGAGATTGGTTTTGAGTCTTTTATTGAAGAAGATGGTTTTTTGCTTGCTTATGTTGATGAATCATTATTTTCAGAAGATGCCCTGAAAAATGTGGATACAATGAAGATGGATGATGTGGAAGTATCCTATTCCACAAAAGTTTTAGAGCAACAAAATTGGAATAAAGAGTGGGAATCAAATTTTGACCCCGTATATGTAGATGATCAAATATGTGTCAGAGCGACCTTTCATCAACCCGAACCGCAATATCCTTATGAAATTATTATAGATCCTAAAATGTCTTTTGGAACGGGGCACCATGCAACGACTCATTTGATGTTGTCACAAATGCAATCTGTTGATTTTAAGGGGGAGTCTGTTTTGGATATGGGATCAGGGACAGGAGTTTTGGCCATCTTTGCAGCGATGAGGGGGGCAAACCCGGTCTATGCTATAGATATTGATGAATGGTGTAGTATTAATGCGCGTGAAAATGCAGAAAGAAATGGAGTAGAGTTCATTGAGATTATGCATGGAGGAAAGGAAAAAATTCCGGGAATGAAAGTAGATGTGATTTTAGCCAATATAAATCGAAATATTCTGTTAGATCAGCTGGAATTATATGCGACAGCATTAAATGATCATGGAATTTTACATATGAGTGGATTTTATCAGGAAGATGTGGAATCTTTGCTAAATGAAGCAATTAAGTACGGTTTAAAATTTATAAGTCAAAAATCCAGAGGATATTGGACCACAATAAACCTGGTTAAAGAATAAAAATGAAAAAAATATTACTACTCTTAAGCGTCTTGTTGCATCTGACCGCTTTTTCTCAAAAAAAGTCGGGGCAAACGTTTTCATTGGACTTTGAGAAATTTCCAAAGAATGTTGAGAGCTTTTTACAGAGATCTAATAAAACGCAAAGTGTAGAAATAAGTAAAGCATTTACTAAAGTTTGGGAGTCTGGATTTTATTCTCCGGACGAACAAAAGCGAATTATTGATGAAGCCAATAATTTGGCGGATATTAAGGTTAGAACATTTCCTGATTTTGCTTCATATATTCAGATGGTAATAGGATATCCTGAATCAGGTATGGATAAAGTCCTCTTTGATGAATGGTTTGATATTCTGGAAGGATATAGTAAGAGCCCTTCTCAAAAGAAGAAAGTTGGACGTTTGTTGAACTTTTCTAAGGGTTTTTTTGATACAAAATCGTTATTCAAAACACAATCTAAATCTGTTGATTGGCAGGTAGACAATTATGGTTTCGTATTTGAAGCAACCAAGAAATCCATTAAGTTGGTATTTAATCAGGTGAATTTAAAATGTCAGGCAAAAGGTTCTGAAATTGTCCTTGAAAATACCAGAGGCGTTTATGATGTATTTCAGAATTACTGGACTGGAGAAGGTGGTAAAGTAACCTTTGAAAGAGCAGGAGCAGACCCTAGTAATGTTTGGGTGGATGTGATCAAGTATAACATCAAGATGAAGTACTCAAATTATCAGGCGGATTCTGTGATATACCACAATAAAACCTTCTTAAAAGAGCCGTTATCCGGAGTGTTAATTGACAAGGTTTTAGCGAAACAGTCTAGTGGACGAACTAGTTACCCTCGATTCCAATCATATAATGTACATATTCCGATTAAGAATCTGGTAAAAGAGGTAGATTATATGGGTGGGTTTGCGCAACAGGGTGCAAGAATTATTGGTACAGGTACGGATGAAACGCCTGCGGTTTTAAATTTCGAAAGAGAGGGGAAACCTTTTATGAAGGTTACATCGAAACGATTTTTAATGAATGTAAATGTAGCAGCTCAGGATAGTATCGAAGAAGATAGTAAGGACCAGAGAAAGAAACGTTCAGCCCGTAATAGTGTAGTGTCTTCAGATGCGCGTGTGGTAATTTATTTGGATGGAGATTCTATTTTGCATCCGGGATTAAAGTTGAATTTTTATACGGATGAGCGCCTTGTAAACTTAATCCGTGTGCGTGGTGAAATGTCTGAAACCCCATATTTTAATTCATACCATAAAGTGGAGATGAGGTTTGAGCTGTTAAACTGGGATATGGATTATCCGTTAATGGATTTTACTTCATTTGATATGAATTCAGAAAAGACCGCAACTTTTGAGTCAGAAGGATTCTTTAGAAAGAAAAAATATGAGAATCTAATGATGACCAGTGACTGGCATCCTTTAGGACGTATGCGTAATTGTGCGCAGCGGTATGATACCAATGTGCTAAGCCTCCAGGAAATCACAGGGTGTTTACAAATTCCGGTTACAGGAGTGGAGCCAATGTTACTAAGATATACCGTTATGGGGTATTTGTCTTATGATGCAGATGTAAAGGAAGTAACGCTATACCCTAAATTATTTCATCAGGTAAATTCATATGGTGGTAAAGAAGATTACGATGTGTTATTGGTTTATTCTAATGGTAATGCTTCACCCTCAAGAAAGAATGCAACATTGAATTTGATGAACAACGATTTAACCATTAAAGGAGTGAATAGCGTTGTTTTGAGTTCAAACCATAATGTGAAAGTATTACCGGACAGTGGGACGATTGTCATGAAAAGAAATCGAGATTTTGATTTTAATGGGATTATTAGTTCAGGTAAGGTAGATTTTTATGGGCATGGCTTTTCGTTTAATTACGATGACTTTAAACTAGATATGCCAGTTCTGGATTCCATGCAGATATGGGCGACAACCAAAGAGGTAGATAAACAAGGATATGCATTAGAAGCGAGAGTAAGAACGGTGGTAGAGCAGTTGACCGGGGACTTAAAAATTGATCATCCTGATAATAAATCAGGTAAGGAAGATTTACCTGAATATCCAATTTTTAGATCCAAAGAAAAGTCATATGCATATTATGACAAGAAATCTATTTTTAATAAAGTGTATAACAGGAATGATTTCTATTTTGAGTTAGAACCATTTGAAATTGATTCATTGGATAAGTTTAAAAATGAGGGGATTGCTTTTGATGGGACATTATACTCAGCAGGTATTTTCCCGGATATTGAAGAGTCATTAACGCTTCAAGAAGATTATTCGCTAGGATTTAAGCGAATTGCACCACCAGGTGGATATCCTTTATATGGAAATAAAGGTAAATTTAAAAATGAAGTACATCTGTCTAATCAGGGTTTAAAAGGAGATGGATTTATTACGTATTTAACTTCCACTGCGGCTTCAGAAGATTTTTATTTCTTTCCGAAAGAAGTGCAGGGGGTAACCAAAATGGTAGAAATTGAGGAACAGATGGCTGCTGTAGAGTATCCAAATGTAACTGCAGATACGACAAAGCTAAGGTGGATTCCATATCAGGATGAGTACTTTTTATCTACAATGCCTAAAAAATCACCAATTAATATGTTTGGTGGAAAAGTGAAACATACCGGAAGATTAAAGTATACTCCTTCTAATATGACGGGTAGAGGAGTGAGTGCTTTTGAAGGGGCAAAACTGTATTCAGATTCAATGTTGTATTCTTTCTATAAAATCCACGCAGATACATCCAATTTTGAGTTAGGGTTAAAGTCTTTACAGACATTGGATTTCTCCTCGGAAAACGTAAAAGCCGATGTAGACTTTAATGAGCGTAAAGGTGAGTTTGTATCTAACACTGGGGCTAGTTTGACCAAGTTTGATAAAGTAATGTATCAGGCATATTTGGATAGATTTACCTGGTTTATGGATCAGGAGGAGTTAGAATTATCAGCAGCTGGTGGTAAGGTCAATCGAGGTGCCAATGAAGTCCAGGTAGAAGGAGCGGAATTTATATCGATTAATCCGAAACAGGATTCGTTACGATTCTATGCGAAGACGGCACGGTATAGTTTAAGGAATATTAAACTGGAAGCTAGAGAAGTAGATTTGATTAATGTAGCAGATGCAGAGGTTGTTCCAAATAAAGGTTTAGTAACCATTTTCGAAAATGCAAAAATGCAAAGGCTTGATTCGTCTATAATCATTGCGAATACGGAGTTAAGATATCATAAGATTTATGATGCAAGTACGCAAATTACAGGACGCTGGAAGTTTAAATCATTCGGAAAATATGATTATGTCGATGAGAACGGGTTAAAGCAGGTACTGGAATTTACTGATGTTGGAGTGGATACAACGCGACAGACCTATGCGAAAGGTATTATTCTAGGCGAAGACGATTTTACATTGAGTCCAATGTATTCCTATAAAGGAGATGTGAGATTACAAGCTAACAGAAAGAATTTGACATTTGATGGTTATGGTCGTATGGTGCATGATTGTAAAGAAATTCCAGCTATCTGGTTCTCTTTTGAAGGAGAGGTAGATCCAAATGAAATTGTAATTCAGATCGATGAAAATGTCGTGAATCAAGATAACAATGCATTGTTTGCTTCTTTGATTATGCCAAGAGATTCTAATATTATGTATGGAGCTTTTGTAAATCAGAAGCATCATTACAGAGATGTTCCTGTGAGTTTGGCTACCGGGTATTTGGAATTTGATCCATCTGGAAGGAAATATCGAATTTCTAATCTTCAGAAGTTAAATGAGTCTTCTTTCCCTGGGAATTATGTAGCATTAGATATCAAGAATTGTACTTTGGAAGGTGAAGGTAAGTTGCAGTTAACACAAAAAACCGGACGTGTTGAGGTAGCAGCCGTTGGTAATTACGATTTTAATAGTATTAATCATAAAGCCACATTTGATGCGACAATGACTATAGACTTCTTGTTTGATGATGGTTTGTTAAACTTAATTGTGGAAGATGCTAAAAAGTCAGAGTTAGAACCAACAGAAGAAAATCCAAATTATGAGTTGACATTGAGAGAGCTTTTGAAGAAAGAAGATGCGGATGAAATGATTAGTAAGATTGGAATGGCAAAAAATGTCAAAATTCCTGAGGAACTAAGAAAGACCATCTTTTTCTCTAAGTTGAACTTGATTTGGAATGAGGAAACGTCATCTTATATTTCAAAAGGTCAAATAGGTATTGGTAATATGGGTAAGATACCTGTCAACATGATGTTTGATGGGGGAGTGGAGTTAGTTCAAAAAAGAGGAGGAACAGATATTACGATCTATTTGGAAATCTCGCCTAGTAAGTGGTATATATTTAGTTACAGATCATCAACAGGTATAATGTCGGTATTCACTTCGAATAAGGAGTTTATTGAGAAAATGCGTGAGATTAAGCCCGATAAGAAAAGGATTAAACGTGAAGGTGAGTTAAAACAGTATCAATATATGCCTGGCTCTAAACGTTTAAGATCACAATTCTTATTGAGATTAGAAGATGCCAATAGCAAATAAAATTAACACTTGTAAGTGTCAGTTTCTGAGTGAAATATAAATGTAATAAACATTTTTTTGTTTATATCCTGTTTATAACTTGTTCATAACTTATCATTTTACCTATATTTGGCCTCTCATGAACGTAACTGAACTCATACTTGTTGCTTTTTTGGTGTGGCAAATTAGTGCGATGCCAATTCCTTCCTGGATTGCATCTGCATTCTTTGGAGTGGATAGCGAGGAATTCAATTCTGCTGTGGATTGGTCTGAAAATAAGTTCTCTAAGGTGAGTGGGTATTGGAGTTATTTGGTATTTACGTTAGAATTTCTAAAAGGTTTCTTAGCCATTTCGTTGCTGGGCTTTGTGAATCAAGAACCAATATTCATTATGGGAATTCCATATGAATATCTATTAGGTTTAGTAATCATTCTAGGTCATACATTTCCTATTTATAATGAGTTCAATCGTACCAGAAGTCTGGGTGCGTATTTTGGCGTGTTTGCAGGTCTATGGTTGGTTCCAGCGATAATAGCAACAGCGCTATTTGTTTTACTTTGGATATTCATCAAAAAAGTAAAGCTAAGCTCATTGTTTATTTCGTTAGGTATTTTGTTAATTATTACCTTTATGCAATTGGATGTGAGCACATTTGCAATTGCAGCGATCTTATCACTTTCTTTAGTGGTCAGTAATTTTCAATACAAAGTTGAGGCTGTTAAGGCTTAAGTGCTTTTCTTTGTAGCATTAACATTGACCGATTTCCGTATGTCTCAAGTTTACCGAGAATATCATCACAAACTATTGATTATAATATTTTTATTGTTGTCCATTCCAGTAATTGGACAAGATAAAGATGTGGAGGATGTGAAGAAAAGAGCGAGTGAATTTTTTGAGCAGGAAGATTATTCTCAGGCAAAAGAATTATACTCACAATTAGTTTCATTATACCCTAAAGATGAAAACTTCAATTACCGATTTGGTGCTTGTTTGTTATTTGTAGATGAGGACAAAACCTACCCACTTAAGTTTTTGGAATATGCAGTAAGTCGCCCGAATGTAGATGACGAAGCTTTTTATTTTTTAGGTAAAGGATATCATTACAACTACAGGTTTGATGAGGCCATTCGATATTTTGAAAAATATAAAAGCAAAACAGCAGACCTAAAGGAAAAAAAATATGATGTAGATAGTCAAATTCGTTTTTGTCAGAATGGAAAAAAACTCATGCGTGATGTGAACAGCCCCAGAGTAATTTCAAAAAAGAGAGTGGGGAGGAATGAGTTCTTTACATCTTTTAAAATGTCCGAGATTGGAGGACGTACGCTATTTGCGCCTAAAGAGCTGCAGTCATCTGTAGATAAGAAAAAGGGCTATACACCGGTCATGTACCGAAACAGTAATAGTGATATCATTTTTTTTACCAGTTATGGGCCGAATGAAAAGAATGGGATTGATATTTATAGTGTTACGGTACAGGTAACAGGTGAATTATCTAAACCGGTTAGATTACCTGAAACGATTAATACTGAATATGATGAAGGGTTTCCGTTTTTTACAGAAGAACAGGATGTGTTCTACTTTTCATCAAAAGGACATAATAGTATGGGAGGGTATGATTTGTTTAAAGCGGATTACAATGCATCCTCTCAGTATTTTGGAAATGTGGTAAATCTGGATTATGCGATTAACACACCAGATGATGATTTGATGTATGCAGATTTAGGAGGTGAAGGGATTGCATATTTTGCGTCTAACCGAAATTGTGGAAAAGGAGAAGTATATGTGTATCAGATTAATTCAAGTTTGGAAAGATTTGAAATTGCTGCGTTATCAGGTATTTTCTCATCTCCGTCTACAAAATCATGTAAGATCACCGTAGAAGATCTGGATGATCATATGATTATTGGAGCATTCAATACGGATAAGAATTCAGGGGAATATCTTATGCGTTTAAAAAATGGCGGACGTTATAAGTTTTTAGTGGAACCATATGGTAGTAATGTGGCATATCAGGGAAGAGTAGAATTACCTGATTTGGCAGAAATGAAACTATTGAAGCAAGAGATTGAGATTGTTGTAGATGGTGAAAATGAAAAATTGATCATTCGTAATTTATTTGAAGAAAGCCCTACCGAGGAAGATGCCAAGTTATTAGCACAGGTTTTAATTGAGGAAGCGGATATTGAAGAAGAAAAAGCTCCTGAAATCACGATTTCTGGAGCGGAAATGTCTGATATTGTAAAGACGGATAAAGAAAAATTAGAATCTTATTTAGGAGATCTTAGAGCCAAAAGTCAGGTAAGTTATCACCTGGCCAATCAAAAAAGAGAGTTGGCGCAAAAAGATCTGGAGATGGCGGAGCAGCTAGAATCTCAAGTGAGCTTGAACGATAACTCAGAAGAAAATCTTCAGAAGCAGGAAGAGTTAACTCAGCTTATGAAAGACGCAAAGACACATTCGTTGGAAGCGGAAGCTGCGTTTAACATTGGAAAGAATTTAGAAGCGCAGGCAGGTGATGTTGAGAAGCAATTAAATAAGTATGATGGTTACATTGTACGTATCGATAATGCCAATGATGAAGGATTGAGTGATAAAGTAGAAGAATTGTTTCAGCAATATAAGGTGGATGAAGAGATGCAAATTCCGGATGGACCTGATGCAGAACTCAGGGAGTCGCTGGAAAATGAAAGAGAGCAGGTAAGTTCATACATTAAAAAAGCAGAGAATATTACCGTTCAACAAAATGATATTCGAGAGGATATATCTTTCGCTAAGGCAGAATTGAAAGCCACTAAGAAGAAAAAGGAAAAGGAAATCATCCAACAAAAAATAGATGGATTATACGAAGAGTTAGCCCCTTTGGAAAATCAAAAGGAAGAATTATATGAGAAGTCCAGAGCACATGAAATGTTGGCTTTGAAATATGAAAATGAATTGGATGCGATGTCTGAAGTGGCTAAAAGTCATGAAATGAACCCTGAAGTAGATAAAGCCTCGGAGGAGCAAAAGGATGCGCTGATTAATTCAATTGTAGCAACTAATGAAGAAATTATTGCTTTAGAAAGTAGTACCTCTGATAAGATTAAAAATGAAGGGGGGATAACTCCTGATACAGATAGTGAAGAGGGTGAATCGACCGCTGAAAATAATGAAAGTGAGACAGCTGAAGGGAATACCGGAGAAACGGAAGTCGGATTAACAGCAGAGAATAATGAAGGAGAGAATTCAACAGAAAGTGAAGAAGTGAATGTTGAAGGAACTGCGTCATCGGAAGTGGCTGCCGTGGATGGGCAGGATTTGATTGATGAATTACCAGAGGATTCAGCTTCGGTTGAAGAAAACGCAATTGCAAATGAAGAGCATACGGAATTAGCGGAAAACAACTCTGAATCTAACGTTGAAGAAGCAAATTCTGAAAATACAAGTGAAGAATCGGGTTCAGCAAATTCAGAATCCGAATCGTCTCCTTTAAGCGATAATGATGTTTTTGAATATACAGCAGAATATGAATCGCCTAGTGATAATGTTGTTGAAGTAGGTGGTACAGTTATTCCGCTAGATATTACTTCGAATACTGGGAAACGAGAGTATAAAGTCGAAGAGTTAAAAGATGCAGAAGTTGTTCTGGATGAGTCATCATATAACGAAGATTTTAAGAATGACTATGAAGAAGTGAAGCAAATTGAAGATTCTTATGAAAAAGCAAAACAAACCCAGAGTATCAATTATGATTGGGTTGTTGCAATTGAGAAGGAAGTTGCGGAGTTAAGTTATGCAAAAACTCAAACCGATAACGAAATTTATAAATCCAGAATTAATGATAAAATCCAGGATTTAAACAGTCAAGCTGCACAGAAACGTAATTTCATGGCATTGAATGCACGTATTATTAAGCAGCTTGAAAGTCAAAGTCAGGAAACTGCTGAGAATGCGAATGAAGATAATCAGGGAGGGGAGTCAGAGAATACTGCGGGAAATACAGAAGTAGTTGAAGAAACTGAAACCGAAAATGGTAATGTTGGAACGGAAGAGATTGTAGAAAATTCTGGTGGAGTAAATGTTGGCGTTGTAGTACCTGTAGGAGGTGCAGGTGAATCTGAAGGTGGATCAACTACTAATACCATTGAAGAAGGAGAAAAATCAAATTCAGAAAATATTGCAGAAAATAATCTAGAGACGGAAAATTCTGAAGTTGGGGGAAATAATTCAGAAGAAAATGAATTAGCTGAAAACAATGAGAATACTGAAACGGAGGAATCTGCTTCTACGGAAAACAATACTGAAAGTAATAGTGGCGCAGTGGAATCCGAAAACTCTGAAAATGTAGAAGGGTCATCTGAAAATATCACTGAAAATCAAGAAACGAGTGCATCAGAGGAATCTGAGTTAGCTGGTGAGGAATCCACTGAAGAGGAGAATATTGTTGAAAATACTGAAGAGGGAAGAGTTGAAACCACTAATGAGGAGAGTAGTGCAGAAACATCACCTGCGGTATCTATTTCAAACGAAGAAATAGTTCCGATTACAATTGCGAGTATTGATGAAAGAAACTCAAACATTGAAGAGGAGGAAGCAAGTGTTGAAGTCATAGAGAAGGTAGAAGCTGAAAAAGTGGATCAAACGAATGTGGTTGCGGAAAAGGAATCCACTGTGGATAATTTGAATACCGAATTAGAATTAACCAAAAAGAAGAAAGACAGGAGAGCTCTTGAACAAAGACTGTTAGTTGCGCAAGCGGAAGTGGAATATGAGCAGAAGAAAATGCAAATGATAGAAATGAAAACTTCTGAAATTCAAACAGCAGAAGAATCTATCAAAGCAAACCCACTAAGCGAACGACCTTCAGAGGCAAAATATCAGGAAGCAAGATCATACGAATTAAAAGCAGATAATCTTCAAATGGAGTTGGATGAACTGGAAGAAAAGTTGAATCAAACGAAAAAGAAGAAGCATAGAAGAGTTATTGAAGCGGAAATTCAAGATGTAAGAAAAGAATTGAAGTTAAGTCAAATCAGTGCTGAAGTGGCGAAAGAAACCGCTATGGAAATGGAAGAGGTGGAGATTTTGACACTGAAGAAACATACGGCTTATGGTAAAGAGGAGATGGTGAAGCTACCTGAAATAGAAAGAGAGCTAACCGAAGAAGAGGAAGAAAGTGTAAAACAAATGGATGCCTATGTAACCTACAAAGAAGCCAAAGACGATTTCGATAAGCAAATCGCTGAAGCGGATGTTTTATATCAATCTGGGGTAAAGAAGAATGAGGAAGCTATTGCTTTAAACAATGAGATTAAATTGTTGAATGAAGGGTTGGATTTATTGCCTAGAGAAGAGCAGGATTCTTTAAGAATGCTGATTGTAGATAAAAAACAAACTCAGAAAAAGTTGATTGCAGAGGCGGATGTATTCTATCAACAATCTAAGAAAATTAAAAATGAAGCATATTTTAATTTGAATGAAGCCAATTCGGAGTTATTGACCATAGATGATAATCAGGAAAAAACTCAAATTTTAGCACTACTTTCAGGTAAAGTAAAAGAAGAAGTACCAACATATGATTCAACGGATATTGATGCAATACCAACGAATTTGGTACAAGATATTTTTGTGGATTCAGATACTACATTCTATAGCGAGACGAAACCAATTCCTGTGGATGTACAATTGCCTAAAGGAGTTATTTTAAAAGTACAAATAGGAGCATTTAGAAATCCAATTAGACAAGAAACCTTTAAAGGCTTTGCTCCTATTGTTGGAGAAAGAACGTCATCTGGCTTGACCAGATATACAGCGGGTTTATTTAAGGATTTCGAATCTGTAAATGCAGCTAAAGACGGAATTCGCGCAAAAGGCTATAGTGATGCATTTGTGGTGGCTTATTTAAATGGACAGCGTATTTCGATCGCAGAGGCTAGAAGACTATTGGCAGGTGAGATTTCAGAAGATCAGGTAGCAACAACGCAAACTGTTCCGGTACAACAAGTGCCTCAATCGGATGTAAGTGTTCCTGTACAAACTGTTCAAAGTACTTTTATCAATGTTGAAGAACAAGATGTTCAAGTATCTGATGTCAACGAAAGAGGAGAGTTGTATTTCACTGTTCAGGTAGGGGTGTATTCTGTGAATGTTTCGCCAAGAACGGTTTTAAGTCTGTCCCCTTTAAATCAGGAAAGAATCCCGAACAATTTGGTGAGATATTCCAGTGGAGTATATGGTAGTTTATCTCAGGCTATAGTTGCAAGGAATCTAATCGTTCAAAATGGCATTAGTGATGCATTCGTTACCGCATACTACCAGGGGGAAAGAATTACAATTACCAGGGCGAAAGAATTAGCAGGTTCAGGTGTGACGTCAACACCATCGAACAATACAAATTCAAGTACTCCAATAACGCAGCCGCAACCAACGCAAACACAATCTCAAAATACAAATACAACATCAGATGTATCTTATTTTGTTCAGGTAGGTCCATATACGGGGTCAATTCCTGTGGATCAGGCTAGAATAATTTTAGGATTAAGCTCATATGGGGTGATTGTTGAAAAAAATAATGATGCTACTTTATATAAAATTGGTAATTTTACGAGCCGCAGTGAAGCAGATGCTTTACGTGAGGATTTAGTTTCTAAAGGGTTAGTTGATCCAATTGTAGTAGAAAGTGAATAGGAGTAAGTATATAATTAGAGATGTTTTTGTGAATGAAAATTCACCCTTAGAGTTACCAGAAGTAGAATCAGATATATTAGTCGATGACGGGAAAATTCTGATTTTACATAATGATGACTACAATACATTTGACCATGTGATTAAGTGTTTGGTTGAGATTTGTGACCATTCTGGAATTCAGGCAGAACAATGTGCCTATATTGTACATTACAATGGGAAATGTGATGTAATGCATGGAGAAATGTCCAAGTTAGAAATGTGTTGTAGATTGTTGAGATTAAAAGGACTTAGCGCAACAGTAGAATGAGAAAGTACTTCAAATATTTTACGCTCTTAATCCTTACCAGTTGTGCAGCAGTTCCTGTAACCCATAGAAAGCAATTGAGTCTGGTTCCAGAATCAGAATTGATTAAGTCGAGTGAAGTAGCTTATCAGACCTTTTTAGATGAGAATACGGTGCTTTCTAACAATAATCCCAATACTATAATGGTAAAACGTGTAGGGGAAAAACTTTCCCAGGCGTGTGAAGCATTTTTAAGAGATCATAGTGATATTTCAAGAATAGAAGGATTTAATTGGGAATTTAATTTGGTTCAGGATCCTCAAAAGAACGCCTGGTGTATGCCTGGAGGTAAAGTGGTCGTGTATGATGGGATATTGTCAACCACGCAAGATGAAACTGGTTTAGCGGTAGTTTTGAGCCATGAAATAGCGCATGCCATTGCCAGACATGGTAATGAACGGGTAAGTCAACAGATGTTGTCACAATATGGTGCAGCTGCAGTACAATTGTTCATGGGATCATCAGAAGCTGGAGGTGTGGATTTATCAGGATTGTTGTTAGATGCTTATGCCACAGGGGCGCAATTGGGAATGTTGAAATTTTCAAGAGATCAGGAAACTGAAGCAGATAAAATGGGATTGGTATTTATGGAATATGCAGGGTATGATTCACAACAGGCAATAGAGTTCTGGAAAAGAATGTCGGCAGGTGGTGGAGCTGATATACCAGCTTTAATGAGTACACATCCAACTGACGAAAAACGAATAGCGGATATAGAGGCTTATATTCCGGTAGCTAAATCATATGTAAAATAATGGATATTTGGATTGCAGTAGTCTTGGTGGTATTTGGAATAATATTCCTATTACTTGAAATTTTTGTTTTTCCTGGAATTGGAGTTACAGGTATCGTTGGGACTATATCTCTGATTGCCGGAGTAGTTATCGCATTTAATCAGGGAACAGAAATGGGGATGTATACCCTGGGAGGTGTGATGTTGAGTGTTGGAGTGCTCATTTATATATCCGTTAAAACCGATACAATGTCCAAAATGGCCTTATTGAAGAATATAGATTCGAAAGTAGAGATGAATGAAATGAACAAACTCAAAGTGGGTGAAGAAGGTATTACGGTTTCCAGATTGGCTCCAATGGGTAAAGCCAGATTTGGTAATGTTTATACTGAAGTTTCATCCTGGGAAGGGTTTGTAGATGAAAACACTCCCATTCGAATAGAGAAGTTTATTGATAATACTATTTTTGTTTCACCCATAATTTAAACGACTATGCAATTTTCACTCTTATTATTAGATATTAATGCAGCAATGATCATCACCCTGGTATTTGGTTTATTAGGATTGATCATGTTTCTGTACTATGTGCCACTAGGTTTGTGGTTCCAGGCTTATGTAACCAATGTAAAAATATCCATTATCCAGTTATTCTTTATGAGAATTCGAAAAGTTCCCCCGGGAACGATTATCGCAGGAATGATTGAAGGGACAAAAGCTGGTGTACCATTAAATGCTGGCGCATTAGAAGCACATTATTTGGCTGGAGGAGATGTGATTCGTGTGGTGCATGCTTTGGTTTCGGCATCTAAAGCGAATATTGAATTACCTTTTGAAAGAGCTGCGGCTATTGATTTAGCAGGTAGAGATGTTTTTGCAGCGGTCCAAATGTCGGTGAATCCAAAAGTGATTGAAACTCCTAGAGTAGCTGCGGTTGCGAAAGATGGAATTCAGCTGATTGCGATTGCTCGTGTTACTGTAAGAGCTAACATCAAACAATTGGTTGGTGGAGCCGGAGAAGATACGATCCTGGCACGTGTAGGTGAAGGTGTGGTTTCTTCCATTGGTTCTTCAGGATCACATAAGGAAGTATTAGAAAATCCGGATGTAATATCAAAAACGGTATTATCAAAAGGACTAGATAGTGGTACAGCATTTACCATATTATCCATTGATATTGCAGATGTGGATATAGGTAAAAATATTGGTGCGGTATTACAAACTGATCAGGCAGAAGCTGATAAGAATATTGCGCAGGCAAAAGCAGAGGAAAGAAGAGCCATGGCGATTGCAGTTGAACAAGAAATGAAAGCGAAAGCGCAAGAGGCAAAAGCAAAAGTAATTGAAGCGGAAGCAGAGGTTCCGTTGGCTATGGCTGAAGCATTCAGAACCGGAAATTTAGGTATCATGGATTATTACAAAATGGAAAACATTAAATCTGATACCGAAATGAGAGGTAGTATTGCAAAACCTAAAGGAGATAAGCCTAAGGAATAAAATTGGCTTTCAAAATATTTATAAATAAAAAAGCTTCTGGTGGTGATCAGAAGCTTTTTTATTTGCTATGAGAAAAAATGGTGGTGTGGTGAAAACAAAACCGGCACCGAGGTGGTCGCCACCGGTTTTGTTATAATATCTTACCCTTGCGGATAAGGAGGTAGTTAGTGTTTACTAGCAGGTGATTAGCTAGTTCTTAGTAGGTGTTGTCTTTCGACATAGCAAAGATGTAACCTCCTAATCGTTTATTTTTAAGTTATTTGGTCAATCATTATCATATTTTGATAATAATGTTTTGTAATGTTCAAATTGTTTAAATATTACGTAATATAATACTGTGTATTTGAATTATTGACCGAATAAAATCTAGTTTATTGTGTGATAATCCCAGGAAGTGCCTGATCAAATGGAATGAATTTGATAGAAACGGAGTTGACACAATGACGTGTGTTTTTATCTGTAAACTGCTCACCAATAAAAACATGGCCCAGATGACCGTGACAATTATGACAGGTGATTTCAGTTCTTCTACCATCAGCATCAACTGTTCTATCTACTGATCCGGGAATTTCATCATCAAAACTTGGCCATCCACAATGAGATTCAAATTTTGAGTTAGATCGGTATAATGGAGCATTACACTGACGACAAACGTAAGTGCCGTTTTCAAAATGGTTCCAAAACTCTCCGGTAAAGGCACGTTCTGTTCCTTTATTGACAATTACATATTCTTCAAATGAATTGAGTTCGTTGTATTTTGTTTTTGTGCTATCTGATTCTTGTGCCATGGTACATGATATATTTGTGAAAATTACGAAGGTAAATGCTCCAAGTATTTTCAACCAGTTAATATTTGTTTTCATAACGTTTATTTTTGATCACTACAAAACTCCAATAAAGTTATCACGAAAATGTGTCATTTGTGTAAAATTAATATCTATTGGTGTGTAGTAAGGTTGTCAAGGAGGGCTATGGAGTAAAAACCTAAAAGTGAAATTGAAATGAAGAAGAGTTACATTATATGGATTGGCATATGGTTATTCAGTTTGGGGCTTAATGCTCAAAACAAAATGAGCGCCCAGCTGTTAAACGATTTACAGAATTCGCCAAAACAATGGCAACAAGTATTGGTGGTGGGGTCAGAGCGTGTGGATGGATTTGCTTATTCTCAAACTGAAAGAGCAAAATATACAAGTAATGATGAATTTGTAAAATCGTTTTTAAAGGAGTTAAGAGATGTAGCTGATAAAAATCAAAACTGGTTAGAAGAAGTTCCTGCAAAAGAATTTAAAGTGATTTATAAATTTTGGAGTGTGAATATGGTGGCATTAGAAGCATCACCCAAAGCGCTACAATATTTAAATCATCATCCGGATATTTATTGGATGGAAGAATTATCAGAAAGACCTGTGATATGGGATAAACCGGTGGAGATGAATCCTGCAACGCAAAGATCAATAGGAGGGATAGAAAATGGAATTTCTGTGGTAAAAGCAGATCAAATGTGGAGTATGGGATACACGGGATTAGGAAGTAAGCTGCTTACATTTGATACAGGAGTATGGCCGGATCATCCAACTTTTAGAGATCAGTTCTTAGGATATCATGTTCCGTTAAAAGAAGCCTGGTTTGGTTACGATACCTATTTCCCTGGAGATAAGCCTGGATCTCATGGAACACATGTTACTGGAACTTGCTTGGGGTTAGCTCCGCAAAATGATGATACGATTGGAGTGGCTTACAATGCCTATTTTATGGCTACTGATCCGATTGTTGAAGATTTAGCAGATATTAAAACAGCATTTGAGTTAATGCGTGCATATGAATGGGCTTTAAATCCGGATGGAGATTTAAATACCGTTGAGGATATGCCAGATGTCATTAACAATTCCTGGGGACGTCCGTATACTCCAGATGATTCAGCAGTATGCGATGGATGGGTAAATGATTTATTTGTGAATATGGAAGTAGCTAATATCATTTCTATTCATAGTGCCGGGAATTCTGGACCAAATATGCAAACTATTGGATATCCGGCAGTATCAAATGCATCCGTAGTAAATAACTTCTCCGTAGGTGCGGTTAACGGACATATATCCTCATATCCGATAGCTGGTTTTTCATCTCGAGGACCATCGGTATGTGGAGATACCGGATCATTGTTAATCAAACCGGAAGTTGTAGGTCCAGGAGTAAATGTAAGATCTGGGGTTCGAAACACTAATGGAACCTACGACTATTCTAATTTTCAGGGAACCTCTATGTCAGCGCCACATGTATCTGGAGTCTCCTTGTTACTGAGAGAGGCCTTTCCAAATGCCAATGCAACTGAAATCAAGGAAGCTTTATACTATACAGCGATTGATTTAGGAGTTGTTGGAGAAGATAATACCTATGGAAATGGACTTATCGATGCAGTTGCCGCATTTAATTATTTATCTAATATCCATACTCCCGCTGTTCCCGTATTTACCAACCTGGATATTCATTTGACTGATTTTAGTGTTAAAGAACAAAATCGATATTGTAATCCAGGCGAAATAAAAGCGTATTTCAATAATACGGTTGATGTACCATATGGTACCGTTCAATTTCAATATGGAGTTGTAGGACAGAGCAGTCAATTTAAAAATATAACCTCGGGAACATTTAAAACTGATGATAGCGTAACCTTTGATGTTTCTATGATGCTTCAACCTGGGTGGAATGAGTTTTTTGTTAGAACGAGTTATTTTGGACAATTATCAGAGACAGATACCATTAATAACACCAGATATGTAAGGTTTTGGAACGCTGGACAGATGGAGCTGCCATATCAGGAGAAATTTGATTCGAACCATGTTTTTGAAAGTTCGATGTTTGTTCAAAACCCTGATGAAAGATTAACGTGGGATACCGCTTTGGTGCAGGGAAAGTCTCAATTATCTCATGCAGCTTTGATGAAGTTATCAGATTATGACCCACGATTGTATCAACATGATTATTTAGAAACGCCATTAATTAAAACACCAGTTTCTTCTTCATTGACTATGACATTTGATTTAAGTTATCAGCTTAGGTTTAATGGGTTTAAAGATTCCGTATTTGTAGATGTTTCTACAGATTGCGGACAATCCTGGGTGAATAGTGGATATGTAAAAGGACCTGATAGTTTGAATACCACCACAAAACCGGTTACCGGAGATTGGGTACCTCAAGATGATACAGATTGGAGAACGGAAACAGTGGATTTGAGTTCGTTTTTAAACACTTCAAGTTTTATGGTACGTATTGGAGTATCAAATGGAAAAGGGAATTATTTGTATATCGATAATGTAAATGTTTTTGATGATCAGGGACCTCTTTCGGTCAAGAATCCGGAACAGGAAAACTGGATGATGTATCCTAACCCGAATCAACTGAAAACATTACATTTTAATGCTGAATTTTCGGGTGAAATCTATACCATTACTGGCGTAAAGATTCATACATTCGTAAACAGAAATCAATTAGATATTTCGAATTTAAATTCTGGAATATACATTGTATATAACAGGGATTTGGAGGCGTATAAAAAACTAATTGTACGATAACCATAACCAGAAATAAACGCGTTCTGTTTTATGAATAAGATTAGAAAAGAATTACACACCATAGTATTTGGAACAGAAACCCGTTTAGGTCGTCTATTTGATCTGGTTTTGTTATGGGTGATTTTATTCAGTATTCTGGTGGTGATGTTGGAGAGTGTCCCACAGTTGAACCAAGAATACAAAGAGATATTTTTCTGGATTGAGTGGATTCTAACCGTAGTATTTACGCTGGAATACATTCTTCGGATATGGATTTCCGAAAGGAAAACTAAGTACATTTTTAGTTTCTGGGGGATTATTGACCTGCTTTCGATTTTACCAACCTATTTAAGTATTCTTTTAACCGGATATCACTATTTGATTATTGTACGAATATTTAGATTGCTCAGAGTATTCAGGATCTTGAAATTGGTGAGATTTAACAATGAAGCGCAATCGCTTATCAATGCATTGAAATCCAGTATGTATAAGATTGGTGTATTTCTCGTAGCGGTTCTGGCTATTGTTACTTTTATGGGGGCTTTGATGTACGTGGTAGAGAGTAATGATGAAGGATTTACCAGTATCCCACAAAGTATTTACTGGGCTATTGTTACAGTTACGACTGTAGGGTATGGAGATATGGTGCCTGAATCTGTTTTGGGAAAAATTATTTCATCCTTTGCGATGATTATTGGTTATGCCATCATTGCGGTTCCCACAGGGATTGTAACTGTTGGAATTTCAAAAGCTTCCAATGTAACCAAAACATGCCCGAATTGTGAGCATTCTAATCCGGAAGAAGCAAAATTTTGTAATGAGTGTGGGCAGTCTTTATTGGAATCCCAGCAAGTGTAAATATCCCTTTTTTACGTGGATTAGATTTGATTCGTAAATAGATGTTCTAAACGTCCTGATTCCCCTTATAAATTTGTACTTTTGCGCCCTTGAAAAAACGCAATAAGTATGACTAAAACAGAGGTGTATAAGCCAGAAAATAAGGTGAGAATTGTAACTGCCGCGTCATTGTTTGATGGACACGATGCTGCAATCAATGTAATGCGTAGAATTATTCAATCTACAGGTTGTGAGGTTATTCACCTTGGTCACGACAGAAGTGTAGAGGATGTTGTGAATTGTGCCATACAGGAAGACGTTCAGGCTATCGCAATGACATCTTATCAGGGAGGACATACAGAGTATTTGAAATATATGTATGATCTACTAAAAGAAAATGGTGCAGGTCATATTAAAATATTTGCTGGTGGTGGTGGAACAATTTTACCATCAGAGATCAAAGAATTAGAAGCTTACGGAATAGAGAGAATCTATCATCCCGATGATGGTCGTGAAATGGGACTACAAGGGATGATTAATGATTTGGTTCAACGTTCTGATTTCCCAGTAGGAAAAGGGCTGACCAATGAATTATCAAAAATCAAATCTAAAGATAAAGTAGCCATTGCAAAGCTGATTAGTGGAGCGGAGAATTATTCTGAGGAGTATACAGAAATCTGGAAAGAATTAGCGCCTTTAACTGAGGCTTCCAAAACTCCGGTATTAGGAATTACAGGAACAGGTGGAGCAGGAAAGTCATCTTTAGTAGATGAGTTGGTAAGAAGATTCTTAATTGATTTTGAGTATAAAAATATAGCGATTGTATCTGTAGATCCATCAAAGAGAAAAACGGGAGGTGCGTTATTAGGTGATAGAATTCGTATGAATGCGATCAATAATAATCGTGTATATATGCGTTCGTTAGCGACTCGTCAAAGTAACCTCGCATTATCTAAACATGTTGCAAAATCTTTAGAGATTTTAAAAGCAGCAGAGTTTGATTTGATCATACTGGAAACATCAGGAATTGGTCAGTCGGATACCGAGATTATGGATCACTCAGATGTTTCGTTATACGTAATGACCCCTGAGTTTGGTGCAGCTACACAATTGGAAAAAATCGATATGTTAGATTTCGCAGATTTAGTGGCAATCAACAAATTCGATAAAAGAGGAGCTTTAGATGCTATCCGTGATGTGAAAAAGCAATATATGCGTAACCATAATCTTTGGGATGCAGATATGGATAGTTTACCCGTATTTGGAACAATTGCTTCGCAGTTCAATGACCCGGGAATGAATTCATTGTACAAAAGTATAATGGATAAAATTCATGAAACCTCTGGTGTTGATATGAAATCGGGATTTGAAATTACAAAAGAGATGTCTGAAAAGGTATTTGTAATACCTCCATCAAGAGTTAGATATTTATCTGAGATTTCAGAAAATAACAGAGCATACGATAAAGATGTTACCAAGCAAGCGGATATTGCGCAGAAGCTTTATGGCATTTATAAGACGATGCAAACCGTTTCCGGAGCAGATTTAATTCTGGATAAATCTGGAGTAAGTATCGAAGAAGGTGTTTTATCGGAAGACAATAAAATACTTTTTGAACTTTTACAAAAAGAGTTTGATCGCGTAAAAATGGATTTAAACCCACATCATTGGGAAACGATTATTTCCTGGAATGATAAGGTGAAAAAATACAAAGACCCTGTATTTAAGTTTAAAGTAAGAGATAAAGAATTATCAATTAAAACACATACAGAGTCATTATCTCATAGCCAAATCCCAAAGATTTCTTTACCAAAGTATACTGCGTGGGGAGATTTATTAAAATGGAGTTTACAAGAGAACGTTCCCGGAGAATATCCATATACCGCAGGTTTGTTCCCATTCAAACGTGAAGGGGAAGACCCGACAAGAATGTTTGCCGGAGAAGGTGGTCCTGAAAGAACCAACAGAAGATTCCATTATGTAAGTCAGGGAATGCCGGCAAAGCGTTTATCTACGGCATTTGATTCTGTAACACTTTATGGTAATGATCCAGATACACGTCCGGATATTTATGGTAAGATTGGTAATTCTGGTGTGTCTATTTGCTGTTTGGATGATGCCAAGAAGTTGTATTCCGGTTTTGATTTATCACATCCATTAACGTCAGTTTCAATGACCATTAATGGACCTGCGCCAATGTTATTAGGGTTCTTTATGAATGCGGCTATTGATCAAAACTGTGAGAAGTACATTGTTGAAAATGGACTAGAGAAAGAAGTAGAGGCTAAAATCAAAGCTATTTACGATAAAAAAGGAGTGATACGTCCAAGCTATCAGGGTGATTTGCCTAATGGAAACGATGGTCTGGGATTGATGTTATTAGGTGTAACCGGTGATCAGGTGCTTCCGGCTGATGTTTATGCAAAGATTAAAGCAGAGACGTTAACCAAAGTAAGAGGTACTGTACAAGCGGATATCTTAAAAGAAGATCAAGCACAGAATACATGTATTTTCTCTACTGAGTTTGCGTTGAAATTGATGGGTGATGTACAAGAATATTTCATCAACAATGGGGTGCGTAATTTCTATTCCGTATCGATTTCGGGGTATCATATTGCCGAAGCAGGGGCAAATCCAATTACGCAATTGGCTTTAACCTTGGCAAATGGATTTACTTATGTAGAATATTACATGAGTAGAGGAATGGATATCAATAAATTCGGACCGAACTTATCATTCTTCTTTTCAAACGGAATTGATCCTGAATATGCGGTAATTGGTAGAGTGGCACGTAGAATTTGGAGTAAAGCATTAAAACATAAATATGGTGCGAATGCACGTGCGCAAATGTTGAAATATCATATTCAAACAAGTGGTCGTTCGTTACACGCTCAGGAGATTGACTTCAATGATATTCGCACTACGTTGCAGGCACTTTATGCGATAAATGATAACTGTAACTCTTTGCATACCAATGCATATGATGAGGCAATTACAACTCCAACGGAGGAATCTGTTAGAAGAGCAATGGCTATTCAGTTGATCATTAACCGCGAGTTGGGATTATCTAAAAACGAAAACCCAATTCAAGGTGCATTTATCATTGAAGAGCTAACTGATTTAGTGGAAGAAGCGGTATTGAGAGAATTCGATAGAATTACCGAGAGAGGTGGGGTGCTTGGAGCAATGGAGACCATGTATCAAAGAAGTAAGATCCAGGAGGAATCTTTACATTATGAAACGTTAAAACATACCGGAGAATTCCCTATTATTGGTGTGAATACTTATTTGAGTTCTGAAGGGTCTCCAACAGTTCAGCCGAAAGAAGTGATTCGAGCAACTGAAGAGGAGAAGCAATATCAAATTGAAATGTTATCTGAATTGCATAAAGGAAATGAGGAGAGAGTGAATGAGGAATTGGAGAAAGTGAGAAACGCAGCTATTCAGAATGAAAATATTTTTGATCAATTAATGGAAGCTTCTAAGTATTGTTCTTTGGGACAAATTACGAATTCTTTATTTTTGGTTGGAGGACAGTATAGAAGAAATATGTAATATAAGATACTAAACACGTTATGTGTAAGGTGAGAAGCAAAAAGAGGGTGATAATTTGTCATCCTCTTTTTGTTTTTAAACATTTGGAGTTTGTGTTACATCCTTGACCGGTAAGACTTAACAACACATTGGGTACAACTTCTATATTTGTATGTGATAAACTAAATGTGAAAACATAAGTTTGTTCATAGGAAATTATAAATCTCAACATGTGAAGAATATTATTTACACCTTATGTATTGCAGTCTTTGCCCTCTCATGTTCAAAATCACCTGGAGTTGGAGGAAAAGCGACTATTAAAGGAAAAGTAGAAGCGGTATATGTGAAAGAAGGGAGTTTTGATACTCTTGAAATAAGTGCGGTTCCAGATCATAGAGTGTATATTGTATATGGTGGAGGAGCTTCTCAGGACGATGATTATCGAACAAGTCCGGATGGGAGCTATAAATTTGAGTTTTTGAACCCGGGAGATTACAAAATCTACACGTATTCTGATAGTAAATTAAATGTTTCTGGACTACAGGAAGTAGCGCGAAGCATTCAGGTTGGGAAAAAAGAAACGGAGGTAGTAGTACCTACGATTCAAATTATTCAATACGTGAAATGATTCGGGAAATTACCCATATCCTATCTGAGATTCCAACTGTATCATTATTGGATTTGGAACAAGTTGAATTTGAATCTAGAATTGATACCAAGTATGTCTTTCATCAGGATTTGCTCGTCTCTTTTTTGGATGACATCAAAGATGAACTGCAAGTTCTGGAAATATCCGGAGAAAGAATTTTTGGATATGAAAATGTATATTTTGATGATCCAAATTATACATTTTTCAAAAAACACCATTCCGGATTTGCGAATCGAAGCAAAGTGAGAATCCGTAAATATTCAGATAAGGGGCCATTCTTTTTTGAGATAAAATCTAAGACGAATAAAGGGAAAACCGAGAAATACAGGGTGCCATTGCAGTATTTTGGTTTAGATAATGATGTCGAGATTTCTAATTATTTGAGAAGTCGAATTGGTTATAAGATGAATGAGTTGAATAGAAAAACAAATATCAACTATCAACGTATTACCTTTACCAATAAAGATTTATCTGAAAAATATACCATAGATTTTCACATGAATACCTCCAATAAGAATGGTTCATACGATTTTAAGAATTTAACGATTGTAGAGGTGAAGCAGAAGAAGTTCTCCGGTTTAAGCCCGTTTTTGAGAGCTCTTAGAAAGATAAACGTAGCACCGACACGATTTTCTAAATATTGTACCTCTGTGATACGGTTAGACCATTCCGTAAAACATAATAGGTTTAAACCCATTTTGCGAAAAGTGGATAAAATAATTAGCGCATAACTTTCGAATATGATACTAGAAATAAATCCAACACATTTTTTTGAATCTAACCTTACCGAAGTAGCAACTTTGGAGTTCGGAGTGAGATTCTTGATGAATACCATAGCGTTGGCAATTATAATCTTAAAAATTTATCAGCCTACTCGAAGAGATCAGGAGTACATGTTTACTTATTTGATCTTTGGGCCGATTGTATTTTTCATGGTGAGCTTGTTTGCGCAAACGCAATTGGGTGTTGGATTTGCCTTTGGACTATTTGCGGTGTTTTCTATTTTAAGGTATAGAACCACTACGATTCCTGTAAAGGAAATGACCTATATGTTTACGGTAATCTCTATATCCGTAATCAATGCCATTACGACTGAAATGATGGTATGGAGCAATTTGTTGATCATTAACCTGATTATTGTATTGATCGTTTATTTAACAGAGAAAGCATTCTATAAAAAGGGAATTGAAACTCAGATTATTCTATACGAGAAAATCGAGAATATCCATCCCGATCGTTCTGCTGAGTTGATCAAAGATTTGGAAGAACGTACTGGAAATCAAGTGGAGAAATTTGATGTTTTGGAATCTGATTATTTAAGAGATTCTGTAAGACTTAGAATCTATTATCGTCCAGCGAATTAATGTATCTAAAAAGATCCATATTAGTTTTTATATGTATGCTCGCGATGCATGGTACCTATGCACAGAATCAAGATTTTGGAATTTGGGCTGGAGTTAAAGTGAGTAAAAAATGGAACAAGAAGTGGAGTGCTTTCGGAGAAGTGCAAACGCGATTGTTTCAAAATGTCACTTCCATCCGATCAGCTTATTTTCAGGGAGGAGTCAATTATAAGTTTGCCAAATGGTATAAACTGGGAGTGGTGTACCGATATACAGATTTTGGCGAGATAGAAACCAATAGGTTTGATATTGATAATGAATTTAGGCACAAGGTAAAGAAAAATACTTTTGAGATCAGATTGAAGTATCAAAAGACCATTGTAGCTAACGATTTAAGAGGAAATAGATATAGAATTCGATTTAAGTATAGCTACAAAATCAATAAAAAGTTGAAACCATATGTAAAAGCACAGTATTTTTACACACAAGCCTACGATTTTAATGGATGGCATCAACAACGCTATACTTTAGGTACGTTGATTCGAATTCGTAAAAGAAATTACATTGACCTCTTTTACAATTACGATTTTGAATTTAATGTGAGACGTCCTGATGAGCGATTTATTGTTGGGATAAAATATAAACTGGAACTGAAATAATGCAGAATCTGAAGTATTACATAATTACCGTTTTACTGAGCATATCTTCAATTTTGAATTCTCAAGACTTAAGAATTAATGAATTGATGCCCAATAACGGAATCACTGTATTTGATAGTTTTGATGAAAATTCAGATTGGATTGAAATTTATAACAATACCAATAACCCGATTCAGATTTCAGATTATTATATCTCCAATGATTTTAATGATAAGCTTAAGTGGCAATTACCTAATAAGAATCTTCAACCGCATAAATGGGTGATCATTTTTTGTTCAGACCTGGATCTATATACCCCGGATTATCATGCCAATTTTAAATTAAAAAACGAATCGGATACGGTAGGAATATTTTTTAAAGATGGTTCTACTATCGATGTATTCGCATATGATTCTTTGCCAGTAGATGTATCTTTTGGCAGAGAAACGGATGGAAGTAATACCCTGGTATATTTTGATAATCCAACGCCTAAAAAAACAAATAATACTTCTACCGGGTTTAACTGTATTTTAGAGATACCTAATGTTAACTTTAACTCGGGTTTTTATCCAAGTCCATTAAATGTTTTGGTAAATCATCCTACTAACGGTGTTGAATTAAGGTATTCAGTAGATGGAGATGATCCCACATCTTCTGATCCATTATATAGCGGAAGTTTGCAGTTATCTACAGATTATTCTCCAAATAAGTTTTGTGAAATACCTACAAACCCTGCTTTAAATGCTCCTGTCGCTACTTATTCAGTGATACGTTCTAATAATAGAGGTTGGTTGGCTCCAAATGGAGATCAACAAAATGTGAATGTTTTGAAAGTTAAAGCGTTTAAGTCGGGATGTATCAGCAGTGATATTGTATCCAGAACCTATTTTTTGGATGATGGAAATGTAACTTTCCCTGATTTGCCAATCATTTCAATACAAGCCGATAGTACTGGTTTTTTTAGTGATGAAACAGGAATTTATGTGTACGGTAATGCGTATAATGGAAATTACAATAAGAGAGGAAATGATTGGGAAAGACCAATTTATTTAGAGTATTTCGATGAAAATGGGATTCAATTAATAGGACAAAAAATTGGGGGAGAGCTTCATGGTAATGGATCTCGTCATTCTACACAAAAGAATATTCGTGTTTCTGCAAAAAGTATGTATGGTAAAAAACGAATAGAGGCACCTTTATTCGATGATTATGACATTGAAGAATTTAAGTATTTAATTGTGCGTTCTCCCGGACATAGACCTGATTGTATGCCAAGAGATGAGTTGGCAACTTCGATTGTAGCAAAATTAGGTTTTGATATCCAACAGTATAAAACCGGAGTAATGTATTTGAATGGTGAGTTTTGGGGAATACATACGATTAAGGAAAGATTTAATGAAGATTATATCTCCATAAAATATGATATGGATGATGATCATATCGTGTTAATAGAATCAGATGGAGAAGTAGAACATGGTTACCCAGAAGATACTGTGCACTATTTTAATATGCTGGATTTTGTGGCGAATAATAGTTTGGATATTCCGGAAAATATGGAATACTTAAATACGCAAATGGATATTCAAAACTATCTGGATTTTATGGCATCGGAGATTTACATCGGAAATGGGGATTGGCCAACCAACAATATGCGTTATTGGAGAAAAAGAGTAGACTATAATGATTATGCCAGCCTGGGGCATGATGGTAGATGGAGATGGATGTTTTTTGATTTAGATGGCGGATTTGGAGGAACCTGTGAAGATGTATTTTATACAATTAACACCTTAGAACGTGCATTAACTGATACCGGACATTTCATAGAATATACGCAGTTTTTTAGAGATTTAACGCAATATCAAAGTTTTAGAGAATTATATATTAATAATTCATGTGATAAGTTAAACTCTTCATTTTTAAGTCAGGTCGCTCAGCCCAAATTAAATACCATTGTAAACGATTTAAATCTGGTGATGACTGATCATGTCAACAGATGGGGGTACCCTTCAGTTAGTACAACTTTGGCAGACCGGATGAATGAAACACCAAGCCTTACCAAGTGGAATTATCTGGTAACCAGATTTGATACTTTTATTACCAAAAGGGCCTTTTATGTGAGAAGGCATATGCAGGAAAAATGGAGTTTATCCGACACTTCGGTAGTTACTATTGATGTCAATAATCCAACGATGGGGTATGTGCAACTGAATACTCTACATATCAATTCTGATTTGGAAGGTGTTAGTCCGTCAGTATACCCATGGAATGGTCAATACTTCAATAATATTGATATCCCTATTCATGCACATGCGTATCCTGGGTATCGATTTGTAGAGTGGTTAGGTACCCCAATGACATCAGCAGATACCTCCATTAATATAACAGGAGATTCAACTTTTACAGCGATTTTTGAAGTCGATCCGAATTATGTGCCACCATTACCAATTACGATTAATGAGATTCAGGCCTGGAATACTGCCACCGTTTTTGATGAAGATTTTAAATATGCAGATTGGATAGAGTTGTATAATCCAAATGATGAAGATATTGATATCACCAATTATTATTTAACAGATAATAAAGATAAGCTAAGAAAATATTGGATTGGTCCGAATAAAACTGTGATCAAAGCCAAAGAATTTATGGTGTTCTGGGCGGATGGAAATACTGGTAAAGGACAAAACCATACTAATTTTAAATTGAGTAAAGATGGTGAAATGGTAGCCCTGGTTGCTCCGAACGGAGTTACTGTAGTTGACTCTATCAGCTTTGGAGTACAAAAGGAAAACTATTCGTTCGGTAGGTTATCAGATGGCAACGATCCGTGGGTGGAGTTTGAATATCCAACACCGTTTTATAGTAACTTAAAAACAGACGTATCTGATTTTCCTCAACCTGTGGAATGGAAGGTATACCCAAATCCGGTAAATGGATCAACTGTATATTTCAATTCACGTACATCCGGTGAATTGTACAATATATCTGGAGTTCTGATTAGACATTTTGAAAATAGTAATTCTTTAAATCTTGATTACATTATTCCAGGAGTCTATATTCTTAGAAATTCTGTTACCGGAGAAAGTATAAAGTTGATTGTGCAGTAAGTCAGTTACAGTATTTGTCCTAAACCAAATGTTATGGCATAAAGCAATGTACTTAACGCTTGAATTTTAAGTAAAGGATCCAACTCTTTAGGTTCTTGAGCTTTATATGTTTTTATAACAACAATGGATAATGGGAGAACACTAATCCAAAACAATTGTTGCCACATTCCTGTTCCAAAAGCCAGTGTGTACCAAAGAGAAGTAAATAAAGTCAATAGAAATAGTACCATTTGATATTTACGTGCATTTTGATACCCCAATTTTACAGCAAGAGTATATTTCCCCGAGTTTTTATCATTTACAATATCTCGGGTATTGTTGAGGTTAAGTACACCAGCACTTAAAATTCCTAATGCACTGGCAGGTAAAAATACTGGAAGATCAATACTTTGAACTTGCAGAAAATAAACTCCTATAACAGAAACCCAGCCGAAGAATAGAAAAACAAAAACATCACCCAGTCCTTGATAACCGTAAGCTGACTTTCCAACGGTATATTTAATGGCTGCCCAAATGGCACTTAATCCAATCAGTAAAAACAACATAGCATATCCTAGTTTATGCGTACCGAAGCTCAACCACAATAGGATGATTCCTGAAATCAGGGATAGTATGCTAAATAAGATCAAAGCTGATTTCATCTGCGATTTAGAGATTTTTCCACTTTGTAATGCGCGTTCCGGGCCAACTCTTTCATCATTATCCGTTCCTTTGGAAAAGTCACCATAATCATTCGCCAGATTAGATAGAATCTGCAACAAGATTGCTGTAAGGATCGCAAATAATGTAATATTTAAATTGAAGGAGTCGTTACTTTTAGCAAGTAATGAACCAAGTATAATACCAGCAACAGCAAGTGGTAATGTTCTTAGGCGAAATGCTCCAATCCAGGCTTTAAAATTTGACATCTGGCAAAAGTAAACTTATACCAAAAAGCGTTTCCATTAATAGTTAAATTTTATTAGACTTGTATATCAAACTATTCCTATGATAAAATCATCAGTATTCACCATCCTATTTTTTACCAGTCTTATTTCGTTTTCTCAGATTCTGCCAAGTGGTGTAGAGCTAAAGAAAGGAACCCCACAATCCCTTAGGACGGGAAATCAAATTGATAGATTTGTTTACAGTGACGAGAATGTTTCCATTGCTCTGGATCGTACCGGGAGTAAATTGGCTTTTTATTCTTTTGATGACAATTTGAACAGTAAGTCTACTCGTGAAGAATGGTTGAGGTTAGATAATAAGGAGCTTAGATATGAGAAGTTAATTGTGATGGATGAGAATATCTATGTGTTTAGTAGTCTGTATGATGAAGAGAATTTTATCACAACATTATATAAGCAAGAGCTCGATAAAGAGATGCTGAAGTTATCCGAACCTGAAGTTTTTTATAAGAATGAAACAGATGAAGAAATAGGAAAAACAAATTATCACATAGCTACATCTGAGAATGCGCAGTGGTTTTTGTTAGATGTTGCAGTAAAGATTGAGCAAGAGAAGGGAGAAAAGGAGTTTGAAGTTTTTGATATTATCGTATATGATCATGAGTTTGAAGAAAGCTGGAAACTGGAAGAAATGCAGATTTCAGATGAAGAAACGAAGATGAGGAGATATAATTACCAAATTTCAGATAATGGTACAGTAGCGATGTTGGCTTCTGCAAGTAGCTTTGGTGATGTGGATATTTCAGCAACTACGATTACAGTAAATAATATCACTGAATTGATGAGTATGTTGGATGCAGCTCAAAGATTTATAGTTACAATCTCAAAAGATAAAGAGCCTGTATTGTATGAGTTGAAATTAGAAGAGTATAAATTACTTTCGGTAAAATATGCATTTACTCAGGAAGATAAGATTAGTTTGATTGGAGTATATAAAGCAAAAGAAGGAAAGGAAAGAGGTTTTTATTACGCACAGGTGAACTTGAGTGATGGAGATTTTGATTTTGAAAATATGATGGTCTTTGGAGATATGAATGGCGTGATTACTCCAAATAGTCATGCAATGGATCCTCAGGTTGCTGAAGCGTTAAGATTAACAAGAACTGTGAGACCAGGCTTTAGAATGTATGGTTTAATTCCAGATGAAAATGGAGTTACCATGGTTGGGGAATCAACTTTTTCTGACTTCTCAAATTCAACAACTTATTTTTATGGGATTGCATTGGTTAGATTCAACTATGAAGGAGAAATAGAGTGGAGACAGGGGGTGCCAAAAATCCAATATGGTGCTTATAAGATGAGCAGATATAATTCATTTGGAATGGTGAAATCCGGAAGTAAATTTTCATTCATATTTAACTTTCTTCCTTATGATAAATCAGGAGGAAATGTTGAAGGTAAATCGTGGTTAGCTAAAAAATCCAGTGATGTTTATTTAGCGCAAGTGGACGATGGAGGAGAAGTGACTATTGATCTATTAATGGAAGGGACCAAAAAACCATATTGGCTTCCAAGAAGATTTTATCAAACGGCAGACGGGGAAGTGATATTTATTGGAGGTGACGGAAAATCAACCTCCCTGACAAAAGTTAAAGTTTCTGGTGAATAGTAAAAGGGTCTATTCCAATCTATGTACGGAACTTACTCCTTTAATCGCTTTGATTTTCTCTTTAACCGATTTTAGATGAGAGGTATCATTTACAAAAACTGTAATGGTACCTTCGAAAAGACCATTTTCAGTAGAGAAACTAATAGATTGAATGTTCACCAACATGTCATTTGAAATAATCTTGGTGATCTCGTTTACAATTCCTTTTCTATCAAAACCCATCAACTTCATTCCGGTTAAGAACGAAATTGTTTCGTTGGTATCCCATTTGGCTTTTACTACTCGATAACTATAGTTAGAGAGCATTTTTACGGTATTATTACAACTTACACGGTGAATTTCCATATCACCTTTTTTAGTAATAAACCCTACGACATCATCACCAGGAATAGGGTGACAGCATGTTGCCAATCCATAGTTAAATGAAGTTTGCTTACCCAGGACCAGTTCTGATTTCTTACCTCTGGTTTCAGATACAATTTTATCCAAACTGTTTATTTTCTTTAACCTTGGTTTAGAAGTAATCGTTCCGTCTTCGACTTTGAGTCGACTCAATCTATTGAGGTGAATGCTCTCCACACCAATTTTGTAGAACATATCTTCTACATGTATCACT
Organism: bacterium SCSIO 12643; assembly: GCA_024398135.1. Lineage (NCBI taxonomy): Bacteria > bacterium SCSIO 12643. The sequence continues at coordinate 3,437,104 of CP073750.1, forward strand.
CCATAAAAAGTAGATAGAATCTGGAAGTTCTTTTTACTACGGGTAATACCATATTTTTTCATAGCTTTACCCAAAGTAGTTCTACCTTTAGATTCGATCTTTTTTCTTTCTTCTTTTAAATACGCTTTAACCGCAGCTTTGGCTTTAGAAGTTGATAAAAATTCAAGCCATTCTGCTTTTGGTCTTTGGGCCTTGGATGTAATGATCTCTACCTGATCTCCACTGGATAGTACATGTCCTAATGAAACCATTTTTTGGCTCACTTTAGCGCCAATACAGGAATTCCCAATTTCCGAATGAATTTCGTAGGCAAAATCCAATACTGTAGAATCATGCGGCATAGAACGAATATCTCCCTTTGGAGTAAACACAAAAATCTCTTTAGCAAATAGGTTAAGCTTAAAATCATCGACAAATTCAATTGGGTTAGATGATGAATTTTCTAGTACATCACGAACTCTTTGCATCCATGTATCGAATGCATCACTTTTCTTGTCCTTGTATTTCCAGTGAGCGGCTAAACCTCGTTCTGCAACTGCATCCATTCTCTCTGTACGAATTTGGACTTCAACCCATTTCCCTCCTGGGCTCATTACGGTTGTATGTAACGATTCATATCCGTTTGCTCTAGGAGTTGAGATCCAATCTCGAAGTCTGTCCGGGTTTGGTTTATAGAAATCAGTTACCATAGAGTAGACCTTCCAGCATTCTGCTTTTTCGTCAACTTCATTTTCTACATTAAGAATAATTCTTACTGCAAAAATGTCGTAGATCTGTTCAAAAGCTACTTTCTGCTCTCTCATTTTAGTATAGATCGAGAAAATAGACTTAGGTCTACCCTGGATTCTAAACTTAATATTGGCTTTCTTTAAACTGGTACGAATAGGGAGTGTGACCTGTTTGATAAATCTATCCCTAACGTCTTTTGTTTTTTGAAGCTTTTGTGTGATTTCATTATAAACCTGAGGTGCTTTATATTTTAAAGCAAGATCCTCTAGTTCTGATTTTAGCGCATGTAGACCAAGTCTGTGTGCTAATGGAGCATAAATATAAAGCGTTTCCGAAGCAATTTTTAATTGCTTGTCTTTACGCATAGAATCCAGGGTACGCATATTATGCAAGCGATCAGCTAACTTAATAAGCACCACCCGGATATCATCTGCTAATGTGAGAATGATTTTTCTAAAATTAACGGCTTGAATAGAGTGTTCTCTTTCAAATACTTGTTCAATTTTAGTTAAACCATCAATAATTCTGGCTTCAGTTGGTCCAAAATAACTTTCGATATCATCAATAGTTAGATTAGTATCTTCAACGACATCATGCAATAAGGCACACACAATTGTTGTAGTACCTAAACCTATTTCTTCAGCAACAATTTGAGCTACTTCCAGTGGATGGAAAATATATGCTTCACCCGATTTTCTTCGAACCCCTTTATGTGATTCGTTTGCGATATCAAAAGCCTTACGAATTTTACGGACATCATCCTCAGTTTGAGAAAATCGTGCGCTCTTTAAGAGGTTTTGATATACTCTGGTGATTTCTTGTTCTTCCTCAGAAATTTTAGCAGATGTTTTTTTTGCCATGAATTATCTATTCATTTAAACTGTTAAAAGCTTTATTTAATTGGATCAGCTGGAAGTAATTTAGCAGCTACTTCTCCAAAACCAATTCTAATATTTCCGTTATCACAGTGTCCACGCATGATTACAGTATCCATATCCTGGATGAATTTACGTTCAGAACCATCATTAAGTGTAACTGGTTTTGTTCCTTTCCATGCAATTTCCAACATCGAACCGTATGAATCAGGAGTAGGTCCGGAAATTGTTCCAGATCCCATCATATCACCTGCTTTAATATTACATCCGTTGATGGTATGATGCGCGAGTTGTTGACTCATATTCCAGTACATATACTTGAAATTAGATTTACTCACTCTGGTTTCCTCTCCATTTTCTGGTTGAATAAACACATCTAAATGGATATCATAGTTCTTTTGACCTTCGTATTTTAAGTAATCAAAAACTTCTGGATCTTGAACCGGACCTTCCATTTTGTATGGTTGTAAGGCATCTAATGTTACGATCCATGGAGAAATGTGTGAAGCAAAGTTTTTAGCTAAGAAAGGTCCAAGAGGAACATACTCCCATTTTTGAATATCTCTTGCTGACCAGTCGTTGAATAAACACATTCCGAATATGTAATCTTCAGCTTCATCAGTAGAAATTCGATCTCCAAGTTTATTTCCATCGAAAGTGATGAACCCCATTTCCAATTCGAAATCAACAAGCTTTGAAGCTCCGAAAACTGGAGGTTCATTTTCATTCGGTCTGGTCTGCCCATAAGGTCTTTTAATATCTGTACCGGATACTACAATAGAGGAGGAGCGACCATGATATCCAACAGGAATATGCAGCCAGTTGGGTAACAATGCATTATTTGGATCTCTAAACATGGTACCCACGTTAGTTGCGTGTTCTCTACTGGAATAAAAATCAGTATAATCACCAATTTCTACAGGTAGATGCATGGTCACAGAATCTTTGTTTATCAGAATTTCATTTTTATGTGCATCATTATCTCTCAATTCAGGATTGTCATCTCTGAAAATTTCTGAGATACGATTTCTCAGTGAACGAATCCCCTCTTTATGAGAATCCATCAACACATTAAGAGAATCGGACTCATAAGACCAGGTATCAATATCAAGACCTTTCAAATAACCTAATTCCTCTAAGGCTGCAACATCAATAATTGTGTTCCCAATAATGCTTCCAACTCTTTGTGCTTTTTCTTTTGTAGAAAAAATACCAAAAGGAATGTTTTGAATAGGAAAATCACTGTTTTTATCAACAGATATCCAAGATTTTAACTCTGGATTATTTGCAGGAATATTCATAACTTTTATTTATGTAATGGGCGGTGGCCCATTAATGCATTTACTTTAGATTTTACTTCAGATTTATTATCTGCGTTTTCAGGATCCATCATCACACGATCCATCAAGTCCACGATTTCAGGAATTTCATTTTCTGTAATTCCTCTACTTGTAATAGCCGCTGTACCTACTCGAATACCCGATGTCACGAATGGAGATTTATCATCAAACGGAACCATATTTTTATTTACGGTAATATCCGCTTCAACCAGAGAGTTTTCAGCCAATTTACCAGTAATATCTTTTGATCTTAAGTCAATTAACATACTGTGGTTGTCTGTTCCACCTGAAATAACCTGGTACCCACGATCTACAAATTCTGATGCCATTACCTTCGCGTTTTTAGTTACCTGAACCATGTAGTGTAAGTAATCATCAGATAAAGCTTCTTCGAATGCGACAGCTTTAGCGGCAATCACATGTTCTAAAGGACCACCTTGAGATCCCGGGAACACTGCAGAATCAAATAATGCGCTCATCGGTTTGATTACACCTTTTGGAGTTTTTACACCTAGCGGATTTTCAAAATCTTTCCCCATCATGATGATACCACCACGAGGTCCTCTAAGTGTTTTATGTGTGGTACTGGTCACTACATGTACATGAGGTAGTGGATCATTTAATAATCCTTTGGCAATAAGTCCGGCAGGATGCGCAATGTCAGCCATCACAAAAGCTCCAACTTCATCAGCAATAGCTCTGATTCTTTCGTAATCCCAATCTCTGGAATATGCGGAAGCACCACAAATGATTACTTTTGGTTTTTCTTTGCGCGCTTGACTTTCTAACATGTCATAATCTACACGTCCTGTGTCTTTATGAACACCATAAAAAACAGGTTTGTACATTTTTCCCGAAAAATTTACATGAGAACCATGAGTTAAATGTCCTCCATGGGATAAATCAAACCCCAATACTGTATCTCCTGGTTGAATCATGGCCATTAAAGCTGCGTAATTAGCTTGCGAACCACTATGCGGTTGAACGTTTGCCCATTCCGCATTAAATAGTGTCTTTAATCTATCAATGGCTAGTTCTTCAATTTGATCTACAATTTGACATCCACCATAATACCTTTTATGCGGGTAGCCTTCTGCGTATTTGTTTGTTAAAATAGAGCCCATTGCATCTAAAACTTCTTGACTTACAAAGTTTTCGGAAGCAATAAGTTCAATACCTTCAAGTTGACGTTTTTTTTCTTGATCGATTAAATCAAAAACCAATTGATCTTTATGCATGACGTAAAAATTTTATCAGAATAATAAGCTCACGAATGTAAGAAATTACCCCTGTTGGATTGATACTTCTTTACATTAAAATTGAATAGGGTTATGAACAAAAATTACTTTATTTATTACGTCTTGACCTTCTAGTTTTTCCGTAGAATTCTTGACGTCTAGGAAGTTTATGTCTTTTCCTGCCAGAACGAATACGCTTACTATAGTAGATCATCGTGGTAAAATATCCATCGTTTGAATTTGGATTTCCACGTACTTTCCCTTCTGGATAATAATTAGGATCGCTTGGATTATCCAAACCTCGATATGAAGCGTCAATGGCTTGTTGATCTCCATCAAAAACGGAAAGCTCTGGATAGACCGTGCTTACATCATCAAGATAATCTGTAAATGTTAGTCTGTAGGTGAAATTAATGCCTACTCTATGAACTCTATATCCTGAATATTTACCCTTAAAGGATACAAAAAAACCAGTTGAGAGAGGAATAACCGCTTGTAATGGAGAATACGTGTTTGAAGGACCTTCGGTCTTAAGTGGACGAAGTTTAACATTAGTTGATCCAAATTTACCAGACGGGTCATGATACAAAATACCTAGTCCTGTTGCTAAAACCACGTGTAAATCAGCAACATACCTTCTTTTTCCTCCAAGGTCGTTTAATACGAAAGGATGATATTCTGCCATGGCCAAACCTTCAAACAAATTGTTTGTGAAGTTTAAATTTCTTGTCGTTCTACTTGTATTAGGAGATAACTGATCATCTCCTGCAATGTGGATGTAACTAATTGAGAAGTTTAAGAAAAAACGATAGTCCATCATTCTTCTTGCAAATGCTGAAATATTAAATCGTGTTGATGCAAAAACAATATCAGATGGGCCTTTTTTCGAAGCATAGCTTAAACCGCCAATATCACCAAAATAATTTGATGTACCCAAACCGCCACCAACTTCCCAAGTGTAATTTTGTGCGGTAGTACTATATGAAACGAATAAAAATACTAATACGTAAAATAGTTTCATAGGATTAACTCATTCCTATATTATATAAATGCTTGAAGCATTTATAGTTAATAAAATCCCCAAAAAGTAACGCAAGTTTCTCAGGCTTACGTTTGCAAACGTGGCTCATAAATGAGTTACATTTGCGAGACGAAAGTAATGACAATGAATAGAATTACAAAACTATTTGCAATTGAAAAACCAATTATTCAGGCAGGAATGATTTGGTGTTCACCTTGGCAGTTAGCAGCTGCTGTCAGTAACCACGGGGGACTGGGAGTGATTGGTGCAGGGTCAATGTATCCTCATATTTTAGAAGAACATGTTGTGAAATGTAAAAATGCAACAGACAGGCCTTTTGCGGTAAATTTACCATTACTTTATCCTGATATTGAGTCGCATATAGAAACAATTATTAAATATAAAGTTCCTGTTGTGATTACTTCTGCAGGGAATCCAAAGACCTGGACGTCCAAATTAAAAGCTGAAGGAATTAAAGTGATCCATGTTGTATCTAGTGCGAAGTTTGCTATGAAATCGGAACAAGCGGGAGTAGATGCAATTGTTGCAGAGGGTTTCGAGGCTGGAGGACATAATGGTAGAGAAGAAACAACCACATTAACGCTGATCCAAAAAGTAGTTGATTCCGTAAGTATTCCTGTCATTGCTGCAGGAGGAATAGGTACGGGTAAGTCTATGTTGGCTGCAATGGTTTTAGGTGCTGATGCGGTTCAAATTGGATCAAGGTTCGTTGCTGCAGAGGAGTCTTCAGCGCATCCAAATTTTAAGAAGCAGGTTGTTGAGGCAGGTGAAGGCGATACCAAATTAACATTAAAGGAGTTAACACCTGTTCGATTGATCAAGAATAAATTTTTTGATCAAATTGAAGAAGCATATGAAAAAAATGCATCTTCTGATGAATTAAGAGAATTACTTGGTAGAGGCAGAGCAAAAAAAGGAATGTTTGAAGGTGATTTAGAAGATGGTGAACTGGAAATTGGTCAGGTCGCAACATATATAGACCGTATTCAACCGGCATCAGAAATCATGGATGAAATTCTTAAAGATTTTTTTGAAGCCAAGCAACAACTTCAGGGAGATAAGTTCGTCTTCTAAAGTGAAATATCCACACAAAAAAAACGTTATTCGGTACAAATGAATCGAAATACTCTAAAACACCAATTATTCATTGGTTTGATTTTACAGTTTCTACTGCTGTTAAATATCAACACGCTAATAGGTGCGGTAAATGCACCTGAGTTGAAGTGTGTGGCTGTTAATCAAAATGGAGAAGCAACTTTAACCTGGGTACCCCCATCAGATCCAAATAATGAATTTCAATTTTACAATGTGTATGTGGCCACGAATATAAATGGCCCATATACTGCGAATGTTGTAAATACTTTAGCTGCAACGCAATTCCAGGATTTGATTAACAATGCGAATTTGGGTTCAGTTTATTTTTACGTAGAAACGATTTATGATGATGGTTCTGGCCAAACACCTTCTGGTCCTTCTGATACAGCACAATCGATTTTACCTTTTTTTACGTCTGTTACCGATTCTACCAATGTGATGCAATGGAATCCGGTTTTTTCCCCGAATATTCCTTCAAGTTCTGGTGTCTATAATATTTTTAGAAAAATTGGAGTGGGTGGAATTTATACGCAGATTGGAACAACGAATTATGGAACGGAGTTATTTAATGATAGTTTCAAAGTTTGCTCAGATTCTATTTATTACAGAATAGAAATTGCAGATCAAACAGGATGTACATCTGTATCTGCTGTTTTGAAGGATTTGTTTCAGGATAATACCCCTCCGGCAACACCAATATATGATTCAATTACTGTAGATGGAGCAGGGCAACAGGTAAGTATGGGATGGGAACCATCTTCATCTCCCGATACGGATGGATATATTATTTTGTATTATCAAACAACACCACCAGTAGGTTACATTACTTTGGATACGGTTTGGGGACGTTTTAATACAACATATCTGGAGACTTTACCAACAATTGATCCTAAGATTAAATTTCAGCAGTATACTATTGCTGCATTCGATAGCTGTTATAAACCTAATGCCAATACATCAGCAGCAGCCATTGATCAAAGAACGATTCATTTAAAAGTTGTTCCGAATAATTGTGAAAATACCGTATCCTTAATTTGGAACTCCTATATTGGATGGACTGATTTGGATAGTTATGAAATTTTAGTTTCGGTAAATAATGGACCGTATCAATTGGCCGTTACCGTTCCAGGAACAGATACCTCTTACACACATCAAAAATCAAATGATTTGGATTTGTATTGCTATAAAGTTCGAGCAGTTAGTACCAATAGAACAAGGACCAGTACCTCAAATATAAAATGTGCTTTGGCTAATTCTTTGGTGATACCGTCTCAACAGTATTTTAAGAAAATTACCGTTGAAAATAATAGTTCAATTCATATTGAATCTTTAACAGATACTTCATTACCTGCAACTGCCTATGTGCTTTATAGAAGTTTAGAACGACATAATAACTTTTTTGAAGTTACGAGAATACCTTCTCAAAATACGCCTGTTTTTTCTATGGATGATTATGAATCAAGTGTAGATGAAACTTCATATTTTTTTAGAATTGGCATTGTGGATACTTGTGGAAGTATAATGTTTATTTCCAGACCTGGGAATTCAATGTATCTGGAAGGAGATATGGATAATGATTCGTTAGATATAACCTTACAATGGAACGATTATATTGGATGGGATTCTGTAGGGTCCGGAGTTAAGGATTATGGAATATACAGGATTATCGATAATCAGAGAGATTTGGTAGGAACGGTCGATGTGGGGACTACGAGATTTAATTATCCGTTAAAAGATGATATAGAATTAGGTGCGAATTTCTGTTTTGAAATTGAAGCGCGCGAAGATTTGGGGAATGCTTTTGGGATGCAAGACTCGGCATTATCCAATCGCATATGTTTTACAAGAAATTTAAATGTTTTTGTACCCAATGCATTTAGACCTGGGGGTGCCAACCCTATATTTAAACCAGTGGTGAGCTTTGGAGAGTTGGCTTCATTTCAAATGATCGTTTATGACAGATGGGGAAAGACGGTATACGAAACCAACGATATTAATCAAGGATGGAATGGTGAAATCAATGGAAAACTGGCAGAATTAGGGGCTTACGTATATTGGATTCAAGTTTCAAATTTTACTGGTGCTTCCTACCAAAAAAGAGGTTCATTTGTATTGTTGAGATAAGTTGAAAAATGCCTTAAAATCATAACCTGTGTGAACTCAAAACTTACTACTTTTGTGAAATTTTATTTTCGACAATTAGCATAGTTATGGATACATTATCAGCACGCGTTATAGGAGAAGGTCTTACTTACGATGACGTATTATTAATTCCTGCATATTCAGAGGTATTACCAAGGGATGTAAATATATCTTCGAAGTTCTCTAGAAATATTGATATCAATATTCCAATTGTATCTGCCGCTATGGATACAGTAACCGAATCTAAGTTAGCGATCGCTATTGCACAAGAGGGAGGAATTGGTGTGTTACATAAAAACATGACCATTGAAGAGCAGGCTTATGAAGTAAGAAAAGTAAAGCGATATGAAAGTGGGATGATTCTGGATCCAATTACTATTTTGGTAAGTAATACTGTTGGTGATGCATTGGCTTTAATGCAAGAACATTCTATTGGTGGTATTCCTGTCGTTGATGATGATATGACGCTTATCGGGATTGTAACAAATCGTGATTTACGATTTGAGAAAAACTTATCCAGACCAATTACCGAAGTGATGACATCAGAAAACCTGATCACTATCAAATCAGGTTCGGATATCAGTGCTGCGGAAAGTGTATTGCAAAGACATAAAATTGAAAAGTTACCGGTAGTTGATGAAGAGAATAAACTAACCGGACTTTTAACTTTTAAGGATATCGTTAAAGCGAGATTAAAACCAAATGCATGTAAAGATTCGTTTGGTAGGTTAAGAGTTGCTGGTGCGGTTGGTGTAACTCCGGATACTTTAGATAGAGTGGATGCATTAGTGAAAGCAGGCGTGGATGCTGTGGTTGTTGATACAGCTCACGGACATTCTCGTGGGGTGATCGAAATGGTAAAAACGGTAAAAGAAAATTATAAAAGTATTGATGTTGTAGCAGGTAATATTGCAACGGTATCTGCGGCCAAAGCTTTAATTGAAGCAGGTGTGGATGCAGTGAAAGTTGGTATTGGTCCGGGTTCTATCTGTACAACACGTGTAATCGCTGGTGTTGGGGTTCCTCAATTTACTGCGGTAATGATGGTTGCAGAAGCATTAAAAGGTACTGGTGTTCCGGTGATTGCTGATGGTGGAATTCGTTATACTGGTGATATTGTTAAAGCATTAGCAGCTGGTGCCGCTTCTATTATGGCAGGGTCTATGTTTGCTGGAGTGGAGGAATCACCAGGTGAAACTATCCTGTATCAAGGAAGAAAGTTCAAATCATACCGTGGAATGGGATCTATTGAAGCGATGCAAAAAGGATCGAAAGATAGATACTTTCAAGATGCTGAAGATGATATTAGTAAACTAGTACCAGAAGGAATTTCTGGTCGAGTGGCTTACAAAGGTGGTATTGCAGAGGTATTGTACCAACAAATTGGAGGTATTCGTTCTGGTATGGGCTATTGTGGTGCAGCAACATTAAAAGAGTTAGCAGAAGCTGAATTTGTGAAGATTACATCGGCAGGGGTAGTAGAAAGTCACCCTCATGATGTATCTATTACAAGAGAGGCTCCAAATTACTCAAGAAAAGGATAACCTTATTTTATTATAATCTTATGAATTTAAAACATGTATTAACTGGAGTGGCATTGATCGCTTCAAGTTTTGTGGTAGCACAAAACGAAGATGATGTGCTTTTGACAATCGAAGGAAATGATATCACCGTTTCTGAATTCATGGCTATTTACAACAAAAACAATGTTGAAATAGAATCAGCGGACAAAAAGAGTGTAGAAGACTATTTAGATCTATACTTAAATTTTAAGCTGAAAGTTCATGAAGCAGAAGTTCAAGGATATGATACCGTACCCGCTTTCCAAAATGAACTGGGCGGATATGTAAATCAATTGGCAGCTCCATATTTGGTAGATAATCAATTTACCGAGGATTTAATTAAAGAGGCTTATGAGCGTTCCAAATGGGAAATCAAGGCAAGCCATATCATGATTAAAATTCCGGAAAACCCGACACCAAAAGATACCGCTAATGCATGGATTAAAATTAATCAGATTTATAAGGAAGCATTGACAGATTCTAATTTTGCTGATTTAGCTGTAAAATATTCTGATGATCCATCAGTGACAAAAAATGGAGGTGATCTAGGTTATTTCTCTGCTTTTAGAATGGTTTATCCGTTTGAATCTGCTGCGTATAAAACTGAAGTAGGAAGTGTTTCTAAACCGATTCGTACTTCATATGGGTACCATGTAATTAAAGTAGAAGATAAACGTCCGGCAAGTGGTGAAATCAAGGCGGCTCACATCATGGTGATTTCTAATGATAAATCTACACCGGAAGAGGCAGCTAAGGCTAAGAAAAAGATTACGGAAATCTATCAAAAACTTCAGGCTGGAGAACCGTTTACCAGATTAGCGAATACTTATTCTGATGATAGAGGGTCTGCGCAGAAAGGTGGTGATTTGGGTTGGTTTGGTGCCGGTAGAATGGTTCCTGATTTTGAAGCTCAAGCATTTGCTTTAAAAAATAATGGTGATTACTCTGAGCCTTTTTTAACTCAGTTTGGATGGCATATTGTGATGCGTGAAGACAAAAGAAATATTGGATCGTATGAAGAAGAATATGATGAGCTGGAAAAAAAGGTAAAGAAAGATAGAAGAAGTCTGGGGTCAGAACATGCTTTGGTAACGAAGTTGATGAAAGAATACAAAGTCAAAATCAAAACCAAATCTAAAGATGCATTTTATACCGTTATAGATTCATCATATTTTGAAGGAAAATGGGAATTGGCAAAAGCGGAAGGGCTGGATGCCGCTATGATGACGATTAATGATAAGAAGTATGGTAAGAAAAAGGTAACTTATACTCAAGCTGATTTTGCTAAATATTTATCTGATAAAATGAGAAACCGTAAAGCTGAGTCGGTACCATTATTTATTGATAAAGAATTTGACAAATTTGTTGATCTTAAGATGATTGCTTATGAAAAATCAATTTTAAGCTATAAGTATCCAGAGTATAAAGCACTTTTAACTGAGTATCATGATGGTATATTGTTGTTTGAAATCATGGAGAAAGAAGTGTGGAAAAAAGCGATGCAAGATTCTACTGGACTGGAAGCTTATTACGACAAACATAAGTCGGAATACATGTGGAATGAGCGTTTAAATGCGAAACAGTATATCTGTGATAATAAAGAAATCGCTGATATGGTAGCGTTAATGATTAAGGAGAATAAATCGGATTCTACCATTATGGCGATGATGAACAAAAATTCAGAATTGGCTGTAAATATTCGTGAAGGCAAATACGAAATTGATGAGGAACCATACTTTGCTGAAGTAGAGCGTAAACCAGGAGTGAGTATTGTTGACAATAAAGACAATGTTATCGTAGTAGAAGTTATGGAAGTTCTTCCTTCTCAGGAAAAGCAATTGGATGAGGTGCGTGGATTGATCACATCGGCTTATCAGGATCAACTGGATAAAGAATGGATCGAAGCATTACGCGTAAAGTACTCTTATACGATCAATAAAGAAGTTCTTAGTACATTAAACTAATGATTCGGAAACTTGGCTATATAATCTTATTCAGCACTCTTTTTATAGCATGTGTACAGAAAGAGAACGATAATGATGATAAAGTTCCTGTAGCTAAGGTGTATGATAAATACTTATACGAGGATGAAGTACTCAAACAGATTCCTTTCGAAGCATCTATTGAGGATAGCGTAAGTATAAGGAACAGTTATGTGAATTCCTGGATTGATCGTCAATTAATGGTGCATCAGGCAGAGTTAAACCTATCTGAAGAGGATCAGGATGTAACGCAAAAGCTTGAGAAATATCGAACTGACCTGTTGATATACTCATATCAAAATCAATTACTTCTAGAAAAACTGGATACCAATGTTTCAATGGAAGAAATTGAAGCGTATTATAAAGATCATGAAGAGATGTTTGGTTTAGCAGATTATATTGTTAAGGCCAGATATGTGATGTTGGATTCAGGGAGCTTAAAGAATAAGCAGGTTAAGAAATGGTTGATGTCGTCTGATGATGAAGATTTTAAAAAACTGGAGGAGTTCTGTTATATGCACGCTGCGAAGTTTTATTTAGATGATAATTGGCAGTATTTATATGAGTTATTAAACGAGGTTCCGATTGTATCTTATAACAAGGAAAAACTGTTAAAAAACAAGAAACTGATTGAGCTATACGATAACGGATATCTATATTTGGTCAGATTAGTCGATTACAAGTTGAAAGACGGTGTTTCACCTCTTTCAATGGAGGAAGAGAATATAAAAAGGATTATCCTGAATAACAGGAAGCTAGAGTTACTCGAAAGTTTGAGGACTGATATATATCAAAAAGCAAAAAACATACAAGAAATTGAGATCTTCGTACCTTAAGAATACGATCATAACTGGATTATTGAGTTTGGTCACATTTGGGTTGTTAGCCCAATCGGAAACAAAAAATCAACCGGTTGTTGATAAAGTAATTGCGGTTATAGCTGATCAAATTGTATTACAATCCGAATTAGAAGGTTCGATTATTCAATATGCAAGATCAGGTCAACCTATTGAAGAAAACACCAGATGTGTCATATTTGAAGATTTAATGTTCAAAAAACTCTTATTGAATCAGGCCGCTATTGATAGTTTGGAAGTTTCAGAAGATCAGATTAATGGAGAAATTTCTAGAAGAATTCAGTATTTTGTTCAACAAATTGGATCTGAAGAGAAATTGGAAGAGTTTTATGGTAAATCCATTCCGGAGATTAAAGACGAATTCCACGACCTTATTAAGGAGCAAATGTTGACCCAACAAATGCAAGGTTCGATTACAGGTAATGTAGATATCTCTCCAAAAGAAGTCAAAGCGTTCTTTAATAAAATCCCTGAAGATAGTTTACCATTTGTAAACTCTGAGGTAGTGGTAGAACATATTGTGATTGATCCCGTGATTAGTGATGCTGAAAAAGAAGCCACACGTCAAAAACTAGAAGGAATTAGAAATAGAATTTTAAAAGGTGAAGATTTTGGGACATTGGCTTTTTTGTATTCTCAAGACCCAGGATCGGCTAAGAAAAATGGTGAATTAGGTTTTATGGAAAGAGGCCAGTTGGTTAAGGAGTTTGCGGCTGTGGCATTTACAATTCAACCAGGACAGGTCTCTGAGATTTTTGAAACGGAATATGGTTTTCATATTGTTCAATTGATCGAAAGAAGAGGACAACAAGCGAATGTGAGACATATTCTTTTAAAACCTCAATTTGCGCAGGCGGATTTATTTACAGCAAAGAGCAAGCTTGATTCTTTAAGAAAACAAATTCTTGAAGTAGATTCTATTAAGTTTGAAACTGAAGCAGCTAGATTTTCAGATGATAAATCGACCAGAATGAATGGAGGTAAATTGATTAATCCACAGACCGGAAGTACGACTTTTGAAATCGATGAAGTGAGTAAAGTAGATCCGAGTTTGTTTTTTATTCTAGATAAAATGAAACCTGGAGAGATTTCGCAACCGGTAATTTACCAGAAATATGATGGATCGCAATCGTATAGAATCGTAAAACTGGTTTCTGTAACTGAACCACACCGTGCGAACTTGGAAGATGATTACCTGAAGATTCAAACTGCTGCCAAAGCAGAAAAAGAAAAAGAAGCTCTAGATAAATGGATCCAGGGGAAAATTAAATTGAATTATATTCGAATTGATGAATCGTTACAAGATTGTCAATTTCAACATAGCTGGTTTTAATATATGGCAGGAACACAATTTAAATCCGATGTAGAAGCTGTAGAAGCTTTTAGAAATAAATATACCCAATTAACTCAGGAAGTTCAAAAAGTAATTATTGGACAAGAAGACGTTTTAAAAGAAGTTTTAATTGCTATTTTCAGTGGCGGACACGTACTTTTGGTAGGTGTGCCCGGATTGGCGAAAACGCTTTTAGTGAACAGTATTTCTAACGCGTTGGGATTGAATCATAACCGTATTCAGTTTACTCCTGACTTAATGCCATCGGATATTATTGGTTCGGAAATTCTAAATGAATCGAGACAATTTCAGTTTGTTAAAGGGCCGATTTTTGCAAATGTCATCCTGGCTGATGAGATTAACCGTACCCCTCCTAAAACACAATCTGCATTATTAGAAGCAATGCAGGAAAAATCCGTGACAGCGGCAGGTCAAACTTTTAAATTAGATCAGCCATTTTTTGTTTTAGCTACGCAAAATCCAATTGAGCAGGAAGGAACGTATCCGTTGCCTGAAGCGCAGTTGGATAGATTTATGTTTAATATCTGGGTGGATTATCCATCGTTTGAAGAAGAGCTGGAAGTTGTGAAAACAACGACAAATGATGAAACACCAACCATTGATTCGGTTTTAAGTGCTGAGGAAATCACGTATTTCCAACATTTGGTAAAAAGAGTACCTGTAGCGGATAATGTTTTAAGATATGCAGTGACGCTTACAGCGAAGACCAGACCTCAAGGAGAGCATGCAACTGATGTGGTAAACCAATATGTTTCCTGGGGAGCAGGACCGAGAGCATCACAATATTTAATTTTAGGTGCAAAAACACATGCTTTGATTAACGGTAAATTTGCTCCGGATATTGAAGATGTACAAGCTGTTGCATTACCAATTCTAAGACATAGAATCGTACCAAACTATAAAGCGGAGGCTGAAGGTTACAACGTGACCAGGATTATCAAATCGTTATTATAATTTAACGAAAATACCCTATAAAGTCATTTTCTATATGACTTATAAGGTATAATTTTAGGGACAAATAATACCATTAAACTTATTTGTTATGAAACGTATTTTGTTCCCTACCGATTTTTCTGATGCAGCAAATAATGCTCTAAATATTGCGATGAAGTTGTCTAAGACACTTCAGGCAGAACTTCATGTATTACATTCATTAAACAGCGTTCAACAATACGTTGATATTAGCTTAACCACTGCTGGAGATATTACCATGCCAGGTATGCAACCCGAAGTGGTTTTAGAAGCTATCCAACAAGAAACAGATAGAGTGAACGCCAAGATGGATGAGCTTGAAAAAGAAATTAAAGCTGTAGGAATTAATGTAGAAACCAAAGTCATTCAACAAGCTCTGGATTTTGAGATCAATGATATTATTCAGGAAAATAATATCGATTTTGTTGTTATGGGAACACATGGATCTTCAGGAATAAAAGAAGCGTTTATTGGTTCTACAGCACAAAAAATTGTTAGAATCGCAACGGTGCCAGTATTGACTGTGAATACGGCTTCCGATGAATTCAATATTCGTAGAATTGTGTGTTGTTCTGATTTTACGGAAGAGAAAATTAATGAGCAATTGCCTAGAGTAAAAAGATTTGCAGACATATTCGAAGCGGAATTGGATTTGGTATATGTAAATACACCAACGTATTTTGAGGAAACTAAAACTGTTTTAGATCGTATGGAGCAGGTGAAGTTTGATTACGGTTTGAAAAATTGTGATTCTCATATATATAATGCATTTGATATTGATGAAGGAGTCATTAATTTCTCTGAACAACAAAATGCGGATGTAATTGCAATGATCACGCATGGATATCGAGGGGTTAAGAAGCTCTTTAACGATAATATCACTGAGTCCGTGGTGAATCATAGTGAGATACCTGTTTTAACGTTGCATATCCATTAGTTGGATTGTTTTAAAAGCGAAAACAAACAAAAGATTTAACCCGTTGTGATTTATTTAGAAAAATTGTGAAGTAAAAGAAAATATTTCTGTTGTTTTTCGTTTAAATGAATCGCAAATTCGCGTGCATTATTTCGGAGTTAAATGAGATACGTATCTATGAGATTTATAGTTTCATTATTGATCATGGTTCCTCTTTTAGGAACTTCCTTTTCAGTTTTAGCGCAAGACGATTGCCCATTATCGGAGAATAAGAAAGCGGTGAAAGCTTATGAAAAAGCTATCGACAAGAAAAAGTATAGTTATAAAGAAAGAATGATGTTCTTTAGAGAGGCTTTAACTCTGGATGAGGATTTTACAATGGCGATTTGGGAAAAGACTTTTGCACAGATTAAGCATGCCAGAAGTAAACAAAAACCATATCAAAAGACTGAAGAAGATCTTAAAAGAGTCGTAGAAGCTTGTCCGGAAATTCATTCTGCAGCATATTATTTTCTGGGAGAAATCAATATGAATAAAGATGATTATGAGGCTGCTGCAAAATACTATGATGCTTTTATAAGATTCTCGAGTGATGATGACTCTAAATATGAAAGAAGGTATGATGAGCAAATGGAAATGGCTAAAGAAAACTTAAAATTAGCCCAATTCTTGGCTTATCAATACGCCAATCCACATCCATTTAATGCGGAGAAGATTGTTCCATTGTCACAAGATGAAAGTGATGAGTATTTACCTGCGATTTCACCTGATAATGAAGTGATGCTGTTTACCAGAAGAGTAGAGGTAAAACAAAACATGAAAGAGAGCTACATTAAAAGCGATCGAATTGTTAAAGTGGAGAGGTTTTCGGTTTCAAATTATACCAACGGGGAATTTGTAAAAGGACAGGCATTTGGACCTCCTTTTAATATGAATACGGAAGCTAATTATGGAGGTTCTGCAATTTCTGCGAATAATCGAGAGATTTATTATACTGTTTGTGAGCCATATCAAGGAAAAATGAACTGCGATATCTATTATTCCAAGTATGAATTTTCACCTAAAACCGAAGGTGGTAATTCAGAATGGCATTGGACAAAACCTAAAAATTTAGGTCCAAATATTAATACGAATGAAGGATGGGAATCACAACCTACGATTTCAAAAGACGGAAAATGGATGATGTATGCCGTATATCGTGAGGGAACTCGTGGTATTGACATTTTCCAATCTAAGAGGCAAGCAGATGGAACCTGGGGAAAAGGTCAAAGTATGGGAGAGCCTATTAATACCGCGGGAAATGAGAAAAGTCCATTCTTTCATTCAGATGATAAAACCTTGTATTTCGCATCGAAAAACGGACATATGGGAATGGGAGGATATGATGTATTTGTGAGTCGATTCGAAGATGGAAAATGGACTGTTCCATTGAATTTAGGCTATCCTTTGAATACTCCGGAAGACGAGCATGGTTACGTGGTGAGTTTAGATGGCAAGACGGCATATTTTGGTTCTGCATCTCCATTTAACGGTGGCAAGGGAAAAAGTCTGGATATCTATAGCGTGGCATTACCTAAAAAGATTCGACCCGAAAAAGTGATGTTGGTGAAAGGAACAGTGAAAACGATTAAAGGAGAAGCCCCAAAAAATGCGAAGATAGAATTGAGAAACACAAAAACGCAAGAGGTAGAATCTGTTGAAGTAGATACGATTAGTGGTTCATTTACAGCTATTGTCAATGTCGAAGACTCTGCAGATTATGTGGTTACCGCTAAAGGAGAAGATTTAGCTTTTAACAATAAACTGATTAAAGCACCAAAAGAAGGAGAACCTATAAAAACTAAGGTGGATGTCAAAGTGGAGAAAAGTAGAATGGGACAACATATTACCATTGAAAATATCCATTTTGCTACAAACTCTGCAGATTTAAGTGCAGATTCCAGAGCGAGTTTAGATGCTTTAATTGCCTATATGAAAGAACATCCAACGTTTAAAGTATCCATTGAAGGACATACTGATAATGTGGGGGATGCACGTGCCAATCTGGCTTTATCAACGGATAGAGCCTACTCAGTAATGGCCTATTTACAAGAAAACGGTGTTTCTCATAAAAACTTAAAATTTAAGGGGTGGGGATCTGCAAAGCCAATTACTTCCAATAGCACTGCTCAAGGTAGAGCAAAAAACAGAAGGATTGAGATCGTAGTTTTATCTATGTAGTATTACCCCACTTTGAATTCACTGGTAGTATGGAATTCAATATCCGGGTAATCTGATTTTGCCATATTTAATAGGAATGGCGAATCAGCCATAAATACCCAGTTATCATCTTTATCCTGAACTACGTTTCTGGATTTAATTCTAACAAAATCGTCCAATTGTTTTTGATTGGTTGTGGTTAACCATGTTGCTTTATGATGAGGTAATCCTCTAAACGAACAGGAAGCGCCATATTCATGCTTTAAACGGTATTGGATAACTTCGAATTGTAGCTCACCAACAGTACCTAGAATTTTCTTATTACCAGGTTGCTGTGTAAACAACTGCGCGACACCTTCATCAGATAGCTGTTTCAATCCTTTTTCTAATTGTTTAGTTTTCATAGGGTCAGTATTAACTACCTCTCTAAACAACTCAGGAGAGAAACTCGGCATACCTTTAAACATGAATTTATCACCTTGTGTTAACGTGTCTCCGATTTTGAAATTCCCCGTATCATATAATCCAATTACATCACCAGGGAAAGCTTCATCTACAACTTCTTTACTTTGAGCCATAAACGAATATGGATTGGAGAATTTTAATTTTTTATTGAGTCTTACATGCTCAAAGAATTTATTACGCTCAAATTTTCCGGAACATACACGTAAGAAAGCAATTCTATCTCTATGTCTAGGATCTAAGTTAGCGTGAATTTTAAAAATAAAACCACTGAATTTAGAAGCTTCCGGATCGATTGGTCCTGCATCAGAAACGCGAGGTAGCGGATTTGGTGCAATTTCCACGAATGTGTTGAGCATTTCACGAATTCCGAAGTTATTTAGTGCAGACCCAAAGAATACCGGTGCAGTTTTAGCCGATAGATATTCGTTAATATCAAAAGCATCATAAACACCTTCAACCAATTCCAGATCATCTCTTAATTCTGCAGCCTGATCCCCCAGGTTTTCGTCTAATTTGGGATCATTTACGTCAGATATAGAAACGATGTCATCTTCAATACTGGTTTTGTTCGGATTGAATAAGTTGATTTCGTTTTCATAGATGTTATAAACACCTCTAAAGTCTTGCCCGATTCCAATTGGCCAGGTTAACGGACGCACTTTAATTCCTAATTCTTCTTCCAACTCATCCAATAAATCAAAAGCGTCCTTTCCTTCACGATCCATCTTATTGACAAATACAATAACCGGAGTATCTCGCATTCTACACACCTCCATGAGTCTTCTGGTTTGTGGCTCAACACCATTGGCCGCATCAATTACCAAAATAACGCTATCAACAGCAGTCAATGTACGATAAGTATCTTCGGCAAAATCTTTGTGACCAGGAGTATCCAGAATATTAATAAGCTTATCCTTATAGAAGAACGTCATCACGGAAGTCGCTACCGAAATCCCTCTTTGCTTTTCGATCTCCATAAAGTCTGAAGTCGCAGTCTTTTTAATCTTATTGTTCTTAACCGCTCCGGCAACTTGAATGGCACCTCCAAATAGCAATAACTTTTCAGTCAGTGTTGTTTTTCCCGCATCAGGATGCGAGATAATACCAAATGTTTTTCTTTTATCTATTTGCTCTTGAAGACTCATGCGCTTTGTTTTATCGGGCGGCAAAAATAAAGAAGAGCATGAGATTCTTATAGCATGAATTTAGAATTCTTAATTGGATTTGATTTTGAATCTGGTGCTTCGTTTATATTTGATCATTATTCGAGAATTTATGAAAAGAGAATTTAACCTCGGGATATTTGTTGGAGTCATTGTGATCATTGGATTAACCTCTAATGGATGGTCTCAGGAAGTGTTTAAGGATTTTACTTTAAATTATTCTATTTCAGAATTTAAATGGAATTCCGATAGGTATGTGCCTTCAAAAAAGAGATATAGAGTTGCAACGGAATCTATGGTAACCAATAGACCCGGAGTTTCTGAATCCTCTAAGGCGGTGTATAAAGGAGGTTTCCAAATTGAGACCGGGTTTCAATTTGCAGATGTAAATAGGAATCATAATTCTCAAGTTCCAAATTTAGGATTATTGTATGGTGTTTCAAATCGGGTAGAAGTGAGATTGTTTACAACACTAAACGTGAATCAGCTGAATCTTAATAATCTGGATACGTACATTGGTGTTAAGGTAAATGTGGTTGAACAAGGAGACTATATCCCCGAATTGGCATTGGTATTTAATCAGGAAGTTCCGAGAGTGTTTTTAAATAGCGGAAATAATATCAATCCAATTTGGAAGTCTAATTTTTTAGCGGCCTGGAGTTATGCATTTCCAAAGAAGTTTAGCATTGCAGGAAATTTGAAATATGCATTTAGAACTGAATCTAAAAATGAGGGTATTGATGTTCAAAATCAATTTGGATATACTTTAAATTGTGGGTATGAAATCCAGAAAAATATTGGTGTTTTTGCGGAAATCTATGGAGATAAGATTATCGTAAAAAACATTGGTTGGGTGCATAATATGGATGGAGGTGTATGGTATCGATTTAGTCCATTGTTTCAGGTTGATGCACAATTCGGATATGGATTAAATGAGGAATACAATTTCTTTATGCTTGGATTTAGTAAGCTAATTCTATAACATGGGATATTTAATTCTTGCAGTTTTAACTCTGGTATTAATTTTCGTTTTATACCGTTTATGGTTCAAACAGAAATGGAAAACTCCGTCCAAGCCTTTTCCTAAAGCATGGCAAAAAATCCTGTTAAGAGAGGTCGGTTTTTATGCAGGGTTATCTACTGAAGGAAAACGACATTTTGAATTTAAGATCCAGGAATTTCTTTTGAACATAAGAATCACTGGAATTGATACAGCTGTAGACATAGATGATGAATTATTAATCGCTGCCAGTGCGGTAATTCCCATTTTTGAATTCCCCAAATGGAAATACACGAATCTGTTTGAAGTGTTATTATATTCTTCATCATTTAACGAAAAGTTTCAAACCAAAGGTGCGGAACGAAATATTCTGGGGATGGTAGGAACAGGATATATGAATGGGAAAATGATTTTGTCCAAACAAGCACTGCATCATGGGTTTCAAAATGAAACGGATAAAAAGAATACGGCTATTCATGAATTTGTTCATTTGATTGATAAATCCGATGGGGTAATTGACGGAATTCCTGAAAGTTTATTGAACAAGCAATATGTGATTCCCTGGATAGATTTGATGAATCAGGAAATGAATGCTATTTATGATAAAAGCTCAGACATTAATCCGTACGGAGGAACGAATAAATCTGAGTTTTTTGCTGTGGCCAGTGAATACTTTTTTGAAAGACCTAAATTGATGGCTCAGAAACATCCGGAATTGTATCAAGTTTTAGAAGGAATGTTCAATAGTAACATGGACGAAAGAGAATTAAATAGAACTCAAAACAGTATTAGAAGAAATGACCCTTGTCCTTGCGGAAGTGGTGGAAAATTCAAAAACTGTTGTGGAAGATTTCATTATTAAAAAAACAAAATGGGAATTTTTTCAAGATTACTAGAACGCGATGCAGAAAACCTTTCAATTAATAAGATAAAAGGTTTTGAAAGGGAAATAATAGCTAGTAAAGAATCATCTAAACTAAGCATTGAGTACTCGGAATTAATGGGGTATCATTACTTAAGATTTTATCTAATAAGCCCTATTGATATTAATACTTTTAAGGGATGTCGAATAGGATTTAAAAATCAAGAACAAGAAATTATAGTTGATTCAGATAGTTCTGAAATCATTACTTTTTTTTCTAATAAATTGAATTTAGGACTTTCCGAGTTTGAAGTAGAAATTGAAGATTCTATTTGTACCATGATAAAAGAGAAGAAAATAGATCAAATAGTGGTTTTCTATAAAAACGATATATTAGAATTGGAGGTAATTGAAAAAGAGTATTTACGATCAATAATGTTTGATTAGTGTTGCTTACAACTTTTATTCTAGACTTTACGTCTACTATGTGAGAATGCGGGTATGTTTAATCTTTAATAAATACTCATGAATTATTTAAAAACCGTTTTGTTAACCTTAATTTGTCTGATTTTCATAAAATTAGTTTCAGCCCAAAAGTTTTATGTTGGTATATCTTCCGGCTATGCTATTGGTATTGCCAATCAAAGAGGTGATATGGTGAATTCCTATGTGGATTATTCTAAAGTCGTCACAGAATATAGGTTTGAGAATGTACCGTATTCTCTGGGGAGGGGATGGAATATTGGTGGTCAATTTGGATATAGGTTCCATAAAAATATTGCTTTTGAAACGCAAATAAACTATCATCAAAGTGCTGATGTTGATCAGAATGACATTGAAATAACATCTAATTTTGGAATAGGAAAATCTGAACTCCATGAGCGTAAAACTATAAGTGCCAAGATGTATCGAATTACCCCTTCTATAGTTCTTCATATGGGAAATGAAAAGATCAATCCTTATATGAAGCTCGGTGCTGTAATTGGTTTTGGTCGTATCATTACAGATGGAGCATCGGTATTCAATTCAGTTGGAAATACGAATAGTAGTTCCTATAAAAAAATAGATGAAGGAGGAGTCTCATTTGGAGCTAAAGGAGCTTTTGGATTGGATTATATACTATCATCCAAATGGTCGGTTTTTTCTGAATTAAGTTTTATCACCATGTCATATGCTCCTGAATATGGGAATCTTGAAACATCCGATGGGACGAAAAGAAATTATAACTACGATGATTCATTTTCAGAGAGTGAAAAATTCATAATTCTTTTTGATATGCCCGAGACGCTAAAAAGGTCTTACAATTTTAACAGTTGCGGTTTAGATTTAGGTGTGAGGTTTAGTTTTTAGTTAGAATTAGTATTGATTTAAACAACCCGTTTGGTGGATCAAAAACTCTTAACAAAAGGGTAGATTTCCCCTTCATTTTCCTAACAATAATCGTATTTTCGCGGCACTTAAAAAATGCAGTGAAATGAGTATTAGATACGTTATTGTTGAGTCGGAAGTAGGTGCCGGAACGAGAGGTGCTTCATTAGGATTTAAAGCCATGGAAGTGGTGGGGTGGAACAATAAAAGTGAAACCTTATCTAAATACAATCACAAGACCGTTGAGGTATACAACCAAGATTTGTACCGAGACGTTGATACTCCTAATGCTATTCGTATTGAAACTGTAGTTAAAGTGCTGGAAAATGTAACTGAAGCAGTGCATACCGCTATGGAAACTGAGTTTCCGATTGTGTTGTCCGGAGATCATTCTATTGCTGCCGGGACGATTGCGGGTATGAAAAAAGCATATCCAAATAAACGCTTAGGTGTGGTTTGGATTGATGCTCATGCCGATATTCATTCGCCATATACCACACCATCAGGAAATGTGCATGGAATGCCATTAGGTTCTGCGTTAGGTTTGGATAATCTGGAATTAAAAATCAATGAGCTTAGCGATAAAGAAGTAGCTGCCTGGAATAGGATGAAAGGTCTTTCAGGAGTAGTTCCTAACGTATTACCAGAAGATACAGTGTATTTTGGAGTAAGAGATACAGAAGAACAAGAAGACGAAATCATTGCAAAACATCAAATCAGGAATTACCGGGTGGAAGAGGTCCGGCATAGAGGCATGGATGTTTGTATATCCGAAGCCATAGAAAGATTAGACCACTGTGATATGATTTACATTTCATTTGATGTAGATAGTATGGATTGTGATTTAATTTCTCATGGTACAGGAACACCGGTTTCAAAAGGGTTTGATGAAAAGGAAATCAAAGAAATCATTACAGCTTTTATTGAAACTGAAAAGGTAGGATGTCTGGAGTTTGTAGAGATCAATCCAACTTTAGACGAAAAGAAAAATAAAATGGCGGAAACAGCTTTTGAAATTCTGGAAGATGTATTGCCGCAAATTGAGAAGGTAAACCAGTAAAGTTTATCAGCGAAGAATGGAAAAACCACGATGGTTTTTTACAAAAAGCATAGCAATGAATATTGAACAAAATATAATAGAAAACGTAAATAAAGTATTAATCAAACTGTTTGGAGATCAGGATTTCCCTTCGATTCAATTACAAAAAACACGTAAAGAATTTGAAGGAGATTATACTGTAAATGTCTTTCCTCTTTTAAAGATTAGTCGTAAAAATCCAATGGAAACGGCTCAAATGATTGGAGAGGAAATGACCCAGATGGTTGATTTTATTGAATCTTTTGAGATTGTAAAAGGATTCCTGAATTTAAAAATCAGCAATTCATACTGGAACGATCTTTTCCAACAAATTGCACAAACTGAAAACTGGGGATTTGCGCCAGATTCAGGAAGAACAGTAATGGTTGAGTATTCTTCACCGAATACGAATAAGCCGTTGCACTTAGGTCATTTAAGAAATAATTTCTTAGGGTATTCGGTAGCAGAAATTCTTAAAGCAAACGGACACCATGTAGTAAAAACACAGATCATCAACGATCGTGGAATTCACATTTGTAAATCCATGATCGCATGGCAACGTTTTGGAGATGGTGAAACACCGGAATCATCAGGACTTAAAGGAGATCATCTGGTAGGTAAATACTATGTGAAATTTGATCAGGAATACAAAAAGGAAATTGCTGATTTAGTAGCAAAAGGGGCAGAAGAGGAAGAAGCAAAGAAAAATGCACCAATTCTTAAGGCAGCACAAGAAATGCTGCAGCAATGGGAAGCAAAAGAGCCTGAAGTATATGCACTTTGGGAAAAAATGAACGGATGGGTTTATGCTGGGTTTGAAACAACCTATAAATCAATGGGAGTTGATTTTGATAAACTTTATTATGAGTCAGATACTTACCTGTATGGGAAAGACTTCGTAACAGAAGGATTGGAAAAAGGAATTTTCTATAAAAAAGAGGATGGTTCAGTTTGGATTGACTTAACAGCTGAAGGTCTAGATCATAAACTGGTTTTACGTGCAGATGGAACTGCGGTGTACATGACACAGGATATTGGTACAGCGATTCAGAGATACAAAGATTATCCAAATCTAAATCAACTGATATATACAGTAGGAAACGAACAGGATTATCACTTCAAAGTACTGTTTATCATTCTTCAAAAACTCGGATTTGATTGGGCCAAAGAATGCTATCATTTGTCTTATGGCATGGTGGAGCTTCCTCATGGTAAAATGAAGTCTAGAGAAGGAACAGTGGTCGATGCAGATGATTTGATGCAGGGCATGGTAGATGATGCTAAAAAGGCATCTGAAATTCATGGACATATTTCTGATCAGACCGAAGAAGAACAAAATGCACTAGCCGATAAGGTGGGTAAAGGTGCTTTAAAGTATTTCATTCTTAAAGTAGATCCGAAAAAGAAAATGTTGTTTGATCCGTCAGCATCTATTGATCTGAATGGGAACACTGCACCGTTTATTCAATATGCACATGCCAGAATTCAATCAATCATTCGCAGAGCTGGAGGTGTAGAACCAGTAAAAATATCAGAAGATCATCTGACCGAAAAAGAATTGGATTTGATCAAAACGATGAATGATTACCCATCAATCATTGCGGAAGCAGGGAAAAACTATAGCCCGGCTAACATCGCGAATTACATTTATGATTTGGTGAAAATGTATAATTCATTTTATCAATCTACCCCAATCTTCAACGAAGACAATGAACCTTTAACGCAATTCAGAGTTTTATTGTCCGATCAGGTCGGTAAGACGATTAAATCAGGTATGAAGCTTTTAGGTATTCAGGTACCTGACAGAATGTAGCCATTTTGAAGAAGCTATCGAAGTGAAACAGATGAACATCGAACGAAAACAATTATTATTGCAGCTATAAAATACATCCATGTTTAATAGATTACAAGAGAGATTAGAAAAGTCGTTTCAGACCCTAAAAGGTCAGGGGAGTATTACGGAAATTAACGTAGCTCAAACGATGAAGGAGATCCGTAGAGCGTTGCTGGATGCGGATGTGAATTATAAAATCGCGAAAGAGTTTACCAATACGGTAAAAGAAAAAGCTTTAGGTGCGGATGTACTGACGGCAATATCTCCTGGTCAGTTATTGACTAAGATTACCCATGATGAGTTAGCGAACTTGATGGGAGAAACCGTTGAAGAATTGGATTTAAGTGGAAATCCAGCGGTGATCTTGATGGCAGGACTTCAAGGTTCTGGTAAAACCACCCATTCAGGTAAATTGGCAAATTTCTTAAAAACCAAGAAGGGAAAGACTCCGTTATTGGTTGCTGCCGATGTTTACAGACCTGCAGCGATTGATCAGTTGCATGTGGTGGGAGAGCAAATTGGTGTGGATGTATATTCTAACAAAGAAGAAAAAGATCCGGTAAAAATTGCTGAAGCAGGTATTGCCCATGCAAAAAGTAATGGACAAAATGTGGTAATTGTTGATACCGCTGGTCGTTTGGCTGTTGATGAGCAAATGATGCAGGAAATTGCTGCTATTAAAAATAGCATCAATCCGAAAGAAACTTTGTTTGTCGTGGATGCCATGACCGGTCAGGATGCGGTAAATACTGCAAAAGAGTTTAATGATAGATTAAACTTTGATGGGGTAATTCTTACCAAATTAGATGGTGATGCTCGTGGTGGTGCCGCTTTATCGATTCGTCACGTTGTTAAGAAACCAATTAAGTTTATTGGTACCGGTGAGAAAATGGAAGCGTTGGATATTTTCTATCCGGAACGTATGGCCGACCGTATTCTCGGTATGGGGGACGTGGTTTCCTTAGTAGAGCGTGTTCAGGATCAATTTGATGAAGAGCAGGCCCGTAAGCTTCAAAAGAAAATTGCGAAGAACCAGTTTAACTTTGATGATTTTCTACAACAAATTCAACAAATCCAGAAAATGGGTAATGTGAAGGATTTGATGGGAATGTTGCCAGGTATGGGGAAAGCAATGAAGAATATTGACATTGAGGATGATGCTTTTAAACATATTGAAGCAATTATCTATTCAATGACACCTAAAGAAAGACAACAGCCACAGATCATTAATGGTTCACGTAAAAAACGAATCGCAAAAGGAAGTGGAAGAGATGTTCAGGAAGTGAATCAGTTGATGAAACAATTCAACGATACCAAGAAAATGATGAAACTGATGAACAATAAGTCTGCGATGGCCAATATGATGAAACATTTGGGTGGAATGCCAGGAATGGGACAATAATAGCAATCAAAACGAAATTTAACTAAACAGAATAACGAAATGACTTTATTAGACGGAAAGAAAACTTCTAACGAGATTAAAGAAGAGTTAGCCATTGAGGTAGCTAAGATTAAAGCAGAAGGAGGAAAAGTACCTCATTTAGCAGCAATATTAGTTGGAGATAATGGAGCAAGTATCACTTATGTGAATGCTAAAGTGAAAGCTTGTGAAAAAGTTGGTTTCGGTTCTAGTTTAATTAAAATGCCTGTCGAAACAACTCAAGAAGAATTGTTGGCTAAGATCGAAGAGTTAAACAATGATGATGTGATTGACGGATTTATTGTGCAGTTGCCATTACCGGATCATATCGATGAAGAAACCGTTTTAAATGCTGTTTCTCCTATCAAAGATGTGGATGGATTTCATCCGGCAAACTTTGGTAAAGTAGCTTTAGGGTTGCCTTCATTTATTCCGGCAACACCAAACGGAATTTTAGAATTGTTGAAACGCTACAATGTAGAGACTTCAGGAAAGCATTGCGTGGTTGTTGGAAGAAGTCATATCGTAGGATTACCGATGTCCATTTTAATGGGACAAAACAATTATCCGGGTAACTGTACGGTAACTTTAACGCATTCCAGAACAAAGAATCTGGCAGAGATTACTAAAACTGCAGATATCCTTATTGTCGCGTTAGGTAAGCCTGAGTTTGTAACTGGTGATATGGTAAAAGAAGGCGTAACGGTGATTGATGTAGGTATCACACGGGTGAAAGATGAAACGAAAAAATCAGGTTTCCGTTTATTGGGAGATGTTCATTTCGATTCAGTAGCACCAAAGTCTGAGTTCATCACTCCGGTTCCAGGAGGTGTAGGACCAATGACAATTGCATCATTAATGCAAAACACTTTAAAAGCCATTGACTTGAAGTAAGAATCAAAAGATAATAATAGGAAAACCGATATTAGCGTATCGGTTTTTTTGTGGAATAAATTAAGGATAAAATGAAAGGTTTAATAATACATGGTAGTTCAAGAAAAGATGGCAACACGAGTTTAGCGATTGAAGAATTGAGAGGACTTTGGAGCTCTGATAGAATAGATTTAGTAGATTATGCAATTGCCCAATATGATTATGAACATCAATATAACGATGATGACTTTATAGCGTTGATGCGTCAAATCGTAGAATACGATGTGATCGTTTTTGCCACACCGGTATATTGGTACGCCATGAGCGGAGTAATGAAGACCTTTTTTGATCGAATCACAGATTGTTTAAAGGTTGAAAAAGAACTGGGACGGAAACTCAGAGGTAAAAAAATGGCTGCAATATCGTGTGGCTCAGAATCAGGAGAAGTATTTGGGTTCTTTTATCCATTTGAAAGTAGTGCTGATTATTTAGGAATGGATTATTTAGGACATACACATACCTGGGTTTCTGATACGGAGTTGACTGATGAGGTGAAAGAAATTATTGCAGAGTTTAAAAATAAACTTGAAGTTTAACCCTATCTAAAATTGAGATTAAAGTTTATGAAAAAGTGGATATTATTCGTTCTATTATTTGGACTTGGGACACTGAAAGCGCAACAAGCCATGTATGAGATTTGTCCGATTAAAAATTCTGAAAGGATTCCGGATGTTGAGGTATTGGATCAAAATGGAGAGTCAGTTAATTTAAAACAATATATTGGAGAGAGGCCAGTGGTGGTGGTTTTCTACCGTGGCGGTTGGTGTCCATTTTGCATGCGTCATTTGGCAGCTTTACAGGAAGTACATGGAAAGATTAAAAAAATGGGATTTGAACTCATAGCCGTCACACCAGATGATTTTATTCACTTTGATACGACCATTGCAAAAAGTGGAGGTATTGATTACAAATTGTTTTCTGATAAGAATATAAATGCTATTAACGGATTTGGAATTGGATGGAAGATTGATGATGAATTATATCTGAAATATAGAAATGAATATCATATGGATACCGAATGGTGGACCAGTTCAATTCATCACGTATTACCGGTACCTGCAGTATTTGTGATCAAATATGGTATTGTTCAATATCAGCATGTAGATCCGAAGTATTCACAAAGATTGTCACCAGATATCCTAATTAGTTTCTTAAAGGCCGTACAGGAGAAGTAAGTTTAAATTAGGAATACAACCTTGAAACCAAAGTTTAAGTATATCTTGTCAGATGTTATAAAATTCGGGATAAAATGCGATATATAGGGTTTTTATTGTTTCTGTTTTCATTGCACGCGGTGGCACAAAATCCACATCTGGAAGCTTTTGCTCCCCTGGTGAATAAAACCTGGAAGGCGGAAGGAAAATGGAGTAATGGAAGTAAATTTATACAAGAAGTAAGTTTTAAATATGACTTACAGAAAAACGTTGTGGTTACGAACTCCAAAGGGTTTATCGACTACTCTCAAACGAAATTAGGAAATCGGAATCATGGTGTACGTATGTGGGTCAATGAAGCCAAAGCAATAAAGTTTTGGGAGTTTGATGTCTTTGGTGGAGTTACCAAAGGTACCGTGACTACTGAGAATAAGAATTTCGTTTATACCTACGATTATGGTGGTACAATAGTCACTGATATGTGGGAATACGTTGATGAGAATACATACAGATTTGTGGTGGGTGTATTTAAGGATGGAAAATGGGAGAGCATTTATCTAGATACACAGTTTAAAGCCGTACAGTAAGAATATTAATAATGCCAAAAAGCTTTTATTTCATAATGATTTGTCTTTTCACTTATGCTTGTGAAGGGTATGAAGTTAAAAATGGACAGGTATATTATAAAGATTGGAATGAGGCGCATGGAACACGAGAAAATATAATTTCGAAAGCAGATGCGCAGACTTTTGAAATACTGGGAAATGAAGCCTATGCGCGAGATAAGAATTATGTGTTTTACCATGGGCAAATTATTCATGGAGCCGATCCGGAATCGTTTGAACCTTTAGAAGGGCTATTTGCCATAGATAAAGAACGCGCGTATTATTCAGGAGATTCGATAGAAGGAGCAAGTAGCCGGGATTTTAAAGTTTTAGAAAGTGGATATTCTGCCGACTATAAAGACATATACCTGCAAAGAAAACCATTGCACGTATGTTCTGTAGAAGGTTTTAAATTCATTGAAGCCACAGATGATAAGAGGTTTTTCACCAGATGGTCTACTGATGGATGTCATTACTTTTATTTAGAATATAAAGTACCTTCGGACGATTATGAAAAGATAAAAATTTATCCAAAAGGAGAAGGGTTTTCAACTGATGGTACGTATATCTACTTCTGTGGAAGAAATATAATGTTTAACAAAGAAGGAGAACGAATACTAGATACGGTGGATCTCGCTACTTTTGAAGTGGATGGTATTGATTGTAGAGATAAGTTTGGATGTATCAATGTTTTCCATGGAAGAGAATTCTGCGAATAAATATGAATTTAAATCAAATCACTATACCATCTGTTGATGTAAATCGGGCAGTAGATTTTTATCAAAAACTAGGATTAGATTTAATAGTAAAATCTAATGATCATTATGCCAGATTTGTATGTCCTAATGGGAGTAGTACTTTTTCCATTCATGAAGTTTCTGAACTGAAAGAGGGAGAAGGAATTTACGTGTATTTCGAATGCGAAAATTTGGATGAAAAAGTTCGGGAGTTAAAAGCAAAAGGTGTTGAATTTGAGGAAGACCCTACCGATAGAAGTTGGCTTTGGAGAGAAGCCAGACTTAAAGATTTGGATGGGAATCAACTGATTTTATATTTTGCTGGAGAGAATAGATTAAATCCACCCTGGAGATTAAAAAATACTGAAATAAAAGGATGAAGATTTTACTGATCGAAGATGAAGCCAGTGTATCATCTTTTATAAAAAGAGGGCTTGAGGAAGAAGGGCATATTGTAACTCAGGCATTTGATGGTGTTACCGGAGTTAAACTGGCAGATGATTCGGAATTAGATTTAATTATTCTTGACGTTATCATGCCTGGAATGAATGGTATTGAAGTCTGTAATATCCTAAAAAATGAAAAGGAAATTCCAACACCGATCATTATGTTAACAGCTTTGGGAACAACGGACGACATAGTAACCGGGTTAGATATAGGAGCAGATGATTACTTAACCAAACCGTTCAAATTCAAAGAATTATTAGCCCGGATAAATGCACTAACCAGAAGACGAAAAAAATCAGAAAAAAAGGAAAACGAATATTTACAGGTTCAGGATTTGACTATGAATCTAGGCTCAAAAGAAGTATATCGAAATGGAATTCAAATTGAATTGACCGCCAGAGAATTTAAGCTATTAGAATACCTCCTTAAAAATAAGAATAGGGTGGTTTCACGAACCAGTATTCTGGAAAATGTATGGGAAGTAGATTTTGATTTGGGAACTAATGTGATTGATGTATACATCAATTACCTTCGGAAAAAAATCGAACAGGGTTTTGATTCCAAAATCATTAAAACGGTAATTGGAATGGGGTATATCATTAAGGATTAGATTATGCGGATCAGTACCAAATTATCCATTACATTTTCGATCATTGCAAGTGTCATTTTTGTGGTGTTTGGGATTCTATTATATTGGTTTTCATCTGATCATAGAAAAAATGATTTTCTGAAACGATTGAGAGAACGTGTGGAGATCACGGAGAAAATCTTTTTAGAAAAAGACTCCTTTTCTGATGAAGAGTTTGAAAAAATTAATGATCAGTTTTTACATACTTTACCACAAGAGACTGAAGAAGTGGTACCTATTGTTCATGGCCGGAAGCCTCAATTTAAATATGATTATCCCAAGGAAGTGGTCATCAGCTTAATCCGCAATGGGAATATAGAATTTGAGTGGGATGGAAATCAGGGCGTCAGTAAGCTATTTCATGTAAAAGGAAAGGATTATCTCATTATTGTAACAGCAAAAGATGAGGTAGGATTAGATTATTTGAAATACCTGCGAAACATTGTGGTATTGTTGGTCCTATTAGGGATTCCCATCATTTTTGCTTTAGGGTTTGAAGTGACAAAACGTGCTTTAAAACCCATTTCATTGAAAATTCAGAACGCGAATAAGATTAGTGCTTCGAGTTTACATTTAAGACTCAGTGTTTGGAATGAAAATGATGAACTTGGAGAATTGGCGATTTCCTTTAATAAGCTTTTGGATAGATTAGAATCTGCGTTTGAGGCGCAAAAGTCTTTTATCAATAATGCGTCTCATGAGCTAAGAAATCCGTTAACTGCCATTTTAGGAGAAGCAGAGTTGGCGGTAAGTAAATCCAGAACCAATGAAGAATATGTAGCGTCTCTCAAAGCAATACTAAACGAAGCAGAAATTTTGAATTCTACGGTGAATAATCTACTTCAACTATCAAAGATATCGGTTCAGGACATTGGGCTAACCTATAAGGAAGTAGAATTTGAAACATTCCTGGGTTCTGTGCGTGATAGTTATGAGTTCATCAATCCAGAACATCAGTTAAAATTAGATATAGAAGAAGTTAAAGACAATAAGATTCTATGTAATCAAAACCTGCTCAAGACTGCATTGATCAATATTTGGGACAATGCATGTAAATTTTCTTCCAATAAACCGGTTGAGATAAATGCTCAGTTAGATAACGGATGTATCATCTTAAAAGTGGTTGATCAGGGAGTAGGAATTGAAGCTGAAGATTTAGATAAAATTGCAACCCCATTTTATCGAGGTAAGAATGTAATCAATGTAAAAGGATCAGGAGTGGGCTTGTCATTAAGTGCAAAAATCATTGAATTACATAAAGGGAAGTTATCAATAGATTCCCTTTTAAATGAGGGTACAACTGTTACCATTTCTATGCCTGTAATCTGAGATTAAGAAGATTCTAATCTGATTTTAATGTCAGATTAAGATGGTTCTAATATGATGTTTGGATTATTGTTATTAACCTATAAAAAATGTATACATGGAACAGACATCTATTCAAAATTCAGGATTATTTGCGCATATTAAACAAGACTTACCATCCAGTATTGTAGTCTTTTTCGTTGCTTTACCACTATGTTTGGGTATCGCATTAGCGAGTGGGGCCCCACTATTCTCAGGGTTAATTGCGGGTATTGTTGGAGGTATTGTAGTTGCAGCAATTAGTAATTCTTCACTAGGAGTTAGTGGACCGGCAGCAGGTCTTGCTGTAATCGTATTAACATCAATCAAATCTTTAGGTGGTTTTGACGATTTCTTGGTAGCTGTGATTATCGCTGGAGCAATTCAAATTGTTCTTGGATTATTGAGAGGTGGAGTTATAGGTTACTATTTCCCGTCTTCCGTAATTAAGGGGATGTTGGCGAGTATTGGGATAATCATTTTCCTAAAGCAAATTCCACATGCATTTGGGTATGATGCGGACTATGAAGGTGATATGGCTTTCCAACAAGCTGATGGAGAAAATACTTTTTCGGAGTTAATCAATATGTTGGACTATATAACTCCTGGAGCAGTAATTATTAGTGTGATATCTTTAACGATTCTGTTAGTTTGGGACAATTATTTATCTAAGAAGCATAACATTTTTAAGTTAGTCCAGGGTTCCTTAGTAGCCGTAGTTTCAGGTATTGTATATCAAGTTTTGGCTACAAAGTATTTTCCTGAATATGCAGTCTTAAAAGATCATTTAGTAGAAGTTCCTGTATCAAAAGACTTATCTAGTTTCTTAGGACAGTTTACATTACCTGATTTTGCCAGAGCTTTTGATAGTGATATATGGGTTGTTGCATTTACAATAGCAGTTGTAGCAAGTTTAGAGACACTTTTAAGTGTGGAAGCTACTGATAAATTAGACCCAAAGAAAAGAACAACAAATACCAATAGAGAGCTATTGGCTCAGGGAACAGGAAATATGATTTCGGGTTTAATCGGAGGTCTTCCAATTACACAGGTAATTGTTAGAAGTTCGGCTAATGTTCAGTCTGGAGGGCAAACAAAATTATCTGCAATCATGCATGGATTCTTCTTATTGATTTGTGTGGCATTTATACCAGACATTTTAAATATGATTCCATTAGCATCTCTGGCATGTGTACTTTTCATTGTAGGGTATAAGTTAGCGAAACCAAGTCTGTTCAAAAGAATGTATGAATTAGGTTGGAGCCAGTTTTTACCATTTATTGTGACCATTTTAGGTGTTGTATTTACAGACTTATTAAGAGGAATTGCTATGGGAGTAGTAGTAGCAGTAATTGTTTTGTTAAGAAACAGTCTTAAAAACTCTCACTTCTTACATCCTAAAACAACAGACAATGGAGAGCATAAAGTAAAAATGACTTTAGCGGAAGAAGTATCATTCTTAAATAAAGGCACAATCCTAAAAGAATTAAATAGTCTGCCTAAAGGAACTCATTTAGTTATTGATATGAGCCATTCTGTAAGTATTGATTATGATGTGTTAGAGATTATCGATAATTACAAGAGTACCGCTAAAAATAAAGGAGTAACTGTGGATCTGATCAATAGAGGAGACGAGCCAACAGCCGACTATTAAGCAATGGTCTTCGGACCTCATTGAAATCAAAGCTTTGAAAAAAGAGAATCAATATAAATCATACGATTATATGGTGCTTATGGATTTTTCTGAAGCATCATATATCGCTTTGAAGTATGCGATTTCAATGGCAAAGGTGCAAAATGCATGTATCCATATATTTCATGTGATTGATCAGGATGAGAAAATCGCAGATGAGAATCTGGATTCTTTGACACAGATTATCGAAAAAGAACGGAAGTCAGTCACTATTTTGCAATCTTCCATATGTGAGATGATTCATACTGAGGGGATTGAGACGAAATCTTTAGTAGAGTTTGGTGACCTTATATGGATGATTAAAGATCAAACACAGAAGATTAATCCAGATCTTGTTTTCGTAGGTAAAAAAGAAGGAAAAAATAAAAATGATAGTCGTTTAATTAAATATCTGCTAGACGATTACAAAGGTTCCATTTTGATTGTTCAAAAAGATCAACAATTTAAAGAGTCGTCACAAATTGTTTTAGGGTGTAGTAAGCGAACACTTAGATCTTGTAACATTGATTTTGCTTTGGAGTTGGGAAAGCTTACCCGCAAAGCTTTGCATGCATTTCATATACAGAAAAGCAATTTTTATTCTAAATCGGAAGGTTTATCTGATGAGTGGAAACAGCTTGAGAAAAATAACCCCGAGATAAAATGTACCTATCATAAAGGGGCGCAAATCATAGATGGAATGATCACTTTTATGCAACAAAATAAAAGTGATTTGGTATGCTTAGGGAGAGGTAAAAGAAGAGAATCTCTATGGAGTAAGGTCTTTGACTCTTCAGGTTATTTGGATCAATTAGTGGATCGGATCAATATTCCAATATTAGTTTTAGAAACTAACCCTGAAATGTAAAACAAGTTGTTTTGCCCTTATTTAGAAGCTTTCAAAGAGAATTTGCTGGAGATAAAGTAGCGAAAATTCCGCAATATATTTACATTCGCATATGCTTTCTCGAAAAACTAAATATGGATTAAAAGCACTGACCTACATTGCCCGACACCAGGAAAATGCTCCTGTGCAGATTTCTGTCATTGCTGAAAGTGAAAATATTTCGCATAAGTATTTAGAGAGTATTTTGTTGTCGCTTAAGAAAATGGGGTATGTAGGGTCCAAGAAGGGTAAAGGGGGAGGATACTACCTCCTAAAATCACCCGCTGAGATTGGTATGACTGATTTAATTCGAAATTTGGAAGGCCCAATTGCCATGTTACCATGTGTAAGTTTAAATTACTATGAAAAATGTGATGATTGCCCGGATGAAGATGCGTGTTCTGTGCATTTACTGATGATTCAGGTTAGAGATAGTACCTTAAAAGTCCTTGGAAATAATACCCTGGCAGACATTATTTAACATTTTACTGGATAATTAATTTCTAAATTATAGTTCACTAATGGATTTCGTATATACATTTGCATAATTATCCTAGTATTCCGATAGGGTAATAGTAATTTAAAAGAAAATCTGGGATGGGCATAATTCAATTGAAAGGTGAACAGCGTAATTATCAATCCGATAGCACATCTGAAAAACCAATCCGAAGTGTAGTAAAATCAATAAGTTGGCGTGTAGTAGGTACAGTGGATACAGTATTGATCTCCTGGTTGATTACGGGCACACTTACATTGGCATTTTCCATCGGTGCAGTGGAGTTGGTGACGAAGATGTTGTTGTATTTCTTTCATGAAAGAGTTTGGGCATCTATAAAATGGGGGAAGTCAAATGGATATTAATGAGGTTAACAAAGAATTAAATCAGAAATCTCCGACTGAGATTATACAGTGGGCTCTGGGTTTAAACAAAAAGTCTGTGGTGACAACAAATTTTAGACCTTACGAAGGCGCTATTTTGCATGCGGTTAGTAGAGTCAAAAATGATATCGATGTGATTTGGTGTGATACAGGTTATAATACTTCTTATACTTACAAACATGCAGATGAACTAATTAGAACCTTAAACTTAAATGTTCATATGTATGTCCCGCAACAAACTGAGGCTTATAGAAAAGCCTTGATGGGAATTCCGGAGGTGGATAGTGAAGAACATAAGGTATTTACAGACCAGGTGAAGTTAGAACCTTTTAGAAGAGCAATGGCCGTCCACCAACCTGAAGTTTGGTTTACCAATCTAAGAAAAAATCAAACTGCATTTAGAAATAGTATTGATGTGGTTTCTTTAAGTGCTGATGGAGTGATTAAAGTAAGCCCGTTTTACAATTATTCTGACGAAGAATTAGATGCGTATTTGGAAGCACATAATATTCCAAATGAAACAAGATATTACGATCCAACCAAAGTTTTGGAAAATAGAGAATGCGGGTTACACGCTTAAGCAAACAGGATGAAGGAAGTTTTAAGAGAGAATGCTTTAGAAAGTGAAGCAATTCATATACTTAGAGAAGTTATAGCGCAGTTTGAAAAACCAGTGTTATTATTCTCAGGTGGTAAGGACTCAATTACTCTCGTAAGATTGGCGCAAAAAGCGTTTTATCCAGCGAAGATACCATTTCCATTAATGCATATCGATACGGGGCATAATTTCCCGGAAACTATTGAATTTAGAGATCGATTGGTTGAAGAGTTGGGTGTTGAACTAATTGTAAGACATGTTCAGGACAATATTGATTCAGGAAAGGTAAAAGAAGAGTCAGGGAAATATGCAAGTAGAAATATGCTGCAAACGGAGACTTTATTAGATGCCATTGAAGAATTTGGATTTGATGCATGTATTGGAGGAGCCAGAAGAGATGAAGAAAAAGCAAGAGCCAAAGAGCGTGTGTTTTCTGTAAGAGATGATTTTGGTCAGTGGGATGAAAAGAATCAAAGACCGGAGGTATTCGATATGCTTAATGGTAGAATTGATTTAGGGCAAAATGTTCGTGTATTTCCAATTTCGAACTGGACCGAATTAGATGTGTGGAGTTATATAGAAAAAGAGAATATTGAGATACCTTCAATATACTTTGCGCATAAGAGATCTATTTTCTGGAGAGATGGTTTGATTTGGTCAGCTGAGGATGATGTGGTGTATAGAGAAGAAGATGAGACCGTGGAAGAACAGGTGGTTCGTTTTAGAACTGTTGGAGATATGAGTTGTACCGCAGCAGTATTATCAGAAGCATATACGATTACAGATGTTGTGAGTGAAATTAGAAGTTCAAGAATATCTGAGCGAGGAGCGAGAATTGATGATAAACGTTCTGAAGCGGCCATGGAGAAAAGAAAAAAGCAGGGTTATTTTTAATAAATAGTAGACGAAAACATGGAAGTATTAAAGATAGCTACTGCGGGTAGCGTAGATGATGGAAAAAGTACGTTGATCGGACGTATTTTATATGATACGAAATCGTTGACAGAGGATAAGCTGGAAGCCATTCAGCTAAGTAGTGCCCGAAAAGGTTTAGATTATTTAGATTTCTCATTGGCAACAGATGGGTTGGTAGCAGAAAGAGAACAGGGGATTACCATTGATGTGGCACATATCTATTTTTCAACGCCTCATAGAAGTTATATTATCGCTGATACACCAGGGCACATTGAGTATACTCGAAATATGGTGACGGGTGCTTCGACTTCTCAGGCTTCTATCATTTTGGTGGA
Source organism: bacterium SCSIO 12643 (assembly GCA_024398135.1). Classification (NCBI taxonomy): domain Bacteria; species bacterium SCSIO 12643. Next base: position 3,475,730 of record CP073750.1, read on the forward strand.
TGCTAGAAATGGAGTGATTGAGCAAACCGCAAGACACTTTTATATCAATAATTTACTTAGAATTAAGAATATAATTGTTGCGGTGAATAAAATGGATTTGGTAGATTTTTCAGAGGATAAATTCAATCAGATCAAAGAAGATATTAAGAAGCTGCAAAGTGCAGGTACGTATAAAAATCAACAAATTACTTTTATTCCAATAAGTGCTCTGCATGGAGATAATGTAGTGGAGTCTTCTGAAAGAATTTCATGGTATTCAGGAGAAACGTTGATGGACACTTTGGAAAATATGCAGGCAGAAGATATCTATGAGAAAGCTTCAGCAAGATTTCCAGTACAGACTGTGATTAGACCCAAAACGGAAGAATATCATGATTTCCGAGGATATGCAGGTAAACTATATGGAGCACATTTATCGGTAGGTGATGCTGTTCAGGTCTTACCTTCAGGTACAAAGTCTACAGTTAAGGAGATTCATTTTTTTGATGATGCGTATCAAAAGGCAAAAGCCGGAAGCTCGATTACCATCACTTTAGTGGATGATATTAATGTGAGTAGAGGTGATATGATAGTTAAAGATGGAGAGTTGCCTCAAGTGAGCAAAGAACTCAAAGCTACAGTGTGTTGGATGGATAAATCAGCGTTAAGAGTAGGAGGTAAATATCATCTTCAACATGGAGTACATACGGTATTAGCGAAAATAGGTGGAGTACAATTATTAGACGGAGCAAATTTTGCTAAGAATGATATTAATGATCAGACTTTGACATTAAACCAGATTGGAGAGGTCCAATTGAAGCTAAACCAACCGATATATTTTGATCGTTTTAGTGATAATAAAGAAAATGGTTCGTTTATTTTAATTGATGCGCAAACCAATACCACCGCTGGAGTAGGATTTATTAGTGGATAATAGATAGAAGCTTTATTTGTTTGAGTCCTAAATAAAGTTTCAGATAAAAAATCCAACTAACATCGTTAGTTGGATTTTTTTATGTTTTAAAACGAAAACCTACTTTTTAAGACGTGATGCCAAAAAAAACTGTAAAAACTATTTTTTTGATATTTTGGGTTTAAAGTGTTGATGTTGATATGTTTATAAGACTTTTTTAGCTTTTGGGGAATTACAAAAAATACGTATTTACCCTGATACCAAAAGTGCGAACGCCATAGTAAATTGCCGCGATTTTATTTGGTGTTGGAGTATCATAGAATAAGTATTTACCACACCATTAAATGAATTAAGAAATAACTGAACAGAACCGAACAAACCTGGTGTGACTATGACGGCACATGCATCTGATCTGAATAAAATACTCAGACATCTTAGAGACCACTATGATGATTCAGTCATGACAACGTTTTATGCGTTTTATGAATCTGGGTCGATCATTACGAATGCACAAAGAGAAAAACTGGAAAAATTACAGGAAAAACTAATAGCAGACCATAATGTCAAGATAATTTCAAACAAAGGCGTATATGGGCCGGAAGGTTTTCCATTTTTAAGCTTAACGCATCAGGGGTTTGATTTTATTCAATCTGGAGGATATAAATTTTATTCATCTATTTCGAACAACCAAAAAAGAGCAGAACGTTGGATTCGGATTCGGTTTTTATACATAATTCTTCTAGGTATGTTGGCCATTGGATTAGCTTATGTAGCTGTTCAGAAAATTCTTGAAATTAGAGAGTTAGAAAAGGAGAATGAATTATTAAAAAAGGAATTAAGAAGACAAGAATAAAACGTAAGTTATTTATTATTAAGTGACTATAAGAATGCCGCTGTAGGATACATGTATATTTTTTGATTTTTTTGATGTCACTAGTGTTTAAGGTGTAAGTGGTTGTTTATTAGTGCTATATGTGCTTAAATGCGTAAAGTCACCAATATAAAAAATACGTATTTACCCTGATACCAAAAACAAAATAAGATGTTTAATTTTAAGGCAGCGAAAAAGAACCGAATTAAAAGATTTGTTTTTAATATCTAAAAACTAGACTTTTATGAAAATGACAGGATTCGTTTTAAATAAATTTTCAGTCATTTAAACTTAAAACAACCAAACAAACATAACCATGGCGACAATTAATGAACTTACTGAAGACCAGTTTAAAAGTCTCTTAGACGAGTACTTTGCTCCGGCAAGTAAAAGGTCTAAAATGACTGATGCAGAGATTAAAGATTTAGCTCAAAGGCTCAATCAAAAGATAAACGTGCCTATTATCAATGAAACAGGAGAAGAGAAAATTCTAATCAAAATTGTGATTAAAATTGATCGCTTTTTATATGATAATCTTCCGAATGAATTTTATGATTTGGTAAGAAGTCTGGATAAAGGTATTGACGATGAGGAAGCCAAACGCTTAATCGTACGTCTATCTAAACTAGCCAATGAAAAAATAAATATTCCCTATTTACCTGAATCCGTTGAATATATAGCCATAAGGTTTGTAATAGGAGTTATTATCAACGCAGCAAGAAAGCAATGGGATATGAGCAAGTCTAAAGAAATGGCTTTGGATATGAATATTCCAGCGCATAAAGAAGCATCAGTTGTTGAATTAAACCACATGTTAGCTTAAAAAGATCACCTATGAAAGCACAATTATTTTTTGCAACAAATAGAAACCATCAGGGGAATGATAGGTGGAATCCAACGGGATATGGCCCAAAATTCAGTAGTGATGGACATTACAATTTGAGATTTGGAGAGTTGACATTAGATATAGATCAAAAGATTGTAGAAAAGCATTTGAACAAGAAATTCAAATCAGGAAGGGAAGGGGATGGAGAAAGTTTAGCTAATTATTTGACGAAACAAGCACGTCACGCTCATATTAAGGCTTACGAAGATCAAACCGGAAAAACAGATCAAGAAATTACATTTGATGATAATTCTTCTACACGTTTTTTCAAGGGTTTAAAAAACTACATGGATCAGACTTCGGATGTCCTGGTATATATGCATGGATTTAATGTGTCATGGGATGAGGCAGTAGGTGCAGCATTAGCTATGGAGTTTATGGTGAACCGTAACAATTCTGATGAGGATACAATGATCAAAGTAGTCTTGTTTTCCTGGCCATCAGATGGAAGTATGATGCCTTTTGCTGCGTACAAATCTGATAGAAGTGATGCACGGGATTCTGCGCAGTCCATTGCGAGAGGCATTTTAAAGTTGAGAGATTTTTTATATAAAATACATCGATCTTCAGATCAGGAATTACAACCATGTGGGCAATCCATTAGTTTATTGTGCCATTCCATGGGAAATTACGTATTACAGAATGCACTAAAGAAAATTATTGGATATTCTAACTCCAGACAAATGCCAAGAGTATTTGATAACCTCTTTATGTGTGCCCCGGATGTCAATGACAATGTTTTTGAACATGATCAACCAATGGCACAGATTCATGAATTGAGCAATCATATTAGCGTATATTATAATAATGGAGATACAGCAATGTATATCTCCGATTTTACTAAAGGAAATACCCAAAGATTAGGACACACAGGTACCGCACGACCACAACTCATACATAACAAAATACATCAAGTAGATTGTTCACCAATCGTAAAAGGACTGGTTGAGCATAGTTATTATTTATGGGCAACCGTGAATGATGATATTACCATGACCTTAAGAAATGTACCATTTGATGCGAAATCCAGAGAAAGAAAAAAGCTGGCGAATAGCAGAGAGTGGCAAATGGAATAAGGTTTAGGTCTATTTATAGACGAACGTTTAGTACCCGATTTAGTAGATCATGCCGGGTTTAGGTTAAATCATTAAACGTAAGTATTATGAGAAAAATTGTTATTATTAATCGCGCTCCTGAGTGGAATATGCGGATGGCTTCAGAAGCATTTACTGCAGGTTTTTTTGCACGTCTGGGTTATAAAATATCTAAGCCACATGGCATAGAGGACTCCCATTACAATTTCAAAATCACCTTAGATGAAAATGAAATTAACGTTGCTGTAAAAGGAAGTCAGGATGGTTTGTGGCGACTTACACAAGATTATGTGACTCGCGGTAAACGAGATTATATTAAAGCTGCAGAGCGTTGGTTTTCCAGATTTGGACCACATACTATATTTAGTCTGGTACAGTTCAAGGATGTGGAAAAACTGGATGCACCACGGATATATCTGGCAACTCCTAAAGAAATATTTGAACGTCTCAAAAACTCATCATCCGGTAAAGGTGGTTGTAACCTATATGAGAATAAAGTATGGGTGAAGAAGGCCTCAGGATATGGAACTACAGATAAGGTTCCGGAAAACTGGATGATGACTGAGAGTAGGATTAAAAGTTTATGTAAATCTGCTTCGTTATTATTAGAAAAACAAAACGCATAATACCAATTTAAAGGTATTTGAAAATGATCAATTAACTTCTAATATTGGGATTTCGTGAAAGGAACAATAATCAACCAATATCAAACCAGATGAAGTTATCTGAATTTACCGAAGAAGATTTAAAAGAATTAGCTAAACAATTAAGCCAGCCTACTGGAGATATTGGTGTGAAGGTAGCCAATACCATGAATGAAACCAATATATCCATGACATTAAATGCGATAGGTCATTTGGATGTACAAAAAGGCATGCAGGTTTTGGAGATTGGTCATGGAAATTGTCGACATTTGCCCGAAGTGCTTAACCAGGCAGAAGCAATCCGATATTTTGGATTGGAAATATCGGATTTAATGTATGCCGAAGCTCAGGAAATCAACATCCAATTTATAAAACAAGGGAAAGCGGAATATCATTTATACGATGGGCAAACGATTCCTTTTGAATCGGATACTTTCCAAAGAATATTCTCAGTGAATACGATATACTTTTGGCAGAACCCAGTGGCTTTCTTTAAAGAAATATATAGAGTATTAAAACTCGAAGGTAAGGTCTGCATTTGCTTTGTCCATAAAGAATCAATGAAGACGTTACCGTTTACCAAATGGGGGTTCGAGTTTTATGATCAGGACAAAATCAAAAATCTAATTGACCAAACGCAATTTGAGATTGAAGCGATTCCAGGTTTTGAAGAACAAGTAACTTCAAAAGTTGGTGAAAAGGTAAGTCGTAGATTTAATACTTTGATCTTAAGAAAGCGTTAGATCATAATTTTCCAAAAGTTGCCGTATTTCTGGGGGACTTTTTCGATAACCCCATTTGAAACCAGTACTTCTAAGTTTTTTTCAGTTTCATGATCAGATTGAGACAATACAAAAGCAATTTCCCTTGTAGCCATATAACTATATTTCTTCAATAGTTCCAGTTCGTTTAATTTGATTTTTTTAGGTTCAATGGTCTCTCCATAAACTTTTTCAAGTGCAGTGATGTAATTTTCGTAAGACGACATGCCTGAAATTTTGAGCCCGTTCCCTGTTTCATCAACAAAAATAAATGTTGGAAAACCACGTACACCAAGGTTTCTACCATCCTGAATTTCGGTATAAAAGGCCTGTGCTGTTAATGGATTATGATAATCCTGTAAAAATTGTGTAGAATCCCCACCACAATCGGTTACAGCTTTAATGAGGTGTACTTCTTTGGTGATATTTTTTTTCTCTAGAAAAACCATTTCACGTATTCTTCTTAAAAATTGTAAAGCCAATACATCACTTTGTTTTTGCATGGCTTTTACGGCAATGGACGGAGGATAAGAAGAGGATAGAGGATCTTGTAACCAAACATCACCGTCAATACTCATTCCCGAGTTTTGACCTACTTCGTCCCAGTGATGCGATACATCCGATGGTTTGGATATACCATTTGCTTTATCTGCAAAGCCTTCCCATCCTGGTAATAAACCTCCCATTTTATAGTCAACCTTTACAAAGTCACCATATTCTAATTTGAACTTCTTTAATGCTGGTTCGATAGCCCAACAGGCAGAGCAAATAGGATCAGTGTAATAGATCAGAGTTACTTTCTTTGTTTGCGGAATTTGAATTTCTTCTACGTGATTTTCAACTACGGTATCACAGGTACCTGTTTCTACATCACAGCTGTAAGATTTAGATTGATTTGTCATAGATTTAGTATTTGTTATCGTGGTATTACAAGCGCTATTAAACGTGAGTAGTAGGAGTACATAAATCCGAAAAATGTTCATCTATACATGTTTGTTACAAAACAATAATTTAGGTTTGTTTTATACAAGTAGTCATTTTTTTTAATCCTTAGGTCATTAAATCATACTTTTGTTGTTTTTCAAATAAATATAAGCTAAAATGATTAAAAATAAATGTCCAATGCGTGAAATTCTTAAGGTGATAGGTGGAAAATGGAAACCACTTATTCTTCAGGAATTGAATGGAGATATCAAGCGTTTTGGAGAATTTCAAAGGTCGATCCCGGAGATCACCAAGCAAATGCTCACCAAAAGTTTACGTGAGCTGGAAAGTGAGGGGATTGTGCATAGAAAAGTATATCCGGTGGTTCCACCGAAGGTAGAATACTCGTTAACAGAATCAGGCAAGTCATTAATTCCAATTTTAGAATTGATGGCTACATGGGGGCAGGATAGATTGTCTCAAAAATCAAATTAGATAAACAGATTAGAATTAAAGAAACGATGGAGAATCAAAACATTGAAATAATAAAGGATTTATATAAACATTTTGCGGCAGGAAATGGAGCAGAAATAGCCGCTATATTCGCTGAGAATATTGAATGGGTTCAAATGAAGGGCTTTCCGGGAGGAGGTCATTTTATTGGATTTAATGATATTGCAAATAATGTATTTAAGGGTTTTGGAAAAAACTGGACGGATTGGAAAGCATCAGTAGATGAGTTTGTTGATGCAGGAGCAGATGTATTTGTATTTGGTAAATATTCGGGAACATATAAGGATACTGGTAAATTTATGGAAGCTGAATTCGTTCATCGATATACCCTCATGGACGGGAAAGTGGAAAGGTTTAAGCAATATACTGATACAAAATTGGTTGCAGACGCAGTAAGCAGTTAAAAACAGGTATTTTCCTATTGGTTTAAAAACAGGTAAATTTTCGCTTACCGGGTGTCGAAATCATAAATAAATTGCATGTCATAATCAAAGTGATTGATATTTTCTAAGAATCTAAAAGCAGGAGTGAGCTATTTACATATTGGAAATTAAAATGATAGAATTACAAGAATTTACACCCTTAGATTTTGACACTTTTATATCCTGGATTAATAACGAGAAAGAGTTGTTTCAATTTGCCGGACCTATTTTTACTTTTCCATTGACGAGAGAACAATTAGAGAATTATCTGAAGATGGATGATTTGGTTCCTTTTAAAGTGGTATGGAAAGAAACGAATGAAGTTATAGGGCATTGCGAATTAAACTATCAGAAAGGACATTATAGGTTATCCAGAATTTTGATCGGTGATAAATCGTTTAGGGGGCAAAAAATCGGTGAGCAAATTGTGTTTAAAATGGCCGAGAAGTTTTTTGATGACCCAAAAGTCGATAAGGTTGATTTAAATGTTTTTGATTGGAATTTAGCAGCCATTAAATGTTATGAAAATGCGGGGTTTAAGATAAACCCGTTTTATATACGAACGATGCGTGTGACAGGAGATACGTGGGTTAGACTCAATATGGATCTTACTAGAGAAAGATGGAATTCATTAAAAAGCAATTCTTAAATTAGAGCGTATCCAACCAGTTTGAAATAGCTTTAAAACTTTCTTCAGGTTGTTCCACCCATGGGAAATGACCAGATTTAGGAAGTAATACTAAAGTCGAGTTTGGTAATTGAGCATCTAGCTTTTTTGCAAGCTTAGGAGGATTGTTGGAATCAAATTCACCCTGTAATATAAATGTTGGACATTGAATTTCGTGATAGCGGTTTTGATAGGAATGAACTCTGTCAAATAACTTTTGGCGTTCCTCTGATGTTGAAAATGGCGATTGACCATTTATAGTTTTACGTCTGCCAGTTTGAGAAATAAGGTTATAAATGGGAATGACCTTTTGCGCACTAGCGGAATCATAACACCACCATTTTATAGGGGCATATGTTAAATCACGACCATTAGAATCCGTTAGAGTTTGAAACTCGATACGATATTCCCAATCATTAACAACCTGATTAAACCACTGGTTTTGACGTCTTGTATTTTCAAATTCTCGCAGTTCATATAGTTCAGACGGGTTCTGTTCAACAAAATGAGTACCGCTCAGGATCAATCCTTGAATATGTCCCGGGTATTCAATGGCATATTCCATGGCAATTTCGCTTTGATCAGAGTGTCCAAAAATCCATATTTTATCTAATTCAAGGTGCTGTCTAAGTAGGTCAATTTCTTGAATCAAATGATCATATTCATAGTCAGTAACGTGCTTTGGTGCTTCAGATTTACCGGTTCCTCGCGGGTCATAATATATCATGGTAAATTGATCTTCTAATTCAGAGAGCGTTTTTTCGTATCCGATTTTACCCGAGTTTAAATGTCCGACAAACATGGCCGGACCGATACCTTTAATTACGTAGTGAATATCTAAAGAATCAATTTGGGTATGGAAGTTTCCCGATTGAAGTAAGGGATCATTGTTACAAGCATATATTCCCAACAAGAGTAATAAATAGTAAAATTTCATTGCGTAAGATCTGGAGTTACGAATTAAATAAAATCACAGGTTAAGCAAAAAAAATCGCTGGATTCAAATCTTAAATTTTACTAATTCTAGAAGTGTTTTTGATGAGCTAGTTGTAAGTATTTGGAATTTAGAGTCTAAATTCTCCGAATAGATGTTTTATTCCGTAATTCTTAAAATAGAAAATACGTGTTTATACGGATACCAAAAGTCACTTTTAGATTTTAGATTGCGAACCATAATTACTTATGTGTGATGCCAATTGACATTGGTTAGTTGGTGATTTAAGGCTGCCATTTCGTTTATCCTGCTCTTGTGTTCACAGATGGAGACGAAGGATGAAATTTGAAATAGTAGAATCAAAACAAAGTGATGAATTGCCCCACATCACTTTGTTTTTTTTATTTCTAAGGTTCTTGTCTTGTAGCTGCAATAACGATTTCTCTAATATTCACTCCCTGAGGTTGGTTGTATGCATACCACATGGTATCTGCAATATTTTGAGGAGAGAGTACACCTCCCATATCATCTTTCCATGATTTGTAATTGCTTTTGATATCATCTGAAGTTGTATGAGATAATAGTTCTGTTTCAACCGCTCCTGGTGCAATAGTTACCATTCTAATATTTGAAGAAGCAGCTTCTTCACGAGCGTTTTCTGTGATGGCATGGACTCCAAATTTTGTCCCGCAATAAGCAGCATGATTTGGAAAGGTTTTACGACCAGCAATGGAACTGGTATTTATGATCGTTCCATGTTTTCTGTTTTTCATTTGAGGTAAAACTGCTTGCATTCCGTTTAAAACACCAATAATGTTGACATCAAACATGGTTTTCCATTCTTCGGGATTTTGATTGGCAATGTCTCCCAAAAGCATCACACCCGCATTATTAATCATACAATCTACTGGGCCGAATTGTTCTTCGGCTTCTTTGATCGCTCGTTTTAATTCATCCATTTGTGTGACATCTACTTTTTTGCAAATGGTATTTGGGAGTTGAAGAGATTCGATTTTATCTATTCTTCTGGCCATAAGTAATAGAGGATGGCCGTTTTGAGAAAATAATTGAGCTGTTGCAGCTCCAATTCCGGAACTTGCACCAGTGATGGCGATTAATGGTTTATGTTGCGTATCCATAATTATTATTTTTGATAAAAGATTTGTAAGCTTTGATTTTACAAAGTTAGATTACCATTTTATGGTGGTGAAATACCAATTTTAAATGTTTATCATAATTAAAAATTATGGATGTTAGATTGCTGAGATTTTTTATTGCGGTATATGAGCAGAAAAATTTAACCCGAGCCGCAGATATATGTTTTGTATCTCAACCCAATATTTCTAATGGGATTAAGCAGCTTGAAGCAGAATTAGGAAAAACATTGTTTGATCGGCATAAAAGAGGTGTTGGAATCAGGCCAGAAGCCCATTATTTGTATCCCATAGCCAGACGACTGGTAGGAGAGATGAACGGATTGTCGCAAATATTTGCCGAGTCCACATACAAAAACAAAGTGATTATTGGTGTCGCAGATAGTTTACCGCAAGAGCATAAGCAGCAGTTTTTTAGAAAAGCTTCAAAATTGTTAGATACGATTGAGTGGGATATCCAGCCCATTAGTAGAGAATGCGAAATGAATTTATTGGTAAGAGAGTGGAAGTATGCCGAAGATTTATTTCTTCCACTATGGAAAGAAGATTACGTATTGTGTATTCCGGACGGACACCATTTGTTAGGTAAAGAGGTTATTGAATTATCCGATTTATCCAATGAACCATTTATTCATTGTCCACCTTGTGAAGCGCATCAGCAATGTTTATCCATTATCCAACCAGAAACAGGAGGATGGAATACCGTTGCTAATTGCGCCACAAAAACCGAAACATTGACCTGTTTAATGGCTGGATTGGGAATTACGTTTTTACCTGAAGGTTTTATTGATGGCTGGTATGGATTTGAGGTAAGACCATATAATGGACCAAGATATTTTCGCGAAGTAGGATTATCCTATCCAAGAAAAAGTTTGCGAAATACTGCGGTATCGGAATTAATCTCTTACTTTTCTAAAAATAAACTGAATAGCCAAAATTTTAGAAGCTTTGGAAATGGATAAAACCATGAATTTAAAAGAAGTCTATATTCAACTTTGTTTAAACTATTTGAATGATAGGGATTTGATTAATCTGCAATGGACAAAAATTGAAAAGGCTTATACCGACTCCAAGAGATACTATCATGGATTAAGGCATATTGAACATATTTGGATTGAATTAAATAAAGTGAAGGAGAATGTGAGGAATTGGAATGTGATTCTGTTTACCATGTTTTATCACGACATCGTGTATAAAGCACATAAGCAAAACAATGAAGAAGCCAGTGCTGAATTTGCTCAAAAGGTGATGCGAAAATTGTCTGTGGGTGAAGAAGATATAGATTTATGCTACCAGCAGATATTAGCCACAAAATCACATATCAAAAGTACAGATTCCGATACGAATTATTTTGTAGATACGGATCTGGCAATACTTGGAAGTTCCGGGGAGATATATCAGAATTATACTTTTCAGATTCGAAAAGAATATTCAATATATCCTGATATTTTATATAAACCAGGCAGAAGAAAAGTGATCCAACACTTTTTGAATCAGGAACAGATTTTTAAAACGGATTTTTTTAGAGATTTATATGAAAGTAAAGCGAGACAAAATCTGAGCAACGAATTAAATTCATTGAGTTGAAGAACAGTATGATAAGTTCTGAGTTTTGGGTGAAGACTCATTTTACCCTTTTACTGATTTTAGTCTTAAATTCTGTAGCAAAGAATATATGGAACGTAGGATTGATATATGAAATAGAGTTTGTTTTTGATTTAGTTTTAATTGTTACAGGGTGGAGTTTATTTTGGAATTTCTTTAAACAAGTGTCTAAGTGGAAGTATTACTTCGGTACCTATGTGCTGGGTTCTTTGGTCGCAGTAGTGGCTTTGGTTTTTAGAGGAATTGTGGGAGCTCTGGTGCTAAGTTTTCTTTTATATCCGTTTTATCCAGATACATTAGCCTGGAAGAAAGACAATTTTCGTATTTATGAACCATATCAGGGTATGATGCAAAGTTGTTGTGTTTATACCGTGGCAGAAACCAAATGGGTTTGTTTTGAAAAACGATATGATACGTTTATGAGTGAAGGTATAATTGATTTGACCACACTTGAATTAAAAGATTTTGAAGATAGAATAGAAGTTTTTTACCACTTAAAAAATGTTCCGGATAAGAAGAAAGATATCCTAATGAAATAATAAAACCTTTTTAATTTTCGTATAGTAATGTCATTTTGGTATGACATATGTTTGTGGCCTTTTAAAATTTAAAATTTTGGAGTCTTAAAATGAGGTTTGTTTATCACAGATTCTTTCTTGTTGTTTGCGCCATGCTGCTTACAATCACAGGGAAACCAAAGGATGTTGCAGATTCTGTAGACCAGGTTTTACATATCCCATTTTATCAAAGCTTGTCGGATTCGCTTACGCTAAGACTTTTGGTTGTAGACCGATTTAATTCTTTTGAGATACAAGATTATCGAACTGAAGAAACCGTAAGTTTTAAACCGAATAGTAATTTACGATTAGGCTTCGGGTTTAACTACAAAAAAGTAGGTTTGAATATCCTGTTCAATGTACCGGGTGTAAGTATTGGTGATGGATCCGGAGAATCTCAATATTTTGACTTTAATTTAACGCATTATGGGCGGAAATTTGGGTTTGATATTGCCTACAATAAATATTCAGGATATTATTGGAGTAATCCCCAAAACATTTTACCGAAATATAATACGGAAGTATTAGGGTATCCTGTTCGACCAGATTTAAGTACTGGAATTTTAGCGGTTTCTGGATACTTTAATGTCAATCATAAAAAGTTTTCGTACTTAAGTTCATTTGCGCAAAATGAGCGCCAATTAATAAGTGCAGGGTCTCCGATTATTGGAGCATATGCGAATGTTTTTGAGTTGGCATCAGTAGATTCTGCAACAGTTTTACCTCAGGCTGTGATTCCCCCAGATGAACCGGAATTGTATTTCTATGATGACTTACATTTTAAATCTATTCAAACCCGAAATGCTGGTTTAAGTGCCGGATATATCTATTCGTTTATCATCAAACGAAATTTCTTTATCACTTTGTCATTGCAAATGGGAATGGGGATAGAGAGTACGGATGTAAGTTATGATCAACAACCTACACGTTATTTGGATGGGTATAACATATTCGGAGTATCACGTGCAGCTATGGGCTATAATGGACCGCTATATTATGTTGGATTATCAGCATATACCACGAATTTTTTAACTGGTTCAACCGATAATCTGAATGTGCAGTATAATCTGGGATCAATTCGATTGGTTCTGGCAAGAAGGTTTTCTGCAGGTTTTATTAGAAAGATGTTTAAGAAATAGCGTCAAAGCCTTTAAATGATCAGAATAAAAAAATGCTATTTACGTTTCCCTTAAATGAAGATCATTAAATGGATTTCCCTTGCTGTAATGTTGATCACTCTCAACTGGTTTATCATAGAAGGTCTGCTACGGGTGAATGGGGTTTACCGGATCTTTATTGAAGCTAAATTGGACAAAGAACTACAATCAGCTGATGTGATTTTAGGATGTGATTCAAGTATGAATAAACGTCTTCAGAATTTAAATCAGGATTTGAAGTGTGATTTTGATTTGTTTTGGGATGGGAAAAGAATCCCTTATGAAGATATTGAGAGATACAATCCTTATCCACCCATATTACATTTGATGGATTCCGAATATATCATTTATAAGAAAGGTGGAAGGTTGAGACAGATAACGATTTTAACCGGAGAAAGTGATGCTACACCATCTCTTTTGGTGAAGAAAGCGAGAGGCGAACAAACCGGTTTTGGCGATCATTTTGTGACCTATATTATATACAATGATCTGGAGGGAAATAGTTATGATTATGATGCCATAGATTGGTATTCATGGAAAGGTGGTAGCTATGATGGTTTTGAGGAACTATGGCAATTTCCCATGCTTCTTTTTGAGTTGTTGTTAATTGTAGGATATGTAAAATGGAGCGGTCATAAAGAATAATTAAAAGTGTTAGTCTTTTGGTAAAAACATAAAATGATAAAATAGTACTTAATTTAAAAATCAAAAAAATGAAGAAAGTACTTTTTGCCTGTCTAATTACTTTACAGTCGTTCACCCTTTTAGCCCAGTTTGGGAATGGTGAAGAACAAAAAAAATTAAATTATGGAATTAGTCTGGGATTGAATTATTCCAATATATTATATGAAGAATTCTCTCCATCCGTATATACTCAAGTGGAACCATCGAATGGCATGGGGTTTAGGTTCGGAATAGTTGCGGACTATAAAATTTCGAAAATCATATCCATTGCACCAAAAGCGGAGTTATCATTTAATGGGGGAGAAATTAGCGTTCAACATTTAAGCAATGGTAGTATTATTGGAAATAAGTCTTATGATATCATGCCCGTAAGCGCTGAAATAATGATGCATATCGTTTTTAAAAAAGGGAATAAAAACTGGAAGCCGTATTTCTTTATGGGACCTAACGTTAGATTACCCTTACGTCAATATAATTCTTCTCAGACATTTAAAAATAACATGGATGTTGCTCTAGATTTTGGTATTGGTGGGCAAAGAACCTTTACCACTTTTCATTTTTTACCTGAGTTAAGGTATACATTTGGTTTATTAGATTTAGCCCCGGATTCAAGATTAGAATCTGTGAACTTCCATAATATATCTGTAATATTTAGTATTTTGGGCTGATAGGTGCTACACATTCAGGATTTTGACCTAGATCAAAAGTTATCTAAATGTGGAGTCGTAAGATTGTAATCTAAATACCGTTCAATGAATTTATACAATAGATTATTCCATTTGATGCTTTTCGTTTTTATAGGATTAGCTTTTACTCAATGTACATCCAATAAAGAAACCATCAAATCCTCAACAGGAGTAGAATTAAGTCAGATCTCATATGATACTTATGTAAAGCCCATAATCTATAATTATTGTACGACTTGTCATGCGGGTAAAAGCCCAAGTGCGGGTTTGGATTTACAGACGTATGCAAATGTCAAAAATGCAGCTGAAAATAGAAATCTTTTAAAACGAATCAACGATCATAAGAATCCAATGCCGGTGGGAGGTTTAATGCCAAAGGAAGAGCGGTTGACCATTTTGAGATGGGCAAAGAATAATTTTTTAGAAAAAACTTCTACTGATTCTGCATCGAATGAAACTTCCGCTGATTATTCATTTGATCCTCCACAGATTACCCCAATAAATATCGAAAATCAGGGTTTTGCACTATTAGAGAATATGCAAGGTCATTGGGTGGGTAAAATGAATTTAATGGGAGAAAAAATGCCCTGGTTTGCGTTTGATTATCGCGCTATTGGTCCATCTCAGGTGCATGGGATTTTTGAAGGCGGTACGATGGGGAATTTATTTACATCATTTTTTCTGGCAAATTTTAAGGGAACAAAAACAATTATGGCTCGTAACGGTGGTGTTTTAAATGGAATTTATCGGACCAGTTACTTTGTTTTAACAGAAGCTAAAGAAGGTCCGAATAGCAGTTATTATAAATTGGTTGATGCTTATGGAGGGGCGCAAATCATGTGGATGGAATTAACTTTTACTGGAGATCAATTGAAGTTTAATTCTTATACGAGTAGAATGGGAACTTATCCTAAACCTACTTTGCACATGAAGTTTGAAGGAACTAAAAAGCATTTGGAACTCGCAAAGCAAGCAGCTGATCAATTTAATTTTCCATCAAAAAAAGATGTGGTGGACTTTTCTAAAGGAATGCCCACACCCAATTGGGGCAATACTTATCCCGTTGTAACTTCTGCAAGTTATTTAGCACAAGATGATGGTGTAACCGATTATAGTGTATTGGCCGAAATGGCTCAGGACCCATATAGAATGGAACAACTACCTGGGATTGCTTCGTTAAACCTAAAACTGCCTAGAAATGATGCTAGTAAAGGGAAAAAAGTAAGTATTTATTTGTCTAGACAACCATTAACCGATGCCCAGGGAAAGATTATTATGGAGTATGGTTATATCAAGCAAGATGTATTGGATGAAGTTTTATTATTTCCAGAGCTAGCGCAATCGGAAACAGAATTTAAACTCACCTATTTGCACCCTGGAAAATACTATGTCACAGCTGTATTAGATGAAGATGGAAATATGGTACCTTCTAAAGGGGATATCTCTAGTAAAAGTGCTTTGGTAGAGCTTCAACCGTTAGCCGAAGAAGATTTTACCATACCAACAATAAATAGTACCAACTAAAGGATTGAACGGTTTTCAAATTCGAATAACTCCAGGTGCTGTTTTTAAGTTAATCAGACCTGAACAATAGTACTGTATTTGATTTCTTCCAGAACAATTTGACTGTCAATATCACCAATGTTTTTTATTGCTGTGATTTCATTTACTAAGAAGTTTCTATATTCTTTAATGTTTGAGAATCTCACTTTGGCTAAAAAATCATAAGATCCGGAAGTATGATATAGTTCAACAATATCTTTTAAATTACTTATCTCCTGAACGAATTTTTGCCGATGTTCAATTTGGTGTTCTTTAATGGTGATGTTAAGAAACACAGTTAGCCCTTTATTTGCTTTTTCCGCATCAAGCAAAGCAACATATTTTTGAATAATCCCTGACCTTTCAAGTTTTTTAATCCTTTCGTATACCGGAGTAGGGGTTAATGAAAGCTTTTCCGCCATTTCTTTAGCGGTCAATTTCGCATCACTTTGGAGAAATTCTAGGATTTGCTTATCAATTGCATCCATTTTAATTGTTTTATTCTAAAAAATAAATCTAAAATAGTTTATTTTACTTATTTGATGTTATTGTGTAAATAATATTTCTAAATTTTATTACTTGCGTAATAAATTATACTTTTTAAAATGACATTAAGAATATGAAAAAGACGATTAAAGAATATTCTAAACTGTCGAAATTCGACAGAATGGAGTTGGATGGTTTAATCTTAAATGGAGATACCCGAATGATTACGGTACCATTTAAAGGTGATTTGGTACGTGCATATAGATGTCGATTATCCGGGACAGAAGTTCTTGTTGTCATGGATGATGATTTTGAGGATTTTACACAAGACGAGGATTGGGGGTATGATGAAGAATATGGCACATACTAGGTAGTAATTTTTATAAAAGTTGAAATATGAAAACAAACATTCCTTTTCATTTTGCATTTCCTGTGAATAACATAAAAGAAACAATCGATTTTTATGTAGGGGTATTGGGATGCAAGATAGGTAGATCAGCTTTACATTGGGTAGATTTTGATTTTTACGGGCATCAATTGACAGCTCATGAAAATTCGCAATTTGTGATGAAAATGGAACATAAATGGAGGAAGGATTCTAAATATCCCATTATTCATTTTGGAGCCATTTTAGAATGGAGCCAATGGCATGAATTAAAGGCTACGTTTATAGAAAGTAATATCTCATTTGTTGTAGAGCCACATGTTGCTTTTTTAGGAGAGGTAGGAGAACAAATGAGTATGTTTTTAGAAGATCCAAGTGGTTATGCAATTGAATTTAAGACATTTGAATTTCCAGATAGAATATTTTTAAGTAAATGATAGATGCGGGTAAATTCAATTATAATTACCGGGCCATTAGCTGTTGGAAAAAGTACCATTGCACTTGAACTTTCTGAAAGGATAGGGTGGGGGAATTACCCGGTAGACAGATTAAAATGGTTTTATCGATTTAATAATGGCTATGATTTAGTAGCCGGAACAAGAGTGCTTAAGGAACATGGTTTCGGAGCATTGATTGATTATGCCAGTGAATTCTTTGGTCCAACTGAATTAAAGGATATCTTTAGTAGATTTCATGGAATTATAGATTTGGGAGCAACAGATACTTACTGTTGCTCTCCAAAAAGATATACAGAGTTAAAGCAAATATTTGATGCTTTGAATAATGTATTTCTACTGCTACCGTCTAAAAACTCTCAGAAGTCGGAAAATATTTTAGCAAAAAGATTGAAAATTCGCTACGAAAATCATCCGTTTAAGGAGATGGTTTTACAGTCGTATTTGGATAAGAATATGGAATTTATAAACAGTTTTTCTCAATATTTACTGGCAAAACACATTGTTTATTTGGAGGATAAAACTATTGATGAAATATGTTCGGAGATTATTGAAAAAGTAAAATTTCAAACTCCAATTCATGCAATATAAAGAATTGTAATAAATGAAAAATACCTACTTTGACTTAATAGAGCAGAGTTATTACTTTCCTCAGGAAGGTTTTGATTTAAGAGATGAGTCTCTAACCTTTCATGGTGTATCGCTCAAATATCTGATTAAAAAATATGGAACTCCTTTTCGATTTATTTATCTCCCTAAGATTGGCGATCAAATAAAAAAAGCGCGTAATTTATTTCAGATCGCTATAAAAAATAATGGATACAAGGGTAAATATCATTTTTGTTATTGTACAAAATGTAATCACTTTCATCATGTGATAAAAGAAGCTTTAAAACATAAAGTTAATCTTGAGACTTCATCGGAATTTGACATAGACCTAATTTTAAGATTGAATGCCGAAGGTTTGTTTAGTAAGGATAGAATTATTGTCCATAATGGATATAAAACAGATGGATATTTAAGAAAGATTATTGAACTCCAAAAAAAAGGATTTAAAAACTCAATTATCGTATTGGATAGTGAAAATGAGTTTGACCGACTCGAAAAAATAAAGGTGGATCATGTGGTTAAGATCGCATTTAGAATGGCGATTAATGAGGAAGCACAATCTGCTTATTATACTTCACGTCTGGGGATGAGGCCTAATGATATTTTGAATTTATATGCACAAAAGGTGAAGAAAAATAAGAAAATGGAATTGAAGATGTTACATTTTTTTGTTGATTCGGGAATTAAGGACACGTTATATTATTGGGGAGAGTTCCAAAAAGCTTTGAAGTTATATGTAGAACTCAAGACAGATTGTAATTCTTTAAACGCTTTTAACCTGGGAGGAGGTTTTCCTATCAGAAATCATTTAGGTTTTGAGTATAAATATGAATACATCATTAACGAGATTGTTCTTAATATTAAAAATGCATGTGCTAAAGAAGGGGTTCTTGAACCTGATATATTTACTGAATTTGGAAAATTTACCGTAGGTGAGGCAGGCGCAATAATTTTTGAAGTTCTGGAAGAAAAAAAGCAAAATGATACTGAGTCTTGGTATATCATAAATAATAGTTTAATGAATACAATACCTGATGCCTGGTCAATACATGAAAAGTTTATTTTACTTCCAATCAATAAATGGAATAATGAGTACCAACGCGTTAATATAGGCGGGATAAGTTGTGATCATTCTGATTATTATAATTCTGAAGATTTAAATCAAGAGGTATTGTTGCCTAAGCATTCAAATAAAGATAAAGAACCTTTATTCATAGGTTTTTTTCATACCGGAGCATATCAGGATTCAATTAGCGGCTATGGAGGTATTAAGCATTGTTTAATACCCTCTCCCAAACATGTGATTATAGACCGAGACGATAAAGGAAATTTTGTAGACTATGTGTATAGAGAAGAACAGTCTGCAGATGAGATGTTTAATATTTTAGGATATAAATAGATGAAAACTAGAGTTTTTGGAGGAATTCCTGAAGAACTGGCAACATTTGAAAATGCAAAAAATTTGCTTTTATCGATACCATATGACGGGACAAGTACCTGGGGAAAAGGGGCTGATAAAGGCTTTGACGCTTTTTTGGATGCGGCTGAAAATATGGAATTATATGATATAGAAACCGATTCGGAAGTGTATAAAACAGGAATACATATTTTACCTGAAATCACAGAAAATCGATGGCCAGAATCAGTAACGGATGTTGTATTTGGAAAAACGACCGAGTTATTGAAAACAGATAAATTCTTAACTTTTTTTGGAGGAGAACATTCCATTAGTATTGGAGTTATTAAAGCATTTAAAAATAAGTTTAAAGATTTGACGGTATTGCAATTAGATGCTCATGCAGATCTTAGAGAAAGTTATAATGGATCGGAATATAATCATGCCTGCGCTATGCATTTAGCAAGTAAAACAACGAATTTGGTTCAGGTAGGAATAAGAAGTATGGATAGTTCCGAATTAGGGTTCATGGATAAATCCAGGTGTTTTTTTGCAGAAGACATGTACAGAAACAACGATTGGCAGGAGGATTCAATATCCTTATGTGGGGACAATGTATACATTACTATTGATTTGGATGTTTTTGATCCATCCATTATGCCATCCACCGGAACACCCGAACCTGGAGGATTACTTTGGAATTCTACGATAGAATATTTGAAAACCGTTTTTCAGAAAAAAAATGTGGTAGGATTTGATATTGTAGAGCTAGCGCCAATTGAAAATCTTCATGCACCCAATTTTTTGGTTGCAAAATTATATTACAAACTACTTTCTTATAAATACAAATACAATCATGGATAAAGGACCAATTAGTCAGTTTATGCATAGGCATTTTAAGCACTTTAATGCAGCCAGTTTAGTTGATGCAGCTCAGGGATATGAGCAGCAATTGTTAAAAGGAAATAAAATGATGGTTACTCTTGCTGGGGCCATGAGTACAGCGGAGTTGGGTAAATCATTTGCGGAAATGATTCGCCAAAACAAGGTGCATATTATATCATGTACCGGAGCTAATCTGGAAGAAGATATAATGAATTTAGTTGCTCATTCCAAATATGAGAGGATTCCAGAGTACCGCGATTTAACATCAAAGGATGAATGGGAACTATTAGAGAAAGGATTAAATAGAGTAACAGATACTTGTATTCCTGAAGAAGAGGCTTTTCGAAGATTACAAAAACACATTTTTGATATTTGGAAGGATTCTGAATTGAATGGCGAGAGATATTTTCCACACGAATTTATGTATAAGCTGCTGTTATCGGGGGTATTGGAACAGTATTATGAAATTGATCCGGAAGATTCATGGATGCTTGCTGCCGCTGAAAAAAATATTCCTATCATAGTTCCCGGGTGGGAAGACTCGACCATGGGAAATATTTTTGCTTCACATTGTATTAAAGGAGAGTTACAACCATCCACTGTAAAATCAGGGATAGAGTATATGACTTTTCTGGCAAGTTGGTATAAATCGAATACATCTGATCATGGCGTAGGTTTTTTTCAAATTGGTGGTGGTATAGCAGGAGATTTTCCAATATGTGTAGTTCCTATGCTATCACAAGATTTGGAATTAGAGGATACTCCTTTTTGGAGTTATTTTTGTCAGATTTCTGATTCTACCACCAGTTACGGATCATATTCCGGAGCAGTTCCCAATGAAAAAATCACGTGGGGTAAACTGGGCATTACAACCCCTAAATACATCATTGAATCTGATGCAACAATTGTAGCTCCTTTAATATTTGCTTACCTACTGGACTGGTGATTGCATTTGACAGAATGTTTCATAAGAGTTCAACTGTATTTTAAATGAAGTTTAGAATTCTTATGAAACATATTAAATGAATTCATAAATAATTTATCTTCACCGCTATTAAAATAGCATTATGAAGATCATTAGCTCGAAACCTTTTTTAGTTCTTGTTTATGTTTTAATTGGTTGTGTTTGTAGTATTCAAGCACAGTCCATTGAGGAATCTGTAGAATTTCAGGAAACATTAAACAAAGAGTATGCAGATACGGAAACCTCTCCTTTAACCCCTAAAGCCTTAAAGAAATTCAAAGGTTTAGAGTTTTTTCCGGTAAGTAAAAAGTATATAGTTACGGCTAAATTTGAGAGAGTTCAGGATGCAGAACCTTTTAAAATGGCTACTACAACAGATAGAGAACCGGTATATCAGTTGTTTGGTATTGCCACATTTGAGATAGATGGGAAAACGTATACGTTAAACATTTATCAAAGTCACAAATTGCGTGAAATGGAGGAGTACAAAAATCATTTGTTTCTTCCTTTTACAGATTTAACCTGTGGTGTAGAATCATATGGGGGAGGAAGATTCATTGATTTAGAGATTCCAGAAGGTGATGAAATTATTATTGACTTCAATCAGGCGTATAACCCATACTGTGCTTATAATCACAAATATTCGTGTCCTATACCTCCAGCCGAAAATGATTTAAAAGTGGAGATCAGAGCTGGGGTGATGCATGACAATCAAAAACATAAATAGATATGAAAGATATAGATCAGTATATGTCTTTCGAAACAGAAAGATTGATTGTGCGTCCAACAAGTCTGGAGGATGCTTCGTTTTTATTGGAATTGATGAATACACCGAAGTGGATTCAGTTTATTGGCGATCGGAAAGTGCATACAGAAGAAGATGCGAAACGGTATATTGAAGAACGGATGTTTCCACAATTAGAACGTTTGGGTTACTCAAACAATACGGTTATTCGTAAATCAGATATGATAAAAGTAGGCTCCTGCGGTTTGTATGATCGTGAAGGATTGGAAGGTGTAGACATTGGTTTCGCCTTTTTACCTCAATTTGAGGGTAAAGGTTATGCATTTGAAAGTTCAGATATGCTTAAGAATTTAGCAATAGAGAAATGGAATTTAAAGAAAATTGGAGCGATCACTCTGGAAGATAATAAAAGCTCGCAACGTTTATTGGAGCGATTAGGTTTGAAATTTCAAAAGTTGATGCGGTTGGAAGGAGACTCTGAGGAATTGATGTATTATCTCTGGGAGGCTAAAAAATAATCGGATTAAAAAGTAGAATAATTTGAGACAATGTAGCCACTTTATTGCGCTATATTCGTCTTGAAATAAAACAAAATATGAGCAGATTTTTATTAGTGTTGATTGTAAGTGTATTAGGTTATCAAACGCTCAATGCACAGAATTTAAATGGAAAGAAATTACTAAAAAGTGTTCAGAAATTAGAGCAAAATAAACAGTATGGTGAGGGGATCCAATTGATTCAATCAAATATAGATTCTACTGATAAAATGTTTAATCAGATCGTATTGAAACTGGTTGAACTACAAGTAAAATTAAGACTTTTAGATTTAGCTAAAATTAACTTAAGTGGAATCAAAAACGTTTCTGATGTTGCAGTTGAAGCGAAATCAAAAGAACTTTCTTCAGAAATTGAAGCACAAAAGAATAAGTATAATACTGAAGTGGCTCTAGGGCGTAAACATGTTTATGACAGGGAATTTGCAAAAGCAAATGAAGCATTTCAGGAAGCTTTAAAATATGATACTGGAAATTATGAAGTCTGGTTTAGAATGGGGGAGCAGGAGCACTATACCGGTTCTGTTCAAAAAGCAGAAGAATTATATAAAAAGTCCCTGAAAAAGCACTTTGATAAGGAAGAAGGTAAATCACATGTATATGTGCATTTGGCTGAAGTATATATTATCCAGAGAAATTTCGAATCAGCTGTAGAAATGTGTGATGTGGCGTTAAAAATCAATAAAAAGGAAGATGAAGCATTGTTTATTAGAGGACAAGCGCTGTATTTCCAAGGAGATTATGCCAGAGCTTCTATCAATTTTACCGGGTTTATTAAATCTAATCCGAAAAGCATTTTAGCATATAATATGCGTGGAAATTGCTATATGGAAATGGAAAGATATAGTTCAGCTATTGTAGATTATTCTGAAACCTTGAAGTTAGATTCAAATATGCATGATGCGCTAAGTAACAGGGGGAGGTGTTACTATTTCTTGAAGCAATACGATAAAGCGATTAAAGATTTTGATAAGATGACCGAATCTTATGATGGGAATTATAAAGCTTTAAATGCATTGGGATTATGTTATTACCAAAAAGGAAATTATAAAAAAGCGGTATATTATTTTGAACAGGTAACCACTATATCCTCTATAGAGGCGTACAAGTTTAATTTGGCGATTTCATATTACAGAAATAATCAGTTTAAACTGGCATTGAGATACTTCAATGAACTTGGAGAATCAAGGAGGAATCAACCAAATTATAATGTAGGACACACCTGGGTGTTAATCTCATTAAAGCAATATGAGAAAGCCAGAACCTGGTTGGATGCTTCTATGAAGATGAATCCTCATGTCAAGGAGTACTACGAACTAAGTGCAGAATTATACACCAAAGTTGGAGAAAAAGAAAAGGCGGAAAAGGAGCTTAAAATTGCGCATAAGATTTCGGGAGATGCTTTGAACTTTGACCCGGTCTTTTAGATGATCAAGAGATCACTCCTGAGCCAATAAGTTCATTATCATGATACCAGGCCGCAAATTGTCCAGCAGCTACCCCTCGTTCATCTTCATCAAAAATGATATAGATACCTTCTGGCTCACAGTGTAGTGTTGCACCAACTAAAGGTTGTCTGTAACGGATACGTACCGAATACTTTTTTTGTTCGCCAACGGCCATTTTTAGATCTTCCCGAACCCAATGCACTTCATCATTCGGAATGAATAGTCCGGGTCTTAATAAGCCTGGATGATGATCCCCTTGTCCGGTATAAATATGATTCGTTTGGGTATTCGTTGCAATTACATAAAGTGCTTCTTTGGTTCCGCCTACTCCAAGACCTTTTCTTTGACCAATAGTATAATAATGTGCTCCATTATGTTGACCAACAATTTTTCCATTCTCTGGTGCATATACATGTGGAGAAGTCAACGCAATCAATCGTTCTTTTTCATCTTCGAATTCGCTTTTTACACTATAAGGCGTATAATCAGCATCTATTTCTATAATATCACCCGATTTGGGTTTCAATTGTTGTTTTAAGAAATCCGGAAGTTTGACTTTCCCAATAAAACATAAACCCTGAGAATCTTTTTTATCAGCTGTGATTAGATCCTGAGCCGCAGCAATAGCACGTACTTCACTTTTTTGAAGATGCCCAATTGGAAACAATGCTTTTGATAACTGATCCTGATTTAACTGGCATAGAAAGTAACTCTGGTCTTTATTTTGATCAGCTCCAGCGAGTAGTTGATAAACCTTTTGTCCATCGACTTCAATTTCTCCCTTTTGACAATAATGACCGGTGGCCACGAAATCTGCACCCAGTTTTAACGCGGCATCCAGAAAAATATCGAATTTGATTTCACGATTACACAACACATCCGGATTCGGTGTACGTCCTTTTTCATATTCGTTAAACATGTAATCTACAATACGGTCTTTGTATTGCGTACTTAAATCAATAGTTTGATAAGGAATACCCAGTTTTTCAGCAACTTGTAAGGCATCATTACTGTCATCAATCCAGGGACATTCGTCACTGATGGTTACAGAGGTATCATGCCAGTTTTTCATAAATATTCCGATCACTTCATAACCTTGCTCAATCAATAAATGTGCAGCAACACTTGAATCAACACCACCTGATAAACCGACTACGACTCTTTTTTTCTCCATGATTACCTCCGAAAATAGTGGGCGCAAAATTATTCATTTTAAGAATAGAAGGCGTTATGAATGTGTTATAGAATATTGAATAATTTAAATGACAGAAGTACTTAAATGAGTGACTGTAGAAGGAAAAAAATGCACTGGACATTTATGTTATAGACCTGTTTTTTTGATGTTATGATTTTGTTTAATAGCGCTTTAAAGATGTTGTATAGTCAAAGTAAAGTTGGTTTTGCTGAAGAGGTTAGAGATTATAGAAGCTTGATGTTTTACGTTTGACGATGTTGGTTTGGAATTAATTAATATTTGATTCTGAATAGTCTCACATAATGTTAGAAGACATAAGTAAGCTCGTGTTATTTTGCTGTGATAGTGAATCATAGCGCACCTACAACTGGACCGAGTTCTAACACGCAAAAAAAATTATTTTTATACCTGAAATAGATTATATTTGGGATAATCAGTGTTTTATGAAAAGGATATTATTAACTACAACTATTATACTTAGCTACACATTGGGTTTTGCGCAATGTGTAAACAATTCATTGAACCTTGGAAATGATACCACATTATGTGTAGGTGATAGTTTAACCATTCAGGCTCCAGGTAGTTATTTAAGTTATTCCTGGAATACGGGATCTGTTAATTCCTCTATTACGGTGGGTACTACCGGACCATATATTTGTACGGTTCAAGAGTTTGATACCACCAATCTCGTGGTGAATGGGGATTTCTCTGCTGGTAATACAGGATTTTCAAGTAATTACATTTACGGTACTGGTGGAACATGGGGGTTGTTGTCAAATCCGGGACAGTATGCAATTAGTACCAATGCCAATTTAACGCATAATAACTTTGTTAATTGTACCGATCATACGACAGGAACCGGAAATTATATGATCATGAATGGTTCTTCGGTTCCGAATACCAATGTATGGTGTCAGACCGTTACAGTATCACCTTCAACAGCATACGTGTTTTCGGCCTGGTTTACTTCGGTTGTATCATCGAACCCTGCAAGTTTAAATTTCACCATTAATGGTAATACGATTGGCTCAGTGTTTAACTTGAGTGCAACAACGTGTAACTGGCAAAATTACTTTCAGGTTTGGACTTCTGGGCCTACGCAAACTACAGCAACTATTTGTATCACCAATCAAAATATTGCAGGAGGAGGGAATGATTTTGCGATTGATGATATTTGGTTTTCAAAAATTTGTCAATCTGTAGATACTTTGGTAGCTACGTTTGACCCTTATCCAAATGTAAACCTAGGAAATGATACTGTGATTTGTCCAGGGAATAGTTTGGTTTTGGATGCTACTGATGATCCGGGATATAACTATGTATGGAATGATGGAACCAACTCAGCTATTAATACGGTAACAACTACTGATAGCAATTTGGTGGTGAGTGTGAGTAATGGAAACTGTACTTCAGAAGATACCATTATTGTAACGGTTTCAGCGCAACCGGTAGTAGATCTGGGAGATGATTCGATTTTATGTCCCGGAGATACGCTCCCATTAGATGCATTTTGGCCCGGAGCTACTTATTTATGGCAGGATAACAGTACTTTGAGTACATTTAATGCCACACAAACCGGACAGCATTGGGTCCAGGTCACGGATAACTGTGGTACCTCGACCGATACAATTAATGTGAATTATGTGGTGTTTCCATTGGCTTCTCTGGGCAATGATACGACTTTGTGTGATGGGCAAACTTTAACTTTAGATGCAACACATGCCAATGCCAGTTACATTTGGAATGATAATTCAACGAATCCAACATTAGATGTGACTCAAACCGGACAATATAGGGTATCTGTAACGGTTGATAATTGCCTGGATGCGGATACCATACAAGTTACATTTGATCCGATGCCAGTAGTGAATTTGGGGAATGATACCGCTTTATGTCAGGGGCAATCTTTTGTATTACATGCAAATAATCCCAATGCGACTTACCTCTGGTATGATAATTCTACTAATCCGATTCATTTTGTAGCATTTGCAGGAACTTATTGGGTACAGGTATCCATTAATGATTGTCATGCTTCAGATACGATCAATGTTTCGGTATTACCAACACCAACTGTAGATTTAGGAAGAGATACGGCTATCTGTGAAGGGGATCAATTTGAAGTGAATATTGCACAGCAGGGAGGGGCCTATTTGTGGCATGATGGTTCTACGGATTCTGTTTTTACCATAACGCAACAAGGACAATATTGGGCAGAGATAACCAATAATTGTGGTACAGCATCAGATACATTGAATGTAAATGAGAAGCCAAAACCTGTGGTAGATTTAGGAAACGACACCACTTTGTGTGATGGCGAAACTTATGTACTGGATGTGACCACACCAAGTGCAATATATCAGTGGCAGGATAATTCGAATAGTCCTACGTATAATGTAACACAGACGGGGAAATATGTAGTGAGTGTAACATTAGTGGGGTGTTCAGCAGAAGATTCGGTAAACATTAATTTTGATGCTTCTCCAAAAGTAAATTTGGGTAGTGATACGACCATCTGTTTTAATAAAACCATAGTATTAGATGCTACCAATAACAATGCGACATATTTATGGAATGATGGTTCAACGCTGCCGACATTAACTGTTGTGAACACTGGATTACAATCAGTGATGGTGACCATTGGAAATTGTAATGCAACGGATTCTATTTGGATAGATCATGAAGTATGCGGAGTATTTGTAGAAATGCCGAATATTATTACTCCTAATGGAGATGGCTATAATGATGTTTTTATTCCAATTAGCTTTTTAGGCATCAAAGAGGTTACCACAATAATTTATAATCGATGGGGGAATGAAGTCTTTATTACAAAAGACCCTCAAGTGAAATGGGATGGTAAGGATAAAAGAAATGAAATTGTTCCGTCAGGAGTGTATTACTGGACCATGCAGATTGAAGGATTGGATGGGGAGAAAGTCACAAAGAATGGACATGTTACAGTAACGGAATAGCAAAGCATTTTTGAATTTCAACCGCAGTTGGTGGTCACTTTCTTTTAGCGATCTCTTTCAAAATTCGATTGAAAGCTCCAATTGTACCATCATGAATTATTTTTTTTGTAGTAGGTCGTTTCATATAAGAATTTCCACTAAAAGTATTGTGTTTTGTTAAAACTTGTAACTCACCATTTTGGGCATACAGTTTCATTTCAATTTCGGCATCATAGTATTTCATAATTGGAGTATAAGTCGAGGAATAAGCAACAGGGATAAACCTTATTTTGCTAACAATTATTCCATCAAGACCATTTGCATTACAAATGTTTGTAATTTGTTGGTTATTAGCGTTGTTAAATGAGAGCTTAAAATGAATTTCGTTTCCATTTTTATAACCGTTGGTTTTTAAAGCATTGCTTAAAGTTTCAGAATAAATATTTGATGTGTTGGAACGAACCTGAAAAGAAACCAAATTATTATGAATAAATGTTGTGTCAAAATTTAATGTAACAAAGCCAACTTTCTCCAGACTAATTTTATGATCTACACAATAAAGAGTTCTGGACCCAACTGCCGCACAAGAAGAAAATAAAACTACGATTACGGAAATTTTAAAGCATTCTAATATTATTTTATAATATTCGGTATTGCGCTTCCTCATATTCTGTTGATTAGGATAGTAGGTTAGTTTTAATAAGTATGAATATACTAATAAATAAGCATAAAAAAACCGTCCTCAATTCTTTGGGGACGGTTTTTTCTTTTCAAAGAATATGTTTACTCACAAGACTTAGCTAGAGTAGTGGTGATTTCCACTTCAACTTCGCTCCACAATTGGCTTACACCGTCATCTCCGGTATGTAAAACTTCACAAGCTTTGTTTAAAGAAGCCACTGCATTTTCTGCAGCCCATTTAGAAAGATCTAAGGTCGCAGAAAGTGTCAATACGGTACCTTCCAAAGTATACGTTGCGTTTTCCTGTTTGGTTTCACCATTCATAGTAATGTTGATGATGGCTGCACCTTTCCCGTCAACTGCTTCACTGATTTTATCAATTCCACCTTCGATAGTCATTGGATCAACCATTTGATCAAAGAAGAATTCTACGAGCTTAGGATCTCTGGTTTCATTTCCAGAATTAACCGTAGCAGTTTCAATAGTGAAAGTTGCATTTTCAAAAACAGCTGATTCGCTTTTAGAGTCTACCGTGTTTTCTACAGCGAAGTTATCAAACGTTCCGCCTACAGCAACTTTAGCAGAAGTTTTAAAAGCTGTCCAGGTCAACTTGGTGGTACTTGCATCGTAAGAAAAAGTACACACTTTAGCAGTAGATTTTTCTACAGGAGCACTTGCTGGTTCAGACTGATCCTGATTGGTTTCATTAGATCCGCAAGAAGCAAAAAATAGCGTTGCGAATGCAATAAGTGATATGTTTATTGTTTTCATGTTTTTATTATTGATTGTTGTCCAACAAATTTAGTTTCTATTTTAATCCTATTTCAATAAGTCTTTCTGTAAGATATTCACCGGCTG
Source organism: bacterium SCSIO 12643 (assembly GCA_024398135.1). Classification (NCBI taxonomy): domain Bacteria; species bacterium SCSIO 12643. The sequence goes on from CP073750.1 coordinate 3,505,332, forward strand.
TGATATCATCGTATTTTTTGGGATGTGCTTCGTCAATAGTTTCCGGTAAACAATTTAACGGCATTTCAGAAATCGGATGTAAGAAGAATGGAACCGAATATCTGCTTGTCCCCATTTTAGCTTCCGGTGGATTAATCACGCGATGCGTTGTTGAACGCAGTTTATTATTCGTTAATCTTTGAAGCATATCGCCCACATTCACCACAATATGATTTTCAATTGCGGTCACATTTTTCCATTCACCTTGTTTGTTAAGTACTTGCAGTCCATCTGCAGAAGCGCCCACCAAAAGAGTGATCAGGTTAATATCTTCATGCTCTCCTGCGCGGACAGCCTTGGTCTCCAATGTTTTTACCGGAGGGTAGTGGATAGGTCTTAAAATGCTGTTGCCATTATGTACGAATTGATCAAAATAGTTTTTCTCCAATCCTAAATATAGCGCAATAGCACGAAGCATATGTTTACCTGTATTTTCAAGAGTTTGATACGTTTCTTTTCCGGTTGCTAAATATCCGGGTAATTCTTTTACATCTAAATTATCAGGATATTCCGCTTTTCTTTTTTCATCGTCTTCAACGAATTGTCCGAAATGCCAAAACTCTTTTAAATCTCCTTCGGTCATTCCCTTAGCATGTTCTTTACCAAATGAAGTGTAACCTCTTTGCCCAGCTAATTCAGGAATTTCGTAAGCTTTTTTCACCTCTTCAGGAAGTTCAAAAAACTTTTTGTTCATATCATACATTCTATCAATCAATTCATCAGAAACCTGATGATTTCTAACTGCTACAAAGCCAATTTCTTCGTAAGCATTTCCCAATTCAGCAACAAATTTGTTGATTCTATCTTGATCACCTGATAAAAAATCAGCTAAATCAACAGAAGGAATTCCTTGTGGTGTACTCATAATTCTAACTATTTTGGAATACTATTTTGTAGTATTTTAAACTCTGGGTGTTCCCGATATTCTGTATTGTATTGATACCGTTTTGCCCATTTTCGTATTTTGTGTATTCTATTTTCTGTATCCGGATGTGTACTCAAAATAGGAGGGATTCTCACATCTTTTCCACTGGCTACCAGTTCTTCAAAGAACTCGGCTAAAGCACTACTGGAATAATTAGTTCCAGTTCCTAAATATTTGACAGAATATTTATCCGCCATTCTCTCTTGATCTCTACCTAGTCCTAATCCCAATATTTTATTTCCCACTTCTACAGCAATAAAAACCCCAAATGAGGCCCCAGCTGCTGCGGCTCCGGCAATAATGATGGCTTGTCGTCCCACACCTCTGGAAAGCTTTTTTACCGAATGGCGTAATTCGGCATGTGCAATTTCATGACCAATTACAGCTGCCAATTGATCTTCATTTTTAGCCATTTTGATTAATCCCGTATACACAAAGATATAACCTCCAGGGGTACAAAAAGCATTTACAATTTCATCATCATGAATAATAGTAATGGAATCGTATGCAAAAAACTCTTTATGTTGAATTTCAGGAGAGCTCAGGATATTATCCACGATACGCTGTAATTGCTTATAGCTTTCCGGATAATCGGATTTACTTAATAAAGGAAACCTTTTAGGATCTGAATGAATTTTGTTGGATGTTAATGCGCCCAATTGTACATCTTTTGACTTGGGGATTGCTTTATAACATGAATTTAATCCCAGTGAAAGTAAGATTGCAATGATTGGTAGAAAGCTTTTAAAACGCATGAATTATCTGGTTCTTGATCAACTCAGCAAAGAAATAAAAAAATCAACGCAAAAGACCGTATTTACTGAATTCAGTATGCTAAAAATCAAGGTTTATCGCACGAGCAGCCCAAGCACTCATGGAAAAACATCCCTGAAGTAAAAATCCTCCTGTTGGCGCATCCCAATTTACCATTTCTCCCAGGCACATTAAATGCGGATGTTTTTTTAGTTTGAGTTCTGTATCCAATGCATGAATATCAATGCCTCCCACAGTAGAAATGGCTTCTTCAATGGGACGTAATGAATGAATAGGAATTTCTAAAGCTTTTATTTTTTCTGAGAATTTTGAAGGTGAGATATACTCTTCTTTGGACATAAAAGTCTTCACCAGAGCTAGAATATGACTATTCAATTTTAAAGTCTTTCCGTAATTGGAAGGTTTTTGATTTCGAATTTTACGCTGAATGTCTTGTGTACTTAATGAGGGCTTGAAATCAATTTGAATTGTAGCTGTTGATTTCTGCGTTAGGGTGTTTCGCACAGATGTTGAAATGGGGTATATCGCATTGCCTTCCAAACCATATTCTGAAATAACTGCTTCACCTTTTATTTGCTGAGAGCCGTGAGTGATTTTTATGTTTTTAAGTGGTTTGCCAATATGAAATTCTGAAATAGAAGTTGGCCAGTCAACGTTTAAACCACAGTTTGACACAGCAAATGGGAGGGTGCTGACGCCTATGTTTTTGAAATACGAGAGCCAAAGTCCATCTGACCCGGTGACTTTCCAGGAAGCACCACCCAAACAAAAAAGATAATGATCGGCCTGAATTTCAAATTCTTCTTTTGGGCTTTTTACAACCGGTTTTACGTTTTCTGAAAAGCCAATAAACTCCTGTTCATATTTAAAAGTAACACCTCGAGATAGTAGATGCCTTTTGATTTGTCTAAGTACATCAGCTGGAGAGATTCCCTTCTCCGGAAAGATTCTGGAACTGGAACCAACATAGGTGTCAATTCCCAGTTTGGAGTACCAGGCTCTTAAAGCTTTTACATCAAAGTGGTTGAGCATAGGAGCTAAAAATTCTGATGGAGTGTATTTCTGAATTAGTTCTTCGATTTCGATTTGATGGGAAATATTAAAACCGCCTTTACCCGCAACTAAAAATTTGCGTCCAATGGTTTTACCTTTTTCATAAATGATTACTTCATGATTCTGGCTTAGAATATCAGCAGCTACAAAACAGGCAGAACCTCCTCCTATGATCGCGATTTTTTTGATAGGCTTTTTGAGCAAATGTAAGATTCCCAAACGTTCTACTTTACCTTAAGGTAAATTTCATCCTTACCGGTAAATGATCGGAAATGGTTCCGGCTTCGGAAACTACTCTAGCATCAATAAATTGAATGAATTTAGGGTTGTAAAAGAAGTAATCAATTCTTTTGCTTGGAGATGCGCTACTAAATGTGAAATATCGATTTTCATTTTGCTGATTCTCTGAAAGGCCAATAGCCATTTCCATTTGATAGTCGGCCAATAACGTTTGAATTACATGGTCATCTTGCCAGGGATCAGATGCATTTGGAGGAGTACTATTAAAATCACCACAAAGGATTACCGGATATTTTTCAGAATATACATGAAAAAGCTCGAGTAATTTTTTGACCTGAATATTTCTGGTATTAGAATGAAAGGCTTCCAGATGAACGTTTATGATCACAAGTGGCTGTTTGTTGATTTCAACAACTGAAAGTTGGGCCAGACGATCTAAATAAAACGCATTGTAATAAAATGGATTCTCTTCAGGTTTGGCGAGAACATGTATTTCATTCTTAAGAATAGGATACACGCTTAAAACAGCCTGTCCGGAAACCACTTTACCAAAATGTAGACTGAATGGCCAGTAGGGGAATGGAACATAAGTTTTGTCCCAGTTGATAGCTTGTGCCGCATATGGGAATTGATTTTTTTGACTAATCTCAAGCATCTGATTGACATGAAAACTCCGATGTGCGTCAAAATCAATTTCCTGAAAAGCAATAATATCTGGCTGAAGTTGCTGAATGAGCCGAGTGGCAGAATTCAAATTTTGTGAAAAGAAAGTATCTGTTCTTTCCAAAGGAAGGTTGTTAGTCATTCCGGATAGGTAGCCCAGATTATAAGTAAGAATAGAAAAAGTATCCTTTTGAGTGAGGGAAGTATCATCAAACTTGTAAATTTTATTATAGGTCTCAATAGATAGAGTAGCGCTGCTTCCCCAGAAGTAGAAAAAAATAACTCCGGCTAATAGAGCGGTGAAAAATACCAGGAATATACGCTTCATAATCAGAATTTCAACAAAAATAAGTATTTGAAGAAGTATATGTGGAAGATAGAATGTTATGCGAAGTTTCTCAAATTGTAAAAAAAAATACCTAAGAAATTTAGGTAAATATTGTATACTTAAGATTCTTATGTATATTTGCCTTATGTATTCATCAGAACTTATAAAAGGAACACTTAAAACGATTGTACTGAACCTTCTCAAGGAGAAAGGCAGAATGTACGGTTATGAAATTGCCCACACGGTTAAAGAACTAACAGAAGGCAAAATTGAACTCACCGAAGGAGCTTTGTATCCAACTTTGCACGCGTTAGAAAAAAACGGGGAACTCGAAACTGAGAAAGAATATATAGGTAAAAGAGTACGTAAGTACTACTCGTTGACGCAGCAGGGAAAGATGACGGCTAATGAACGTGTGAATGAATTTTCCGATTTCATTAAAACAATGTCCTATCTGCTAGATTTAGAAACAAAACTGGGTAATGCATAACGTAACAGACGAAGAGGTTGATTTTATTCTGGATGATATAAAAGCGCGTGGGGTTGTACTTGAAGATCTGCAATACAACTTACTAGATCACATGTGTTGTATCATTGAGAATGAAATGCCGGAAAGTGAGAACTTTTATAAGTTCTATGAATCTATGCTTCCTCGTTTTTTCAAAACGGAATTGAAAGAACTTCAGGAGGAGGTAGATATTTTATTACAGTTCAAACATTATTACGCCATGAAAAAGACGTTGAAAATAGTAGGAATCATTGCATCCGTACTGATTCTTTTAGGATCGATATTAAAAATATTACATAAACCGGGAGCCTCCGTTGCGCTAATTTTAGGAGGAATGTTATTTAGTTTCCTGTTCCTCCCATTGATGATTATTCTAAAATTCAGGGATGAAGAAAATGCTGTGGATAAGTGGGTTTTATCTACAGGTTTTTTACTGGCTATAGGTATGTCGGTAGGGATCATATTTAAGTTAATGCGATGGGATTACGCACAAGTATTAATGGTGGGTGGAGTTGTCCTATTTGTATTTGTATATGTGCCTCTGTACTTTTTTACCAGAATACAAAGGCCTGAACTAAAGTTTAACACCATTGTGAACTCTGTGTTGATGATGTGTTGTGGAGGAATGCTTTTCGCATTATTTAACTTAAATCATATCCAATCAAAGGATACGAATCATAAAATCAAGAAAAGTCAAACCTCTGAAATTTCGAACCTAACAGAACGCACCTTATTCACCTTTATGGTAGAATAATATGAAAACCATCGAATCAATAATTCGGTGGTTTCCATTAAAATAAATGTTGGTTTTATGAATACGTATAAGACGCTATTAACTCTTATTACGATCCTTTTTGTGACTATTGTTAGAATAGACTCATATGCATGTAGTATGTACAAGATAACCTTTGATGGTAAAACAATGGTGGGATGCAACGAAGATGCGTGGAGAATTAACTCTAGAATATGGTTTTTAAAAGCGAATAAGAGTACTGAATATGGAGCGGGTTTTACCGGCTCCAGACAAGTTGGGGTGAATCAGTTTGCACCTCAATCCGGGATGAATGAAGTTGGGCTGGTATTTTCTCGTTTAGGCTCATATCATCCAAAACAAAATCTGCCTTTAGGTAAAAAAAAGAAAATCACAAACGAGGTCGACTTTTTGACAGATATCCTTCAAAAATGTGCGACTGTAGACGAGGTTAAAAAGTATATAGAACAATATGATCATAGTATTTTTATTGATGATGTCTTTATGTACATAGATCGTACAGGAAAATACCTGGTGGTAGAGCCGTATAAGCTCATAATCGGGGATGACCGGAATTATGTGTTGTCCAATTTCTGTCCTTCAATAACCGATGATCAGGATGCTCGAAGATTGGAGCGTTATAGAAACGGAGCGGATTATTTAAAGTCACATTCTGTAAATGCTTCGCTGGATTTTTGCAGGTCACTTTCAGATACTATGCATGTGTGTAGAAGCAGGAATGGTGATGGAACTTTGTTGACTTCTATTTGGGATATTCAAAAAGGGAATATCAACCTCTATTTTTATCATGATTATGATTCTACTGTTCAGTTTAATTTAGCTGAAGAATTAGAAAAAGGAAATCACATCATTGATGTAGAGACTTTATTTCCAATAAATTCTGAATTTAAAAGATTAGCTAGTTATAAAACACCGTTTAATACTCCGATTTTAAGAATTCTCCTAGCAGCATTAGGAGGTATATTACCATTTATATCACTACTGTTTATAATTGGATTTGTAAGAAACAAAAAGGTGTTAGATGAATCTAAAGTATTGATATTGATTATCATTCTAAATGTTGTATTGGCATTATACTTTTTTGTTTTAACCACAAATATTGGGATCTATTATTTTGATGCGCCATATGAACATCATGGATCGAAAGCCATTACCATATCGTCCTATATTCCATATGTATTTTCGTTATTCATTGTACCTGTAGGAATATTAACATTTAGATTTTTCAGAGCTCAAAAGAATGCCAAGTGGACCAAAGGGTTATTACTCTTTAACAATATGATTTATGTGGCCGCTGTTTTGGCTTTCGTATATTGGGGACTGCTTTGATATATGATGGTTTTTAGAGAATTATAAAAAATATTCTTGGATGTTGTAATAAATGGATTGTTTAAGCATCTAAAGGATAAATAATTTATAAAACTCAAGAAAATGGAGCAAAAACAAAAAGCGATAATTCTACTGGTAGTAGGAATTTTACTAGTTGGATTAATTCAAATGTTTAATTATTTGACAGAGGTCACAGATTGGGTTGTGGGAATAGTTTTGGGAACCGGAATAGGTCTGTTAGCTGTTTCTGTAATCAAGTTACAAAAGCTCCGTAAAATTGCAGGTGCTAAAACCGAGTAGTTAGTTTAATATCAATTGATCTTATTCTGAGAATGCCTCATAAAGAGCAATATTTTAAGACCGTCCTGTCACAATCTAAAGACAAAATTTACAGATTGTGTTTGGGCTATACAGGTAATCGCATGGATGCAGATGACCTGTTTCAGGATATCAGTATAAAAATATGGCAAAATTTGAGTTCGTTTAGAGCGGAAAGTCACATTGATACCTGGATTTATAGAATTGCAACAAATACAGCTCTGTTATATGTCAGGAAAAAGAAGAGGATACATAAAACGAGTGATATTACTCGTGAAGAATCTGATTTAGTGGATGCGGAGGTACATGGTTTAGGTGATTCTGAGGATAATCTGGGGCAATTATATAAATCTATTTCATCCTTAAAAGAGATGGATCGGATTATCATTAGTCTGGTTTTAGAGGGACATAGTTATCTTGAGATTGCAGAGATTACCGGGATGAGTATGTCCAATGTAGGAGTGAAAATCAATAGGATAAAAAAAGCTTTAGCGGTTAAAATGAGAAGTTATGGATAAGGAATTAATGCAATGGCAAGAACTTTGGAAACAAGGAAATGCTGAAGAAATAGTTCTGGATGACTTGGTTCGCAAAATGAATAAACTGGAGCGAGTGACAAGGATTCAAAAAATTTTTGTACCCACTATGTTTCTTTTTTCCTCTTTTATGATGTTCTGGAGATTGTCTTCTAGTTGGTATAATATTATTGCTATATCTATGATTATTGTTGGTTTTTTAGTACTGGTGATCCCATTGTATCTTAGTCAAATTAGAGTAATAGAAGGTGTTGGGGCTTTGAATAATCGTGAATTGGTTCAAGCACAAATAAGAAAGTTGAAATTCAGGCTACGCATTTCAAATCAGTTTTTCCTGATATTTATCTTATTGTTCACCGGTGCTTTAAATATTGCTTTTTGGGGAGTAGAATCTGAGGTGCCCAAATGGATTTTGCATATGATGACGTTTGTTTTATTTCTGATATTGTTACTGGCAAGAAAAATAAAACAGAAGTCATTTTATAGACACATTACTCCAATGATAAATCAATTGGAACGCTTATACCAAGAGGGCGATTTCGATCAGGATTGAATTACCGGAGGAATACATCTGACACAGATCAGGAATTAAATACTTTAATTTCAATAAATTCGTTACGGATTAAAACTTTCATAGTAAAGGTTTCGTATATAATTAAAGTATGTTCTGATCATGAAAAAGTTCGCCTCCATATGTTTTTTTTCGTGTTTAATTGTTTTCAATTTAAATGCGCAGTCTGATACCACCAAAAAGTGGGGGATTGATGTAAAGAAAATAACAGAATACGATTTTGCATTTATTCGTTATTGGGAGTATTTAGATCCATTGAGTGTGATCATATCAAAAGACTCAATAGTTGTAAATAATAATAAGGAGTATCCAGTGATGATTCCAACGGGACTGCCCTTAAATCAGGAGGTTATTTATGAAACCAAACGAGATAAAATAAACTACACACTTAAGGTAAAGAGAGTAAACTATACCAACGTAGAATTCGAAATTATTGGAAAGCGTAAAAAGAAAATTGTTTTAGAGCGAAAAGGAACAGCAGTTCTGGTTCCGTCATTTCATTTAGGAGCAGCGGGAGTATATGAAAAAAGTGAAGAAGAAGTCTATCGAATGGATAAGTATATGATAAGCTCAAAAGAATATACCGAACAGAGTTTGTTAATTCCAGATGGAACTATTGAAGTCATAGACTATACGGAAGTGATAGATTCAAAAGAGTTGATTTTGAATTTTATAATCACCAGATAACCTCCCCCTGATTTTTTTAGCAAGTTACTTAATTGATTAAGAGCTCCTCTCATATTTTGTTTATATGTTGATCCGATGTTTGATGATGTGTGGTTACATTTGAAAGCATATTTATTGCTATAGCTTATGCATATCCCTAACATTATTCAGTATTATCATGATTGTTACAGATCTGATAATAGAGAATTAGTAATCTTTGATTTTTTAAATCGTAAAGTAGAGAATAAAGTCTTTTTTGATGGGAAAGAAGAATTACTTAATAACCTTTATCCTATAAAATCATTTCCAAAACTAAAGGCAGAAAATATAATCAAGAAATTAAAGCTTTATAGTAAAGAAAAAGAGTTGCTTTATGGTTCTTTTTTTATCTGCGGACAATATGTTGATCAAAGAGGAATAAAAAATAGATTATGTGCTCCACTATTTTATTATCCTGCCGAAGTTACTTACAAAGATGAATTTTACTACGCATCCATAAATGCAACGCATCAGAAATTAAACTATCCGTTAATTCAAATGTTAATGGAAGGTGAACAAGGAGAGATTTTCAATGATCCATTGTTTCAAAACCTTTCTAAATCTCATATCACATTTGGGGATATGAGTAAGCTTAAGAGAATCTGTAATAAGTATTTTCCTCAGCTGAATACAGATTATGTCTTAAGTTACCCGGATAATGTGAGTATAAAGACGGTTAAATCAAAGATTCAGCAGGTTATTACTAAAGATTCTGATGAATTGTTTCTGTTCCCAACAAGTATTATGGGAATAGTTTCTAAATCCACAAACACCAGAGGCGTATTAAATGAATTAACAGAATTGTATCATCAACAGGATTTTTCTATTCCCTTAAAATCCATATTTGATACGGATCAGATACAACCGGAATATAAACCATATCAGCGTACGGAGTTACCCATGATTTTAAGTGCAGCGCAAAGTGCTATTTTAAAATCTGCTTCAAGTAATCCACTCACCACGATTATTGGCCCACCCGGAACAGGAAAGACCTATACCATAGGAGCTATAGCTATGGATCATATGAGTAGAGGTGAGTCTGTTTTAATTGCATCGAGAACAGATGAGGCTGTAGATGTGATCATGCATAAAATATCGGATTTGGTTGGAATTGATAGATGTGTGGTTCGAGGCGGAAGGAAACGCACATATTCTACGTCATTAAATAGATTTCTGAAGGCATTGTTGACCAGAGTGCGAAAACTTCGCTATTTACAGAAAGAATTTGATGTTAATCTGAAGGGTGGGTTTTATGAGCTAGTAGAGAAAACTGAAGAGATTAGGGTAGGTACTGTGTATCGAAGAGATTGGATAGAAGAGTTGGAAAATCAAATTGTTGATGCGATAGATATTGAGCTTAAATGGGGCCGACACCTGAGCGAAGAGGATAAAACAATATGGAACAAGTTAAAAACGCGGTATCTAAAGTTTAGAAATTCTGTGCAAACTCCTCTTTGGGAGCACAGTGAAAAACTTCATCAATATGACCAATCTCAAATTCAGAAGGTAAGATTGTTAATTCGACAGAAGTATATAATTCAGATACTAGAAGTTTTGCAAAACAATTGGGGAGATCTGAAATCATTTTATGAGGCCATTAAATTGGCAAGTGATACAGAGAGGTTATCCAGATTTCAAGATATACACTTTAAGGCCATTCTTAAAGCATTTCCAATTTGGCTCACCAGTCTTACCGAAGTTAAAAATGTATTGCCTTTTGAAAAGGAGTTATTTGATGTGGTCATTATAGATGAAGCTACACAATGTGATATAGCGAGTTGCTTGCCAATGATACAGAGAGCAAAGCGAGTAGTTATTGCAGGAGACCCCAATCAGTTGAGACATGTCTCATTTTTATCCAGAGGAATGCAGGAGCTATATAAAGAAAAGTACCGACTGCAGAATTTTGATTCGAGCATGTTGAATTATCGTGATAAAAGTATACTTGATTTAGTGATGTCATCATTGAACTCCGGAGATCAGGTGGCTATGCTGGATGAGCATTTTAGGAGTAAATCATCTATTATTCATTTTAGCAATAAACATTTTTACGATGACGGGCTAAAAGTGATGACTTCACGGCCTGATGAACGAGAAGAAAGTTTGGTAATTGTTCAGTGTAATGGACATAGAACAAAGGATGGGGTGAATAGGGAAGAAATTAAACAATTGCTGGAGGATGTTGTGGTTTTAATCCAATCAGAGAAAGATATCGATACTGATCAATGTACTACCATTGGAATTCTTTCACCGTTTAGATCCCAAGTAGAAGCAATTGAGGGAGGTTTGCACGGTCGCGTTTCTATAGAAGAAATCGAAAAGCATAAGTTAAGAATAGGAACAGCCTATAGTTTTCAAGGAGATGAAAGAGATGTCATGTTTTTATCTTTTGTGGTGGATCCAAATAGTCATCATTCAGCTTTGATTCATATCAATAAAGAAGACGTTTTTAATGTAGCGATTACACGTGCCAGAAATAAACAATACGTGTATGTTTCTGTTACACCTAAAGACTTGAAGACAAACTCTGTACTTTATTCCTATCTTGCAAAAGGTCATAAGACGATACATTCAGAATCGGATAATAATTTACATGATCGGTTTTTAGCAGAAGTAAGAGATTATATCCAGGAAATAGGAATTCTTACGAGTTGGGAAGGTTTTATGATAGCAGGTACAACTTTAGATTTACTGGTGAAATCAAACGATACGTATGTGGCTATTGATTTGATAGGTTATCCTGGTGAATACGAACATTCTTTTGGAGTTGAACGATATCGGATACTAAATAGAGCAGGAGTTCGCATATTTCCATTGTCCTATTCTGATTGGTATTTTGATAGAGAGGTAGTTCAGGAAACGTTAAAGAATGTGTTGTTCAGGAAAACAAAAATCAGGATCGAAGAATGACCCTGTAACATTCATCACATCATTCACTTCAATTGGGATCTTAGATTTGCAGGTCACAATTGAATGATGTGAAGAGAGGAATTCAACTACAAAATATTGTAAAATTAAAGAAGCCATTAAAAATTTGGTTGTTAGGTATTATTGTATTCCTGGGAATGGGAAGGGTTGGATTCGGACAACAAATTAGCTATACCAATCAACAGTGGTTTCAGTACTATAATAAGTTGAAGTTTAATGATCACTGGCTTTTACTTTCTGATGCCGGTTACAGATTTAGAAATGGATTTCAGCAGAAATCACAGTATTTAATTCGTGCGGCCGCAGGATATAAATTGAACAAGAATTTGAGGTTTGCGGCTGGAATGGCGCATTTAGGATTCTATGGTACTGAAAAACTAAGAATGGTGGAGTTTCGGCCACATCAACAGTTTACCATATTTCATGAAGGAAAACGATCCAAATTCAAACACCGATTTAGATTAGAAGAACGCTATTTTGAGACCATCAAAACGGAACATGTGGATAAGGTTTATCGATTTAATCTAAGATGGCGATATCGTATTTTATGGAATTATTTGTTGAATCCAAATGCATCTAAAAGCACCAGTTTTTGGTTTCACCTGGGAGATGAAATATTATTGAATGCTGGAACTGGTATAGGTCATAGAGTATTTGATCAAAATAGATTTTTAATAGGAGGTAGTGCCAGATTTAACTCTATGTTGGTATTTTCGTTTACATACAATTATCAGTGGAGATCATCTGTAATACCTGATAACTACGTTCAGGATTCAATCTTTTGGTTTGGAATAAAGCAAACCCTAAAAGCAAATAAGGATTAAAGACTTATTTTCGGAGGGTGGAAACTCCAGTCCAAATCACATATCGTACAGCTTCTATCGAAGATATTCCGGCCATTTTAATCGTGCGAAATTCAGTTTTGGAAAATAGATTATCCGATCCTAATTCAATTACGCATGAAGATTGTGCGCATTTCATGAAAAATCGAGGGAAGACCTGGGTGGCAGAGTTTGCGAATCAAATTGTTGGTTTCGCAATGATAGATACCATCGATGATAGGGTTTGGGCTTTATTTATACTTCCGCAATATGAAAAACTAGGCATAGGAAAACAACTTCATCATATGATGTTAGATTGGTTCTTTGGTTTAGACAAAGAATCGGTTTGGTTAGGGACGACACCAAATACAAGAGCAGAAGGTTTTTATCGTAAATTGGGATGGCAATATTCCGGAAAATATGGTAACGATGAAATCAAATTTAGAATGTCTCGGAATGATTGGGATCTCAATAAATAGTTAGGATTGGAAAACGATATTGAAAATAAGCTAAAACAGAGGAGGTATTTGGTATTAATCACTTTAATGATTACCGGAGAGATTGTTTTTTTACTGCCTTTTGTAGTCATAAGAATTTTTAGACCTACCTTCTTAAAGGTTTTTGAAATCAGTAATTTAGAGTTAGGTTCCGCATTTTCTGTTTATGGAATTATAGCAATGATTTCTTATTTCTGGGGAGGTCCTATTGCAGATCGATTTACGGCAAAAAAACTGATCATCATATCGCTACTTTTAACGGCAATGGGAGGACTGTATATGGCTTTAATACCTTCAATAAGTGGTATGGTGGTATTATATGCATTTTGGGGAATGAGTACGATACTCTTATACTGGGCTGCATCCATAAAGGCGATTCGAACATTTGGTGGGGAGCAAACTCAAGGCTGGGCATTTGGGATGGTTGATGGAGGAAGAGGGTTGATAGCTGCAATTTTAGGATCAGTTTCGGTCTTATTGTTTGATACTTTTTTGACAGTTGAAGCGGAACAGGCCACACTAACGGATTTATCTAAAGCATTGAGTCAGATCATTTATCTATTTATTGGTTTGGTAGTTTTTAGCGTGTTTTTGGTATGGATGGTTTTTCCACAAGAAAAAGAATCAAAAAACATCGGACCTAAATTATCTCTTAAAGGTGTATTAGCAGCGTTAAAACATCGAACAATCTGGTTGCAAGGGTTTATTATTTTATGTGCATATGTGGGCTATAAAACCACTGATGACTTCTCTTTATATGCTAGTGATGTATTGGGGTATGACGATGTGAAAGCTGCACGTTTAGCTACGTTGTCATTTTGGGTCAGACCAATTGCAGCATTTGGAATTGGGTGGTTAGGAGATAAATGGAAAGCCTCACGTGCGGTTAATATTTCTTTTGCGGTAATTGTATTGGGAAGTGTGATTTTAGCAAGTGGTAGATTAAAGGATAGTATTGGGTTGTGGATTATTGTTACGATAGCACTAACGAGTATCGGAATATATGGCTTAAGAGGAGTCTATTTTGCACTATTCAAAGAAGCCGATGTACCAATAAAGTATATTGGTAGTGCTGCCGGAGTTGTTTCGTTAATTGGATATACACCGGATGTATTTTTTGGACCTTTGATGGGATACATTTTGGATCGTTCTCCTGGGATAGCTGGACATCAGCATTTATTTATGGTCCTCACAGGTTTTGCTTTATTAGGATGGATTGCTTCCATACTGTTTCAAAAAAATGTGGCAAAACAGTCTACTTAATTGTGGAACAGGAATTGATATAGTCGAGTCAAAAATTGGTACTATGCGTTTGTATTCAGGATTACTATTATTTGTAGGGTTTATTACCATGGCTGCGATTCCGGCAGATAGTGAGGTAAAAAAAGTAGCTCTAAATAACAATTCATTTGCGTTTGATTTATATAAAGAAATCGTAAAAGGAGAACAGGGAAATATATTTTTCTCACCGTTTAGTATTTCAACAGCTATGGCTATGACGTATGCAGGTGCAGATGGAAGTACAGCTGAAGAAATAGCTCAGGCCATGCATTTTGGTCCGAATACTCCAGAATTCCATACGAGTTATGGGAATTATTTATCGACATTAGATAAAAATGCAGAAGGTAACATCCAGTTAAGAATCGCGAATAAACTTTGGGGAGAACAGCATTATGCTTTTGTACCTCAGTTTTTAGATTTAAATAAAGAGGCCTATCGCTCATCCCTTCAAAAAGTTGATTTTGTAAAAGGCTGGGAGGCTAGTCGTGTTCAAATTAATGATTGGGTAGCACGTAAAACGGAAGACCGAATCAAAGACTTAATTCCTCCAGGAGCGCTTACCACAGATACACGTCTGGTACTCACTAATGCAATTTATTTTAAAGGAGATTGGTTATATGAATTTAAGAAAAAGGATACCAAACCTCGTAAGTTTTATCAAACCCAAAAATCATATTCCACAGTGGATTTTATGAATTATAAAGGCGGATTCAATTATTATGAAAATGACATGTTTAAGATGCTGCGTTTACCCTATAAAGGAAGACAACAAAGTATGATTATAGTTCTCCCGCATAAACATGAGTATTTTGAAAAAATGGAAGGACTACAAAACTCTAAACTATTACAGCGCGCTTTATACTCCAATATGCCTGAGGTAATTGTATCGATTCCAAAATTTAAGATGACCAAACCTTTAGGACTTAAAGGTCATTTAAAGACCTTGGGAATGGTGCATGCATTTAAAGATGGAGCTAATTTCAGCAAAATGACTCCAAGTAATGACCTGTATGTATCGGATGTTTTGCATAAAGCTTTTGTTGAAATAGATGAAAAAGGTACCGAAGCGGCTGCAGCCACAGCAGTAATAATCGCTACGGAAAGTATGGTGCCATCTCAACCGAAAAAGCCAAAAGAATTTATTGCGGATCGTCCTTTTCTGTTTTACATTATTGATGATAAAACACAATCCATATTATTTATGGGAAGAGTTATGAATCCATTATAATTATTGATCAAATTATTCATGTGTTATTTAATGAATTCGATGAAACCATGGGGATTCTTAATATTATTTATATTGATTATATCAGGGTGTGCAACCTTTTCAAAGAAAGAGTTTAGATCGCGCTTTTTAAAAGTTGAACTTTCAAACAGAAATCAATTTAATGGGAAATACAGTTTTTATGCTAAAAGGTCATTAGGTTTAATGATTCATGATAGTATAATGAATAAAATCAATTTGTATCAAGAAATTGTAAATGAGCCACAAGGTATTCATGATGTGGTTTTGCAAAATTTGGATGATGAGAAAGATTATTTTGTCAAAATAGAATGGTATCATCAGGATTCAGTTTTAATAGCGCTGTATGAAGAAGATCAAATGATCAGGGATACGGCATTATCTGGGATATGGAAAAAGGGTGTGTTTTATATGGATAATCGATTTTTAGAATGCAATGGAATTCCATATTTGTTGGGAGGATGTAATCATAATAAACGAAGATTAGTATTTACATCGGAAAGTAATCTTATTGTGAATACAGCTGTGTCAAATGAAGGCGCATTTTTATTTTTAATAGGCTCGGGATATCGAATGAATCGATATATAGAGTTTGAGAAACTCAATTAAGTTCGTCTGTTAATTGTTAAAAATTTTAGCAGGTTTTTAATGCTTTTCTACCCCTGACATATTCTGACATTTGTTGCATATATGTTTGCGTTAAGTTTAACAATTAAAACATAATCAAATGATTAACGCAGTAAGCTGGTTTGAAATTCCAGTAAAAGATTACAACCGAGCAAAGCAATTCTACAGTACAGTTTTAGGTGCTGATGTAACCGATCACCCCATGCCAGATTCTAAAGTACAATATGGTATTTTACCCTATGATCAAGAAAAAAATGGCGTAGGTGGAGCTTTAATTCAGGCAGAAGGGCAAAACCCAACTATGGATGGTATGACCTTATATATTTCAGGAGGTGATGATTTAGCCAAACCATTAAGTCGAGTAGAATCTGCAGGAGGAAAAATCATTCAACCCAAAACGGATATAGGCGAAAATGGATTTATGGCGCAGTTTATCGATACAGAAGGAAATAGATTGGCTTTACATTCAATGAACTAATCCTCGTTAAACAAAAACAAAGGTAGTGGATCCTGAACCGGTGCATTATCTTTGTTTACTCCATGTCTCAACTATCCAGACTCATATCTATTTTAACACTGTTGAAATCCAAAAGGATGCTCACAGCTACAGAACTTTCAGAGAAGTTTGACGTCAGTGTGCGTACTATTTATCGTGATATGAGAAAGCTGGAAGAGTCCGGAGTTCCTATTATTACTTTGGAAGGAAAGGGGTATACCATTATGGATGGATATACTGTGGCTCCGGTTCAATTTACAGAAAAGCAGGCAAATGCTTTGATCACAGCACAGCATTTGGTTAAACAAACCAATGATTCTTCATTTATTGAGGATTTTGAAGAAGCATTAATTAAGATTAAATCTGTGTTTCGTGGCGACATTCAGGAAAAAAGTGAATTCTTAAGTCGCAAAATCCATGTGTTTGATACGAAGGAAGGGAACATTGCCAGTAATGCATTATCCGAATTACAACTGGCCATTACCCAGTTTAATCTCGTGGAGATCAATTATCAAAAATTGGATGATCCTGAACCGATATTAAGAAAAGTAGAGCCGTTTGCGATGTATTCATCAGATCATAAGTGGATCATGTTGGCCTGGTGTCACTTACGTAAAGATAATAGAGCATTCAGAGTAGATAGGATTAAAGATTTTAGAATTTTACCGGAAAAATTTGAAGATCGAAAATTTGATTTTCCAACTTATTTCATGTCTAGCCCATATAACCCACATAAATAACCCTCAATAATTAGACAACATTTTAAAATTGATTTCATAGATGGCTGAGTTATTTAAGCACATTTACAATGATGTATTCTTTAATAGATTTACAGATTCCATTACCAAACTCGTATCCGATTTCGAGAAAGAAAAGTTTATAAATGCAATTTATAGTGATGAATGGGAGCAAAAGGAATTAAAGCAGCGGATGCGCCATATTTCTTTGACTTTGAATGAATACTTACCGGGAACTTATTCGGATAAGTTGGAGGTTATATTGAAATCAATTCCGCAATTGATCCATGATGGATTTAAAGCTGATAATTTGGAATTCATGTTTTATCCCGATTATGTTGAGGTATTTGGGCTAGAAGAACCCGAAATTTCTATTCCGGCATTTGAGGAAATTACGCAATATGTAAGTTGCGAGTTTGCTGTGCGTCCGTTTTTAATTCAATATCCCGATATGATGATTTTGCAGATGAAAAAGTGGGCAGCACACTCACATGCATCTGTACGTAGGTTGGCATCAGAAGGTTGTAGACCAAGATTACCCTGGGCTATGGTATTACCTTTCTTGAAACAAGATCCGGAACCTGTTCTACCAATTCTGGAAGCTCTTAAATCAGATCCATCAGAATATGTGCGTAGAAGCGTAGCCAATAATTTGAACGATATTTCAAAAGATCATCCTTTAACAGTTATCTCTATTGCTAAATCGTGGCAGGGGAAATCAAAAGAAACTGATAAGTTGATTAAACATGCTTGTAGGACTCTTCTAAAACAAGGGGATTCCGAGGTAATGCAGTTATTTGGTTTTGGATCAACAACTCATATATCCATTATGGACTTCACTGTACATACGCCCCATGTTCAGATTGGAGATCATTTGGAGTTTAGTTTTAAACTCAAAAATAATGACACGAGTGATGCTTTGATTCGTCTGGAATATGGCGTTTATTATCAAAAAGCCAATGGCAGTTTGTCTCGTAAAGTCTATAAGATTTCAGAGAAAGAATATGCGCAACAATCAGAGACTTCAATAACCAGAAAGCAGTCTTTTAAATTGATTACGACAAGAAAATTTCACAAGGGCCTCCATCAGGTTTCTTTGATTATGAATGGAAAAGAATCTGAAAAATTGGATTTTGAGTTGAAGTAGCTTTAATTTGAAAATGAATTAACCGACATCTTCTGACCATGAACGATGAGAAATTGTTATGTAAGTATTGCGATTCTGATAATGTAATTAAAAAGAAGCAGGCTTCTTATGCAGTCATGTTTTCATTTTTATTTTTTGGTTTCCCTTTACCTTTTTTAAAACGAACATTTTATTGCTACGACTGTTATAAAGAATGGAAAGAATAACTCAGTGATGCGAATAAGCTCTTTTACACAAGATGAAAAGTTATTGGAGATTAAGGCGGATAGAGCCCCAATAGCTATATTGATTATAATGTCAATTATTGCAGTTTTGACAGCGATCATACCGATATTAAGTATTGTCTATACAGGAATATCCGGAGAAGGCCTTCATTTGGGAAACTTCATATTACTATTTGTTTTTGGTTTTATTGATTTTTTCCTGGTTAGAATAATCTTATGGAATTGCTATGGGAGAGAGAGGTTTGAGTTAAAATCAGAATCTTTAGAGTATTATGCAGATTATGGTTGGTTTAAGGGAGAAAAAAGAGAATTATTACTAGATGGTTTGAAATTTGAAATTATATTTGAGAATGAATCTGTTGGAAGACTATCAATATCTAATGGAAATGAAGTGATAGATTCTGTTTTAACATTATCAATTCCAGATTTAAATAAAATCATTAGTGAATGGAAAATTTGATTACTTCCCAACATTAACCGAGCATAAATGAGAATCGCTTTTTTTGCCAGTAGTCAATTGGCTTTACCTACATTACATCAATTATTAACTTATCAGGTGGTTTGCGGAATATGTGTTCCCGCAAAGGAATATGAAGGGAAACAACATTTTAGAGATTTGGCCAAAATGGCCAATATGGAGCTGTTGGAAATTAAGCCCAATGAAACCAACTCAAAACTAAAAAGGTGGATACAAAAGCTAAAACCCGATTATGGATTTGTATTGACATTCTCATATAAACTTCCAGAAGTTATTTTGAATAGTGCAGCTGGAGGATTTTATAATATCCATTTTGGAGCGCTTCCTCAATATCGTGGTCCGGAACCTTTATTCTGGCAGATGAAAAATCAAGAAGAAGCGGTAGATATTACGATTCATCAGATGGATGCAGATTGGGATACAGGGGCAATCGTCATGGTAGATAAAGTTCCAATAAACAATACCGACATATATGGAGGAATGCAGGTTAAACTGTCACAAATGGCGGTAATGACTGTAATGAATTTTATAAATGCTTTAGGGCAGGGTATGATTGTTCCAAGAGCTCAGGAAGGAAAGGGAAACTATTACAAAAAGCCATTGTATCATGATGTTCTGATAGATTGGGAGCAGCAGGACGCGCAGTCTGTTGAAGCATTGGTTCGAGCGACTAATCCATGGAATAAAGGAGCCATTAGTCATATCCGGGGAATTACGGTGAAAATTATTGCCGTGAGAGAAGTTGAGATGACTCCTTCGGAGAATAGTGCTCCGGGAACATTAATTTATCCGGACTCAGAATCTGGTGCTTGTGTCGTTACTACTGATCAGAAAGTATTGAGCTTGGATATCTTTTATTTGGAAGAGGGATTTATGACGGGAATACAATTCAAGCAAATGGGAATCCCAGCAGGAGAAAGGTTTACAAAGGGATAATCTTTAAATACTGGTATAGAACAATAAAATTAAAAGACAGTAGTATTAATTACTGTCTTTTTTATGCGATTGAATTTGATCATATTGTTTGTGATAATCACATGTAGTCAGCTAACTTATGCGCAAAGTCAGGTGGAAGAATTGGTGATTCAATATAGTAATCAAGGTTCGTATTCATCAGACCCGGTTTGGAAGCGTTATCCCACTGATACGTTACTGGTCTGTATTAACTATCAAAGTAATTCATTGTATTCCGCGTATTTGAAGCTATTAGAACAAATTGAAAAACAACCAAACAAACCCGATCAACATACCCGCGTGATTCGTAGTTTGGACAGTGATTTAGAGATACGAATCCATTGGGATAAAGCGTATACCATATACGCATATGATTCTGTTGAAATGAGGTCTTTCTACTCGACCAGAGACTCTCTTGGAAATTTAATGTGCACAAATTATTCTGATGACGTAATCGAAACCATTAGTTATTATGATAATGAGGGACGTATAGTGGATGTTACGTTTTATGATTGTAGGGGGAGATTGACTTTTGGAAAAATAGAGGGGCGTGCCGCATGTTTGATGTATAAAAGGTGGGAAGATTCTTTGTATACATATGAAAGCCAGTATTACTATGATACTGCATATGTATTGGATAAAGATTATGCTATTTATACCGTTAAGAAGTTAAAAAATACGGATGAATCATTGGAAACGGTTCGAAACGGTCAGAATAAAATAGTATGGAGTCGTGGTGGCTTCAAATGATCTATTATCTTTACCAAACTTAATTGAATATAAACCGAACTACTAATTATTACTAAAATGGAATCCAACAAATTAGCTCTGGATATCAAACAAATATCTCTTGATTTATTAGAAAAACATGGCCAACCGCAGGAAGTAAAACAACTTTTGGATACGGTTCATGCTCATTTTAGAGAGGCCACGGAAATGGCGCTGTATACAAATCATATGCAACATTTGGCTGCAGTGAAGACTGCGAGTGGTATGGCGTTATCACTTAATCATGCAGCGGAATGTTTAATTGATTATCATCGGACAGCACAATTCCTTAGAGGAATAGTGACAGCGATTCAACAAAAGCAAAAAGATAATCCTGGAGAAACTATTCATATATTTTATGCAGGTTGTGGACCATATGCACCATTCGTCACGTTAGTCGCCTCTTTGTTTAAGGTAGATGAAGTTAAATTTACTTTATTGGAAATTAATAGAAAATCAATGGATCTTGCCCGGAAGTTGATTGGTTCAATGAATTTGGAAGCATATGTTGATGATTACTTTATATCTGATGCGGTTACCTATCAGGTTCAAAACCCAGAGAAGTATCACATTCTTTTTAGTGAAACATTAGATGCATTGTTATATCGTGAGTCGTATGTGCCTATTTTGATGAATATGCTCCCACAGTTTTCTGAGAAGATCACTTTGATACCGGAAAATGTGATTCTGAAATTAAGCTTTGCTCATCCAGTAAATGGCGAAATAGAAGAAGAAAAGGGGACTGTTTTTAATGCAAGGAATGAGGTAAGTGCCTATACGAATGAGAAAAGTACAAGTGATGAATTTCCGGAAGTTATTTTCGATTTGGAATCGCATGATCTAAAAAAGAACCTGGTTTTAGATACAGAAGTGCATGTGTATAAGGATATTAAATTAGATCGCGGAGCCTCTTCATTAACTCTGTCATATAAGATGGATATTGATCCAAACAAAGCCTATAATAGAATGGTATTTGCATATACACTTAAACCACAGGTTCAATTAAACTGTGATTTTGAATAGTTATGGGATAACACTTTTAGTATTAAAATTTTATGCGTGAAATAGGTATTATTGTGCTTATAATTTGTTCTACCTATAAGTAGGTATTTTCAACTATTATGACAATTATTATTTGGAATCATTCTAAATAGAAATTTCATTTGCCAGCTAATTTAGAATTAATCTAAATAAAAGTGGGCAAAATAGGAATTATTACCAGAGTATTTTTTTGTACTTGTTTATGCGTTTGTTTGGCTTCTCATGTGTGGTCGCAAGCTTCTCTAAGCGGAGTGATTACGGATGAAAATAATCAAAATCTCCCGGGAGCATTAATTCAACTTAGCGAAAAAAAATATACGACATCGGATCTTTCCGGAAAATACAAAATCGAGAATATTGAGCCGGGTAATTATACGATCTCTGTAAGTTACATGGGATTTCAAACGCTGCAGAAAACCATTACATTTTCTTCCGGAGAAAAGAAGGTTACAAATTTTAGATTAAAGGAAAACTCTCAACAACTCAATACGGTTGTGGTGACTGGGAAGTCATCCGCGGAAGAAAAAAGAGAAGTTGGATATGCGGTTGATGTATTAGAAACCCGAGAGTTGAAGAATATAGTTTCTGACGTGAATCAGGTGATTAAAATGACTCCTGGGATTCACATTAGAGAATCCGGAGGATTAGGTTCTGGTTTTAAATTATCAGTCAACGGTCTTTCAGGAAATCAAATCCGATTTTTTATCGATTATATCCCAATGGAGAATTTTGGTTCTGCGCTAAGCATGAACAATATTCCCGTAAATCTGATAGATAGAGTTGAGGTTTATAAAGGTGTCGTTCCAATTTCTTTAGGAGCAGATGCTTTAGGTGGTGCAATACATATTTTGTCCGGGTATAAGAAAAAGATATTTTTGGATGCATCCTATTCTTATGGCTCCTTTAATACGCATAGAGCATCAGTAAATACTCAGTATACCGACCAAAAGAAAAAGTATTATGTAAAAGCGAGTACCTTTTTTAATCATTCGGACAATGATTATACCATGAAATCGGTTCCGGTATATGATTTAGAGTTAGGGAATAAGATAGATGACATAGAAACCAGAAGATTCCATGATCAATACACTTCAGGAATGGTTTCAGGTGAAATAGGAATATTTGATAAAAAGGTTGCCGATGATTGGTCAGTGAAATTCACCTATGCAGAAAACAAAAACAACTATCAGCATCCGGATAATAATATCTTAAGACCATTTGGGCAATTTCATACCCGAAACAAAACGTTTTTAGCATCGACTCAATACAATAAGCAATTTAAAAAATTACATGTTCGAGGCTATGTTTTAGGAGGGCTTATTCAAGATGATATTATAGACACCAGCACATATAAATACAATTGGGCTGGAGATCGTATTCAAAGATTGCCTAATGATCCTAAAGGCGAAATTATGGAAAGAAGATCTCATTTTATTCAACAGAATAAAGTGATTCGAGGTCAATTGAATTTACAATATGCCATAGATAGTGTACAAACGATTGATGTGAGTATTTCCCAGAACTTTTTAGAACGGTCCGGAGAAGATTTAGTGGATGAGTTAAATCAATCATTTTCTTCACCGAATACGATCTATAAACATATTTATGGCGGAGCTTATACCATTAAAAATAAGCAGAGAACTTTAGAAGGAAGTACATTTATCAAACAGTATGCATACTCTGGGAAAATTGTTGTTCAGGATAATGAAAATAAAGATGTAATTACCAATGTAGATCTAAGTCATACGGGTTACGGAGCAGTGTTTTCCTGGAAACCTAATTTATACTGGACAGTGAAATCTTCTTATGAAAGAGCGTATAGATTTCCTGAGGGCTATGAGATTTTGGGAGATGGAATTTATGTCACCCCAAATCCTGCATTGAAGCCTGAGTCTAGTCACAACATTAATTTAGGAATGAGATTTAAGAAGTATGTCGAAAAATCTCTATGGGTTCAGGAATTGAAATTATTTTTTAGAAAATCTGAAGATTTTATTCGATTTAACCCGATAGGTCCATTTGGTTCTTATGAGAACCTTAGAAATGTAAATACCCTTGGTGCAGAATATGCACTTCAATATACCTACGATGAGTGGATTCAATTCCAGTTGAATGGAACCTATCAACATATTACGGATCAATCCGAATTTGATGAAGGATTACCAAATGCGAACTATCAAAGTAGAATTCCCAATATCCCTTATTTGTTTGGGAATACAAGAATTGGAGTAAGTCCATTTAAATCATGGACACATCGAAAAATCACTTTTTATTATGGAATTAATTATGTCCATGAGTTTTATCTCACCTGGAAGAACTCGGGAAACAGTGCGGATAAAAATATTATTCCAAGACAACTCACACATAATGTGGATATAGAATATGCAATGAAAGATGGAATGTATAATTTGTCTTTAAACGTAAGCAATTTGACGGATGCTTTAGTCTATGACAATTTTAATATTCAAAAGCCTGGACGTGCAGTATATCTAAAGTTCCGAATGTTTTTAGCAAAGAAATAAATCAAAATAAATACAAATAATAATGAGTGATTTAAGACAATGGGCAATTATTGGTGCCGTGATTATTTTAGGATTTTCTTCATGTAAGAAAGATGACGAGCAACCACCTTCGGCTCAGCCTTCATCAGGAATAACAATGTCATTAAAGACAACCGGGGGAGATGAAACAGAGTTTATTGTAAATTCTGATGAAGTGATGACAAAGGACATTACAGCCGTTGGAAATGGTATTGAACAAACCGGATGGAGATTTTATTATCCGGTAGGTAAAACGTTATTCGCATCTGGTTATAGTAATGATAATCAATGTGCAGGATACGCAGATAATGGAAAAGGTGTAGTGGCGAAAAAAGGGGAGTTCATTTTTGAGAATTCATTAGAAATGTTCGGTCATTCTGATGATGATCAAACATTCCTGGCTATGGAAATTCCACGTGCCGGATTTGCCAACAGAAGATTACACTTTATTGATGTAAACTCTGTTTTTGTAAAGAAGATTGTGGGTACAAAAATTTGGGAAAGTACCTCGGATTCATTGGTGGCATGGCCAACAGCTATTGAAGTAAGAGGAGATAAAATGTTTATACCTTTTCATAAAATGGATGCAAAAGGATGGTTTACGACTCCAAGTCCGGATTCAGCATTTATCGCAATTTATGACTATCCAAACGTTGGGGCTGCACCTGTGAAAATTATTAGTGATGCAAGAACATCAAATATTGGTGTAAATGGTGCTACTACAGGTTTAATTGAAACTGAAAATGGTGATCTGTATTCATTCTCTTGTGGCGCTGAAATGGCAGGATTCGCTCCAAAATCAACAAAGCCTTCAGGAATCTTAAGAATTAAAAGTGGATCGACCGATTTTGATGCATCTTACTTTTTTGATGTAGAAGCAGCAACTAACGGTGGGAAATTATTCTGGTTTGATTACGTAGGAGGTAATAAAGCAATTGCCAGAATTTTGATGGATGATAATGGAGGTCCATGGGAAGCTTACGCGAGAAATGTATTTAATCAGAAATTAGTGATTATTGATTTAGTAAGTCAAACCATCACTGATGTGGCTAATGTACCATTACATGCAAAACGTTATTCTTCACCGGTATTGGTAGAAGATGGGAAAACATTTGTAAGTATTGAAACTGCTGCTGATGCATATGTTTATGAAATAGACATTGAAAATGCTACGGGCGAAAAAGGAGCCAAAATTGTTGGTAAAACAATCAAAGGATTTTATAAACTTTAACCACCCTCTGTTGTGTAGTAATGAGGTTCTGTAATCAGGACCTCATTTTTTATTTGGCATATGAATAATTGGATCAGTAGAAATAGAAAACAAATTTTACAAGTACATAAGATACTGGGATTGGTAACAGGAATAGTTGTATTTATTGTATCGATTACCGGGTGTTTATGGGTATTTCAAGAAGAAATAAAAGACCTGACAACAGAAAAAATGGTTATTGAGCCCAATGATAATCCGATTTTAACTGCGACTCAGGCTAAAATGATTGCGCAGGAAACGATTCCTGATAAATCTATTCACGGTGTGTTATATTCTGTTGAAAATGATCCAATAGAAGTTATTTTTTACGAAGCAGAACCCGAATTTTATCAAAGTGTATTTATCCATCCATATAGTTATGAAGTACTACGAGTGGAGGATCATAAATCTGGTTTTTTAGCATTTGTATTGGAAGGGCATATGCGTTTGTGGTTGCCCAAAGCTATTGGTGCCAGATTGGTGCAGTACTCCGTATTATTATTTCTAATTATATTGATAAGTGGTTTGTTCTTGTGGTGGCCAAAGAATAAAAAAGTACTCAAAAAACGTTTGAAATTTGATTGGAAAGAGACCACCAAATGGAGACGGAAGAATTTTGATTTACATTCAGTTGTTGGGTTTTATGTAGGTTCATTGGCATTTGTTTTAGCATTTACTGGATGTGTAATGGCTTTTGACTGGTTTTATTATATCACATATAAAACGACCGGAGGAAGTAAAGACCCTAGATTTGTAATTCCCAACAATAATGTAATAGATGAGAGTAAAACGTATCAGGTAACTTTGGACGACCTGGTTCCAAGATTGAAAAAAGAATATCCGGAAGCAATAAGTTTTGAATTACATTATCCACATAGTGATACTACTTGTGTTTATGTGGAAACAACATATAATCAGGGAATTCATTACAATGTAGATTATCTCTTTTTTGATCAAAATACGCTTGAAGAAATAGAAACGCCTAGTATTTATGGAAAATATCAGAATGCAGGTTTTGCAGATTCCATTATTAGAATGAACTACGATATCCATGTGGGAGAAATAGGAGGAATCTGGGGAAAGATCATTGCATTTCTGGCCAGTTTAATAACAGCTACTTTACCTGTGAGTGGGACCTTATTGTGGTATGGGAAGAAGAAGAAATAAGCGTGAATATATTTTAATAGTTTTTTAATAGTGTTGATTTGAAGGGCTTACATTTGTGACATACAAAAGCCAATGAATCATAAACTTTTATCTTCTCCTTTACAGGGATTTACAGATTATAGATTTCGGAATGCGTTCCATGAAATATTTGGTGGAATCGATACATTTTATGCGCCCTATATTCGATTGTATGGTAAATTGGAAATCAAGAATAGCTACCAAATAGACCTGCAACCTGAAAATAATAGAGTACCTGAATTGATTCCTCAGGTGATGACAAATGATGTTGAGGAGTTTCTTTTGGTGATCCGATATGTTCAAAGTTTAGGTTATAAAGAATTGAATTGGAATTTGGGATGCCCTTATCCCATGGCGACAAAAAAGGGGATGGGTTCAGGATTAATCGCAAACCCGGAACGTATTGATCAGATATTGAGTCGGGCGCATGTGGAAACTGATATTGTAATTTCCATGAAAATGCGAATGGGATATTTAGACCCTAAAGAAATTTTGGATGTATTTCCTATTTTAGAAAAATATCCAATTAAAAATGTAGCCATTCACGCAAGAATAGGGAAACAGCTATACAAAGGAGGCGTTGATTTAGATTCATTTCAAAATTGTGTGGATCAATCACCACATCAATTATATTACAATGGGGATATAACTTCGGTAGATAGATTTAACGAAATGAAGGAAAGGTTTCCTTCTATTCATCATTGGATGATTGGCAGAGGTTTAATTGCTGATCCGTTTTTACCTCAAATGATTAAAAATCAAACAACGCAGTATCCTAACAATAGAGTAGAGTGTTTACGAGAGTTTCATGATACATTGTTTGATCAATATGGGATGTCATTATCTGGCGCAAGTCATTTACTGTCTAAGATGAGAAATTTTTGGGAGTATTATGCGTTGACCTTTGCGAATCCTCAAAAGGCATTCAAGCGAATCAAAAAGGCTAAAAACATAGGCGCATATCGCATAGCGGTAAATGAGAATTTGTTAATTGAAAAGAATGAGGAGATAGTTACTTAATAATTAAATCAAGATCATGGGAAAAAGGATTCCGGAATTAACCAATGAACTCATACGGTTTATTGAGCAACAAAAGATGTTTTTTGTTGGGACGGCAAGAAGTGAAGGAACAGTAAATATTTCTCCGAAAGCGATGGATTCTCTTCGAGTAATTGATAAAAACACTATTGTATGGTTGAATCTGACAGGAAGCGGAAATGAAACGGCAACTCATTTATTAGAGAATGATAGAATGACCATAATGTTTATGGCTTTTGATGGGAAACCATTAATCCTAAGACTTTATGGGAACGCTAAAGCATATCATCCCAGAGATGAAAAATATCAAGAATGTATTTTAATGTTTCCTGATGATCCGGGAGCCAGGCAAATTATCGTAATGCAAGTCAATTTGGTTCAAAGTTCATGTGGTTATGCAGTTCCGTTTATGGAGTTTAAAGAAGATCGAAATATTTTGAAATCGTGGTCGGAAAAACAAGGGCGAGATCGTATCAAAGAATATTGGAAAGAGAAGAATTCCATTAGCCTGGATGGTTTTCATACCGGAATTATTGAATAACATTATTAAATCGTCATATGAAAATTTTAATCGTTGGAATTGGTGGAGTAGGTGGTTTTTTTGGAGGGAAATTGGCCCATAAATATCAGGATAATACAGATGTAGAAATTTTCTTTTTAGCCAGAGGAGCACATTTAAACCAAATTCAGAAGAACGGATTACGTATCAAACATCTGGGTGAAGAGCTTATATGTCACCCGGATAAAGCTTCAGATAATCCAAAGGATTTTGGTAAGGTGGATCTCATTATATACTGCACAAAAGCCTATGGGGTGGAAGCGGTGGCAGAACAACTCGTACCAAATATGCATGCGGGTACCAGAGTTTTGACTTTGCTGAATGGAGTAGATAGCTATGAAAAATTAGTTGACAAATACCCAGACCATAATGTGATTAATGGGTGTGTTTATATTTTATCAAGAATAGAGTCACCAGGAGTTATTGAGAATTTTGGACAGAAACATCAATTGTTTTTTGGGTATGACCATTCTAATATTTCAACATTGAAACCTTTGGAAGAAATATTTCAAAATGCCGGAATTACAGCTAAACTGACGGATTCAATATCAGAAATAACCTGGGCTAAGTTTATTTTCATTTCCGCTGTGGCTACTTCTACTTCATATTATGACATCGCCTTAGGAGAAATTCTGGCTGATCAAGATAAAAGAGCAGTTTTAGTTCAATTGATCAGGGAGGTAAAAGAAGTGGGGCTTAAAAAAGAAATCATCATTGCAGAGGATATTGAAAAAGATATTTTAAATAAACTTGAGAAGCTTCCATTTGAAACAACATCGTCTATGCAAAGAGATTTTAGGCAGCAAAAACAAACAGAAGTGCAGTCCTTGACGGAATATGTGATTTTGGAAGGAGAAAAATTAAATATTGCTACACCAACGTATAAAGAATTATATAAAAGTTTAATAACTCGAACGAAAGAATAAAATGAAAAGATTAAATCGATTAACCTTTATTGGAGCAATCATCATTGGATTGAGTGCTTGTCAGGAAGAAAGTAAAACACCTGCTGTAACACAGGATTCTGATCAGGAAAAAATGGAGAAGATTATGAACGTGGCTCCACAAAAGATTTGGAAAGCTAATATTGAAACCACTCAGGGATTCACAAAAATGTATGAAATGGTTTCCGAATTTTCTGATTTTGAAAATGTAGAAGCGTATACGCAGTTAAAGGAAAATTTAATGGTAGAGTATAAGTTGATCTTTAAAAATTGTACCATGAAAGGAGAAGCACATGAGCGGTTGCATGATTATATCATGCCTTTCAGTGGTTGGTTTAAAGGATTATCGTCTGGAGAATTAGAAACGTGTAAATCTTCTTATGACGCTATAAAACTACAATTGGAAGATTATTCGAATCATTTTGAATAAATCTAAAAATACAAAAAAGGCCGATCATTGATCGGCCTTTTTATTTATATAAACTAGAATTTATCTTTTTGCGTTTCCAGTAGGATTTGTTGCAGAAGCGTTGTTATTCATATTATAAACCGTATGACCCATGGCCCCTGCTGGCACAGGTCCAACTAAAGGTTTTAATAAGAACGGAGCTGCACTGTTGTCTGGTTTAGGTTCTACAGAAATAACTACAGTTTTTCCAGCTAAATCCGTTGGGAAAGTTAAACCGCTTGGCGCATTGATTAGGAAATCTTCCCCTGGAAATGGAGGCCCAGGTGCTACAGTTTCACTATATGGTGCAGAATCATCAGCACCACTAACAGATGTGAATTTTCCTGTGGTTACAGGTTGACCATCAATAACTGCCCATCCTTCATATTCCCATCCAGCTGGTAAAGTAGGTAAGGATAATGTGGCTCCTGGTCCTGCGTTAGGATCTAACCACCAAACTCCACTGTTTTCATTTGTATTCATTCCTCCATCTGTTGGAGTTGCCAATATATAGCCTCCGGTAGCCGAAGTAAAATCATTCCCAATAGCTTTGCTATGTGATACCGTTAAATCAGCAGTATTGCCGCTAAAGTTTCCTCCTAATAAGTGTACATCGCTTGGATTTGGGTCACTGTCTGGTACTGGTTCGATGGTTAATACATATTCAGTTGCACTGTTCAAATTACTGAGTCCAACTGAAAATGATGTCTTAGACATATTACCTGAAGCATCGACATTAAATGTACCTGCAGAAACCGGGCTACCATTCACGATTAACCAGTTTTCATAGGTGTATTTGCTACCTAAATCTTCCAATCCGGAAATATTTAAGACCAGGTCTCCAGAGGTTGGGGTTGTTGATTCATCATCATCTTTTTTACAGCTACTTAATGTAACGAGTCCTGCTACGGCAAGTAATCCAATTGTTTTAAGTGTGTTCATGTTACTACTTTTAGTTTTAAAATGCCTACTTCTTTTTAAAGTCTGTTTTGGCTGATCTCGACTTGCGTACGAAGTAACATGTAGGATATTCCTCTAGATGTCGTAAAGATTACAAATTCGGAAAGGGATACCAGTATAATTAGTGCTTTGTCATTTTTACGACAAATACGTTTGAGTAGAAACGGGCATCATTTTCTTCTCTTTTTTGCTCCGAATGATTTTGGATTATTTCGACTTTCTTTTTTACGCTGAGGGTTTTTTGAAAAACCATTCGCATTGGATTTGGCCTTAAATGATTTTTTCTTTTTACGATGCGTAGATTTAGAACCGTTTGATTTTTTCTCTTGAGGATCGGTCAGAATTTCGTTTGAAATAACTTTATGTTTCTTTTTAGCGGGGAACTTCAATAGTTTCTCCACCAGATCGTGTCGGTCAATTTTAGTCAAATGGTCTCTGATCCACTGATGGTTTTCTTTTTTATACCAAAAGAAAAATCGATGTTGGTTTTTCTTCTCTTTTGGGGTTTTAGCCGTAAATACAGGTTGCAATGTGTATGGATGATACCCCGAGTAATATGCTACCGTAGCTACGGTCATTGGAGTAGGAGTGAAATCCTGAACCTGCTCTAATTGAAAACCTAAATCTTTGGTATCAGCAGCCAGATTAGCCATATCTTCTTCATGACATCCAGGGTGGCTCGAAATGAAATAAGGAACCAGTTGTTGATTGAGGTTATACTTTTTATCGATCTGATCAAATTTCTTTTTAAACTCCTGAAAGTGCTCAAACTTTGGTTTACGCATTAGTTTGAGTGTATGATCAGAACTATGCTCGGGAGCTACTTTCAATCTGCCAGAAACATGTCTGCGTAAAACCTGTTCCATATATGGTTCGAGAGACTTATCGGCCTTTTTGTTATACGATCGTGTGAGTAGGTCGTAACGAATCCCACTTCCAATAAAGGCTTTCTTCACTTTAGGTAAAGCATCTACCTTTTTATAAATCTGGGTCATGGCATCGTGATTCGTATCCAAATTGTCACAAACTACCGGGTGGATACAAGATGGCGCCACACAACGGTCGCAGATTTCTTTCACCTTCCCCTTCAGTTTATACATATTGGCTGAAGGTCCTCCTAAATCCGATATATAGCCTTTGAAGTCTTCCATTTCGGTAACCTGTTCCACTTCCTTTAAAATGGATTTTTCTGAGCGACTGGCAATGAACTTTCCCTGATGTGCCGAAATAGTACAAAAGCTACATCCACCAAAACATCCTCGGTGCATATTGATCGAAAATTTGATCATATCATATGCAGGGATTGGACCTCTGAATTTATACTTCGGATGTGGAAGTCTGGTATAAGGTAAATCAAATGCATGATCCATCTCTTTTTCTGACATAGTATCATACGGAGGATTGATAATCAAATGATCCTGACCAACTTGTTGAACAATACGGTGCGCATTGACTTTATTAGACTCTTGCTCTATAATCTTGAAATTGGCAGCAAACTTTTTCTTGTCTTTTAAGCAAACTTCATGAGATGCTAAAGTTTTATCCTGCCATTTTTTGTTTTTAGGAATCCCTTCAGCAATAGGTTTCATATAAGCTGTTTGCTTCACCATGGTCAATTGGCTAAATGGAACACCTTTGTCCAAAAGCTGTAGAATTTCTCTTAATGGAGCTTCTCCCATTCCATAAACCAATAAATCCGCCCCACTTGACTTTAGGATAGAAGGAACCAATTTATCAGACCAATAATCATAATGCGTTACACGCCTTAAAGAAGCCTCAATTCCACCAATAATTACTGGAACATCCGGATATAACTTTTTCAGGATTTTGGAGTATTCCGAAGCCGCATAATCTGGCCTAAAACCGGATTGTCCTCCAGGAGTATAGGCATCAGTAGAACGTTTACGTAGACCTGCAGTATAATGATTCACCATGGAATCCATACAACCGGCAGTTACACCAAAGAAGTATTTAGGTTTCCCTAGTTTTTTAAATTCATGTAAATCATCACGCCAGTTAGGTTGAGGAATAATTCCAATCTTAAAACCGTAACTTTCAATGATTCGTCCAATGACAGCTGGCCCAAAAGAAGGATGGTCCACATAGGCATCACCTGATATTAAAATCACATCAAGTTCTTCCCAGCCTCGGTTCTTTACCTCTTTCTTTGTGATCGGTAACCAATCAGATAATGGACGATGAATCATGCTGCAAAAGTAGAAGTTTGAAATTTAGTGAGCGTGCGACCTTGCAGATAATAATTTATGGTGCTATTTAAATCATCTATAAAGAAGATTAACTTCTTGGGTGATATTGGATTATGGTATCCAATAAATCGTTTTGATTTAAATGGGTATAGATTTCTGTGGTAGTAATTGATTCATGACCTAGCATGTCTTGTATAGCACGTAAATCCGCACCACGTTGAATCAATTCTGTTGCAAAAGAATGTCGTAAGGTATGTGGACTGATATTTTTATGAATTCCAGCTTTTTCAGCCAATGTTTTGATGATGGTGAAGATCATTACACGGGTTAATTGCTTCCCACGTCTATTCAGAAATAAGAAGTCCTCATGTCCTTTTTGAATCTTGAGATGAATTCGGATTTCGTTCATATAAATCAGAATATGCTTTTTAGCCATTCCCCCAAGGGGTACTAAACGTTGTTTATCTCCCTTTCCGGTAACCCGAATAAAATCATCATTAAAATAGATATTGGAAATCTTGAGATTTACCAGTTCGCTCACGCGTAGGCCACATCCATATAAAACTTCAATGATGGCAATATTACGTTCGCCTTCGGGCTTACTTCTATCAATAGCTGCTAATAATGATTCGACTTCATCATTAGAAAGTGTATCCGGGAGTTTACGACCTGCACGAGCGGTTTCTATTTTATCCGCAGGACTTTGATCAATTTGATCGTCTAATAAAAGGTATTTATAAAATGATTTAATCCCGGAAAGAATTCTGTTTTGAGAGGTAATCGCCAGACCTAAGTCAGTGATATACTTTAAAAAAGAACGGATGTGTTGTGTTTCTACTTTTTTAGGGGAAACACCTGGATGTTCCATTTCCATATATTGCTGTAGCTTAAACATATCTTCAATATACCCTTCAATGGTATTGGGAGATAAAGAACGCTCTATTTTTAGATAAGATCGAAATTCTTGTATGTAGCTATTCCAGGAATTCATGAAGTAAAGAACCCAATTCGGTATTCTTCTGAAAAACAATTTTTAACATATCTGAAAGAACCCTAAAAACATGAAAAACGTAAGTTTTTTTAGACCGTAAATCCATTACGGTGGTGGAATTTAGGTTTGCTTCAAAATTACAAGATATGAATGCACAGATCTTAGAAACAATCAAAAACAATTTCACAGTTTCATTGTTTAAAACTGATGAAGTAGCGGAAAAACAATTTCCAATGACCACAGAAGTGATGGGGCTTTCAGCATTTCAAATGCCAATGATCTACCATCATTTACAAGAAGGGGTAGAATTGTCTTTATACTACAATTATTCAGCAGCTGAATCACATCGAGCAGTTGAGGTTCATTTTAAAGGTTTCAAATTAGGTTACTTGCCATACGCGACTGCCAATCTCATTGAAAAGGTATTGATGCATGGATTTGAACTTAAGGTAAAAGTTGTTTCAGTAGAGAAACAAAAGTACATGCCGATCAGCAGGTTGAACATTCAAATCACTGAAAACTATTTGTATTAATCTCTAAAAACGGAAGTGATGATGTCAATTGAAAAAATAAAAAGAACAGCCAGACAAAAAGCAAAGCCATCTCATATTTCATCTATGGAGTGGGCAAATGCAATGAACTGGAATATTGAAGCATGGAAATGTTACTTTAACGGACAAAAATGGGTACATCAATTTGAAATTTGTTGTCCGGAACAATATGATATGTTGATTGATAAGAAAGGAAAATTCATTTTGCCTCTGGATCAGGTGAGCTTTAGAGATAATGCAATCAATAAATTATGGGTTACACGTTTGCAACATCAAATTGCGGATATGCAAGCCAAAGGGGAGTGGAACGAAGCTTTACAATGGAGAAAGTTATATAATAAAATCCAGTCGTTTCAAAAACCAACACCTAATGAGGATCGTTTCAAAAAGACTAAAACGACCATAAAAGGACATCGTTTAATTCGAATTAAGTCTGCTGCCTAATTCGAATTAAACACTCTTTTAATCTAATAATCCATCTAGTCCGGGAATATTAGGCATATAGCCTTTCATTGCCGTTTTCATTTCTTCCTGATACATCACATCTGCTTTTTCTAAAGCTTGATTTAAAGTGATGATAAGTTCATCTTCAAACTGCTCAGGATCTTCATAAATCTCCGATTGAACTTTTAGATCTATAATCTGTCTATTGCCATTGGCAATTACCTCAATCATTTTACTAGGAGAAGCAGAACGAACATATGCGCTATCCATTCTTTTATTCAACTCGTCTTTTCCCTGATTGATTTTGTTCTTTAAATCACCAAACATTAATTATTGCTTTTAGCTGTGATTAAAATATCCAGAATTTCAATAGCTGCCTTAGAAATGTTGGTTCCAGGACCAAAAATACCTAGTACTCCGGCTTCGTATAAAAATTCGTAATCCTGTTGCGGAATCACTCCACCAGCAATTACCATAATATCTTCACGATCATATTTTTTAAGTTCTGCAATAACCTGAGGAACCAGTGTTTTATGACCAGCAGCCAGAGAAGATACCCCTAAAATATGAACATCATTTTCCACTGCTTGTTTCGCAGCTTCTTCCGGTGTTTGGAATAATGGACCGATATCCACGTCAAATCCAATATCGGCAAATGAAGTAGAAATAACTTTTGCGCCACGATCATGACCATCCTGGCCCATTTTAGCCACCATAATACGTGGTCTACGGCCTGCTAACTCAGCAAATTCATTGGTCTTATCAATAGCGGTTTTAAAATCTTTGTTGTGCATAGCTTCTGAAGAATAAACTCCTTTTACAGATTGAGTTGTTGCTTTAAATCTACCGAATGCGTTTTCCAATGCTAAAGAAATCTCACCCAATGTCGCACGTAAACGCGCAGCATTAACTGCAAGTTCTAATAGATTACCATTTCCAGTATTGGCTGCTTCTTCTAACGCAGATAAAGCTTTTTGAC
Source organism: bacterium SCSIO 12643 (assembly GCA_024398135.1). NCBI lineage: Bacteria > bacterium SCSIO 12643. Next base: position 3,541,430 of record CP073750.1, read on the forward strand.
AAGCTTCCTGGTCACGGGACTCTTTAATTGAATTGATACGTTCAATTTGAGATAACCTTACAGCAGTATTATCCACATCTAAGATTTCTAGTTCTTCTGTAGATTCCACCTGAAATTGGTTCACACCTACAATAACATCTTTTCCAGCATCGATTCTGGCTTGTTTTCTTGCGGCAGCTTCTTCAATTCTAAGTTTAGGTAGACCCGTTTCTATTGCTTTAGTCATCCCGCCCAATTCTTCTACTTCTTGAATCAGAGCCCAGGCTTTATTTGCAATTTCTTCGGTCAAATACTCAATGTATTTAGACCCACCCCAAGGATCAACTACATTGGTGATTCCCGTTTCTTCCTGCAAGTAAATTTGTGTATTTCTGGCAATTCTAGCCGAGAAATCCGTAGGTAGTGCAATAGCTTCATCCAATGCATTGGTATGCAAAGACTGCGTACCACCTAATGCAGCCGCTAAAGCCTCTACACAAGTTCTGGTTACATTGTTAAAAGGATCTTGCTCTGTTAAACTCCATCCTGAGGTTTGACAATGCGTTCTCAAAGCCATTGATTTTGGATTCTTTGGATCGAATTGCTTGATCAGTTTTGCCCAGATCAAACGACCCGCACGCATCTTGGCAATCTCCATAAAATGATTCATACCAATCGCCCAGAAAAATGATAATCGTGGAGCAAATTGATCAATATCTAATCCATTTGCTAACCCTGTACGTACATATTCCAAACCATCTGCCAATGTGTAAGCCAACTCAATGTCAGCCGTTGCACCAGCTTCTTGCATGTGATATCCGGATATACTTATGGAATTAAATTTCGGCATATTTTTCGAAGTGTATTGAAAAATATCCGCAATAATTTTCATTGAAGGTGTAGGAGGGTAGATATAGGTATTTCGTACCATAAACTCCTTCAAAATATCATTTTGAATCGTACCGGCTAACTTTTCAGGAGTTACTCCTTGTTCTTCAGCTGCAACAATATAAAAGGCCATGATAGGTAATACCGCACCATTCATAGTCATGGAAACGGACATTTTATCCAATGGAATTTGATCGAATAAAATTTTCATGTCCTCCACAGAGTCAATAGCCACACCTGCTTTTCCAACATCTCCTTCCACACGTTCGTGATCAGAATCGTATCCACGGTGTGTTGCCAAATCAAAAGCTACAGAAAGACCTTTTTGTCCGGCTGCTAAATTTCGTCTGTAAAAGGCATTTGATTCTTCGGCAGTACTGAATCCGGCATACTGTCTAACCGTCCACGGGCGCGAAGCATACATTGTAGAATATGGTCCACGTAGGTATGGAGCCAATCCAGCAACATAACCTTCTTGCATTGCCGGAGACTGAATCTGGTCATTCAAATTTTTCGGAATGTCAATTTGTTCAGGTGCTTTCCATGAGGATGTTTCTGAAACTGACTTATTTGAATTTGAAGCTTTTTGTAAAGCCTCCTTTATATTGATATGTGCAAATGTTTTACGCATAATATTATCTTAAGAATTTTTGATCGCGTCAGATAAACTCAGGTGATTCATCTGATTCTTTTCCTTCTCATCAAATAGGGCTTCTTTATTTTCTGAAGGGTTTGGATATTTATTCACTCCAAGAATTGTGGTTTCCCCTGAAGCCGCTTTTTCCCAGTACTTATCACGTGATTCAGTGACCCAATTGGATATGATGCCTGAATTGAAAGCATTTAAGAACCCGCCATTGTTTTCCACTTCAAGAAATATTTCCCACGATTTTTCTGCAACCTCTACGGTCAGTTGTTCAATGTAATATGAACCTGATGCTATATCGGTTACTTTTCCTGCGAATGCTTCATCACGAATAATCAATTGGGTATTACGTGCCATTCTTTCTGAAAAGTCATTGCTTGGTCTAACTGAAGCATCAAACGGGGTTACCGTTATTGTTTGACAACCACCTAATACAGCCGATAATGCCTGTGTAGAGCTTCTAAGCATATTGTTGTTAATATCCAAAACAGTTTGTGTCCATGTGGAAGTGACACCATGCACTAAAATCGGGTGATCTTGAATACCATATTCCTGAAGTATAATCGCCCACAACGATTTAAATGCTCTGAATTTTGCGATTTCGCCAAAGAAATCAGCCCCAGTTGCAAAAGAGAAACTTACTAAATGAGCTGCCTTTTCCGGAGCTATATTGTGATCAATAAGCTCTGCAAGAATTTCATGAGCCATTGCTAAACTGATCCCAATTTGTTGCAAGTTGGTAGCGCCTTGATTAAAGAAATAAGCCCCATTGATATTGACCATACTCATTTTTGGGAAGTGATCTAAAATCAGTTGTGCGATTTCAATTCGGTTGGCAACATCATTAATTTCATTATAATAGACCTCAAATGTTCCTTCAAATAGAGTCGTATCGTATTGATGTTGTTGTGCCCATTCCAGATAAGATTTAATTTGTGCCAGAGTGGCATTTACAAATCGAATTTCAATATGTTCCGGGATGATATCTTTAAATAGCACATCAAAATTGGTGTCGTCACTGATTTCCAGACTAATGGAATCTACTCCGGCATTTAAAGCTACGAGCATTTTCTCATTTAAAGATTTGTGATCATCACCAGTAAAAAGCTGATTGATCCACCAATTGTCTTTGGTATCCGCGTTTTTGATATTATTAGAGATGAATTGAGCAGTTGAATGGTCAATAGCATCTTCAGAAGTATAATCCGGGCGAATTTTTAAAAAATCGTTATTGACTTTATCTAATGATTCAAGACTTTTTCCTTTAAGATCTACAAGGATTTTTTCACGCCATTCTTGATGAGAACTGGTGTTGAATTCGTTTAAATCAAACTTTTGCATAAACTCCTATATATTCCGCGAATGCGGTATTCAATCTGCGAAAATAAGGATTAGTTCATTATTTGAAACTAAAAACTGAAAGGGTAAATTGCAATTTAATAACAATTGTCGGTGCTGATAAATACTAGAAAAATAGGGGAGAGGAAATTCAGATTATTCTTCTACCGTAATTACAAAAATATCTTCATCACTATTTTTCATCAGATATTTTTCGCGTGCAAATTTTTCCAACTTTTGGTTGTCGTTCAGTAAATTATCTAAATCTGCTTTGGTAGTTTCAATTCTTTCTTCAAAGTATTCTTTTTCAGAGCGAATTTGTTGTAGTTCATTATCTAGTTTGTACAACATAAAAGCATCGTTAGAGTCAAAAAACAACATCCAGACAGTGAACGCTATTAATGTCAATGAATATCTGTTCTTTAGCCATTTCGGCACCTTATCCCAATATGCTTTTAACATGTGGCAAAGTTAATTGGTGTAATGCGGTTATCCGAAATCAATAACGTGATTTATTAACATTGCAGTATGAAATAAGATTATTATTTCATTGAATATCTCACACCAAGAAATCCTCTGATTCCCTGATTCGGTGCATATACATAAGTTGGATCGAAGGTATATCCGTTAGGATTATCTGGTGAATCCACATTTTTATCGAATGGATCTTCCGGACGTAGAATAGAGTATGCCGGAGGAGTGAAATTGAGAAGGTTTTTAACTCCGCCATAGATTTCCCAGCCTCTCTTAAGTGTCTTTGTGATTTGAATGTTTTGGATGCTGTACCAGTCAGAATATTCCGGGCGGAAGTCATTTTCAACAAGAGGTAATTTCATTGGTCCAATAAGGTTTCCGCTATAATCAATTTTTAAATGATGTTTGTAAATATCATAACTTACGCTAAAGGTTCCGGAAAATTTCTCCGTCAGCAATTGTTGTTGACGAACCAATTCACCTTCCTCATTTCTATTCATTTCATATACATCAAGGAAAGTTCCTCCAAATTTGATTTTTAGAGGTACGGTAAAATTTAAAGTGGTATTGAAACTTAAGCCTTGAGATACTGCATATCCATCCAGATTTTCGTAAATAATCTGATCCGGGTTGGTTTCGTAGTCGGGTGTAATTTTATTGGTGAAGTAGGTGTAGAATACGCTGGTGTTGAAGTTGATAAAGCCAAATTTGGTATTGACAAATTTTTGATAATGCACATTGGCATTATATGAGCGTTCTGGATTTAAATCTCCTTTGATAATCACTTCACGCGCCCCAGTTGTTGCAGCATGATCTTCCGTAAATAAATTTACCACGCGGTATCCGGTACCAAAACTTACCCGTAGAGAATTAAGGTCATTGGGTGTCCATTTGTAATTGGCTCTGGGGGTGATAATATTTCCATGTCTTGAATCGTGATCGTATCGAATTCCAAGTAGTAATTTATTCTTCTTGTTAAATGTGATATCGTCCTGTATGAAAACACCTGGTAGATAAAATTTATCCGGAAGATTCGCTGGATTTAGAGAATCAGCCGAATAAGTAGCAGGTGTATTGTCATCATAAAAGGTATACCTAAATGCAGTTCCAACCAATAGGTCATGTTTTTCTTTCACTTTGGTGTTCCAATGCAATTGTGAGAAAGCAATGTTTTGAATGGCTAAATAAGGAGTCGTTCCGTAAACCGAGTTTTGATCATGATGCGAATAAGAAAAGCTCAAGAATAGTTTTTCGGAAGTAGGTAATTGATATTTACCGATAATCTCATATCGAGAAGTATAGATCGATTCACCGTAAATACTATCACCACCTCTAAACTCAGGTGTCCATTGCATTTCACCTCCCCAACGATCTTCATAAACGTATCTTAAACCTAAAGTCGCTACACGATTGTCTTTACGCTGAAGACTCCATTTATTAAAAATTGAGATTCGATCTTGTAAGGTGACATCCGTGAAGTTATCTCCATTGTTGTCAATAGGATTGCTATAGTTGAAATAGTTAACGCCTACCATTGAGCTGGCTTTACCAATTTTGAATTTTGTGGAAATATCTGTATTCACTTCGCCCCAGGTGGTCCCCATGACATCAAATGAAAATTTTGGTGATTTTTCTGGAGATTTTGTTATCACATTGATTAAACCTCCTACAGCTTCAGAGCCAAAAAGGGTAGAGGCCGGACCTTTTACAATTTCCATCCTTTGAATCATGCTGTTTGGAATTCCGTTTAAACCATAAACCGATGCTAACCCACCGACTACTGGCATTCCGTCAATCGTAATCATCGTATATGGACCTTCCATTCCGTTGATGTGTACATCTCCAGTATTACATACGCTGCAATTGATTTGTGGTCGTACGCCATTCACTATTTGTAGGGATTCAAACATGGAGGGAGTGGGATTCTTCATAAAGTATTTAGGGGTGTATACCTCAATTGGAACCGCTGATTGTTTAAGTGAAATTTCTTTTAGTGTACCGGTAACTACCACCTCGTCTAAGCTGGTACCTGTTTTTTGAATACTAAAGTTAAAGGTGTTTGTCCCATTCTTAACTTCAACTTCTTGTTTGAAGGTCTTAAATCCAATAGCACTTACCTGAATCGTATATTTTCCAACAGGAATATTGGTAATATTGAATTTGCCATCTATATCGCAAGCTCCACCATACGAAGTTCCAACTAATCCCACATTAGCGAATGGGACACTTTCGTTTTCACTGGAAACAATCCCGGAAATATTTCCGGTTTGACCCATTACCCAAAATGGAATAAAAAATGAAATAAGTATAAGCTTACGCATCAGATGTTATTAGAATCCTTTTAAATAATGCGCAAATGTATATCAGTTTTTGTAATAAAAAATATTTTTTTGCTTTTTATTAAAATAAATATTTAGATTAAGCTAAAAATACTGTTTTTGAAATGATTGAGATAAAAATAAGCATAAAAAAACCTGAGTGCGTCACTCAGGTTTTCTATAAATTTATGAACGATTAGTATATTTTTTCTCTTTCTTCCTGAATCTTAGGATTAGACATGTATTCATCATATGTCATCTGTTTGTTCATGATCCCTTTTGGTCCAATTTCCAGTACGCGATCTGCAACCGAGTTGGTAAAAGTATGATCATGCGAAGCAAACATTAATGTTCCTTTAAAGTCGATTAAAGAATTATTGAAGGCCTGAATAGATTCCAGATCCAGGTGATTGGTAGGTTCATTAATCATCAAGAAGTTTGCTTCTGCTAACATCATTCTTGAAATCATACAACGTACTTTTTCACCTCCGGATAACACGTTAGCTTCTTTAAATGTCTCTTCTCCTGTGAACAGCATTTTTCCTAAAAAGCCACGAACGTAGACATCATCTTTAATTTCAGAAAATTGTCTCAACCAGTCGATTAAGTTATCTTTTGTTTCGAAGAATTTATCATTATTGGCTGGTAAATATGCGGTGGTCATTGTTTGTCCAAAGTAGAAAGAACCTGAATCCGCCTCAGATTCTCCATTTAAGATTTTAAACAATTCATGAATCGCAAGAGTATTTCTACTGATAATAGTAATCTTATCTCCTTTGGTTACATTTAGATCCAAGTTAGAGAATAGAGGTTCACCATCAAGTGTTTTGCTTAATCCTTCGATATGAAGGATTTGATCTCCAGCTTCTCTACTTTGATTAAAGATAATCGCAGGATATCTACGTGAAGATGGCTGGATATCATCTACATTAATTTTATCCAACAATTTCTTACGAGAAGTCGCTTGTTTTGATTTAGATGCATTTGCGCTAAATCTGGAAATGAACTCTTGTAATTCTTTTTTACGATCTTCAGCTTTCTTGTTTGCCGCTTGCTTTTGTCTCAATGCCAATTGGCTAGATTCATACCAGAAAGAGTAGTTTCCGGTAAATGTTTTGATCTTTCCAAAATCGATATCCGCAATATGGGTACAGATTGTATCCAAAAAGTGTCTATCGTGAGATACAACGATTACGGTGTTCTTAAATTCTAAAAGGAAGTCTTCTAACCACGAAATGGTTTCCATATCCAGATCATTGGTAGGCTCATCCAGAATCAAGATATCAGGATTACCGAAAAGTGCTTGTGCCAATAATACACGTACTTTAGCAGAACCTGGAAGATCCTTCAATAATTTATAATGATCCTCTTCATTAATGTTTAGGTTACTCAATAAAGACGCTGCGTCTGATTCGGCATTCCAACCATCCATTTCAGCAAATTCCGCTTCCAGCTCTGAGGCTTTGATTCCATCTTCTTCAGAGAAATCAGGTTTAGCATAAATCGCATCTTTCTCTTTCATGATATCCCACAATTTAGTGTGGCCCATCATTACGGTATCTAGGGCAGTAGATTCATCAAATTCCGTGTGATTTTGACGAAGTACAGCCATTCTTTTCCCTGGTTCAATGGTAACATAACCAGAGTTAGGTGAAATATCACCTGCTAAGATTTTAAGAAATGTTGATTTTCCGGCACCATTTGCACCAATTACACCAAAACAATTTGAACCGTGAAATTTGATATTAACTTCATCAAAAAGAACACGTTTACCGTATTGTAAAGAAACGTTATGCGTTGAGATCATTACCTAGAATTTTGAGCGTGCAAAACTAGTGAATCTTTGTTTTTTTAAAATGGATTTGTCTGAATTATTTGTAATTGATATTATCTAATCAAAGTAATATCTCCGGTAATCCTTTTGGAAATGTTGTTTATATCAACATAATCAATTACCCAAAAATATGTCCCAGATGGAAAGCTATATCCGTCCCATACGATATCCAAAAAATTACTTTGATAGATTTCAACACCCCATCTATTATAGATCACCGTATGCATAGAAGTAATACCAGAACGTGTTACAGGAACAAAAAAGTCATTAGTCAAATCACCATTTGGGGTGAAAATATTCGGAAGTTCAAGTATAGTTTGAGTTGGTTTAGGTGGACTTTTACACTCAATCGAATCAATCATAATTGTATCTGAGACTATACAGTTTTTTTTGTTTACCGTAACCCAGTATTTACCTGGTGTGGTTACGTTAAAAAAGGGGGCGCTTGAATTATTTTGCCACAAAAAACTAGCGTTCGAAATATTCGTATTTAGAGTAAATGGAGAATTTAGACAGATAGAAGTATCTGTACCAAGATAGAGAAAAGGAGGAGAGTGTACATTTATTTTGAAAACTGTTGTGTCATTAATTCCATACGCCAAGTATATTGTGGTAACGGAAGGAGAAACCGTTAAAGTAGAATTCGTTGAAATAATAGTTTGTGGGTTTGATGCTTCCGCCCATTGGTTAATTTGATATCTGTTATCCAGTAGTTTTACAGAATCTCCAACGCAAATATCCGCAGAGTCAATATATTTATTACCAGGAATGGGAATGCTAACCTGACATCCCATATTAATGTCAATACATAAGTCATCTACTGTACCAGTAAGTTGTCTTAACTGATACCCTCTTGCAACTGCTGCATGCTGGATAATATGTAATCCATCTACAGTAGAAGGAACAGCCAGGGAGATTGGGGAGCCAGGTAACGGGATAGTCTTTCCACTATCTAAAAACACATGTAAATGAACATCCGAAAATGTCTTTTCAAACTGCATGTAGTATGGAATTCCTAATTGAGGAATGTTAATTTGATTGCTGGAAGTATATTCTGATGTATTGTCTTTAATTTTTATTTTGAACCATAAATCTCCGGTTGGTGGGTTATTCGCTCCAAATAAAACGATTATTCCTTCCTGTGTCCCTACAGGATATCCAGTACAAGGAATATTAGGACAGTCGCTAAAAGGGTCTTGAGTTCCTGCTGTTAATGCAAAAGGTACATGACCTGTAAAAGGCTGTCCTTGATAACTTCCAACAGATTGAGGTAAGAAAGTGAATTCTGCATTCCAACAATTCGTATCATTGACAACATGTCCCAAACCTCTATAAACTCTTCTTTGAGAACCGTCAGCAGCACCATTTAGGAATTCAACTTGACCATTAGAGATTTGAACATTTGTTCCAATTTGAGTCCAACCCGTACCTGAGGAGTAATCATAGGAGATATCACATTGACTATAAATAACTTCAAAGTTTATGAGGAAAGAAAGAAGAACAAGGATTAATCTTTTCATCATTTGAAAATTATCTCAGGACTTATTTATTGCAGATCAGTTTGTATTAGTAGATATCAAATGTAAATGAATGTGTCGAATCTTTGAAAATTTTCGTTTCTTATCTTAAGTCAACGGATTTTGGAATAGACTGTAAATACGTTTGCTGAATCAAAATGAAAAGCATGAAAGCAGTTTTTTGTAGTCAATACGGTGGACCGGAAGTATTACAGGTAAAAGATATTCCTCGTGTCGCACCAGAAGAAAATGAGATTATTATCAGAAATCACGCTGCGAGTATTACCACCGCAGATACCTTTTTAAGGAAAGGAGAACCTAAGTTTGGACGTTTGTTTTTGGGATGGAAAAAACCTAAACAACCTATGGTAGGAACAGGGTTTGCTGGAGTAGTGACAGAAGTGGGGCGCAATGTGACCGACTTTAAGGTTGGAGATAAAGTTTATGGTGAAACGGTTTTTGGATTTGGAGCAAATGCAGAATATGTACGTACACATGTAGAGAAAAGTATTGTACGGAAATTACCTGAACAATTAAGTTATGCTCAGGCATCATGTATGTGTGATGGTGTATTGACGTCTTACAACTTCTTGAAAGATTTAGGAAAACTTTCAAAGGGACAACGTGTATTGGTTAATGGTGGAGCTGGTTCATTGGGAACAGCGGGTATTCAAATTGCGAAGTGTCTGGGAGCACATGTAACGGCAGTTTGCAGTGATCGAAATACCGAATGGGTAAAAAGCATTGGTGCAGATGAAGTGATAGATTATCGCAAAGACGATTTTACAGAAAAATTGGAGCAGTATGATGTGGTTTATGATACTATTGGTAAAAGCTCATACGCGAGAACGAAGAAAGTGTTAAACAATAGAGGGAAATATTTATCACCGGTACTGAGCTTTCCATTATTGATGGATATGTTGAAGACTTCCTTGAGAAGTGGTAAAAAAGCCAAATTTGAGGCAACGGGTTTAAAAGATATATCGTTATTAAATCAGTTTCTGGAACATATAGAATCATGGATTATGGAGGGTAAGTTAAATGTGGTTATGGACAAAACATATCCTATCGATGAGATTGTAAAAGCACATCAATATGTAGATACAGGACACAAAAGGGGAAATCTGGCGATAGAGTTTTAAAGAGAGCGTTCTTTTGAGAATACGCGTTTTTTAATTCTACTTAATGATTCCGGAGTAACTCCTAAATAACTTGCAATTTGATGTTGAGGTACGCGTCCAATCAGACCGGGTTTTTCTTCCAATAGTTTTATAAAGCGTTGTTCAGGAGAGGAGGTAATATAAGCCGCTAATTGATCCTGGAGCAAGCCATTATTCCTTTCAACTTCTTGTCTGATAATAAGCTCTAAACGTGGAATGCGTTGACACATTTCTTGTTCTAATTGTTGATCACTCACAGTAAGAATACTTTCTTCAACGCATTCCAAATAGTGCTTGGCTGCAGTTCCGTTAATCCCACTCGTAAATGAGTTTACTGGTTGGCCTTCTGTAAAGAATGCTGTTGTTTTTTCGATACCATCAACAATATAATATTCACGGACACATCCTTGTATCACGGAGTAACACTCTTTTGAAATATCACCTTCTTCTAATAAAATTGTGCCTTTGGGAAATGTTTTGAGATTCGTATGATCCGCAATGATGTTTATTTCATCCGGAGTAAGTAACTCAAAGCTTTTGAGAAATCGAATTAATGCGTCTTTCATGAAAGGTTATAGTGATTTAAAACTTCTTTTAAATGATCTGATGATTGGGTTCCAATCAATAGTTTATTTCCATTTTTGAGTTCAATAAATAACCCTTTTTTACCTGATATTCTGTAAATAGTTCCATACTTCAAGCTAAATCTAATTCCTGAAGTAATAGATTTATAATCAATAATCTCAGCTGATTTGATTTGATCCCATCGGAGTTTTTTACGCATAAACGGAAAGAATTTCATCTGAATGCCGTTAGAATCAATTTGGGTTTCTAACCTGATAAAAACAAATACCATTACCAAAATGAAAACACCTGCTGATAGAACAACAATTCCGGAGTCTGATAAAGGGTGTTCACCAAATGGCTCTCCCATAATAAGTTGTTGATATATGGCCGAAATAGGAATAAGGCATAAAGCAAATAAAAACAACCAAAACCACCATTGATTGTATTTCTGAGTTTCTTTAAAATTCTTGGACATCGGAGTATTATTTGTGCGAATAAAGATAGGAATCTTTAAACGAAATTGAAAAAACAATACATAGAGATTTAGCTGGATTTTGGATACCCCAGAACATAATAACCCAGATATTTACCATTACTTTTTGGAGCTTTATTTATTTCCCAGATGTAATTGTCGTTTTTAAAGTCTGCAATAAGTGTCTTTATATCTTCAAACGTATAGGTACGCATGGTTGAAGCCTGACCATCCCAGGCATAAATAATAGGAATTACAGGTATGATGTAGGTAAACAATAATTGTTTCCAGGTGAGTGGTCTAACAAATGGAGTCATGAATAAAACCATAATAAAAAGAATAGCCAGCGAAATAGGAAGCATTAACCACCAAATAAGAGTTGGAACAAAATTTTCTCCAATTTCATAAATCAGGATCGGTTGATGATTATCCTGGGCAGACTTTAGAATTCTTTTGGCGTTTTGAGGGGCTATATGATGGAAACTGTTCATCATAGTTTTTAATCCAACAGGGGCCTGATCCAGGATGGTGGCGTCAATAGGCTTTTCTGAGTAGGTGATATGGGGAATCTGTTGATCATTGAATTTTTTGACGTAATCCGGATGTGGATGTAAATCTGTTAGAACTAGCTTAAGTTGTTTATTGTTCTTATTGATTTGCTGAACAGCATTGACTACAGCACCTCCGGAACCTGAGCCCAAATCAATGATTTGAGAAAAAGGAGTTTTCTTTAGAGCGGTTTCAATGATATGGGCTACAACTGAGCTGGTACCTAACATTTTGTGAAGTACCATTAATAGGTGAGTTAAACTTGTTCGAATGCTTTTAGGCAACCATCCAAAATCTTCAAACTCAAATAATTCAATTCGTTTCATATGGTTCGGATAGGAATGATGAATTTACACTTTCAAAGGTAGTTTAAAACACTTTTTAAAGCTAAAAGAAAGTATTGTTACTAAAATCTAAAACCAACCGCTGCTGTAGGGCCCACCAATCGAATGTTAAAATACAAATCGTCATTTAACACTTGCTCTCTATAGTGCAGATTGATTAAAGTCCAGCCTAATCTAACATCTATTAACTTAGATATTCTATAATGAAAATGATGATTTATGGCCCAGGTGTTTTTTCTATTGGAGCCGCCAATATCTGTTTGAATAACCATTTTAAAACGTTGATAGCTAATAGGTAGATAAAGCCCAATGACCGGTTCTAACCAGGAAGGCCTAACATCGATAACGTCATCATGATTGAAAATGTCTGATTTGATTCTAATATTAATATATCGCAATCCGATATATGGGATGATATCCAATTTAAATCGATGGTTTTTTTGATGTGAAAAAACAGAGTATCCTGTGCTCAACCTGGGGATTGTTCCATGAGAAGTTAATTTGACCAGTTCAGAAGTATTGTTACCTGTCAAAGAGGTGTATTGGAATGTATTGGAAACTGTTCCGGAAAAAGCATCTAATTGAAACCATAATTTTTTTCTTTGATAAACAAATCGTCCATTAAAGTAAAATTCAATACCTAGCTTGGAATTAATTCTTTTATGTTCTTTCGATTCCTTATCCCCAGCAAAAAAATCAAAATCACCATAGGCCAATTGACCTCTGAACCCGGGAACCCAAATTGGGATTTCAATAAGCCATGGACGCGTATCTGTAGCATAGAACTTGGCATTTACCGAATCCATATTCGGATAATCTGCATAAGAATTTGAAATACCGAAGAAAAAGAAAAACAGGCTACAAATTATTTTGGTGTTTAGTTGAAAGGTATATGTATTAAGTTTCATCAAATTTTAAGCTAAATGAAAAGATTCTTTAATTCCATCGATTATGTTGGCAACTGCTACAGAGGATAAAATGAGTCCCATCACCCGACTTATAATACTGGCACCTCCATCTCCAATGATTCTGTGTACTCTGGTCGCTAACAGCAAAAGAAGAAGGACTAAAGCCAAAACAGCCAGAAGTATTAAACTAGATTGAAATTGTTCTAAAATACTGTTTTCATCATTTTTAGTAAGTAAGACAACAGCAAGCATAGCTCCCGGACTGGCAATAGAGGGAATCGCCATTGGGAAAATGGCTGTTTCGGTTGTGTTTTTAATTGTCTTGATCTCTGATTCGGGTTTACTGTCACCAAATATCATCGTTAAAGCGAATAGAAAAAGAACAATTCCTCCGGCAATTTGAAATGCCGGAAGTGGAATTTTAATAGCATCAAGAATAAGCTCTCCGACTACGATAAAGAACAACAGAACTAGTAATGATACAGTTACTGCTTTTAAGGCAGTTGCTTTTTTCTCAGCTTCATTAAAACCATTGGTAGCAACAATAAATACCGGAACAGAACCAATAGGATCAATTACTGCAAAAAAGAATATAAAGGTGGCGATGAGTTCGTTCATCATAAACAGAATCAATTAAAATAGTAGGTTCAATCTATCATAGCAGAAATAAGTATCTGGATAGAATTAATAAATAGTAACTAGAAATCAAACATATAAATTAATTCTACAACGAAAAAGGAGCCCCTTAACCTAACAGGTTTTTTAAACCTGTTAGGTTAAGGGGGGGAATAAAAAAAGGTCTTCATATGAAGACCTTCCTTTTGATGCGGAGAATGAGGGATTCGAACCCCCGGTACCTCACGGTACAATAGTTTTCAAGACTACCGCAATCGACCACTCTGCCAATTCTCCGCTGCGAAAGTACGTTTCTTTTTGATTATAGAAAGCACTTCAAAACATTTTTTTGAAAGTAGTTTTTAAGGTTCTTTTTATGAATGGATTAGGCTACGGTTTTTTCATTTGATCTGAATAAAATCTTAGTTTTGGATACGAAATAATCTTACAGATTTCAAATCATTTTAATACTATTTAACCATGAGTAAAACGCTAGAAACTAAAAGGTTGTTTTTGAGAGCTTTTGAAAGCAATGATTTGGGGAATGTTTTTAAGGGGCTTTCTGATCCCGATGTTATCAAATATTACGGGGTAAGTTTTAATAGTCTAGAAGCTACAAAAGCACAAATGGAATGGTTTGAAAACCTGGAAAAAGCAGGTACAGGTTTGTGGCGTGCAATTACTTTAAAGGATGATGTTTTTGTAGGAGCAATAGGACTGAATAATTTAAGTCATGAGCATAGAAAAGCAGAAATTGGTTTTTGGTTATTGCCTAAGTTTTGGGGAAAGGGCTATATATCTGAAGCTTTTCCCGAAATAATGAATGATGCTTTTGGTAGGTTAAACCTTCATAGAATTGAAGCTTTTGTTGAGATTGAAAACTCTAATTCTAAAAGGGTGTTAGAGAAATTTCAGTTTGAATTTGAAGGTACTATGAAAGACTGTGAAATTAAAAATGGAAATTTTATCAGTATAAGTACCTATGCCAGACTTAGGAAGGATAATTCAAATGTAAAATCGTAGAATTTGGTTTATGAGTAAGATAATTGAAGTAGATTTAAATACAGATTATCTAATCGGAAGAGAAAAAGATAAATTAGACTTTTGGGATGTTTTTCAATTAGAGTCGGGATGTTTAACAATTATCCCGGAACCAAAGGACATGATGATTGCTTTTTTCAAATCTTTTCCGGAAACATTTATGTGGTTACTAAGATTACGTGAATGGATTGCCAGGAGGTTAAAATTAAAGACGGCTCCTGAAACTGATGAGAAGAGTCGGTTGGAAAAGCTGCATAATTTTAAAGGGAATATTGGTGAGAGTATAGCGGTGTTTGATGTGTTAGAAAGAAGTGAAAGAGAATTAGTGACCGGACAAAAAGATTCGCATTTGGACTTCAAGTTAGCTTTTATAAGTTATCGGGAAGCTGATCGAATTGTGATGCAAATGGCAACCACAGTGATAATAAATAATGTCGTTGGTAAAATGTATTTTGCAATAGTTAAACCAATTCATAAGTATTATATGCGTAAGATTTTCAAACGAATGGAGATGACTTTGTTAAATAAAGATTGGGAATAGAGTGGTATGTTTAAATTGATTCAATATATCATTTTGACTATAGTTGTACTGTTTTTGATATCCTGTACAATGAATAGGTATCCTGAAGAGTCGCAGACTGTAGATATTTTCACTGACTATACATTTGGATTTTTAGAATCATTCAATCATCAAACAGATCTAAGTGAGTATTCGGACATGCCATTTGATTTGAAGTTTGGTGGAATCAATGCAGATGAAGAATATTTATGGTTAAGGGACTCAAATCATTTGAGGATTGCCTTTAATACTTTTAGTTCAATCGGTTTAGACCAATTTGTTTCGGTTAAACAATATAACACTCCCGATGATCGGTGGTGTTGCAATACACAATGGGAGAATAAGTCATTAAATCAGGTGGTTCGTGAATTTTTAAAATCGGACACTTCTAGTACCTCGGAAAATGATGAAGAAGATTATTTCTTTAAATTTTGGAATCGTAGAAGAACAGAAAGAAACTTAAGAACTACGTATGATATTTTGGTTAAAATAGATGAGTTTTACAATAAGGATATTAAAAATGATGCTCAAGGTCAGATAGATACTGTGCTAACATCTTTATTGAGTTACGATTTGAAACTTGGTGTTGCTGATTCCGTTTCATACACACATGTGGCGGAGGAATATTTTAATTATTTGAAGTCGGTCAAATTATACCATTCAGCGTATGTTCTAATGTTTGAAAACCCTAAAATTCATTTAGATAAAGAAAAATTGAATGATTTAAAACAAGAATTAATCGATGTGCCCATATCCGTTGAAGAGTTAAAAACAGGGTATGATGAGTGGTTTAATCACAGAGCATATGGCCCTTAAATACTGTTGTAATTATGAGACTAAAATTGTTCCTGATAATAATGACGTTTTTTGTTCTGACCGTTGATACGAAAGGACAAACATTTAATTTGAAATCATCTCATGTCCAGATCGGTGATATTTATATTCCAAATCCGCATATAAGGTTCGAATTTGCCAAATGGACTATTGTTTCCGAAAGCTTAGAGGAATTAGATCGAATTGCCACATTTCTGATAAAACATGATAGTGTGATGGTCGAAGTACGCACTCATACAGATAGTAGAGGATCAAAGCAAAGTAGTAGGAGGTTAGATTATAAAAGATCTGAAAGTGTGGTGGCATATTTGATAAACAAAGGTGTATCTCCAAATCAATTAATCGCTAAAGGCTATGGTGATACCGAACCTATAGTTACAGATGAAGAAATAGCCCTGATGCAAACGGATCAACAAAAAGAAGAAGCCCATGCTTTAAATAGAAGAGTGGACTTTAAGGTGATTGAGATTTTAAGATTATGAGATAATATTTTGTAATTTGTAACCAGAAATTGAACTCTAAAGAAGGAAATATAATAGATGAATTAACCTTATTAAGAAAAATAGGAGGGATAATAGTAGGATTACTATTTGCTATTTCCTTTTATTATCTACTATTTATATTTCGTGAGATTGTTAGAATGATATCTCAAACGGCATATTATGATTTATGGACTTTATCTGATAGTGAAGCGAAGTTTTATAATCTTTTTTATGCTTTGATTTCATTGATTTTAGGACAAAATGTATGTTTTACGATTTGGTTTGATAGGCCTAAGCGTTTTTTTCAATTTAAAAATATTAGGCGAAAATCTATCGTTCATGATCAGCGCGGTTTGATTTGGTATTTCATACTGTGGTTTTCCAAGTTAGGTTTCTTATACGCAGCATTCTTTGGTTTGACAGCTGTTGGAGGTCATTACATTATAAGTCTTTATGATCAATATTATTTGATGTTTATACTCATTGTATTCGTTTTGTATTTCAATTCATGGAATACATTAATTCGATCATTGGGTAAGTGGAAGAGGAAGTGGTTGTTAACTTCTTTGATCGCAATATGTACTATTGCTATTGGGTTGGCTTGGATACCAATTATTGATTCAAAAAAGGTGGAGAGTAGTGTTTTAGAAAAAAATATATTTCGAAAATATAATCTTCAGTTACCCCAATCAAATGTGAGAAAGAAGATTTATAATAAAAGCTTGTACCCTGAGGTTTTTATTCCATATGAAAAAGATGGACATAAGTTAGATGAGTTGACTTTTTTATTTTATGATAAGGAACTTAAAATTGACATGTTAGGCGAATCTTTGGATGTATATACAGATCTCAATGATTTAAATTATGATACTTTTAGAAAGGTTAGATTAGGTTTTGATAAAAGAATAAAAATGAATCAGGTTTATCATGTGTTTGATACATTGATCACCAGATCGGTTACGGATATATATTTTATTGCCTTACCCGAAGTTATGGAATATAATTCAGAGTTTTATGATCTTCAAGGCGTACCATTAAGATTACCCTTATATAGTGCTGGAGTAGCTAATTTGAATGGTAATATTGATTCTAATACTCAAATCTCTTTGGTTGTAGATTCTAATAATTTAGTGGAGTTGAGTGATAAGCCAGTTTCGTTAGAAATTTTGAGAAGGGAATTGATTAAACAGATCTTCAAAAACGATAATCCGATCATTATGTTAGATGTTGATGGTCAAATATCTTATGATTCTTTTATAACAATTATTTCTATCATAAGAGAATCATATTTTCAATTGAAAGATGAATATTCATATGAGCTATATGGATTGAATTATGAAGATATTGAAGAATATTCTAAGAGGAAAAAAATATCTCAGAAGTATAAGGAGAGAATCATTTTAGCTGAAGATGGAAAGATTAGGTGGAAGGAATATAACGATAAAATGAAATACATTTATAAGTAAAAAAAAACTTAAATATCATTTTTAAATAAAAAATTATTGTTTTTCGATAATTATGTATTTATTTGCAATAACAAAATATGTAATTATGGAAAATGAAACCGAATTGAAAAAGAAATTAAAAGGAATAAAGTTTTTTAATGTGTTGTATTTTATTGGAGTCATCGTAATGGCCAATAAAATGTTAGATTATTTACATTGGACATTCCTATTGATCCGTAAATGGGAAATACCGCAAGAGCCTTTCTTCTCGCGAGTGGATTTGTCTCATAGCGATGTTCATTTATCCATAACGATGTATTTGGTTTTTGCAATTGCATATTCTATTGCTTTTGCTTTTACGTTGATAGGTCTGTATCAGCTTAATAAGTCATCAAAGTTGCTTGCGCAAAATCATATATTTTTAAGAGAAATAAGCGAGGATTTTAAGAAGGCAGGAACGTCATTTTTGATTTTTACATTTGGAACCTTAACCATAGATATAGCAATGTTATTTTTTGCAAAGACGTCAAATAAAGTGGTTAATTTATTTTCTACAGAGACCATCTTATTTCTTATCTTGGGATACTTATTATTCTTTTTATCTGATGTTTTTAGTGAAGGAGTAATCATTAAAGAAGAAAACGAATTAACAATTTAATTATGCCTGTTGTAGTTAATTTAGATGTCATGCTGGCAAAAAGGAAGATGCAGTCGAAAGAGCTGGTAGAATTAATTGAAATTACTCCAGCGAATCTATCAATCTTAAAGACTGGTAAGGCAAAAGCTATTCGATTTTCTACGTTAGAAGCCATTTGCAAAGCTTTAGATTGTCAACCAGGGGATATATTAGAATATAGAGCAGAGTAATTTACAACGAGAATGAAACCACAATATCATATTTTAAATGGTGACGTATTAAAGGAGCAATTTCCGAAAGATATCCATGGTGAAATCATTATCGCCAGAGAATGTCTGGTTGACGGGAATGTGGCGGGGGATAGTCTCAAAGATTTGTTTCAAACCAGAGCGGAGTTTATTAGTGAAAACTATCCGGATGTGTCAATTGAAGATTATTATCAAGGAACTGTGCCTGAATTTTTAAAAATTCAATCGATTCCGGAAAATGTAGAGATTAATTTATGGTTTGAAGATGATTTGTTTTGTCAGGTTAACTTGTGGTTTGTGATGTATTTATTGAGTCAAAAGGATACTCCAAATTCGGTTTTTTTGGTTCGTCCTCAAAAGCACAGTATGTATGGATTTGGAGGTTTAGATACCCAAGAATTGGAACTTTTGTTTCAGAATAAAAAAGAAATAAAAGAGATTAAGGCTTTTTCTGATTTATGGACTGCATATCAAAGTAATGAGTTGGAAATTTTAACTGAGCTGGCTGAAGAATTAACCCTATATCCATTTATTGCGAATGCTGTAAAAGCGCATATTGAGAGAAATCCTTTTGGTCAGGATGGAGGGAGACCCATTAAGGTTTTAAAAGAGATTATAGATGAATTAGGAGACGATAGTTTTGGTAGTGTTTTTCAAGAGTTCAACAGAAGAGAAAGTATCTATGGTTTTGGTGACTTACAAGTAAAAAGAATGTTTGATCGTATTGTTAAAAAATGAGTTATGGAAATAGATAATAATCACATTAATTATGTAGAATTTAAAGCAACAGACCTGGAATCGGTTAAAGCTTTTTATCAAGAAGCATTTGGTTGGAAGTTTACTGATTACGGACCGGATTATACTGCCTTTTCAAATAGTGGATTAGAAGGTGGATTTGAAAGATCTAGTAAAGAAATTGTGAATGGCGCATTAGTAGTTCTATACCATGAAGCTTTAGAAGCTATTAAAGACAAAATATTAAAAGCCGGAGGTACTATATCTGTGGATACATTTTCTTTTCCGGGTGGACGGAGGTTCCATTTTAAAGACCCTTCAGGAAATGAATTGGCGGTTTGGTCGGATCAGTAAGGTATAGGTGAAAAATAAATATGGTTAAATACGTTTTGAGGTAAATGATTTCTATCCCTCCCAACCTAACAGGTTTCAAAAACCTGTTAGGTTGGGAGGAATCATATTGTGATCCCATTTATTTTATATGATAGTACATCCAAAGAAGTATTCTCTTCGTTCATACTCATTTTTTCTGTCTTTCATTTTGGCTAAAGCGTTGCTTTGACCAAAATATAATCCATAAAAAAAGGTCTTCATCTGAAGACCTTTCTTTTGATGCGGAGAATGAGGGATTCGAACCCCCGGTACCTCACGGTACAATAGTTTTCAAGACTACCGCAATCGACCACTCTGCCAATTCTCCGCTGCGAAAGTAATTTTCTTTTTGATTCTGAGGATGATTTTTTCGAAAAAAAATCAAATAAATTTGAATGAATGGCGGTCTGTCATTGGGATTCATGGTGAATTGAAATGGAAATACTTGAGAACATGAAGATTAAAAATTGTGAAAATTCACAGAAGAATTATTCGTGTTTGAAACTAGATAGACAAAAAATAGGAAAATAAGATCAAACTGTATGTTTTATTACAATGAACTCCTTACTTAAACGCGTAAATTCCGTTAAGTTTGTAAACAGTTGTTATGAGACATATGAAGGATATAAAATATACAAAGATGATCAGGAAGTATTGGTATGTTCTAATAATGCTTCTAATGTGCAGTAATATAGGGTTTACACAAACCGAATTACCTGCTCCCAGAGTATTGTTTGCAGCAGAAAATTATTATCATCCTGAGCATGGCGCTTATGTAGAACTGTATATGAGTTTTGATGCATCTTCGTTATTGTATGAAAAAAAGGAAGATTATTATCAAGCCAGATTAGAGGTGTTATATGTGATTAAAAAAAATAATACTGTGGTGAAATATCAAAAATTCGAAGTATTGAGCCCTCAGATGCCATCTGAAACCAGTAGACAGGATTTTGCAGATGTACAGACTATGACTCTTAAACCAGGTGAATATTCGGTTGAAGTATCAGTTTGGGATGCCAATAGAAAGGAAATCCCACCTATTAAAGCATCGCAACCTTTAGTGGTAAAATTGAAGGAAAAGCAAATGGGAATGTCTGATTTTATGTTTCAAAAGTCAATTGAAAATGCTACTGAAGAGGGACCTTTTATTAAAAATGGAATGGCTATGACTCCGTGGTTGGTAGCTACAATTCCTGCTTTTATGGATCATGTGTACTTATATGCTGAAGTATATAATTCCGATTTTGAATTAGGGGCAAATGGAGCGTATATTGAAAAACATACTTTAAGAAGTCTGGATGTAGATTCTGTTTTCGATCAATATTCAATTGTAAAAAGGGTAAAGGCTGCTAAGGTGAATGTTATTTTGAAAAAAATTGATCTAAAAGATTTGCCTCAGGGCACATATAGTTACACGATTGAATTGTTCAATAGAGAAAACAAACTCGTAGGTTCTAATGGAAAACAATTTTACAGGGAAAGTGAAATCGAGGAATTAACGAATATTTTAGCGTCAAAGGGTTTGGCAGATTTTGAATCAGCAATTAGAGGAACAACCAATAGAGATAGCATTGTAGATTACTTTAGATGTATCCGGCCATTGGGTGATCGTGTAGATCAGAATTTTATAGATAACAACGAAGAATCCAGCACTGAAATACTTCAGGCATTTATCATTTCTTTTTGGGAAAGGACTAAACCGGAGAATACTTATGAAGAGTGGATTAAGTATCGTGCGTTGGTAGCTAAGGTGAATGAAGAGTTTGGTAGTGCGAATAAGAAAGGGTATAATACAGATCAGGGGTCGGTTTATCTTAAGTATGGACCACCAGATCAAATTGTAAATCGAGCCAATGAGCCTTCATCATATCCTTATATTATATGGCAATATTATGCGCATCCAAAGCAAAGTAATGCAATGTATGTATTCTATGATCCTTCTTTGACGTTTAGAGATTATGAGTTACTCCATTGTAACATTCGTGGAGAGAAGAATAACCCAAGATGGAAGGTAATTTTGCAATCCCGAAATACACCTAATAATGATGTTGAGCAAACAGACGGTGTAAATCACTGGGGAAGTCAAATTGATGAATATTATACGAATCCAAGATAATTGTTTGGTGTATCTGTTGAAGATGACTAAAATTGCAACTTTTGCATTAAGAATACCTTACTTTGGATCAATCATCAAAACATAAATTGGAAACCGCTGTAGTCTTATTGAGTTATAATAGTCTACCGTTGGTGAAAGATTTTTTGCCTAAGATTATTGCAACGGTTCCTAAAAGATCGGACATAGAAATTATTGTTGTAGATAATGCGTCTACAGATGGAACCCAGGAATACGTAAAGGAAAATCATCCAGAAGTAAGTTTGATGCGTTTTGATGTAAACGTGGGATTTACAGGAGGCTACCTGAAGTCATTGGCACAAATTGATGCGAAGAATTTCGTGTTAATTAGTTCAGATATAGAAGTTACAGAAAATTGGTTTGAATCTGCGATTGATTTGCTAAATTCATCGGATGACATTGCAGCTGTGCAACCAAAAGTGATGTCATATGATCGTAGAAAAGAATTTGAATATGCCGGTGCAGCCGGAGGATATATAGATTCTTTGGGATATCCATTTTGTAAAGGTCGATTGATTAATGTGCTGGAAGAGGATGAAGGGCAGTATGATGAGGTACAGGAGATATTCTGGGCTTCCGGAGCATGTTTGTTTATCAAGTCTGAAGCATGGAGAGCGGCAGAAGGATTTGATAAGGATTTCTTCGCGCATATGGAAGAAATAGATATGTGTTGGAGATTAAAAGGAATGGGATATAGAATTATGTACCAACCCAAATCAATGATTTACCATATGGGTGGATTTGTAATTAAATACGGATCACCTCAAAAGATATTCAGAAACCATAGGAACAACTTGCTTATGCTGATTAAGAATTTGCCATTATCGCAGTTGTTATGGAAGATTCCGGTTCGTTTGATTTTAGATCATGTGGCTTCGCTTAGTATGTTAAAAGAAAAAAATCCGGAAGGAGCTATTCAGGTTTTTAAAGCACATGCGGATATATTAATGAATTTGGGGATGTGGATTGAAAAACGTAAAGCCACACAAGCGACCAAAACCAAAGTGAATAATGTAGGAATCTATTCTGGTAGTTTGATTGTTCAATTTTTTCTCAAAGGAAAAAGAAAATTCAGTGAACTTAACTGGAAACCTTAATGGGTTATTTGGAGATTGGAACTATAGTCTCCGATTTGATACTTAACCCCTTCAATTCTCTGAGTAAAGCAAACAAGGTAACTGCCGCAGATAGGATATCTGAGACTGGAAAAGCGATCCAAATTCCGATAATTCCAAAGTAGTTAGGCAGTAAGTAAACCAATGGAATAAGAAATAAACCTTGTCTGGTCAAGGTAAGAAGTAGGGCGGGTGTAACTTTTCCAATAGCCTGGAAATAGGCTGCTCCAATTAGTTGCACGGGGATAAATGGAGTAACCAAAAAGACGATAAGAATTGCAGGAGGAGTGAGTTCAAGCAATTCAGGGTCATTTGTAAATAGATTTACCATAAGGTCTTTACCTAAGATGATAATGACAAATATGATGATCGCTATACCTGATCCATAAATAATCGCTTTTTTGATAACTTCTTTTACACGACTAAAATCTTGTGCACCGTAATTGTATCCTGCAATGGGCAACATCCCTTGAGCTAATCCAATAACCGGGAACAATACAAACATCAAAATTCGATTGATGATTCCATATACCGAGATATAGATTTCACCACCATACTTGAATAGCGAATGATTCAGAACAATAGAAAGAATACTTACGGCTCCCTGACGTGCCAGAGTAACCATTCCCAAACTGTTTATTTCATTGACAATATTGAAATCCAGTTTTAAATATTCCCACTTTAAACGGAGTTCACTCTTAGAACTAGCTAAGAAGTATACCGCATAAGCAAAGCTAAATACGTAAGAAATTGTTGTAGCCCAGGCTGCTCCGGCAAGTCCCCAATCTAACATATATATGAAAATTGGATCTAAGATGATATTGATTACTGCTGGTACGAGCATAATGTTCATAGCAACCTTTGGGAAGCCCTGTGCTCGAATGACATTGTTTCCGGCCATTGCAGGCGCCAGAAAAGGAACTCCTGCCAATATAATATGGTAATACTCTCGGGCAGGTTCCATGATGTCTCCCTGAGCTCCAAATAAGAGTAGAATCTGATCATCAAAGTAGAATCCAGGAATTACTGTTATGATTACCAGAGTCACCACCATTGTAATTTGATTTCCAAATGTGTGTGCGGCTTTTTCAGGATTACCAGCGCCTAAAGATCTGGAAATAATAGAACCACCTCCAACACCTATAGCCATACCCACAGAGGAGATTAGAAAGGTAATAGGTAAAACAACGGTAATCGCTGCAATTGCTAATGAGCCAACCCATTGTCCCACAAATATGGTATCAATAATCATGTATACCGACATCACCAAAATGCCGATAGATGCCGGAACAGATTGACTCACCAGGAGTTTATTAATACTCTCGGTACCTAATTGTGAAGATTGGGTTTGTCCCATTTTTAAGTTTAGATTGCGTGCTGCAAGATAGGCTTTAAATAAATGAAGACTCTAATTTGCAGTATTATTTAAACATAAAAAAAGCCTTCTTTTCAGAAGGCTTTCAAATAACAAGTTGATTTCTTTTTATAAGAAAGACTGAGCGTGAGCAAGATATTTTTCAATATCTCTGCCTTCTTGAGAATCAGGATATTCAGTACTGATTTGCTCATAGTATTTTACAGCTGCGTTAAAATCATTGATTTTTTCAGCAGTGATACCCGCTTTCTTTAAGTAAAGAGGTGTAGAGAAGTCATTCACATATGCTTTTGCCGCTTTTTCATAAGCAGAAACAGCACCTTCATAATCTCCCATTTGAGATAAACAATCTCCGATACCACCTTCTTTCAAAGCTTTTGTGATATGATCTTTTGGAGCATAAGAATTAAAGTAATCGATTGCATCTTCGTAAGCACCAGTATTCAATAAAGATACTGCCATGTAATACTTTGAAGTATTACCAATTGCTGTAGAACCATAGTTATCAATGATTTCTTCAAATCCCATGAAATCACTGTTACCATACATTGCTAAATCGAAAGAGTCGTTTTCAAAAGCTTTTTGCGCTTGAAAAACATCCACCTGAGCATTTTTTTGAAGAGGTGGTAAATACATGTTGAAGTAGTAGAACGTTCCAAGGATAATTACGATGATTGCTCCCAGGGCTATTCCAATTGGTTGTTTTTTTTCATCTAAAAACTTTTCAGCTTTAGAATATGCTTCACCGATGTTAATGTCATCGTCTTCTACTTGATGTTTTTTACTCATCTTTTAATCCATTTTATAAGCGTGCAAATATATCATTTTAGTCTTTATGATTGTTTAAAAAATGAAACGTTACCAAGGTTTTTTGTACGTACATTTGTTGACAACTAATAAAAGTGCATGCATTTAGAGAAAATTTCGGTAATAAATTTTAAAAATCATCTGGAAGGAGAGTATGTGTTTTCTGATGCCATTAACTGTTTTACAGGGAATAATGGAGTTGGGAAAACCAATATTTTGGACGCGATTTATTATCTGTCATTTTCAAAAAGTTTCTTTAATGCAATTGATTCTCATAATATTAATTTTGATCAGGATTTTTTTATAGTTCAGGGAGAATATGCCAAGGGAGATGTGACTGAAAAAGTGCATATTGGACTGAAGAAAGGGAAGAAAAAGGTAGTTAAACGTAACGATAAGCCGTATAAACGTTTGGCAGATCATATTGGTTTATTTCCTTTAGTGATGGTTTCTCCTGCAGATGTCAATTTGATCATTGAGGGGAGCGATATCCGTAGAAAATTTATAGACGGAGTTATATCTCAATACGACAAGTTGTATTTGGAGTTTCTATTGAAGTATAATAAGGCTCTGGCTCAAAGAAATGCTTTGTTAAAACAATTTTACGAGCAACAGTATTTTGATCAGGATAGTCTGGATTTATGGAATTTACAGATGGAGCAATATGCAGAGCCTGTATATGAAACCAGAAAGAAATTTTTAGATGACTTTATTCCAATTTTTCAGAAATATCATGAAATGGTTTCCAGAGGAAAAGAAGCGGTAAGTTTATCTTATGTATCGCAATTGTCCGATAAAAGTATGTCAGAACTTTTTGAAACACATTTAACCGCTGATTTAAAATCTCAACACACTAAGGTAGGTGTACATAAAGATGATCTGGAGTTTTTAATTGGAGGACATAGCATTAAAAAATATGGTTCTCAAGGCCAACAAAAAACATATTTATTAGCCTTAAAACTAGCACAGTTTGAAATTATTAAGAATGTGAAATCGGTAAAGCCTATTTTATTGTTAGATGATATTTTTGATAAGTTAGATAAAACCCGAGTGAAGGCTTTGATGGAACTGGTCAGTGCGCATAATTTTGGACAAATTTTTATTTCAGATACCAATGCAACGCGAATCATTGAATTGTTTGAAGATATTGATCTCGAACCTAGAGTATTTGAAGTAACATAAGCAATAAAAAAGATAATATATTGGAAGATCCGAATCAAAATACGTTGGGTGAAGCGATCAAAAAAATGTTGAAAGCTTATCGTTTGGAAAATAAGGTAACCGAAACTGATATTTGGCAATCCTGGGAAGCGATTATGGGGCCTTCTATTTTTCGACATACGCAAGGGATTGAAATGCGTGATAAGGTTTTGGTGATCCGATTGGATTCTTCAGCTTTAAGACACGAATTAGGGTTTGCAAGACATAAAATCGTAGAAAAAATTAATGAACATGTTGGGAAGCGATTCGTGGAGGATGTTTTGTTGGTTTAATTCAGTTTTTACTGGATAAATGTCATTTATAACCTGAATAATAGATTTAAATTTGCAGCGCGATTAGCGATTTATTATTTGTAAAAGTCTCTTTTTTTAATCAACTACAACCTTAGGCAAATGAAAAAGTTTTATAAGCTGCTTTTAGCAATTAGTTTGTTATTTGGTCTTAACCCATTGTATGCGAGTCACATATCTGGAATGAATTTTCAATATGAATGTGTGGGGCAAGATTCTTTTTTAATAACCTTAAATTTATACAGAGATTGTAGCGGGATTGCTGCTCCATCATTTATAAATGTAAATATTGGGAGTACATGTGGTAGTTTTAGTCCTCTTTTAAGTAAAGTTAATGGTCCTAATGGTTCTGATGTATCGCAAATATGTCCGAATTATACTAATTCATGTAATGGAGGTAGCTTTGCCGGAATACAGAAACATGTTTATCAAGGAATAGTTGAATTGTCATTCTGTACCAATTGGAAACTAAGTTTATCCTTATGTGAGCGGAATACCACAGTAAATATTGTGGGAAAACCTTGCACCTATATTGAAGCTGACCTATATACTGGTCACGGGAATTCTTGTAATAATTCTATATCATTTAGCTCTGTTCCAGTTCCATATGTGTGTTTGAATGAAGTGTTTAATTATAATTTAGGTGTGACAAATTTATATGGAGATTCTTTAACTTATCAATTTGTAAGCCCATTAATAACTTATAATACCTCTGTCTCATTTAATTCTGGATACTCATTTAATCAACCTATACCAGGAATTACCTTAGACACGATTTCTGGTCTAATGACTTTTACTCCAACAATATTGGGAAACTTTGCCTTGGCAGTTCAGGTATGTCAATATGAATATGGAACTGGTGTTTTTAAAGGGTGTATTACCAATGATTTTGAGTTTGTGGTGATTGACTGTAGCAATAATTTTCCACCTACTACTACCTCTACATTTGCTAATGTTCAGGGAGGAGGAACCCTCATTTCATCAGATTCCATTAGAGTCTGTGTTGGAGATACGATCTCTTTCGATGTATCATTTACCGATTCCAATTTAACTGATACGATTACTTTATTATCAAATATTAACTCAGTACTGCCAGGAGCAAGTACAACTTTTGTATCTGGTAATCCAGCTACATTAAGTGTATCCTGGGTAGCACAACAAGGACCAAAGTATAATCCGTTTTACGTTACAGGTATGGATAACGCCTGTCCATATCCAGCTTTTTCTATGTCTACTTTTATGATTATTGTGGATTCTTCTACATTTGCCGGACCTGATTTAACGATATGTCAAAATAGTCAATGGGCTCAAATGGGGGCGTATGGTGGATCTTCATTCATCTGGACCGTACTTTCTGGTGATCCTATTGATACTGTGGTTACTTCTCCTACATATAATGCGACATGTATGAATTGTCAATTTCCTAGCTTTTCACCCAGTAGCACTACGATTTATATGGTAACCTCAGTTCTTTCAACGAATTGTGTAAATACGGATACGGTTGTTGTCAATGTTGTTCCGGATTTTGATGTATTGATGCCAAATGATACGCTTATCTGTTCTATTGATGATTATCGTTTACAAATTTCTACTGATCAACCCTCTTTTTCATATACTTATAATTGGTCCCCATCAAACTCTTTGGATTTTGATACGATAATGAATCCTTTGGCGACTCCATATGAACCTACTAATTATTCAGTAACACTATCCTCTTCTATGGGGTGTAAAAAAACGGGAGCTGTATTTGTAGACCTCTCGGCTCCGTTTCCTACTAATATGCAGGTTTTAGGAGATACTATACTGTGCTTTGGAGAGTCCTCTGATTTGAGTATTGATTTTGGGAATAGCTATGGATCGAATTGTGGGGGCACTTCTCAAGGATGCCTGGGGATAGTTCAAGATGGATATATAGGTACGGGGATGACTACTAATTCAGGAGCATATTTCCCTTCTATTTATGGTGGTTCGCGCTGGGGAGCCAAGCACCAAATTATTTATAGACCCAGTGATTTAATTAGCATGGGGCTTGCTCCTGGGGGGATGTTAAATTCTATTGCATTTTTTGTAAATACTGTAAGTTCTCAGAATGTATATGAAAACTTTGAAATCAAAATAGGTTGTACTTCTCAGATGGATCTTTCGAATGGGTGGATTACATCAGGTAATATGACCATTGTAGTACCATCTTATACTCATACTGTAAATACTGGTTGGAATATACATAGTTTTATAAACTCTTATAAGTGGGACGGAATATCTAGTTTAATTGTTGAGGTTTGCTTTAATAATTCTCAAAGTGTATACCAAGGGAATTGTCTTATTCCTTATACTTCTACGAATTATCAGTCCGTTGTTTACCAGGTAGCTAATGATTCTTCTGTTTGCCAATTATACAAATCGGTTGGCGGGTTCTTTGGTGCGGCAACTTTGACGAATCAACGTCCAAATACACGTTTTAACTTTTGTGTAGGGTTTGACACGAATTCATTTACCTATTCTTGGTTGCCCACTTCGAATTTTACAACGCCAAATTCAGCAACTTCTAAGGTAACACCATTAACCAGTCAGAATTATCAGGTTATAGTTAAAGACTCTGGTAATTATTGTACGGATACATTGGATTACCACATAGATGTAGTGAATCAATTTGATGTGAGTTTTACATCAAATTCGCCTTATTGTTTAAATGATGGCCAAGATACTTTACTTCCAAATATTGGAGGCGGATATTTTTTAGGATTAGGAGTGGATTCCAATGGCATATTTTATCCAGATTCTGCAGGAGTTGGAAGTAAGCAGATAACATATCGTATTGATGACCCTGTTTTGTGTGCTGATGATACCACGATAAATGTTACAGTAGTTTCCCTTCCCGATGCTTCGTTTGATTATGAAGAGATTTGTGTTGGGTCTGGACCAGTTGTTTTAAATGCGGTGAATTCGGGAGGACTTTGGACCGGGATAGGGATCTCAGATACTTTAAACGGTATTTTCGATCCAATTGGCTTATCAGCGGGATTGTATCCAATAGTACATTTTATAGATTCTAACTGTGTTAATTCTGATACAATTAGTATTAAAGTAGTTACACCGTATACTTTTACATTGAATCAGAACCCTATTTCTGTTTGTCAGAATGAGATTGTTCAATTAGTTCCGAATTACACACTTTCAAATAACCCTTTACAAGGATCTGGACCGGTAAAAGAGTCGTGGAGTGATGTGAACGGCTTCATAGATTCAAATGGTGTTTTCGATGCAAGAATGCTCTATTCAGGGAATGTGTATCCGGTTTTATTAACTGTTGAAGATTCATTGGGAGGATGCGGTAGTTCTCAGAATGTTTACGTTAGCATTGACACAGTTTATTTGCCAGTTGTTCTAATGGATTTATCGTATTGTATTGGTCATTCTAATGTTTTAATAGATATTAACCCAAATCTGTTTGATAATCAGATATCATTTAATCAAAAGCCTTTGCCGCCATTAAATCTTAATGATACCCTAATGATTTCATCGATGAACAATAAAGGTATGTTTAATCCATTAGTAAGAGGATTAGGCAGTTGGGAAATAACAATTAATAGAGTTAATTTAAACGGTTGTATTGGGACAATTGTTGATACTATTCATGTTTTATCTCCTCCGACTAATGATACAGTGAATCAAAGTGGATCTGTGTTAATGGCTGATTTATCTGGAGGATATACTTATCAATGGTTAGATTGTGATAACAATATGCAACCGATTCAAGGAGCAACCGGGCAATCATTTATTCCTTCAGTTACTGGAAATTATGCCGTAAAAATTAGTGCAGGGGAATGTTCCATTACTTCATCATGCTATGAATCCTGGCCTTTAGGATTAGAAGAGAACTCAATTGAAACAGGACTTAAACTATATCCAAATCCTACAAACGATGTTTTATACATCAATAAAGGTTTGAATGATGAACTGAATATTGAAATATTGGATTATACAGGAAAAACCATTTATTATTCAAATACTATGGATCAGATAACTGAATTTAAAATGCAGGATTTAGCATCAGGGATGTACTTTATTAAATTAAGTAATGAGAAAGGAAGTTATGTGGAGAAAGTAGTGAAAAAATAATCTGATTTAACCTTAATTTTTATCACGATGAGAAATATTAATATGAAAAAGAAAACATTGTATCTAGTTTTAGTTTTGGTTGCTATTCTAGGAACAAATAGGGCTAAAGCCACGCATATGGAAGGGGGATATTTCGAATACGAATGTTTAGGGAACGATTCATTTTTAGTAACCCTTAAGATATTTAGAGAATGTACAGGTATGTCATATCCTACAACTGTAGATATAAATTTCACCAATTCGTGCGGAGATAGTCTAATAGCACAGTTTAATGGAGTTGGGACTGAAATTTCGCAAATATGTCCTTCAGGAGTATCAACCTGTAATGGAGGCTTTTTAAAAGGTAGTCAAGAATTTGTTTATCAAGGTTTTGTGGTTTTGAGCTCATTTTGTGGAGATTGGACAATGTCTTGGATGAGTTGTTGTAGGAATTCCCCAATTGTTAATTTATTCTCTGGTGCTAATGTAAACATTAAAGGAACAATTAATAATACGGGAAACTATTGTAATAATTCACCACAATTTGGGGATTTTCATGTTCCAGTATTTTGCCTTGGCCAAGAAGCATATTATAATGTATCGGCAAGTGAACCCGATGGAGATTCGTTAACATATAAATTTATTTTACCAACAGATAATTCTGGAGCGCCAGTAGTATTTAATTCCGGTTATTCATATAATCAACCTATATCAGGTATCGTACTAAATTCGCATACGGGACAACTCAAATTTACACCAGGTATAATTGGAACATTTGTAATGGCGATTCAGGTTTGTGAGTATGAATATGGTTCAGGAATTTTAAAAGGTTGTGTGATTAAAGAATTTCAAATTGTTGTAGAAAGTTGTTCTAATCAACAGCCTAGCCCTCCAGTATCAGGAATTACAAATTTTCAGGGTACTGGAATTCTATTAAACTCGGATTCAATATGGGCGTGTTCTGGAGATTCAATTTCATTTGATCTTGTTTTTACCGATACTAATTTATTAGATACAATATCTCTGTTTTCTAATGTTACGGAGGTACTTCCCGGAGCCATAACGACTATTACGAATGGAAATCCAGCGGTGATTTCTATATCATGGAATGTTCCTGCTGGAATACCCCCTTTTAACTCTTTTACGGTAACAAGTCATGATGATAATTGTGGGTATGTAGGTTTGGCCATATCTTCTTATCAAGTTATAGTGAATTCTGTAAACGCTGGACAAGATAAGTATTTATGTGATGGTGATTGGGTGGATATGAAGGCTACAGGAGGTGTGACTTATTTTTGGCAGGCAATCGCAGGTGATTCTATAGATACTATTCCTAATTCCTTAGGATATAATTCAACCTGTCAAAATTGTCAGTTTCCATCATTTTCACCAGACACCACCACCACATATGTGGTGATCTCCAGTTCGAATGTAAATTGTATAGTAATGGATACGGTAACTGTAAATGTATCTCCAAATTTCAATATTACCGTACCCAATGATACAATGATTTGTCCGGATAGTAATTATTTGATTCAAGTGTCTACAGATCAACCATCATTATCATATAATTACAGATGGTATCCTATAGCTTATTTGGATTCATATACATTACAAAACCCTCGGGCTAATGTATTTGAGGCCGTTCAATATAGAGTTATTGCAACATCATCAGGTGGATGTCAGAGAGTAGATTCAGTATTGATAGAGTCTTCTCCGGCATTCCCTTCAAACATGAAAATTATAGGAGACACCGTATTGTGTTTGGGAGATACGTTACAATTGGGAGTAGATTTAGGGAATGAGTTCCCAGATATAAATTGTGGTACTTCTATTGCTAGTTGTTTAAATACATCACAGAATGGAATAATCGGAATGGGTTCTACTCAAAATACGAATAACGCTTTCCCTTGTGTATATGGTGATTCTCAATATGGAGCAAAGCATCAAATGCTTTACAGATCTGACGAATTAATAAATATGGGATTGAATATTGGAGGTTTAATAAATTCCATAGCATTTTATGTGGATACGATAGGAGCGGCAGCCGTATATGAGGATTTTGTGATTAAGATGAAGTGTGTTAATGATACTGATTTGATTAACGGTTGGGGAAGTAATTTGGAAGTGGTTGCTTATGAAAGTTTATATTCAATTACTTCTGGTTGGAATGTACATAATTTAGCTACTTCCTATCAATGGGATGGATTCTCTAATATCTTGGTGGAAGTGTGTTTTAAGAATAATTCGCAAAGTAATATGAATCCTATAATGGCTCATTCTCAAACTGGGTATGTTTCAGTCATATATCAAACCGGAAATAATAACTGTCATATATATAAAACCTTATCTAGTGGAGGTTTAATGATGAGTAGTTTACGTCCGAATACAAGGTTTAATTATTGTAATTCTTATGATTCCAATTTATTTACATATTCTTGGTCACCGTTAAATAATGTGAATAACCCTAACATAGCCAATCCATTTGCAGTTCCTTCTGTGAGTGGTACATATGAGGTTACAGTTTCGGATTCATATTGTTATGATACGTTAGATTTATTTGTAGACGTAGTAACACAATTTGATGCTGGATTTTATTCTCAAGAACCATATTGTGAAAATTTTATTCAAGATCAATTTACAACAAATGTAGGTGGGGGGTATTTTACAGGTCCTTTTATAGATTCTAATGGGGTATTTTATCCTGATTCAGCAGGAGCAGGTAATTTTTTGGTAACCTATCATTTGGACAATCCTACATTATGTGCTAATGACTCATCAATTAATATTGAGGTTCTTTCTGTTGTTGAACCAACCATATCATATGATGAAATATGTGTGAACAGTGGAATAAGAGAATTACATGCTACACCAGCAGGAGGAATTTGGGCAGGTGCGGGTATCATAGATTCGATTGGAGGACTGTTTGATCCAACGGGCTTGCCGTTTGGAATGCATGAAGTATATTATACCATTATAGATTCTAATTGTATCAGTATTGATACTATGGATATTAAATCTCATAATGAATATGATTTTTCTTTAACTCAGAGCCAAATAGTAGCTTGTAATAATGATACGGTGGATCTAAGAAATTACGTTTCTATTTCTCCTTTACCTTATACGGAACCTATTATAACATGGTCTATTAATTTAAATATAGATTCTGTTGGAGTATTGGATTTGAATGCTCTTAACTCCGGACTTCATAATGTTATTGTTATGGTATCTGATAGTAATGGATACTGTTCCAAATCTGACACTATAATACTCAAAGTACGCGCAACTAATCCTCCTGATGTAACGAGTGAATTGAATTACTGTGATAATAATGAGGATGTTGTAATCAATGTTATTCCTAAACTATTTAATCCAGGGATGTCCTTCCAACAAACAAGCCTTCCTCCGTTGACGATAGCTGATACCTTACAGATCTTTAATACTAATAATCAAGGTATGTTTAACCCTTCTGTTCAAGGAATTGGTAGTTGGGAAATTAAGATTGACTTTGAAAATGTACTTGGTTGTATTGGTACGACAATAGATACAATTAATGTTTATCCAGGCATATATAATGATACGGTATTAAAAACTGATACAAACCTATTGGCAGCTTTATCAGGACATACATATCAGTGGTTGGATTGTGATAATAACATGAGTTATATAACAGGAGCAATTTCGCAATCTTTTTCACCAGCATTATCAGGAAAATATGCTGTAGAAATTAGTAACGGTTATTGTTCAGTAGTTTCTGATTGTTATCATTTTTGGCCTTTGGGAGTAGAAGATAACTTTATCGAAACTGGACTTAAACTATATCCAAATCCTACAAACGATGTTTTATACATTGATAAAGGTGTGAATGCAGAATTGAATATAGAAATATTGGATTATACAGGAAAAACCATTTACAATGCAATTTTGAGAGATCAGATAACCGAATTTAAAATGCAGGATTTAGCATCTGGTATATATTTCGTTAAATTGAGTAATGAAAATGGGAGTTTTATCGATAAAGTTGTAAAGTATTAATCGAACTTAGTTATTTAATAATGAAACCATCAGAGTTAATCTGGTGGTTTTTTTATACCCTGATTTTTAAGTTTTCATTTACATTTGACCCTCACAATAACCGAATAATATGATCAGACGTTTCTTTCGTAATTTGTCGTTGTCAACCCGAGTATTGATCGGGGTCCTATTAGGAGTCGCTACCGGACTATTTTTTGGTGAGATGGTAGGCTGGATGTCCGTTGCCGGGGATGTCTTTATTGGTCTATTGCAAATGACTGTACTTCCATACATTATGATTTCGCTTATTGTGAATATTGGAAGACTGAGCATGGAGAATGGAAAGAAACTCATCCGATATGGGTTGATGTTTTTAGGACTTTTACTTGGGATAGGCTTATTAGGTTTATTTGTATTTCCATTGGCGTTTCCGGAGTGGGGAAGTGGTAGTTTTTATTCTAATGATTTTATCCTTCCGGCACATGAGTTTGATTTTGTAAAACTATATATACCAACAAATCTCTTTGAGTCTTTAGCTCTAAATGTGGTCCCTGCTGTGGTGTTGTTTAGTATTTTCTTAGGATTGGGAATCATGAAATTACCCAATAAAGAAGTATTGCTTCAGCCTTTAGAAGTTATTAATGATGGATTGAATCAGGTAAATAAAATGGTAGTAAAAATCACTCCAATTGGTGTATTCGCTATTGGAGCTGGAGTGGTTAGTCAGCTGAGTTTATCCGATTTAAGTAGGTTACAGGGGTACTTGCTGGTTTATTTACTGGCAGTGTTGATTCTAACATTTGTGATTTTACCGTTTGTCATTTCCGTATTTACTCCGTTTTCTCCAAAAGAAGTTTTACGAATTACCAGACCTACTCTGATCACCATTTTTGCAACTGGAAAGATTATCGTGGTTTATCCGCAATTGATTGAAAACATTAAGGAAATTTTAGCTTCCAGGAATCAGGATTCTGAAGTAGCCAAATCAGAAGTGGATATTCTAATGCCTTTGGCTTATCCTTTTCCAAATCTGGGGACATTCATGATTTTCGTATTTGTCCCATTTGCGGGATGGTATACCGGACATGCTTTTATGCTCAATGATTACCCATTATTTCTGAGCTCAACCTTGTTGAGTTCATTTGTAGCCCCAATTACGGGTTTGCCGTTTAGTTTAGATCTAATGGGAGTTTCGAAAGAAACCTTTCAGCTATTTGTAGTTTCAACCGTTTTGACTGATCGAATTCGGGTGGTATTGGGAGCATTTCATTTAGTAACGTTAACCTTATTAACGATCAGCGCCAGTAATGGTTTTATGAAAATCAGGTGGGGGAAACTATCTCAAACGATATTGGTTACAGCATTAATTATGGGAGGTTCCATATTTGGTCTAAACAAAATACTGGATAAAAGTATGGGAAGTATACCAACTAACGCTGAAATTTTAGACAGCTTTGAGTTGGTAAATCATACCGTTGATTATACAGTAATAGATAAGCCTACTCGAAACCCGAATTGGTTGAGAAAGTCTGAAAATATTATGGGAAGACTTAAAAGACGTAATAAACTACGTGTTGGATATTATCCGAATAGTATGCCATTTGCCTTTGAAAATTCAAAAGGAGAACTGGTTGGATTTGGAGTGGATATGGCACATCAATTGGCTACTGATTTGGGTGTAACATTAGAGTTTGTTCCCATAGAGAAGGGAAAAATTGTGGCGTGGTTGAATAAAGATTATTATGATATCGTCATGTCAGATATATTCTTATCCAGCGAATATGCAGAGCAAATGAGTTTGTCGAAATCATATATGGAGATTTCATTGGCATTGCTTACAAAGAATGATTACAATGACTTAAATACGTTTGAATCAGCATCAGCATTAGATTCATTCACTATAGCCTATTTTGTTAGAAAGGAGATAGCAGAAGACTATGTGTCATTTTTCCCTCAGGCTGGGTTATATGATATAGCCAATTATGATTCTTTATTCAGTATATCAGATACCGATTCGATTCAGATTGATGGTTTATTGACATCTGCTGAACGTGCTTCAGCGTGGACAGTATCTCATCCGGATTATAAAGTAGTCAACCCGCTGCCATATCACTTATATAATACTTTAGTGTATCCTTTAGCCAATGATGAAGTATGGAGAGAGTATATCAATAGATGGATTGATTTTAGAAAGAATGACGGGACTTTTGATCGAGCGTATAAGCAATGGATTTTAGGAAAGGAATATCGACAAGATACAGGCGTGTGGTGTATTTACAACGATGTTTTAGGTTACGGGCAACACAAAAAACATGCTCCGGAGAATTCAAATAAATAGCAAATAAAAAAGGTCGCACAATTTGTACGACCTTTTTTAATATTCTTGAAGAAAAGAGGATTATTTACCCTCTCCACATTTTCCTTCACCACATTTGTGCTCACCTTCTGCAGTAGAGTCAGCAGAATCGCCACATTTTCCTTCGCCACATTTGTGCTCACCTTCTGCAGTAGAATCAGCAGAATCACCACATTTTCCTTCTCCGCATTTACCTTCACCACATTTGTGATCTCCTTCTCCTTCAGCGTGTGCATCTGCAGCATCAGCCTCAGCGTTTGCTTCGTCAGCAGCTGGAGCTGCCTCATCATGTTGCTCTGTGTGTGCTTCTTCACCATGAGATTCTCCACCACCTCCACAAGAAGTAAGTGCAACAGAACCTGCAAAGAATAAAGACGCAGCAACCATTGATAGTAATGTCTTTTTCATAATTAGTTGGATTTAAATTTAAATAATGGTGCAATTAACTTAAATTTTATAAAATAGAAAAGCGAAATAGTAATTATTTAATTAAATAGGGACTGTTGATAACAAATAAGCCTTATTTAAGCGCTTTAAACAGTAATTCTACGGGATGATATGCCGTTTCGTTCACCCCATCTTTTATTTGATGCCTGCAACTTGTACCAGGTGCTGCAACCACAGTTTTCTCGTTTTTATTTCGAATAGTAGGAAATAAAACAAGTTCTCCAATTTTCATAGAAACATCATAGTGCTCATATCCAAATGAACCAGCCATACCACAACATCCGGAAGGGATTGTAGAAACTTTGTATCCTGAAGGAATAGAAAGCATCTTTTTTGTATAGGTAATAGACGATAGCGCTTTTTGATGGCAATGACCATGTAACGAAATATCTAAATCAGAATCATTAAATAACTCCGAAGAAATATGACCCTGATCAAATTCATTGGCAATAAACTCATCAATCAGAAAAGAGTGCTCTTTATTGATATTTGCCTTTGATTGTAGTTCTTTCTTTACCAGTTTAGGATATTCATCTCGGAATGTAAGTAGCGTGGAAGGTTCAATACCGATTATAGGAATTTTTGATTTCGCGTAATAATAAAAAAGTTCGGTATTCTCATTTGCCAATTCATTAGCTAATTTCAGAAATCCTTTGGAAATAGCCGTACGACCGCTTTCCCTATGCTGGATGATTTCAGCATCATATCCTAATGCCCACAGTAATTGTAATGACTGGACACCTTGTTGGACATCCAAATAATTGGTGAATTCATCACAAAAAAAGAGTACTTTCTTGATGGGACTTTTCAACCATTTTGTTTTTTCAACCTGGTGATTGATTTTGTACCATTGAAACAATGATTGTTTTTGAGGCATTGGAATTTCTCGCTCTTTCGCAATCCCCATTTGTTTTTTTACCCAGTTTTTTAACGGGCCGTCAACCACCCAGTTGGAAATTGGATAAAAATTTTGGGCCAATTTCATGTTATCAGAGAAATGTGCCATTTTATGTTTGGCAAAGGAAATAGGCTCCGTTAAACTCTTCTGATATAAATATTCACTTTTATATGTAGCCATGTCCACATTACTTGGACATTCTTGTTGACAGCCTTTGCACATCAAACACAACTCCATAGACTGATTCAGTTCAGGGGAAGAAAAAGCTCTTTCTTCACGTTGTGTCATGAGTTCACGTAACAAATTCGCACGAGAACGGGTAGTGTACATCTCGTCTCTGGTAGCCATGTAAGAAGGGCACATGGTACCTCCGGTTAGTTCTGTTTTTCTACAATCCGCAGAACCATTGCACAGTTCTACGGATTCTAAAAAACCATTGTGTTTTGAAAAGTCAAATACGGTATCAACAGGTTTAGGATTTTGCCCTGGAGCATAGCGTAATTGGGTATTCATAGATGGTGAATTCACAATTTTACCCGGATTAAAAACTCCGTTTGGATCCCAAACATTCTTTAAACGTTTAAAATCATCATAAATCTCTTTCCCAACCATTTGAGAAATAAACTCGCCTCTTAATCTACCATCACCATGTTCGCCACTTAATGATCCTTTATGTTTTTGAACCAGATCGGCAATATCCTGAGCAACTGTTCTAAACAACTGATTCCCTTCTTCAGTTTTTAAATTGATCATTGGACGTAAATGCAATTCTCCGGAACCAGCATGTGCATAGTGGACACAGCTTAAGTTGCGTTCTTTAAGCTTTAGATTAAACTCTTCAATATAATCAGGTAAATCTTCTACGGAAACGCAGGTATCTTCAATTACAGGAACTGCTTTTTCATCACCGGGAATATTCGCCAACAATCCCAATCCTGCTTTTCTGAGTGCCCAAACTTTTGAAATATCAGAGGTTACCAGTGGAAAATGATATCCATAATTATTCTGATTCATTTCTTTTCGGATGTCATCTGCGACTTGTTCTAGTTCCTCATTAGAATCTGCATGAAGTTGAATTGCTAAAAGTGCCTGTGGATCACCTTGAATAAAAAAGCGGTATCTACTATATAACGGATGGTCCTTGGTACATTCCAAAATGTGATGATCCATTAGTTCAACAGCATATGGATGATATTTTAAGGCAATTAAATTGGCTTTTAAAGCTTCATTTACTGAGGTGTAATGACCCACCAATAATCCCTGAACAGAAGGGGGAAGTGGATTGATTCCAATTTTTATTTCAGTGATAAATGCAAGTGTTCCTTCGCTACCTGCAATTAGATTACAGAAGTTAAATTTCCCTGTTCCTTCGTTGAAGACTTCAGATTGCATCAAAATGTCTAGTGCATATCCTGTATTTCTTCTTTTGATTTCCGGTTTAGGGTAATTGGCTTTGATTTGTGATCTTTTGGATGAATCGCCAAGTAGATGATAAATATGTCTGTAGATATTCCCTTCTAAATTATCCTCTGGTAATGCAAGTTTTTCCTGAAACGCGTTTGCGTCTAATTCTTTAAAAACAACTTGAGAACCATCACTTAAAAAAGCTTTAACTTCTAAAAGATGATCTCGTGTACTACCGTAAACAATAGAATTTGATCCGCACGAGTTATTCCCGATCATACCTCCAATCATGGCACGATTGGAAGTGGAGGTTTCTGGGCCAAATAAAAAGCCTTTTGGTTTTAGGAAATAATTAAGCTCATCACGAATCACTCCAGGTTCTACCCGCACCCAATTTTCATGAGTATTAAGCTCTAAGATGGAGGTGAAGTATTTCGAAACATCAACTACAATTCCCGATCCTACAACCTGACCTGCAAGAGAAGTTCCAGCGGTCCGAGGAATCAAGCTGACTTTATTTTTTTGCGCAAATTGAATCAGCTTTTGAATATCTGATTCACTTTTTGGAATAGCAACGGCTAACGGGATTTCTCTATATGCAGAAGCATCAGTGGCATAAATGATTTTGACCGCTGCATCTGTATGAAATTCTCCTTGAAGTTGAGAAGAGAGTATTTCTAAATCCTCAATCAATTGGCATTTTTGATGGCACGAAGTGCTTGTAAAACATGACGCTCATTGTGATAAATATTCACGCGCAAAGCGTCTCCTAATTTAAGTTTTACAAATTTAGAAATGCTAATTCTAATTTTAGGTTTGTTAAGATTGATATTCTCTGATTTTTTGATCAGGTCCAAATATTCCTTTTGTTGATCAATAAATGTATTGATAATTTCTTTGTCATAAGAACTGTGTAGAGGGACCTTATCACCAGGAGATTGCATTTTGGTCATGCCCGGTTTATGTAACATGGAATTGGCAAACATATTCCCAATAAACCCGGATTTAAATGCTTCAACAGGAAGAGATTCCTCTTCCTGTATTTTAGATGTAATTTCAGGTAAGTAAAAATCACCGTATTGAACTAAATGGTCCAGACATTGTGCAGCACTCCACGTTTCAGGATTTGGCCTGTAATTCAAAGTATCCAAATCTTGCTTCAGAAGTTTTTTTGCTTCTTTGATGCAAAATTCGGTTTTACCCTTTAAGTCTGAGATTAATTCCGGTGTTTTAAATTTTGACATACCTTAATTCTTATATTTTACTAAATGCCTAAATCTCTTTTGATATCCTCAATTTGAGATAATAAGCCTTTTAGTAAGTGGTCGTAATCAGCGGTATTTTCCAATTTACCTTTCACACTAAAATAGAACTTGATTTTAGGTTCGGTTCCAGATGGACGGGCAGTAACTTTACTACCATTTTCCAGATAAAATTGTAAAACATTAGATGAAGGAAGAGATAGAGTAGATGTTGCTCCTGTTGTGATGTCTGTAGAAACTCCAGATGAGACATCATCCCATTTAACGACTTTATAACCACCTAATTCTTTTGGTGGATTATTTCTAAGGTCGTGCATCATTTGCGAAATTTCTTCACTACCTGATTTACCTTTCTTTACGATAGAAACTAAACCTTCATGATACAAACCAAAGTTCTTGTACATTTCTAGTAATTCTGCATAAAAACTACTTCCTTTTGA
The DNA here is from genome assembly GCA_024398135.1 of bacterium SCSIO 12643. Lineage (NCBI taxonomy): Bacteria > bacterium SCSIO 12643. The sequence continues at coordinate 3,583,253 of CP073750.1, forward strand.
TTTAGCCAGAGCTGCAATTTCTGAAACGATCATTGCTGATGAAATAGAATCTTTATCTCTTACAAAGTCACCGATCATAAAACCAAAACTTTCTTCACCACCTCCAATGAATTTCTTTTGACCTTCGTACTTTCTGATAATATCAGCAATCCATTTAAAACCTGTTAATGTAGTTTCAGTATCAACGTTATACGCATTTGCAATGTCACGCATCAAATCCGTAGTCACAATGGTTTGACAGATGAATTCTTTACCGGTTAGTTTTCCCTGTTGTTTCCATTGTTCCAAAAGGTACCAGGTCAACATAGATGCGGTTTGATTCCCATTCATAATTTGCATTTCACCCTGAGCATTTCTCACAGCAATCCCGATACGGTCCGCGTCCGGATCTGTTCCTATAACCAAATCAGCATTGATTTCATTGGCTTGATCAATCGCCATTTTTAATGCTGATGGTTCTTCTGGATTTGGTGACTCTACGGTAGGGAACGTTCCATCTGGTGTTGCTTGTGCCTCTACAATATGAACATCAGTAAAACCAGCTTTATTTAGTGCCTGTGGCAATCCATTGATAGATGTTCCATGCAATGAAGTAAAGACAATTTTTAAGTCTTCTTTACCGGCATTCGTTAAAGATTGTTGAACTACTGCATCCAGAAAAGCTTCATCTAAATCTTTACCAATGATTTGAATTAAATCTTTATTGGCCTCAAATTGAATATTTTCAATTTGGATGTTTTTGGCTCTATCAATGACCCCTTTGTCATGCGGGGGAACTAATTGTGCACCATCATTCCAGTATACTTTATATCCGTTATATTCTTTTGGATTGTGGGAAGCAGTCAATACGATACCTGCCTGACATTCTAGATGTCTTACCGCAAAAGATAATTCGGGAGTAGGTCTTAATGCTTCAAATAAGTATACATAGATTCCATTTGCTGAAAGTACGTCTGCGACTAACTGTGCAAATACATCTGAATTTTGTCTGCAATCAAATGCGATCGCTACAGAAATTCTCTCTTCAGTAGGAAAGGAAACTTTTAAGTAATCACTTAAAGCTTGTGTTGCTCCACCTAAAGTATATTTATTAATTCTGTTAGTACCAACACCCATGATACCACGCATTCCTCCGGTACCAAATTCCATATTTTTATAAAAGGCATCTTCCAGTTCAGGGCCACCTTTTTCAATGAGTTCTAAAGTTGCTTGTTGGGTGTTTTCATCAAATGGTATTTTTGTCCATTGATGTGCAATATCTATAAAGTTTTGAGGGGTTGTTACGTTCATATTTTTATTTTTAAAAAGGAGGTCAAATTTAGTTGTTTTTGTGACTTACACGAATATAATTTTTAATAGATGAGTGCTTATAAATCTTCAAGTTCCTTCAGTACTTTTTGAATTTCTTCATCGGTTTTATACAACTTGGTTTTACAGATTTTAATCAATTCAGTTGCCCTTTTAACTTTGGATGAAAGTACATCAATAGAAATGTTTTCTTCCTCAATGCCAGAAATGATATTTTCCAGTTCTGTCATTGCTTCTTGATAAGTCATTTTTTTACTCATGCGTATTCGTTTTAGTAATTTTTGATTCTACAGTACCATTATGAAATACGGTAGTAATGAGATCGCCCTTTTTGATCTGTTTTACATCGTCAATGGTTTGATGATTAATCATAGTCATACTAAACCCGCGTTTCAATGTGTTTTTAGGATCTAGGATTTGAAGTTTCGCCTGGATGTACTGTAGTTTATTTTGTTCGCCAGAGATTATAGTTTTTGTAAGATAGTTCATCTTAGGAACGATATTGAGCAAAATATTAGATTGTTCTCTGGAAATTTTAAGTTGCGTTAGTCGATTGAGGTTAGACACGTTTTTTTGAACCTTGATTTTTCCCAGGTGAAGGGGATAGGTAGCAGAGACTTTAAGCTGTTGAGATAAATCAATTAGTTTTTGTCTTTGAGGATCAATGCTGATTTCTCTGATATTCGAAATAGTATCAAAAGCATTTTGCCAATTATTTTCCAAATCTTTGAAAATATCTACTAACGTATCTGCAACAGCTGTTGGTGTAATTTTATTGGTATGTGCGACCATTTCAACCACTGTTTCGTTGGTAGAATGACCAATTCCAGAAATTACGGGGATAGGGAAGGTCGCAACAGCTTTAGCCATTTTTAAGTGGTTATAGCAATGTAATCCAACATCACCGCCACCTCCACGAATGATGAGAACTAAATCAAATTGATTAGCTTGTTCCCGAATAATTTCTAATTGTTCTGAAATGCTATTTACAGCAGTATCACCTTGCAAGATGGCTGGGAATAATTCCATATCAATATTAAATCTTGCGGCTTTAGCGTATATCGTGGTTAGGAAATCATGATACCCTTTACTGGTAGATACAGAAATGATGGCTAAACGCGATGGAAAATATGGGAAGGGTAAGAGTCTATTACAATTATATAGACCTTCCTTTTTCAAAGTATCAATAGTGTTCTTTTTTTCTCTGGCCATTTCTCCAATGGTGAAGGAGGGCTCGATATCCAGAATATTTAAAGATATTCCGTGCGTTGGAGCATATTTAACCTGTACTTGAAAAAGAACCTTCATACCTTCCTTGAGTTCTTCACCAGTTTCATTTTTGAATTTGGTAGAGATGGTTTGAAAGGTATTTCTCCAAATAGTAGATCTGATTTCAGCTACAATCTTTCCATGTTGTTTTTCAACAAGTTCAGGATAACAATGACCGCTTTTAGGATAGAAATTTACACGAGAAATCTCAGCACGTACCCAGTATGCATTTTTAAAAGTATGTGAAATAACCCGTTCTATACTTTGAGATAATTCTAGAAGCGAATGAGATTTCACAATATGATTTTAAGTTTAATGAGATTCGTTTATAAATGGTCTTCGTAATCAACTAATGCATTTTTCCAGAATTCAGGAACTTCAATGCTCTTATTATCGGTGTGGTTAAAACATACCAGAACGTTAATACCATTGGCTACTTCCATATCCGTACCATCAATGGTTCTAAATATTTTGAATTCAAATTCCATACTTTTCGTACCGATTTTTGTACATCGCATACCACATTTGGCATCATCTTTAAAAAGTAATGGTTGTATGTAATTGATTTCAGTTCTGGCCAGTAAAACACCCCATTCGTCCCAGTTGTGTCTGGCTCCAAATACTGTGTCAAAGTATCTTACACGCGCTTGTTCAACATAGGTGAGATACACCACATTATTCACATGCGCTAAAGCATCCAAATCTCTGAATCGAATATCTATCGGTGAAAAGAATTTCATGATCTATGTTTATTGATCCAATTTAGAATAAACCGAGTTTTTACTGACGTATTCTGGAACAATTTTTTTCATTTGCGATACGATATCAAAATTGTTCTGACTGTTATACAAACCAATCAGACTCTCAATTTCTGTAGAAATAATGTTGAAGTCAGCTTCACGAACTTTGGCAATCATGATCTGCGAATGGTGCGTTTTCATGGTATTTTCTTCGTTGGCCAATAACTCTTCATAAAGTTTTTCTCCCGGACGTAAACCGCTGTATTTTATTTGAATGTCACGTCCTAATGTTAGCCCGGAAAGCTTAATCATTTTTTCTGCCAGAGAAACGATTTTCACAGATTCACCCATATCGAAGATGTAAATTTCTCCACCATGTCCCATCATTCCGGCTTCTAAAACCAACTGACATGCTTCAGGAATGGTCATAAAGAAACGAGTAATATCCGGATGTGTAACGGTTAGCGGTCCACCTTCTTCAATTTGACGTCTAAAGATTGGAATGACAGAACCATTTGAACCTAATACATTTCCAAATCGCGTAGTGATAAACTTGGTTTGGCTCTGACTGTTTTTCGATTGGGTATATAACTCAGCAATTCTCTTGGTAGCCCCCATAACATTAGTAGGGTTAACCGCTTTATCGGTAGAGATCATTACGAATTTCTCAATTTCAAACTCTTCAGATAAATCCGCTATAATTTTTGTACCGTGAACATTGGCTCGAATGGCTTCAGACGGATTGTCTTCCATCATAGGTACATGCTTGTATGCGGCAGCATGATAGACAAAATCCGGGCGAAATTCCCTAAACATATTGCGCATTCGGTTTTCATTTCTAATATCTCCGATCACGATCTCGGTCATATTGGTACCATACTGTTCTTTCATGCGTAACTCCAGTTCGTATAATGGAGTTTCAGCCTGATCTAACATGATAATCTTTTCAGGAAAATACTTAGCGATTTGATCTACCAACCCAGAGCCAATAGAACCAGCAGCACCTGTAACCAATACGGTCTTACCCTGTAGCTGACTTTTAATTTTATCCTGATCCAACTGAATCGGTTTTCTGCCTAAAAGCTCTTCAATTTTTACGGACTTGATTTGTTTCGCGCTTAATTCGCCATTGATCCAATCTGTTACTGGAGGAATCACTTTGACTCCGATATTATGGCTTAGTGCCAATTCAATAATTTTAGCTTTCTTATCCTTATCTAAATTTTGAACAGCAATAATTAAATTTTTAGGAGGTGTTTCTTGAAGTAAATGTGGTAAATCATCATCCCCATATATTTTAACTCCTTCCAGAAGTTTACCTTGTTTACTGGTATTAGAGTCTATGAAAGCCATGATGTTGAATTTTGTTTCAGTCACACGATCAAAAGCTTGTTTGGTTGTTAACCCATTATGTCCAGCTCCATAAATCATGATATCTGTTTTTTCTGTAGCTTTTGAAGTAATTTCCTGAAAGATCATTTTTATTACCGTCCGAAAAGTGGCGACTAAAAAGAACGTTAGTACATATTCAAAAATGACTACCGAAAAGGGTAAAATGTAACTTGAATTGAGATAAAAAGAGATAAGATTTAGGACGACAATAACAGCGGTTCCTGTTGTTGTTGCTAAATACAACCTTTGAAGGTCCTGAATGTTCGTATGACGAATAACACCACTGTATGTTTTAAAAATATAGGAGATAAAGATTCGAACACTTAAAACAGCAACGAAAGCGTTAACGAATCCTTTTAATTCACTATCCGGAATTTCAAAATTAAATCGAAGAAGAAAAGAGACACCTAACGAGATGGTTACAATGATCACATCGATACTGAATATAATCCATTTGGGTGCATTAGACTCAAAATTTAAATATGTTTTCAAAACAAAATAATAGTTTGATATTGGGGTCAAAGATATTAGGATTTGTCATTTGATATGGATGAAACAAAGAATGTTTTCAAATACTTTATGGATAATTGTTGGGAACAACGTTTATTTGTGAAAACAATTCGAATTTATGGCAGGAAAAGGATCAAAAATTTCAATTTACGGAGCAATTTTAGCCAATTTGGCAATAGCCATATCTAAATTTTTTGCGGGTTCATATACAGGCAGTTCGGCCATGATATCTGAAGGAATCCACTCATTGGTAGACACTTCAAATGGGGGACTGTTGTTATACGGAATTAAAAGAAGTGAAAAACCAGCGGATAAGACACACCCATTTGGATATGGTATGGAAATTTATTTCTGGTCTTTTGTAGTATCCATTCTCATTTTTGCATTGGGTGGGGGAATTGCCATTTATGAAGGAGTTCATCACATTATAGAACCGGTTGAAGTCGCTAATATTAAAGTCAATTATATTGTATTGGGATTGGCTATTTTATTTGAGGGGTCATCCTTATTTGTAGCGCTAAAACAATTTAAAAAGGATCATGGGAAATTGGGACTTTTGAAGTCTATGCGAAAGAGTAAAGACTCTTCAAGTTTTACCATTATTATTGAAGAAATTGGAGCTATTATAGGATTGGTTGTGGCTATGTTAGGATTGTTTATTGGAGATATGTTTGATTGGCCCTATGCGGATGGAGTGGCTTCAGTAATTATTGGAGTGATATTAACATCTATGGCATTTTTCTTAGCTGTTGAGACGAAAGCATTGTTGATTGGAGAATCTATGGATGAAGATTCTTTAAATATACTGGATGAGGTTTTAAAATCAACAGAAAGTATACAGGACTATGGTTTGATTCGTTCTGTACATTTTGGTCCAACTGGAGTTTTAGCAGGAGTTGATGTTCATTTTGATGATAAATTCTCTTTGGAAGAAATTGAAGCAGAGATCATCAAGATAGAAGAGATCGTAAAGCAGAAAATCCCTGTGGTTAAACACTTATTTATTGAGGTGAAAGAAACGGTTGATCATTCGGTTTAAAAAAGAATAACTGGAATAAATGATTTTTTTAAAGAAAGACGAAGATTTTCCTGACACACATCTGGCAAATGAAGAAGGTATTTTGGCAGTTGGAGGTGATCTTTCTTTAAATCGACTAAAAGAAGCATATTCCAAAGGTATTTTCCCCTGGTATAATGATGACTCTCTGATTCTTTGGTGGGCACCGGACCCAAGATTTGTTTTATTCGCCAAAGATTTGAAGGTTTCAAAATCCATGAAACAAGTAATTCGTTCGGGAAAGTTTACTGTGACTTTCGATCGGGAATTTGAAAGAGTAATTCGCAATTGTAAAACGTCAAAACGTGAAGGACAAAGTGGTACCTGGATTACACAAGATATGGAGCAGGCCTACATTAATTTACATCGTCAGGGAATTGCACATTCAGTAGAGGTATGGTTTGCAAATGAACTGGTAGGAGGTTTATATGGTGTGGCTTTAGGCAAAATGTTTTTTGGCGAATCTATGTATACGCATATGAGCAATGCATCCAAATACGGGTTTATCCAATTGGTTCAAAAACTGGAAGAGAAAGGATTTGATCTGATTGATTGTCAGGATTACACCGCACATCTGGAATCCTTGGGTGCCCATGAGATTTCTCGTGATCGATTCGAGAAACTAATTTCTCATAAAATAAAACTGGAAGGTAAAGTAGGGCAGTGGAGTGATTGGTTACAATAGATTTGATTTAAAATAAAAAAGCGCCATAAATTTATGACGCTTTTAAAAAATCTATTTTTTTATTTTAGTCTTGCTTCATATGTACCACTCTTTGTGGGAATGGAATCTCGATGTTTGCAGCATCTAACGAAGTTTTAACAGCCTCTAAATTATCAAAGTATGCTGGCCAATAATCGTTAGGATCAACCCAGAAACGAACAGATAAATTTACAGAACTATCTCCAAGCTCAGCTACTAAAACCTCCTGATCTTCTGATTTAATGATTCTATCATCTTTTGCTAATTCTTTTAAGATCACTTCTCTGGCCTCTTTGATATTGGCATCATAAGCAATTCCGACAGCCAAACGAATTTGAATTTTTGCAGCTTCTGTAAAGTTGGTTAAACTACCGCCACCAATTGCACTGTTTGGGACAATGATCAATCTGTTTTCAGGTGAACGTAAGCTGGTAACAAAGATTCCGATTTCTTCTACTGTACCCATGTGACCAGCAGCATCTAGAAAATCCCCAACTTTGAATGGTCTAAAAATCAAAAGCATTACACCGCTGGCGAAGTTAGATAGTGTGCCTTGAAGTGCTAAACCAACAGCTAAACCAGCTGCACCAAATACAGCCATAAAAGACATCGTATCGATACCTACCTGATTGGCTACAACAATAAATAATGCAAATTTTAGAGTCCAGGTAAGTAAGTTAATCAAGAATGGACGAAGTGTTGGATCAATACCTCTTCGATCCATTAATTTACTTGTACTTTTAGAAATTACATTGATTATTTTTAAACCAACCCATAAGAGTAAAAGTGCAATTAAAATTTTAGGGGCGTAATTGATAACGTGATCTAGTCCAGTCTCTAAATACTTGTTAATGTCATTCATAGCATAATAGTTTTAGTTTGTAAATATTTGTGAATAACAAAAATGAATTAATTTTTGAAATAGAAAATCAAATTCAAGGAAAAGTTTGAGGTTGTCACAGTTTGGGGAAATTCTATTTTGGTATTTACCCCATTTTTATAATCCAGTACAATTCTGTCATAATGTACACTGGTAAAAGCATAATCATAGTTAAGCGAGAGACCAATTTTTTCAATAGGTCGGTAACCGATTGAAATACCTAAATTATATCCAAAACCAAAAGCCTGACCTCCTTTTTGTTTGATTTTGCCCTCAGTAGATGAGTTGTTATAAATCATTTCTATTTGAGGTAAAGCCACTCCGTTAACACTGGCTTTAGCCATAAATCTAAAAAAGAAATTACCTTCTGCATAAACAGCAGACGGTCCAATAAGTAAAGAAGTAGTATTCCAATTTGAGGTACTGGCAGAAATTATGTTTTCACCGGTGATCTCCTGAGCGTAAGCAATCATTTTTTGTTCATTGACCGGGTTACGGGTGTATTTCATTTCGATCTCAAATTCGTATAGTTCGTTTATTTGAAAACCCAAAGCCGTTTTAAGATTCCATCCAATATCTGCAAATCCATGAAACCCTTCACCTGATGGAGCTCCGGCAAACTCTCCGGTTGGGATCGAAATTCCTGTTCCAAAGTGGGCGTAGTCATGATTTTCATAGTTATGATAACTTTTCGGAGGAACATAATTCGCATACTTATAGGATTGATTGAACCCTATAAAGTGTATCATGCATATAAATATTGTAAACCCGAACCGCATAGTGATACTATTGAATGCTCTAATTTACAGTAAAATATGAGAATTCTCAATTTAATCCTCATGAAATAATAAAGATTGTCAACGAGAAGTCAGTTTGACGTAAAGATTATTCGTCTCAAATCTGCCGGATGATTTTGAAAATAGATTGTAAAGTTTACTTTTATTGGCTCATTAAATTTCAGGAATGATAGAGTTAGAAAAGGGAAAGAGAACCATCGTCCACCTATTGTCACAAGCGGCAATTACGTATAAAGATCAAAGATATGTCAGTCGAAAAACCGATAAAGGTTGGGAATCGTTGACTTATTCTGAAGTCAAACAAAACGTTGATTATTTAGCTGCATACTATTTGGATTTAGGTTTTAAACCAAAGCAAAACTTTGCCATACTTTCGGAAGGAAGCCCGATGTGGGTAATGGGAGAATATAGTGTTTTGGCGATTAATTCGGTTTCTGTTCCTTTATCGGTGAAACTCTTACCCGAAGAAATTCCGTTTAGATTAAATCACTCCAATGTTCAGGGAATTTTTACTTCTAAGAATCATTTAACTAAAGTATTGTCCATCCTGGATCAGGTAGATAATAAAGAGATGAAAATCATCTTTATGGATGAGGACTTTGAATATTTCGAGATTGAAATGAAAAAGGCCGGAATCGATCCTGAAAGAGGAGTTTTGTTTTGGGAGGCATTACGTAAAGGGAAAGAGTTACTACCCGGGTATCAGGATCAATTGGATGAAATCAAAAACAATATTGATGAACATGATATTGTAAACATTTCATATACATCCGGGACGACAGGTAATCCTAAAGGGATTATGCTGACGCATTTAAATTATTATAGCAATGCGGCTGATGGGATTTCGGTGTTTAAATTAAGAGAGAATTTTAGAACTCTGGTCATTTTGCCTGTAGATCATGCATTTGCACATACAGTAGCTCTATATGGAGCGCTGTTTAAAGCATTAGATTTGTTTTTTCTGGATACCAGAGGGGGAACAGCCAATGCGATTAAAAATATTCCGATTAATCTCAAAGAAGTTAAACCACAGTTTTTGTTAACGGTTCCGGCATTATCCGGGAATTTCATACAAAAGATGAAGGAAGGGGTGAAAGAGAAAGGTGGTTTTGTAAACGGAATTTTTGAACGAGGATTAAAGGCTGGATTTGTCAGAAATGGGGATGGTTTTACCAAGCCGGGCGTATTGACCCAAATGACCACGTGGTTTAGTGATAAATTGGCTTCATCTTTAATCTATGGAAAATTAGGTGATGTTTTTGGAGGAGAGTTAGAGTTTATGGTAGGTGGAGGAGCCTTGCTGGATATTAAGCAACAACAGTTTTATAAAGCTATTGGGACACCAATTTTTCAGGGCTACGGATTAACCGAAGCAGCGCCTATTATTTCTTCGAATACACCATTTCGTCATAAGATGGGAACCTCAGGTAATGTAATGCCGGGAGTGACGTGTAAGATTATGAGAAATGATCATGAAGAAGCGGATATAAATGAAATTGGCGAAATCGTGATTCAGGGAGAGAATGTGATGAAAGGGTATTATAAAAACCCTGAAGCCAGTGGATTGGCATTGAGAGATGGATGGTTGTGGACTGGAGATTTGGCATATTACGACAATGATAGATTTTTGGTAGTAACCGGAAGAAACAAAGCTTTGTTGATTTCAGAAGACGGTGAAAAGTATTCACCTGAAGGTATTGAGGAGGCTATTGTGAATTGTAGTAGCATATTTACACATGTGATGTTGTATAATAACCAAAACAGATTCACTACAGCGGTGGTAAGTCTTGATCCGGCAAAGAAATCTATGATTATGAAAGGATCTGGTGAAAAAGCGTATGAACTTGTTAAGGAACAGTTTATGGCATTTATGGATGATCCCACATATAAAACTGTATTTCAGAAGAAATGGATTCCAAAAGTATTTTTCATTGCACCGGAACCTTTTACCGAAGATAACTTTATGGTGAACTCTACGTTGAAAATGGTTCGATATAAAATATTAGAAAGTTACAAGCCTCAAATTGATATCATGTATGGTCCAAAAGGACACCAAAGAATTAATGAAATGAATATTAAGACACTGGAGAAGTAGGATGAAAAGAGCGGGTCTATTTGTATTTTTAACCTTATTCATATTTACGGGGTTTACTCAAAGCAATTGGGAAGTTGAATTACCTGATGTTTTAGTCGAGGGTGTAGAAACAACAATTACGCTTAAGTTAAACCAAACTATAGAAGAACCAATAAGTGAAGTATTGGTCAATGGAACCCGGTTGGCTGTAGAATCTCAAAACAAGAATCAACTTGAGGTTGCATTTACTCCTGAAAATGTAAAGAAATTAGAGATACAATTAGGCGAGGAACAGGTTACTCAAGCGATAAACCCGATACCGCTGTGGACATCAATTTTACCTCCCTTAATCGCAATTGTATTGGCATTGCTGCTAAAAGAGGTCATCTCATCCTTATTTATTGGAATTCTTTCTGGGACTTTAATCATGTCGTTCTACTCAAATGGAATGTCCGGATTGGTTAGTGGTTTTTTTAATACCATAGACACTTACATACTAAATGCATTGAATGATTGGTCACATATAGCGGTAATCGTATTCTCAATGACCATCGCTGGGATTGTGAGTATTATTTCTAAGAATGGGGGAATGCTAGGTGTAGTAAACAGGTTAGAACCGTATGCTCAAAATCCTAGAAGCGGACAGTTTGTGATCTGGTTTATGGGTGTACTGATTTTCTTTGATGATTATGCCAATACACTGGTGGTAGGAAATACTATGCGCCCCGTAGCTGATCGGTTAAAAATTTCAAGACAAAAACTGGCTTATTTAGTCGATTCCACAGCAGCTCCGGTGGCAGCTATCGCATTTATTACGACATGGATCGGAGCCGAATTGGGATATATTGAAACAGGGTTGGGGCATCTGCCTGAATTAGATGAATCACCTTATTCAGTATTTCTAATGTCACTTCAATATGCTTTTTATCCAATATTTACATTGGCATTTATGCTGATGCTAATTTACAAAGGTCGCGATTTTGGCCCCATGTTATTGGCTGAAAAGAATGCACGTAAGGGAATTGAGGCGGGGAATGAATTAAATGAAGATGATGATGAGTTTACGGCAAAAGAAGGAATTCGTCCAAAATCGTTTAATGCAGTAATTCCTATTTTAATTGTCATTTTAGGTGCAATTGCAGGAATGTACATTACCGGAATGAATGGTACATCTCAGACAGATTTAGAGGGATTGAGTTTCTTTAGAAAATTATCTGTCGTTATAGGTAACTCAGATTCTTTTACGGCCTTGTTGTGGTCTTCCATGGCAGGGATTATTGCCGCTGTTATTTTGACTGTAAGTCAGAAAATAATGTCACTTGAGGAAACTATAAATTCAGGGATTGGTGGTTTCAAAACCATGATTCCTGCAATGATAATACTGGTTTTAGCCTGGGCGTTGGCAGGCATAACTGAAGACATGCATACCGCAGTATTCTTACAAGGATTATGGTCGGATGCCTTGTCACCTATATTTATTCCTGCTGTAGTTTTTATATTATCAGGTATGGTGGCTTTTTCAACAGGTTCTTCATGGGGAACTATGGCTATTTTGTACCCTCTACTACTTCCTGCCTCATATCATGTGGCGATAGAAGCAGGGTTATCACATGACGAAGCAATGGTGATATTTTATAATGTAGTATCGGTGATTCTGGCAGGATCTGTTTTTGGTGATCATTGCTCTCCGATTTCTGATACAACAATTCTGAGTTCATTGGCAACCTCATGTAATCATTTGGAGCACGTAAAAACTCAAATGCCATATGCAGTCACAGTTGGAACCATTGCCATTATAATTGGTTCAATTCCTGCAGCTATGGGTGTTTCCTCACTAATTACATTTCCAGTGGGTCTGGCAGTTTTATATGCTATAGTCCAATTTATAGGGAAACCAATAGAAGACTAAGTTAGTTATGATGGGGCGCCTTATGTGTTAGGCTCGTGGCTACTTTAACTGCTTGCACACGATTGTTTACTTCAAGTTTGGAGTAGATGTTTTTCAAATGAGTTCCTACAGTATTCACAGATACAAATAAGATTTCTCCGATTTCACTATTACTTTTTCCCTGAGATAATTGGGTCAATACATCCAATTCTCTCCCCGTTAATGGTGTCTGTAAATAGTTATTGATTGAATCTAATTCAAAAGGTTGATTTGTAGTGTTTTTGCTTTCTTGAAGTAAGGAACTGACCTGCATTCGGAGCAGGTCCATTTCTTTTTGATACAATTCAATTTTTGATCTGTTTTCTATTTCTTCTTTGGCCTTTCGTTGCTTGAAATTATTGATGCCTAAGTAGACAATGACCAGTAATGCAATAAATAGGATGATGAGTGTAATGAAAATAATTCGTTCTGTGTTTTTTTCTTCTTCCAAATGTGTGATTTGGGCTGCCTGAAGTTCAGCCTTTTGACGAGATTGTTCCAGCGCAAATCGTTTGTCTTTTTCTACGATTAGTTTCTCAATTTTATTTTCTGATAGACTGTCTTTTAATTGATTAGATACCTGAAGAAGTTTATAGGCTTCAGTAGATTGACCTTGTTCAAATAAAACTTCTGATAGGGAACGACTTACACGTTCAATGTTAACCAAATGTTTGATTTCTTGATAAATGTTTAAAGCTTCACGGAGATATTTACTGGCTTGAGGATAATCATGTAATTCACGATAAATATTGCCTTTTCTATAGAGATTTAGTGCGTAGAATGTAGGAAACCCCACTTTATCCCCATTATCTAATGAAAGATTGATATAATGCAGGGCTTTGGTATAATCACCCAGGCAAGTGTATTGTTGCGCAATATTGGATTGACACATTGGAATTACCCAGGGACTCATTTGATTTTCTATAACCAGGTTCAGTGATTTTTGATGAAATTCTAGACTCTTGCTGCAATTGTTTTGAGAAGAATATAGATTGGCCTTTCTGTGGTAAATTTTCGCTTGAATCTCAAGATTCCGTAATTCATTATTCAATTTTTGAGCATCATCAAAATACTTTAAAGCAATATCCGGTTTGGATTGTTCACCATAAATAGCACCAATTTGAATCAGAGTTTTAGCCTCGTTTACTTTATGGTTTAAATCTTTCTGAATTTCCAGACTTTGATCTAAATAGAGTAGGGTCTTATCAATATTACCGAGTTTATTATTTCGGTTGGCTAATAATCTGAGACAAGCGGCTTTCCAATAGGGTGAATTTTGAGTATTTAAAATATCCAACGAACGCTCATACAAAATAATAGCCGTGTCGGTCTTTCCTTGCGTTATACTATAGGTTCCAATAGTGATTAGGTCAATTGCGGATGCCAGAGAATCGGTTGCGAATTTTTTGTGTTCCAGAGTTTTATTTAAAATGGACTGAACAGAGTCCATTTTTCCATTTTGATGATAAGCATCTAATAAATTATTCAATAGCTCGGCTTCGGTTGTAGTGCCTTTAAGGTCTGATAAATATTCTAATCCTTTATTGGAATATTTCAACGATTTTGGAATACTCGAATGATCTGTATACCATGTTGCCAGAGCTAAATGGCATTGGGCATTGCGTAGATTGGCTTCTTCTGTTTGGATTTTTTTATGGTAGGAATCATTTTGAATGCGCAATAATGCTTCATTAAACAGTAATAAAGCACTGTCTTCGTTTTGAGATGGGATGTTTTGGAAGATTTGATAGTAATCTGAAAAATTATTTTGCGCAATTGAAGTAGAAAGAAATAGTGTATGAATGAGAAAAATAAGAACGAATCGAAATGAGAAGATAAGATATGGAGTTGGTGAGATTTTGAATAGAAATGAGGAGGAATTCATTGTAAATGGTACTTGATCGGTGATACTTTTCATTTAATTAGAGAGGAATATGTGTTTCGCCTGCTAACATAAAAAATTAAATAGGTGAAAAGCGGATTTTTTTATGGATGGTGATAAATAGTTTTAAGCTTTTGAAAATGAAAATAGTAATTGAAAAAAACGATGAATTTGATTGAAAAATAGCCTCACCTATATAGGTGAGATTGGCTACATGTTGCTTGAAATCACTAGAATACGTGAAGGAATACACGAATTGGTTTTAGGATGTTTGAGGAAATTAATTATTCATCTAAAATCATTTATTATGAAAAAAAGTTTCAAAGTATTATTCGTATTAGTAGCTGTATTCATGGCATGGGGAGAATCTCAAGCGCAAACTGAATTGGTTATAAAGAATTTAACAGATTGCAAATACGAAGTTGAAGTTTTTGTTGCAGGTATGGGAACTTGTACCGCACCTTATCCGGCAACAACAGTTTTTGTTCCGGAAAACTCTACAATTAATTATGTATGTCCTACGGGATTATGGGTTGTAGGTGCGCATCTGGTAAATTATGGTATTGGTCTTTCAAGTCCAATACCTGGTCCGTGTATAGGGTTCCCATCAAATGCGACCTTTATGAACTTCTGTACTTATCTGACCAATGCACAATATGTACAAGGCCCTCCTGTACCTTATGCTACGCCTGGAGCTAGTCCTTCAATTTTATATCTCTGGTAGAATAATACTTCGTGAATTATAGAGGGCAGGAGCTGATGTTATGGGAGTAACATCAGCTTCTTTTTTATTCGACTATTTGTACTAAATCATGAGATTGCTACTATTTCTATTATTTGTATTGGTGTATAGTAATATACATAGTCAATATAGATTGAGTGGTAGTTTATATGATGATACAAAAAAACCATTGCCTTATGCTACGGTGTTAGTGTTTAAACAAGCAGATTCAAGTTCTGTGGCACATGGAGTTACTGATTTAAATGGACGATATCAAATCAATATTCAGGAAAATGGAGCGTATCGTTTGAAGTATTCATATATGGGGTTTTCTGATAAAATCATTTCCTTAAACATTTATGAAGATTCCAATGATATAGAGATCCAGGATATGTTTTTAGAGCATTCCCCGGTGGAGTTGAAAACTTTAAACGTAATTTCAGAGCGTGTACCTGTTAAAATAAAGGGAGATACCATTCAATACAATTCTGAATCATTCAAAGTATCAGCAGGTTCTGATGTAGAACAATTATTGGAAAAACTTCCGGGTTTTGAAATAGATTCAGAGGGAAATATTATGGTGCATGGCAAAAGAGTGGAAAAAGTACTTGTGGATGGTAAAGAGTTTTTTGGAAATGATTTGAAAATTGCGACAAAGAATCTGGAAGCGGAAGCAATTCAATTTGTTGAAGTAACAGATAAGAAGTCCGATGAGGCCTTATTTACTGGATCAGAAGAGGACAATGAGATTAAAGTGGTGAATTTGACCTTAAAAGCACCCTATAAAACCGGAGCTTTTGGAAAAGCATCCGTAGGTGTTGGAACAGAGAAAACCTATCAAGGAAAAATTAATTACCATCAATTCAATCAAAATTCACGTTTGAGTATTATCGGTCATGTGAATAATGTCAATGAACGCATTTCTCCTAATCTGGGAGCTATTAAGAGTTATAGGTTTAACGCATTAAGAGGAATAGCCTCGAATGAAGGGATTCGAAGTTCATTATCACCAGGTTTAAATCTAAACCAACAACTAAGTGAAAAAGTAGAACTACAGATTTCTTATCATTACATAGAAGACCAAACCAAATTGGTAAAAGGTATAGCGTCTGATAACTTCTCTGGAGATACAACATACCAGTCTTATGAAGATATTTTAATGGACGAGATAAGTAAGAATCATGTGATCAAAACGAAATTAAAATGGAACCCAGGTACCAGAACTTTAGTGAGTTTAGAGAATGACATGGTACTATTTAGAAAGCATTTTGGAGGAGATTCCAGATTCCGTTATCCGGATGGAATGACAAACATTTTAAGTTTTACGAGAAATCTATCTCATACCACTTCAAATGGATTTGGAGGTTTATCACGATTATCTGTGACACATAAATTCAAAAAGGAAGGTAGAAACGTCAATCTGGTTGGGAATTTGAATGTATATCAGGAAAATAACAAATCACGTATACATAATTATCTCATCGGAGG